>NZ_JBBCYT010000010.1:0-138810 GCF_037144715.1 Arthrobacter sp. USHLN218
CCGATGGTACTGCACCCGGGAGGGTGTGGGAGAGTAGGTCACCGCCGGACACAACCACCACGATGAGGGGCACCGCCAACGACGGCGGCGCCCCTCACCGCATTTAACCACATTGAACCGGTCCCGAGGCCTAGGTCGGGGCCGGTTCAATGTCTGTCCAGGGTCTACCGTCATGGGGTCTACCGCCTTGGCGGATCCTGCGCAATACTGTCCTCCATGACTTCTGAAACAACTCTTTCTGATCAGGGCGGGGAAGCCGGCGCTCCGGCCGCATCGGCGTCGACGCGGCCCCGGTCCTCGTTCCACGACCTGGACCACTACATCGCGCTGCCTCGGTTGAGCTCCTTGGCCCTGAGCCCGGATGGCAGCCGCCTCATCACGGCCGTCAGCGTGCTCAATGGCAAGTCGACCGAATACAGCACTGCGCTATGGGAGGTTGACCCCGCCGGAAGCAGGCCGGCCCGCCGAGTCACCCGCAGCGCGAAGGGGGAAGCCAGCCCTGCCTTCCTGCCCAGCGGGGACTTGCTCTTCACCTCTGCGCGTCCCGCTCCTGAATCCGAGGGCGACGAACCCGTCGCCGCGCTCTGGAAGCTTCCGGCTGGAGGGGGCGAGGCGCGGCAACTCGTGTCCCGCCCGGGTGGAATCAACTCGGTCCTGACGGCCCGTTCGGCGGAGGTCGCCGTGGTCAATGCCGATGTGCTGCCCGGCGCGGCAGACGAAGAGGACGAGGCGCGGCTCCGCAAGCTGCGCAAAGACAAGCAGATTTCTGCCATTCTGCACAGCGGCTACCCGGTGCGGTTCTGGGACCACGACCTAGGCCCGGGCAGTCCGAGCCAGTTCGTGCTGGAGCAGCGGGAGATGGAGCCGGTCCTGCCAACCACAGTAGAGGCCGAGGGCGAATATTCTCTGCGCGGCATCACACCGGGGGCGGGGGCACAGCTTGTCGAGTCCACCGCCGCGCTCAGTCCCGACGGGCGTACGCTGCTCACCAGCTGGCGCGAGCCGCTCGCCAAGGGCGACATGCGGGAGGCCCTCGCCGCGGTCGACACCGCCGGCGGCGGAGTCCGTGTGCTGCTGTCCTCGGAGGACGTTGACTACCGCCCCGGACCGGTCAGCCCGGACGGGCGCACCGTCGTCGTTGCTTGCGAGAAGGTCTCCGGCCCGCAGGCGATCCCGGACACCACGCTTGGCCTGCTGCCGCTCGGGGGCGGCGACCTGCTTCCCCTGGCGGCTGGCTGGGACCGCTGGCCCGAGCCCGCTCAGTGGCTGCCGGACGCCTCGGCCCTGCTGGTGACCGCGGACGAGGACGGCGCCCGGCCGCTGTTCCTGATCGACGCGGGAACCGGTAGCGTACGCCGGGTGACTGCGGATGCCGCCGCCTACACGGACGTCGTCGTCAGCCCCGACGGCCTGTACGCGTATGCCCTGCGCAGCAGCTACCTTTTCCCGCCGGAACCGGTGCGGATCGAGCTGGCGACCGGCGTCACCACGGTGCTCCCCGGTCCTGCGCTGCGACCGCAGCTGCCCGGCCGGCTCGAGGAGATCGAAACAACGACGGCGGAGGGCGGCCTGTCCGTGCGGGTCCGGGGCTGGCTGGTACTGCCGGAGGGGGCGTCGGAAGAGAATCCGGCCCCGCTGCTGCTGTGGATCCACGGCGGCCCATTGCACTCGTGGAACGCGTGGTCGTGGCGGTGGTGTCCCTGGCTGCTGGCGGCCCAGGGCTATGCGGTGCTGCTTCCGGACCCGGCGCTTTCCACCGGTTACGGAAAGGACTTTATCCGCCGCGGCTGGGGCCAGTGGGGCCAGGCGCCCTTCACGGACCTCATGTCGCTGACCGACGAGGCCGTGGGCCGCCCGGACATCGACCAGGACCGAACGGCGGCTCTGGGCGGATCCTTCGGCGGGTACATGGCGAACTGGGTTGCCGGGCACACCGACCGGTTCCGGGCGATCGTCACGCACGCTAGCCTCTGGGCGCTGGACCAGTTCGGCCCCACGACCGACGCCTCGTTCTACTGGGAGAAGGAGATGACGCCGGAGATGGCGTTGGAGAATTCTCCGCACTTGCACGTGGGGAAGATCTCCACGCCGATGCTGGTGGTCCACGGGGACAAGGATTACCGGGTGCCGATCGGGGAGGGGCTGCGCCTTTGGTACGAGCTGCTCTCGAAGTCGGCGCTGCCGCAGCGCGAGGACGGCACGACGGACCACCGGTTCCTGTATTTCCCGGACGAGAACCACTGGGTGCTCAAGCCGCAGCACGTGAAGGTCTGGTACCAGGTAGTGCAGGAATTCCTGGCCCGCCATGTCCTTGAGGGCGAGGCCGAACTGCCGGCAGAGTTGGGCCTCTAGACTGGAACCCATGACTGCAGCCTTTACGATCCGCCCGGCACGTACCATCGACGTCGCTCCCATCCGGCGTCTGGTCAAGCCGCTGGCGGATCAAAGGGTGCTGGTGGAAAAGGAGGCCGTCGCCTACTTCGAAAGCATCCAGGAGTTCAAGGTCGCCGAGGACCCGGACGGCACCCTGATCGGCTGCGGCGCGCTGCATGTCATGTGGGAGGACATCGCCGAGGTGCGCACGCTGGCGTCTTCGCCGGACTGGCGCGGCCAGGGTGTCGGCGGGGCGCTGCTGAATGTGCTGCTGGCGCAGGCCGAGGAGCTGGGTGTGAGCCGGGTTTTCTGCCTGACGTTCGAGGTGGACTTCTTCAAGCGGCACGGGTTCGAGGTGATGGCAGACCAGTCCGCGGTGGATCCGGAGGTCTACGCGGAGCTGCTGCGGTCGCCTGACGAGGGTGTGGCCGAGTTCCTGGACCTGGCACGGGTCAAGCCGAACACCTTGGGCAACACCCGGATGATCCGCAGCCTGAGGTAGGCGGCGGTGCGTCCGGCGGGAGAGCCGGATCGCGGCGGGACCGGCCAAGGTCACTAGGGGGCGGGCGGCCGTGGTCCGAAGCCGGGTTGGGTGCTGACGGCCGTGGTCTAGAGTCGGGACGGGTGCAGGCCGGCGCGGTCCAGCGTCAGGCCGAGCTGAGGCGCGGCGCCGGGGCACCGCTCGCCGTTGGGATAAACCGTTCGGGTTACCGTCTCCAGCGGTCGGGTTTCGGTTTGGGTGCCGTCCTGGTGGGTGATCGTGGCGGTGGCTTGGACCGGGCCCTCGGGCAACAGCGGGACCGGTGCAAATCCCGTGAGCGTTCCGTTCGGTGTCGAGGTTGCCGAGCAGCTGCCTTCCGGGGCCGCGGCATCGCAGCCCAAGTCCACGGTGTCATGGCCGGGGGAAAGGTCGACGGCGGACCGCCGGCAGGCGTCTTCCCAGCAGATTTCGACTGTTGCCGCCTTGACCTCCGGGGCAAAATCCCGGGCGACGGTGAGCGAAACGCCGGGAGCGGCGCCGATCTCGGTGCAGGCGCGGCCGCCGGATCCCAGTGAAGCACCGCAGGCGGTGACGGCCACCAGCAAGGCGGGCGCCGCCGTCGTTAGTATGGCCGGATATTTCAGCCCCATACGTGCAGCGTAGGGGCCGCCTGCGTCGAAGCCAAGGTTACGCCGGCAGGCGGACACCGGCCGGTACGGCTTCGGCCAGTCCATCCGCCAGGAGGCCGTCGAGGGAGCGCACCAGCTGCTCGTCGCTGGCACCAAGGGCCTGCAGTTTGCCGAGTTCGACGGCGTAATCCGTCCCGTTGTGCACCAGGTCCACGGTGCCCAGCAGCAGGTGGCGGGGCACGGGGCCGTCGGCCCGGCGGAGCACGGCCATCATCGCGCCGCGGACCTGGCGGTCGGTGCCGGCCCAGGCCTGGCCTTTCGGCACGTAGTGCGGTTCCGGCCTGCCGGCCGCGATCCAGGCGCACCGGTCAAGCAGCGGGCATTCGCTGCAGCGGGGCGAGCGCGCGGTGCAGACCAGGGCGCCCAGCTCCATCACGCCGGCATTCCAGCGTTTCGTGTCCTCGGCGGGCATCAGGGCCTCTGCCAGCTTGTACTCCGCGGCGGTCAGGGCGGGCGAGGGCAGGGCGTTGCCTGTGACCGCCCGCGCATGGACGCGCCGGATGTTGGTGTCGACCACGGTCTCCGGCAGTTCGAAAGCGAACGAGGCGATCGCCGCCGCCGTGTAGGTGCCGACGCCGGGCAGGGCCAGCAGTTCCTCCCTGCCGGCAGGCACTGCGCCCCCGTGCCGCTCGACGATGGCCGTCGCCGCCGCGTGCAGCCGCAGCGCCCGCCGCGGGTAGCCGAGGCGGCCCCACGCGCGCAGGGCCTCGCCGCTTGGCTCCGCGGCCAGCGCGGCAGGTTCCGGCCAGCGCCGCAGCCACTCTTCCCAGACCGGCAGCACGCGCACGACGGGCGTCTGCTGGAGCATGAACTCGCTGACCATGATGCCCCAGGCGCTGCAGCCCGGGTCGCGCCACGGCAGGGTGCGCGCGTTCTCGTCGAACCAGCGCCCGATAAGTCCATGCAGCGGCGCGGCGTCGGCGTTGGACGCATCGGCAGCGGCTCGGGCGGCGGTTGGGGTAGGCATCGAAGCTCCTTGTCTATGAACACAAATACTGTACTGTTCCCGGCGTGGTGCTGCCGCGCCTCGAGGCCAACTGTCTCTAGCCTTAAAGCATGGCGGCGAATGGTACCGGAGCAGCGCGGGGCGGGGCTTCCAGCGCCGTACCGCCGAACCGGCGCAGGCCCAGTCCGGCCGTCTACCGGCGGCGCCGTCTGGCTGTCCTGACGCTGGCACTTGTGCTCGTGGCAATGCTGGTGCTGGCCGGCTGGTGGATTGCCGGGCTCTTCGGCCAGGACAAGCCGAAGGCGGAGGGCTCGGCGCCGCTGCCCGTGGCGCCAGCCGCGTCCCCGTCCGGATCGCCGTCCGCGGAGCCGGCTGCGGCCGGGACCTGCGGCGAATCCGATATTTCCGTTTCCGCCGCCACGGACGCACCTTCATATGCGGCAGGCGAGGATCCGATGCTGATCCTGGAAGTGGAGAACAGCGGGAAATCTGACTGCGAGGTCGACGTCGGTACGGAAGCCATGGAGTTCGTCGTCACCAGTGGCGAGGACCGCATATTTTCTTCGAAGGACTGCGCGGTGGAGACCGGGGAGCTGATGCGGACCATTGCGCCGGGGGAAAGCGAGCGGGCGCAGTTCACCTGGGAGCGGCAGCGCAGCGCTCCGGGATGTACCGCGGTGAACGCCAATCCGCAGCCGGGCACCTACGTGCTGACGACCAGGCTGGGCTCGCACAAGAGCGAAAAGGTCATCTTCGACCTGCAGTAGCCGGCTACATAAAGCGGTCGAGCAGGCTGGTTTCGGCGATCCGGGAGAGGCCCTCGCGGATCAGCCGGGCACGCTGTTCGCCGATGCCGTCCACGGCCATCAGATCATCGATGTTGGCTGCCATCAGGTTCTGCAGGCCGCCGAAGTGGTCCACGAGCCGGTCTGCGACAGCGCGCGGAACGGACTTTACTGCCGAGAGCAGCCGGTAGCCCCGCGGCTGCACGACGGCTTCGAGAGAGTCGGTGCCGGGCTGGATGCCGAGCACGCTGGCAATCCGCCCGAGGTCGATCAAGTCCGTGGAGCTGAAGTTCTGCAGCCTTTCCAATGCTGCCTCGACATCGATACCGCCCTTGACGCCCGAGTAGTCGCGCAAAATCATTCCGCTGTCCGGGCCGAGCCCCGATGTCAGCTCGTCCAGCTGCAGCGAGAGGAGCCGCCCGTCGACTCCGAGTTCCAGCACGTACTGTGAGATCTCTTCGGAGATACGGCGGACCATTTCCTGGCGCTGGAGCGTCACCGCGACGTCGCGCAGGGTGACCATCGCCTCGATTTCCAGGGCGGAGAGGGAGTTCGTGACTTGGTCCAGCCGGGCCCGATACCGTTCCAGCGTGGCGAGGGCCTGGTTGGCCCGGGCCAGCACCGGCTCGGAACCTTCGAGCACGTGGCGGATGCCGTCCACGTAGAGCGCGATGATCTGCATGGACTGGCTGACGGAAATCACCGGAAGGCCGGTCTGGATGGCGACACGTTCGGCGGTGCGGTGGCGTGTGCCCGACTCCTGGGTGGGGATCGAGGGATCAGGCACGAGCTGGACGGCCGCCGTGTAGATTGTGGCCGCGTCTTTGTCGCAGACAATCGCCCCGTCCATCTTGGCCAGCTCGCGAAGCCGGGTCGGAGAGAACTCGATGCCGATATCGAAGCCGCCGCTGCTGATGGCCTCGACCTGCTTGTCGTTGCCGAGCACAATCAGGGCGCCGGTTCGCCCGCGCAGAATCCGTTCCAGGCCGTCCCGCAGCGCGGTTCCCGGGGCAACCCGGGCCAAGGTCGCCTTGAGGGCATCCTCGGAACTCTTAACCATCGAGCATTCCTTCGGTCAGTCGTACACAGTGCAGTCGGGTGGAACGGTTGGGTAGGAGACTGCCTGTGGGGTGAACAGCCGCTAGGCACCATAATAGGGCGCACAACGGTGGCGCGCTGTTTCGGCCCTGTCTTCAACCCGCGCAATGGCAGGCTGAGGCCCTGGCCGGACGGCTACTCGGCCGCGCGGCTGGCAGTCGGCAGGCGCGTGATGTTGGACGCCGCGGCGCCGTTGCCGAAGAGCAGATCCAGGGCTTCGGCGACCGTCTGTACCTCCTTGATCCTGAAACCGTCCGGCAGCTTGCCCGCTCCGCCATGGGAGGCCGGCACCACGGCGTGGGTAAACCCGAGCCTGCCCGCTTCCTGGATCCGGCGGCCAATACCGGGCACCGGACGGACTTCCCCGGCAAGGCCGATCTCGCCGAAGGCGATCAGGCCCTTGGGCAGCGGCTTGTTGCTCTTGGCCGAGGCGATGGCCAGTGCCGTGGCCAGGTCCGTGGCCGGCTCGGTCAGCTTGACACCGCCCACCGTTGCCACGTAGCTGTCATCCCGGTGCAGCGACATTGCCGCGCGCCGCTGCAGCACGGCCATCATCATGGCCACCCGCGACGAGTCCAGCCCGCTGGTTGTGCGGCGCGGCTGGGAGTTGGCCGTCTCCGCCAGCAGTGCCTGGACCTCGGCGACCAGCGGGCGCCGGCCCTCCAAGGCGACCGTGATGCAGGTGCCGGAGACCGGCTCGGAGACCATCGAGAGGAAGAGCCCGCTGGGATCCGCCAGGCTCTCGATGCCTTCCTCGGTCAGGTCGAAGCAACCCACCTCATCCGTGGGCCCGTACCGGTTCTTCACCGCGCGCAGCAGGCGGAGCCGCGAATGCCGGTCCCCCTCGAACTGGCACACGACGTCCACCAGGTGTTCAAGCAGGCGGGGTCCGGCGATCGAGCCATCCTTGGTGACGTGGCCGACCAGGATCGTGGTCATCCCGCGGCTCTTCGCGGCGTTAATCAGCGACGCCGCCACCTCGCGGACCTGAGTGACGCCTCCGGCCGCACCTTCCACCTCGGAACTGGCCAGCGTCTGGACGGAGTCCACGATGAGCAGCGAGGGCTCCACCCGCTCGATCTGGCCGAGGGCAATACCGAGGTCCGTCTCGGCGGTCAGGTACAGCCCGTCCGCAACGGCACCGATCCGTTCGGCCCGCAGTTTCACCTGGGCGGCGGATTCCTCACCGGTCACGTAGAGGACGTCCCGGGCGGATCCGGCAACGCGCGCGGCCACGTCCAGCAGCAGCGTGGACTTGCCCACGCCCGGCTCCCCGGCCAGCAGGATGACGGCGCCCGGAACCAGCCCGCCGCCCAGCACCCGGTCCAGTTCGCCCACGCCGGTGGCCCTGAAGGCTGCCGCCGAGGCGTCCACATCGCTGATCTGCTGGGCCGGCTTGGCCACCGTCGCCGCTGCCGTAGTGCGGGCCGTGACCTGGCCCGCTTCTTCGACCGTCCCCCAGGACTGGCATTCGCCGCAGCGTCCCACCCACTTCGCGGTGGTCCAGCCGCATTCGGCGCAGCGGTAGCCGGGGGCCTTGGTGCGGCCGGTCTTCGAACTCATGGGATTCAGGCTAACGGAGCCCTCTGACAATTCAGAGCCGGGGCAGGGCGGCGGCGGCGTCATCGTGGGACAGCCCGGCCGCTTCGAGCAGGTCCACCATCAGCGGCCGGAACACCACGACCAGCGCCTCGCCCTCCATCGTCTTTACGCCCAGGTCCTTGGGGTGCAGCCGGCTCGCGATCGACGCCAATTCGTCCCGCGCGTTCTCCAGCCGCCGTTCGCGGGCACGGCTGTCCGTATCCGAGAGCCCCGTAGCGAGGATCTCCACCGCCTCCGCCGCATCCTGCAGCACCTCGGACAGGTTGGCGATCGCCTCGTCGCTCATGGCCGCGTGGTTGATCGCCGAGGTGAGCCGGCGGGAGAACACCCGGCTGTTCCGCATGGCGAGGTCGGTCATCTCGGCTGCATGCTGCAGGTCCACGACCTCGGCGCGATGGCGCCGGTAGGCAGGGGAGATCCGTGCCACTTCATGGGCGCCGCCAAAAGTGGAACGCACTTCGTCGACAAGCTTCTGGGTGCCGCGGGCGCGGACCAGCGCGTGCCAGGCGACGGTCGAATCGCTCTTGCCCAGCGCGTCCGAGCACTCGCGCAGGACGGCTGCCAGCTCGCCCAGCAGCCGCTGCAGCTTGGTGCGCGGTTCGGAGCGCGGATCCCCGGGAATGAGCATGGTGGCGATCAGCGCCATCGACCCGCCGACGATCGCATCGAGGCTGCGCGTGAACGGCCCGCCCGCCGGCGCAGGCAGCAGCACCACCAGCACCGACTGCAGCGCCAGCTGGGTGGAGAAAATGGTTCCGCTGTCCAGGAAGCGGGCCAGCAGGACGGAGATCAGGAGTACGACGGCGGCCTGCCAGATTCCTGCCCCGACGAAATGCAGGAGCAAATCGCCTACCGCAATTCCGAGCGTGCAGCCGATCGCTACTTCCATCACCTTGCGGAATCGGGGACCGGCAGAGAATCCGAGGGCGACCACGGCCGAGGTGGCGGCAAACAGCGGACCCTGGTGGCCTAGAACCCGCTCGGCGATCACATATGCTGTGACGGCGCAGACGGTAATCCGCACGGCGGGGAGGAAAGAGGCCCGGCTGCGCCGGAAGCCCGTCCGGGCCCGGTTGCGGATAAAAGTACTGGCTTTCGTGACAGGGGTGCCGGTACTCATGGGACAAGTCTAGGTTGTCGACATTCCGCCCTTGGCCACGGTGCGCGGCGGGCCTTTAGTATGAGTCGCTTCACAAAACAACTCCTCTTGGGGACTTGTTGCCAGAAGGCCTCCCGTTGTTCACCTTCCGTTCATTTTCGACCGTCAATCTCTTTACCTGTGGCGCATAGCGTCGAGGGGAACGAAACGGCACGGCTCCAGCCGCGCCCTCGTCCAATCTCGTTTGCCAACCTGAAAAGGACACAAGATAGTGAAGGCTTTCCGTGTCGGCCGTGCGGCCGCCGTTCTTTCCGTAGCAGCCCTTGCCCTGACTGCCTGCGGTTCCGACAACGCCACTGGCGGAGCCGAGCAGCCGGCCGGCAGCGCTTCCGCAGGTGCAGGCGTTTCCGGCACCCTCTCGGGCGTTGGCGCTTCCTCCCAGGATGCTGCGATGCAGGCCTGGATCGCCGGCTTCGCTGAGCAGAACTCCGGCGCCAACGTGCAGTACTCCCCGGACGGCTCCGGCGCCGGCCGCAAGGCCCTGCTGGGCGGCGGCGCTCAGTTCGCCGGCTCCGATGCCCACCTCGATGACGAAGAGTTCGAGCAGGCAAAGGAGGTCTGCGGCCCCGAGGGTGCCATCGACATCCCGGTCTACGTGTCCCCGATTGCCATCGCCTTCAACCTCGAGGGCGTGAAGGAAATCAACATGGACGCGGACACCATCGCCAAGGTCTTCCGCGGCGAGATCAGCAAGTGGAACGACGAGGCGATTGCCAAGCAGAACGAGGGCGTCACCCTGCCGGACACCGCGATCACCGTGGTCAACCGTTCGGACGAGTCCGGCACCACCGAGAACTTCACCGAGTACCTGAGCGCGGTGGCTCCGAAGGTCTGGACCGACGAGCCCGACCAGGCATGGCCTTCTTCGCTCTCCGGCGAGAACGCCCAGGGCACCTCAGGCGTCGTCTCCCAGGCCAGCAAGACCGACGGCGCGATCACCTACGCGGACGCGTCCGCCGTAGGTGAGCTCGGCACCGTCAAGGTCAAGGTCGGCGACGAGTACGTAGCGCACAGCCCCGAGGCCGCCGCGAAGGCTGTCGACCAGGCCACCCCGGTCGAGGGCCGCGACAACGGGGACGTGTCCCTGGACCTCAAGCGCGATACCCAGGAAGCCGGGGCCTACCCGGTAGTGCTGGTTTCGTACCACATCTACTGCACCAGCTACAAGGACCAGTCCACCGCGGACCTGGTCAAGGCGTTCGGTAGCTACGTGATCAGCGAGGACGGCCAGAAGGCCGGCCAGGAGGCCGCAGGCAACGCCCCGATCTCCGACTCGCTGCGCGAGAAGGCGCAGCAGGCCATCGACACCATCAAGGTGGCCTCGTAGTATTCGCACCACAGGGGAGCCCCGCCGTCGGAATTATTGACGTGCGGGGCCTCCTCGTGTCAGGGAGATGGCGTTGCCCCGGCATCCAAAACAGTGAAGACTGGCAGAGCGATTTTGGCCAGAAGCAAGAACAAGGAGTCCGAAGGGTTTTGAAGTGTCCAACACGTTGACCGCGAGCGGCAGCAGAGGCCGAACGGGAGACCGCGTTTTCTCCGGCGTGGCCCTATTCGCCGGCTGCCTCATCCTCTTTGTCCTGTTCTGCGTCGCACTGTTCCTGGTGTGGCAGGCGCTGCCCACGTTCTCGGCCGACCCGGCCGATATCACGGGCGGCGAAGGGTTCTGGCAGTACATCTGGCCCATTGTCATCGGCACGCTGATCGCGGCCGCGATCGCGCTGGTGATCGCCACCCCCATCGGCGTCGCCGTCGCCTTGTTCATCTCGCACTATGCGCCGCGCAGGCTCTCCCAGGGCCTCGGCTACGTCATCGACCTGCTGGCCGCGATTCCCTCCGTGGTCTACGGCGCGTGGGGCATGACCGTGCTGGCGCCGGCGCTGGTTCCCACGTACGACTGGCTTGCCGAGAACGCAGGCTGGATTCCGATCTTCGCAGGTCCGGCCAGCCAGACCGGCAAGACCATGCTGACCGCCGGCATCGTGCTTTCCGTGATGATCCTGCCGATCATCACCTCGCTCAGCCGCGAGATCTTCCTGCAGACTCCCAAGCTGCATGAAGAGGCCGCGCTGGCCATGGGCGCCACGCGCTGGGAAATGATCCGGATGGCGGTCTTCCCGTTCGCCCGGGCAGGCGTCATCAGCGCCGTCATGCTCGGCCTCGGCCGCGCCCTTGGCGAGACGATGGCCGTGGCCATGGTGCTCTCGGGCGGCGCGCTGATGGCCAGCCTGATCAAGAGCGGCAACCAGACCATCGCCGCTGAAATCGCGCTGAACTTTCCGGAGGCCTTCGGCCTTCGCCTCGCGGAACTCATCGCCGCCGGCCTGGTGCTGTTCGTCATCACCCTGGCCGTGAACATGATCGCCCGCTGGATCGTCAGCCGCCACAAAGAATTCTCGGGGGCAAACTAATGTCGCAGACCACTTCCACCAAGCCGCCGGTGCGCAAGAGGACCCTGACCAAGAACCGGCTGCCGGCATGGACCCCCTGGGCCGTGCTGGTCGGATCCCTCGTCGTTGGTGCCGCGCTGTCCTCCCTCGTCGGCTTCCACGTCGCCACCTGGGCGCTGTTCTCTGCAGCCACCTTCGTGATCGGCCTGTACATCGTGACGCTGTCCGTCGAAGGCGGCCGCAGGGCGTCGGACCGCCTCGCCACGAGCCTCATTGCCGGCGCCTTCATCATTGCCGTGCTGCCGCTGATCTCGGTCATCTGGACCGTCCTCGAGAAGGGCCTCCCGGGCCTCACCTACAACTTCCTGTTCACCTCCATGAACGGCATGTCCGGCGTAGTGGACAATGAGACCGTCGCCAACGGGACCAGCGTCCTCGGCGGCGCCTACCACGCCATCGTCGGCACCCTCCTGATTACCTTCTGGGCGACCCTGATTTCGGTTCCCGTGGGCCTGCTGACCGCCGTGTACCTGGTCGAATACAGCAAGGGCGGCTCGTTGTCCCGGGGCATCACGTTCTTCGTGGACGTCATGACCGGCATCCCCTCCATCGTGGCCGGCCTGTTCGCCGCGGCCTTCTTCGGCCTGATCTTCGGGCCGTCCACCAGGACGGGCTTCGTTGCCGCGGTGGCGCTGTCCGTGCTGATGATTCCCGTGGTCGTCCGTTCAACGGAGGAAATGCTCAAGATCGTCCCCAACGAGCTGCGCGAGGCGTCCTATGCCCTCGGCGTGCGTAAGTGGCGGACCATCCTGAAAGTTGTCGTTCCGACGGCGATCTCCGGTATCGCCTCGGGTGTCACCCTGGCCATCGCCCGTGTCATCGGCGAAACCGCCCCGCTGCTGGTGACCGCCGGTTACGTCAACAGCATCAACTGGAACGTTTTCGGTGGCTGGATGACGACGCTGCCGACCTTCATCTACCGCCAGTTGATGAACCCGACCTCGCCCACGAACGTGGAACCCAGCCTGCAGCGTGCCTGGGCGGCCGCCTTGCTGCTGATCATCATCGTGATGCTGCTGAACCTGGCGGCACGGCTGATCGCCCGCATCTTCGCCCCCAAAACCGGCCGCTAAGCCGTCGAAGAACTTAGAGAAGGAATTTCATGTCCAAGCGCATCGACGTCAATGATCTGAACGTCTATTACGGAAACTTCCTGGCCGTGGAAGGCGTCAACATCAACATTGACGCCAAGTCTGTCACGGCCTTCATCGGCCCGTCGGGCTGCGGCAAGTCCACCTTCCTGCGCACCCTGAACCGTATGCACGAAGTCCTGCCCGGCGCCCGCGTCGAGGGCGAGGTCCTGCTGGACGGCGAAGACCTGTACGGGTCCGGCGTCGATCCGGTTACGGTCCGCAGCCAGATCGGCATGGTCTTCCAGCGGCCGAACCCGTTCCCCACCATGTCCATCCGCGACAACGTGCTCGCCGGCGTCAAGCTGAACAACAAGCGGATCAGCAAGTCGGACGCCGACGCCCTGGTCGAGAAGTCGCTCTCCGGCGCCAACCTGTGGAACGAGGTCAAGGACCGCCTGGACAAGCCGGGCTCGGGCCTCTCCGGCGGCCAGCAGCAGCGCCTCTGCATTGCCCGGGCGATTGCAGTCGCGCCCCAGGTGATCCTCATGGACGAGCC
Source organism: Arthrobacter sp. USHLN218 (assembly GCF_037144715.1). Classification (NCBI taxonomy): domain Bacteria; kingdom Bacillati; phylum Actinomycetota; class Actinomycetes; order Micrococcales; family Micrococcaceae; genus Arthrobacter; species Arthrobacter sp. USHLN218. Next base: position 13,213 of record NZ_JBBCYT010000010.1, read on the forward strand.
CTGCTCCGCGCTGGACCCGATCTCCACCCTGGCCATCGAGGACCTCATCGAGGAGCTCAAGACGGAGTACACCGTGGTGATCGTGACCCACAACATGCAGCAGGCCGCGCGCGTGTCGGACAGGACGGCGTTCTTCAACATCGCCGGCACCGGCAAGCCCGGGAAGCTGATCGAGTACAACGACACGACCGCGATCTTCAACAACCCGGCCGAGAAGGCCACCGAAGACTACGTCTCCGGCCGCTTCGGATAACGTGCAGGACGGGCCCTTTCGTGTCGGCTGCGCCGCCACGTAGGGACCCGGCCGTCCTGCACTTACTGACCAGGGCGGGCCCTTTCGTGTCGGCTGCGCCGCCACGTTGGGACCCGGCTGTCCTGCACTTACCAGCCTGTAACGGGCCCGGTGGCACCGCCGCCGGGCCCGTTGCCGGTTACAGGACCGGATCGATGGCCAGGTAAAAGACGGCGCCGAGCAGGGCGCTGGCAAAGGCCGTGAGCGCCCAGACCAGCAGTACCCGCAGTGCAACCCGCCAGCGCACCGCCGCGAACCGCTGGTTCGATCCAGCGCCGACGATTGCCGAGGCCATCGTGTGCGTGCTGGAAAGCGGCATGTGCAGCCCAAGGGCACCGACGAAGAGCATCAGCGAACTGACGCCCTGGGCAATGGCGCCCCGCAGCGGATCGATCCGGACCAACCGGTAGCCCAAGGTGTGGGTAATCCGCCAGCCGCCGAACAATGTACCCACCGCCAGGAGCGTTGCTACGAACAGGTGCGCCGCCACGGGAAGGTATGCGCTGCCGCCAGCGAGGCCGACGGCGCCGAAGGCCAGCAACACTACGACAATGGCGCGCTGGCCGTTCTGGAGCCCGTGCCCCAAGGAGAACACGCCGGCCAGGACGGCCTGGGTGATGCGGTTGCTTCGGTTCGCCTCGCTTGGGGTGGTGTAGCGCGAGATCCACGTAGCCGGGTAGACCAGGACGTAAGCGGCAGCATAAGCGATCAGGGGAGACAGCAGGAGCGGAATGCCCAGCTGTCCCCAAAGGTATCCGTCCGGCGCGGTTACGTTGGGCCGGCTCAAGAGTGTTGCGGCAAGGTCCGCCCCAACGAGCCCCCCGAGGAGTGCGTGCGTCGACGACGACGGCATCCGCAGCCACCAGGTGTAGATGCCCCAGCCGCAGGCCGCCAGCAGGCCGCTCAGGAGGAGGCCCAGGCCAGCTGCCCCGGTGGGGACGTTGAAGGCTCTCTCTACGATGAGCAGGGCCAGCGCGCCCGAAATCAGGACGCCGACAAAGTTGAAGACGGCGGCAAGGACGACGGCGATATGGGGTAGGAGGGCACGGGTGCGGACCGCCGTGGCTACTGAATTCGAAACGTCGTGGAAGCCGTTGATGAAGGCGTAACAGCCGGAGACAGCAATGACCGCCCCGAAGAGCAGCAGCTCCACCTATGATTCCTTGACCAGGATCTGGCCCACTTGGTTCGAAGCGCGGCGCAGGTCCCGGGCAGCGGCGACGAGCTGCTCCGCGACGTCGCGGTGCATCGAATAGGTGGCCGGCTTGAGGCCCCTTATGTCCTCGGCAATCCAGGACCTGTGGGTCCGTTCGGCACGCTTGGCCGATTGCAGAATCTCCATGCAGTATTCATCCAGGTCCTCCAGCGACCCCAGACGGCGCATCGCGCCTACCGTGAGGTCCGACATCTGTCCGATGATCTCGAGCTGCTCGGAGGCCCGGGCGGAAAGCCGCTTGACCTCATTGAGGGCCATAAACTCGGCGGCACCATCGAGGTGTCCGAACGCGTCGACGAGGGCGCGGGAGATCTGGTAGAGGTCCTCGCGGGGCAGCGGCGTGATGAAGCTCGTGCGCACATGGGTGAGCAGCGCGAAATGCAGTTCGAAAATGCGCGCATCCTTACGGTGCAGGTCCTCTGCCAACTGCTCGTACTGGCCCGCAGGTGCTCCCAGGCATTCGGAAAGTGTAGTGACGCCGTCGCGGAACAGGGCCGCCATGTCGGCCAGCATTTCAAGGCTTTTGTTCTCTTTCGGGAAGAGACTGAGCTTCACTGTTTCACCGGGGTCTCAAGCTGGAGGGGACGATGCAGCGGACAGGGGAAAGTCCGCACAGCTAAGCCTAGCGTCTGCAGGAGAACAAGAATAATGGTGCCGAACTGGGAGCGCCTCTCGGCGGATGGCCGCTCGAAGCGGCTAAAAGTTGGAGCCCGGGGCTGCCACAGTTCGACACCACCTTCAGTTTTCTACGCCCGGACAGTGATGTCAACCGCGGTTGAATGTCTGGAAAAAGTTCGCCGAACCGGGTAGAAAACGTTCCATCGCAGGGCTAACATGCCCCGCGCCGCGGGGCATGTTCCGGCTCCCGGAGCCGTTCAGTCCAGCTCTCCGCGGCGCCATGCGGCGGCCGCGGCCTCCAGGTCCTCGGCGGTTTTGACCAGCCGGTGGGAGCTTTGGGTCAGTTTGCTGGCGTGGTGCTCGTTCGACGCGTCTGCGGCGTCCGCGTGATGAGTCTGGCCGAGGGCCACGACACGGCAGAAGGCCGCGGAGCGGTCGAGTGCGACGTCGAAATCGCCATCGAATGCGCCGGAGAGGATGGTGTCAGCCATCTTGGTCACTTCGTCTGCTCCAGGGGGCTCGGCAACTCCGGCCACTGCCTTGGAGACTTCGGCGACGTCCTTGCCGGCTTTGAAAAAGGCCGCCATCCGTTCAGGGTTCTGCCGGGTGGCGGTACGCAGGGCGTAGAGCCGCCAGAGGGCTCCCGGCAACGACCGGGCCGGGCTCTCCGCCCACATCTCGGCGATCGCGTCCAGGCCCTGCCGGTCCGCGAGCTTGACCAGACGCTCCGTCACCTCGGGATCGGTCGACTGGCGCCCGTGGCGAACCAGCGCCTGAGCCGCGAGATGGGCCGCTTCCGAAACGCGGGCGGGGTCTGCGCCGCCGGTGAATCCTTCGAAGTCCAGCGGGGCAAACGGCTTAGGCTTGTGCGGCCTCGGGGCTTCATTTCCGCTGTTGGGGCTCATGCCTTGACCATACTCCTGCCCTCTGGTGCGGTCGAGGGGATTGGGGCGGTTCAGGATCGGCGCGGGCTTACGATAAACTGGTGCACGGCCGTAAGCGGGTGCGCTTTCCAGCGCGCTTTTTTGCCGGCCGGCGGGCCTTTAGCTCAGTTGGTAGAGCATCGGACTTTTAATCCGCGGGTCGCGGGTTCGATCCCCGCAGGGCCCACCTCGAGCGCCATCACCGGACACCGTCCCGGTGGTGGCGCTTTCGCGTGTCCGGGGCCGCAGGCGGGGGCCGTCACACGGCAAATGTAACGAAACGGTAACGATGGTTTCGCCGACGATTTCCGGCGTCGTCATTTCCCCGATGGCCAGACAGGCCAAGGGTAAAACCGGAATGGGCCGATCCCGCATAAGCCGCCCGGGCGGCCTCGAAAGCTGTCAAATCCGGGGTTCTCAGCTTGATTACGATTCGATTCCCGATACGGTCGAATAGATGGTTCACGAACTCGCAGAAAACCTGACCGATACGAGTGTAGAAGCAAGATTCCGCAAACCAACCCTGCACGATGGAAAGCATCTTTGGCGCATGGCCAGGGATTCCCAGGTGCTCGATCTCAATTCCTCCTACTCCTACCTGCTGTGGTGCCGCGACTTCGCCGACACCTCGATTCTGGCGACGGTGGACGACCAGCCGGCAGGCTTCATCAGCGGCTACCTGCGGCCGGACGAACCCGGCACGCTGATGGTGTGGCAGGTCGCCGTCGATGAGTCCTTCCGCGGCAGGCGGCTGGCCGGCTCGATGCTGGACCGGCTTGCCCGGCAAACGGACGCGCGCCGGGTCGAGACCACGATTACCGATGACAACCAGGCGTCGATCAGGCTCTTCACGGGCTTCGCTGCGCGCCGGAGTGCGGACCTGGAGCGGGAGCCCTTGTTCACGCGGGACCAGTATCCGGATAACCACGACACCGAATTCCTGTTCCGGATCGGCCCGCTCAATTAATCACTATTCCCACTAGCACGCTCGATTAAACAATCCGCGGCGGCGATTCTCCGCGCCCAATTCCGGAAATGCCGCGGCGGGCCGAAAGGAAGCGTTTGATGATGGATATTTTTGAAACCCGTGAATCAGAGGTTCGCAGCTATTGCCGCAGCTGGCCGGCCGTTTTCGAACGGGCCCAGGGCAGCACGGTTTACACCGAGGACGGCGCCGAGTACCTGGACTTCTTCGCCGGCGCCGGCGCGCTGAACTATGGCCACAACAACCCCGCGCTGCTGGAACCGCTGCTCGAGTACCTCCGCAGCGGGGCGATCGTCCACTCCCTGGACATGAAGACGCCGGCCAAGCGGAAGTTCCTGCAGACCTTCGAGGACGTAATCCTCAAGCCGCGGGACCTGGACTACAAGGTCATGTTCCCCGGCCCCACGGGCACCAACACCGTGGAGGCGGCGCTGAAGCTGGCCCGCAAGATCACCGGCCGCCAGCACATCCTGAGCTTCACCAATGCCTTCCACGGCATGACGCTCGGCTCGTTGTCCGTCACGGGCAACTCCATGAAGCGCAGGGGCGCCGGCATTCCGCTGACCAACAGCTCGAAGATCCCCTACGACGACTACTTCGACGGCGAAACCGCGGACTTCCTGTGGCTTGAGCGTGTCCTCGAGGACAGCGGTTCCGGCGTGGACAAGCCGGCCGGCATCATCGTGGAGACCGTGCAGGGCGAGGGCGGCCTCAACGCGGCCCGGGCGGCCTGGCTGCGCGGGTTGTCCGAGCTCTGCAAGAAGCACGACATCCTGCTGATCGTCGATGACGTACAGGCCGGCTGCGGCCGTACCGGCACGTTCTTCAGCTTCGAGGGCGCCGGCATCACGCCGGATATCGTCTGCCTGTCCAAGTCGATCTCCGGCTTCGGCCTGCCGATGGCGCTGACGCTATTCCGCCCCGAGCTGGACGCCTGGACGCCGGGCGAACACAACGGCACCTTCCGCGGCCACAACCCCGCCTTCGTCACGGCCGCGGCCGCGCTCGAAACCTATTGGGCCGACGGCAAGTTCCAGCAGCAGGTGGGCGCCCGCATCGTGCAGCTGCATGAGGGCCTGGAGCGCATCGCCGCCTCGGTGGAAGGTGCCGCGGTGCGTGGCCGCGGGATGCTGGCCGGCGTCGTCTTCCCCGACCCGGACACCGCTGGCAAGATCGCCGCGGCCGCCTTCGACCGCGGGCTGCTTGTCGAGACCTCGGGCCCGGAAAGCGAAGTGGTCAAGCTGATGCCCGCGCTGACCATCAGTGCGGATGAGCTGGACCGCGGACTGGACATCCTGATCGAGGCGACCAACGCCGTCGCCGGTACCCGTGAACTTGCGGGAGCCCTTTAAGGGACCTTCCGCCGGGCCCGCCGCGGCCCGACACCGAACCGACCGCATCGAGGAACAAGGAGTTATGCATGCTGGTAACCAACCTGAATGACCTGAACGATACCGACCGGGATATCAAGTCCGAGACCTGGCGCAGCCGCCGCATGGTCCTGGCGCGCGAGGGAGTGGGCTTCTCCTTCCACGACACCGTGATCTACGCGGGCACCACGTCGACCTTCCACTATGCCAACCACATCGAGGCCGTGTACTGCGTCCAGGGTGAGGGCACACTGACCAACGAGGTCACCGGTGAAGTCCACGAGATCAAGGACGGCACCATGTACCTGCTGGACGGCAACGAGAAGCACACCGTGCGCGCCACCACCGAACTGCGCATGGCCTGCGTCTTCAACCCGCCGGTCACCGGCCGGGAGGTACACGATGAGAACGGCGTGTACCCGCTGGTGGTTGAAGAACCGGCCTAAGGGCCACTAGCCAGGAAGAGTCCGGACGGCGCAAGCCGCCCGGGCTTTTTCCTTACGGGAAATAAACCGACAACACCCGAGGAGGGACGCATGACTGCAATCGCAGAACAGAACCGAATCGACACCTACCCCACCCGCGGCGGCGAAGCCCGGGTGCTTCCGCGCGAGGACAAGGTCGTCTGGGGCGGCGAAGCGGACGGACCGCTGGACCAGGCCACCCTGGACCACTACGAGGCGACGGGCTACCTGGCCATCGACGAGCTGGTCACGCCGGACGAGCTGGAAGAGCTGCGGGCGGAGCTTGAGCGGCTCTCCGCCGATCCCGCCGTGCGCGCGGACGAACGCTGCATCGTGGAGGCCAAGAGCCAGGAAGTGCGCTCGGTCTTCGAGGTGCACAAGATCAGCGAGGTCTTCAAGCGCATCGCCAACGATCCCCGCGTGGTGGGCAGGGCGAGGCAGTTGCTCGGCTCCGACGTGTACATCCACCAGTCCCGCGTGAACTTCAAGCCCGGCTTCGAGGGCAAGGAATTCATGTGGCACTCGGACTTCGAGACCTGGCATGCCGAGGACGGCATGCCAGGGATGCGCGCCGTCAGCATCTCGATCTCGCTGACGGACAACTATTCCTTCAACGGGCCGCTGATGATCATGCCCGGCTCGCACAAGGAGTACGTCTCCTGCGACGGCGCCACCCCGGAGGACAACTACAAAAAGTCCCTGGTCATGCAGGGCGCCGGGACCCCGGACAAGGCCACGCTCACGGAGTTCGCCAACCGCTTCGGCATCGACGTGCTCGAGGGCAAGGCCGGCGGCGCCATCATGTTCGACTCGAACTGCATGCACGCCTCGAACGGCAACGTCACGCCCTTCCCCCGCTCGAACGTGTTCATCGTGTTCAACTCGGTGGAGAACGCGGCGCAGGAGCCCTACGCCGCGGCCGCACCCCGGCCGGAGTTCATCGGGTCCACGGACTTCACGCCGGCGGGATAGTCCGGGGGCCCCGGCCGGCGGTGTGAAGCAAGCCGTGCCCGGACCGGCAGGACCATAACGACGGCGGCGCCCCGCCTTGAGCGGTGGGGCGCCGCCTGCGGCGTCAGCGGGCGGGTTCGAGGACCTTGGCCATGACGGGTCCCGTGGCCCAGAGGCCGCCGCGGACTACGCCGATCCCCGCCGCCAGGCAGGCCGCGATGGTCAGCACGGACAGCGGCGCCATGACCAGGGCCAGGCCGGCCAGCGGCAGCACCAGCAGTGCCGCGATCGCCGCGGAACCCAGGCTCACCAGCAGTAGCGGGAGCATCACGGCGCGGATGCGTGCCCGGTCCATGACGCGCCGCGGCATGCCCAGCTTGTCCAGGCTGCTGTACAGGTCTGCCCGGTCCAGCACCGCCGAGGCCTGGTTGACGCCGGCCGAGCACGCCACCATGAGGAAGGAAACGCCGATCGTGATGAGGATTCCCGTGCGGATATCGCCGGCGATGAACTGCTCCGGGCCCATGGTCTCCTGCGGGCTCGAGCCGGCCAGCGCGGCGCCGGTGCCGCCGAAGACAGCCACGAAGCTGGTCATCGCAACGCCGCTGACCTGGCGCCACGCGGCCTTCGGCGATTCCAGGATCGCCCGTGCCGCCAGGAGCTTCCCTGCCGTCGACGCCTTGCGGAGCTGCCGGCGGCCGAGCACGGCGACCACCCACGGGCCGAGCAGGTTCAGCACGGCCAGCCCGGCGGCGAACGTGCCCAGGACCACGGCGATGGCGATGGCAGCCGAAGCATAGCCCGTGCTGACGGCGGCGTAACCGGCGACGATGACCAGCGCCCCGCGGACGCCGCGGAGCCAGTGCACCTTGGCCGGTGCCTGCCGGGTGCGCACGCCGAGCGGCGAGATGGCCACCTTCCGGAGGCCTGCGGCAGCGCTCACGGCGGCCAGCAGCACCACCGCTGCGGCAACCGCGGCAACCGCCAGCGGGTTCAGCCAGAAGGCCGGGCCAATCGGCGCTCCGCGGAACTCGATCAGCTGGACCAGCGGCGCCAGCAGCAGGTAGCCAGCCACGCCGGCCCCCGCACCGGCCGCCGCAAGGGTGGTGGATTCGAGCACGGTGATGATGCCGACGGTCGACGGCGTGGCCCCGAGCAGGCGCAGGGTGGACAGCCGGTCATCGCGCCGCCGCGCGGACAGCCGGGCCGCGGCGCCGCCGAGCGTGAGCAGCGGCAGCACCAGCAGCACCAGCGCCAGCACCGCCAGCAGCTGGTAGAGCCCGGCGGACGGGTCCTGCCAGCGGAAGAAGGACAGGGCTCCGGCGAGCACGATCAGCAGCAGCGCGGTGACCAGCCCGAAGGCCACCACCGGCAGACCGGCGGCGGATCCTCCCGCGGCGCCCGGGCGGGACAGCAGCCAGGCCAGCCGTACGGCGGAGCGGAAATTTGCGACGACGGTGCTCATCGGGCGCCTCCGGCGCTGTCGCCGACCAGGCGGCCGTCCTGCAGGCTGACGACGCGTGCGCAACGGGACGCCACGGCGTCGTCATGGGTCACGACGACGAGGGTCTTGCCGGCGCCCGTGGTGGAATCCAGCAGGACCTGCATGACCTCGGCAGAGGTCGCCGAATCCAGCGCGCCCGTGGGCTCGTCGGCGAAGACCACGCCCGCCCCCGTGACCTGGGCCCGGGCGATCGCGACGCGCTGGACCTGGCCGCCGGACAGTTCGCCGATCCGGCGCTGCTCCATGCCGGCGAGGCCCAGGGACTGAAGCCAGCCCGCGGCGGCTTGTTCCGCCGTCGTCCGGTCCAGGCCGTTGAGCATGAGCGCGATGGCCACATTCTCCAGCGCGGTCAGCTCCGGGATCAGCAGGCCCTGCTGGAAGACGAACCCGAAGGACTCCCGGCGGAGGCTGGAGCGCCCCGACTCGTTCAGGCCGTTGATCCGGGTGCTGCCTGCAGCGGTGTTGAGCGTGACCTCGCCGCTGTCCGGCAGGACGATGCCGGCCAGGCAGTGCAGCAACGTGGTCTTACCCGAGCCGGAGGTGCCCATGATCGCCACGGATTCGCTGGCGCGGATGTCGAGCGTCAGGCCGGACAGGGCGGTCGTGCTGCCGTATGTTTTGGTCAGCGTGCGGGCGCTCAGGATGGCCGGGACTGGCCGGCTGGACGGGTGCTGCGCCCGGGCGGCGGCGGCCTGATCCGTAGGTGCCGGGATGGGCATGCGGCTGGCCGATGGGCCGGGGGCCTGGACGGCGTCGGGCGTGTAGCGGGTGCTGCCGGTGCGGGTGGAGTTCATGCTTCAATCCTGTCCGGGGCGGCGGCGCGGCGCGTCGGGCCCCGGGATGAAACCTCGGTCCGCGGGGCTCATACCCCGGGTGGAGCCGGCGGAGTCCGCTGGGCGGTCAGATCCTGGCGGCGGCGCCCTCCAGGATCTCCCGGAAGGCGCTGATCGCGGGGTGGTGCGCGCTGGCGCGGCGGACCGAGGTGAAGATGGTGCGCCGCGGCTGGGTCGGCAGTTCGAGCAGGCGGCAGCTGTGCGGCCGCCCCGTCCAGAGCAGGTCTGGCATGAAGGCGACCGCGTTGCCGGACTCGACCAGCCGGATCTGCGCCTGGAGGTCCGCGGTCTCGTACCGGACATCGGGTTCGAAGCCGGCGGAGCGGCACGCCTGCTCGGCCCAGTGCCGGGAGGCTGCCCCGTGCGGTTCCATCACCCAGGGCCGCTGTGCAGCGTCGTCGACCGACCCGATGGCGCCCAGGCCTGCGTCCTCCGCCGGGACGGCGAGGCGGATGGCGTCGGTGGTCAGCTGCTGCCGGTCCAGCTCGGGGTAGTGGGGCGCGGCGTGGCCCGGATACTGCTCGGCGACGACGACGTCGAAGTCCCGCGCCCACGTCTCGTACAGCGCCGTTTCGGGTTCGCGCTGGACCATCTCGATCCGCACATCGGGGTGGCGTTCCCGCATCTCGCTGAGCGACTGGGGCATCAGGGCCAGTGCCGCCGACTGGAAGACGGCCACGCGCACGGTGCCGGTGACGGTGGTCAGCGACGCGGCCAGGTCGGTCTCCGCGCGTTCCAGCCGCTGCAGCAGCTGCTCGGTGTGGGCGACCAGGATTTCGGCCTGCGGGGTCAGCTGCACGCGCCGTCCCGTCTTGCGCAGCAGCTCGACGCCGGCTTCCTTCTCCAGCAGGGACAGCTGCTGCGACACCGACGACGGACTGAAGTTGAGTGCGGCGGCCACCTCTGCGAGGGTGCCGCGGATTTTGAGCTCGCGCAGGAGCCGTAGCCTGCGGACGTCCAGCATGCTGCCTCGATTCCTCGGTAAATCCGACCCATATCAATCGGAAAAGATCACTTTATCTAATTGAAAGCCGCTTCCATACTGGAGGGAATACCTACCCAAATCGACTGCAAAGGGTTCATGCTGGCATGAAAGAGCTTGTGAAGGAGGCCTCCGTGGAGACGGATGCGCTGGCTGGAGAGATTTCGGGCGAACTCGCCGAGGAAGCCATCGCGCTGGTCCGCCGGTGGCTGACCGAGGCGGCCAAGGTGCCGGTAGACCCGGCGGCCAAGCAGCTGGCCGGGGTGCTGAAGGACCCCAACGGGCTGGCATTCACCGTGGGCTTCGTCGACGGCGTTATCCGGCCGGAGGACCTCAACGTGGCCGCCCGCAACCTCGCCGCCCTGGCTCCCAAGGCCCCGGCCTTCCTCCCGTGGTACATGCGCGGCGCCGTGCGGCTCGGCGGGGCGATGGCTCCGGTGCTGCCGCAGCTCGTGATTCCGGCGGCGCGGAGGGTGCTGCGTGAAATGGTCGGCCACCTGATCGTCGACGCCACGGACGCCCGGCTCGGCCCGGCCATTGCCAAGATCCGCAAGGACGACGTGCGGCTGAACATCAACCTGCTGGGCGAGGCCGTGCTGGGCCGCCGCGAGGCCGCCCGCCGCCTCGAGGGCACCCACAAGCTGCTGGCCCGCGATGATGTGGACTACGTCTCGATCAAGGTCTCCTCCACCGTGGCCCCGCACTCCCCGTGGGCCTTCGACGAGGCCGTGGAGGACGTCGTCGAAAGCCTGACCCCGCTGTACCGGCAGGCCGCGGAGTCGCCGCAGCCGAAGTTCATCAACCTCGACATGGAGGAATACAAGGACCTGGGGATGACCATGGCGGTCTTCACCCGGATGCTGGACCGGCCCGAGTTCCACAAGCTGGAAGCCGGCATCGTGCTGCAGGCCTACCTGCCGGACGCGCTGGCCGCGATGATGGAGCTGACCCAATGGGCGCGCGCCCGGCGGGCGGCCGGCGGCGCGCCGATCAAGGTCCGCGTGGTCAAGGGCGCGAACCTGCCGATGGAACAGGTCGAGGCCTCCCTGCATGACTGGCCGCTGGCCACCTGGGGCACCAAGCAGGACTCGGACACCAACTACAAGCGGGTGCTCAACTTCTCCCTCCGCCCGGAGCACGTCGATGCCGTACGGATCGGCGTCGCCGGGCACAACCTGTTCGACGTGGCGTTCGCCTGGCTGCTCGCCAAGCGCCGCGGCGTGGCGGACCGGATCGACTTCGAGATGCTGCTGGGGATGGCCCAGGGCCAGGCCGAGGCCGTGAAGAAGGACGTCGGTTCGCTGCTCCTGTACACCCCGGTAGTGCAGCCGCAGGAGTTCGACGTGGCGATCGCCTACCTCATCCGCCGGCTGGAAGAGGGTGCCAGCCAGGAGAACTTCATGTCCGCGGTCTTCGAGCTGAGCGCGAACGAGCAGCTGTTCGAGCGGGAGAAGCAGCGGTTCCTGGCCTCGCTGGAGAACCTCGACGACTCCGTGCCGCCGCCCAACCGTAGGCAGGACCGGCACGAACCGGTTGAGCCGGCGCTCCGCGAAGGGTTCCGCAACACCCCGGACACTGATCCGTCCCTGCCGGCCAACCGGGCGTGGGGCCGCGGCATCCTCGAGCGGGTCCCGGATTCCACCCTGGGCCTCGAGGCCATCGAGGCTGCCGCCGTCCGGGACGGGAGCGGGCTGGAGCGGGTCCTCGCCACCGCCGCGGAGCACGGCAAGGCCTGGGGCGCGCTGTCCGGCGCAGAACGTGCCGGGATCCTGCACCGCGCCGGTGACGCGCTCGCCGCCAACCGCTCGCGCCTGATGGAGGTCGCGGCGGCCGAGGCGGGCAAGACCCTCGACCAGTCGGACCCCGAGGTCTCCGAGGCGATCGACTTCGCGCACTACTACGCCGAGCTGGCCCGCAGGCTCGACACGGTGGACGGGGCCACGTACGTGCCGTCGCGGGTCACCGTGGTCACGCCGCCCTGGAACTTCCCCATCGCCATTCCTGCCGGATCCACGCTGGCCGCGCTCGCGGCGGGCTCCGCCGTCGTCATTAAACCGGCGAAGCCGGCGCAGCGGACCGGCGCGGTCATGGTGGAGGCGCTGTGGGAGGCCGGCGTCCCGCGCGAGGTGCTGCAGCTGGTGCAGCTGGGCGAGCGGGAACTGGGCCGGCAGCTGATCTCCGATCCGCGCGTGGACCGCGTGGTGCTGACCGGAGGCTACGAGACCGCCGAACTCTTCCGGTCCTTCCGCCCGGACCTGCCGCTGCTGGCCGAGACGTCCGGCAAGAACGCCATCATCGTCACGCCGAGCGCGGACTTCGACCTCGCCGCGAAGGACGTGGCCTACTCCGCCTTCGGGCACGCCGGCCAGAAGTGCTCGGCCGCCTCGCTGGTCATCCTGGTCGGCTCCGTCGCGCAGTCCCGCCGCTTCCGCAACCAGCTGGTGGACGCCGTCACCTCGCTGACCGTCGGCTACCCGCAGGATGCCGCCACGCAGATGGGGCCGGTCATCGAGCCGGCCAGCGGCAAGCTGCTGGACGGGCTCACCAACCTCGGCGAGGGGGAGGCCTGGCTGCTGAAGCCGGAGCGGCTGGATGACTCCGGCAAGCTCTGGAGCCCCGGAGTCCGCACAGGCGTGCGCCGCGGCTCGCATTACCATCTGACGGAATTCTTCGGCCCGATCCTGGGCGTGATGACCGCGGACACCCTCGAGGAGGCCGTGGCCCTGCAGAACGAGATCGACTACGGCCTGACGTCCGGCCTGCACTCGCTGGACCGCGGCGAGCTGGATTACTGGCTGGACAATGTCCAGGCCGGCAACCTGTACGTGAACCGGCACATCACGGGCGCGATCGTGCAGCGCCAGCCCTTCGGCGGCTGGAAGAAGTCGTCCGTGGGCGCGGGCAGCAAGGCCGGCGGCCCGAACTACCTCGCCGGCCTGGGAGAGTGGGAACCCGCGCCCAGCCGGGCCACGGCAGAGATCAAGGACGACGGCGTGCGCCACCTTCTCGCCGCGGCTACCGGGGCGCAGGGGTTCCTGAACGAGGACGAGGCCGCCTTCCTGGAGCGCGCGCTGTCCTCGGACGCCCAGGCCTGGACCGAGGAATTCGGGGTGGCTAAGGACGTCTCGGACCTGGCCGCCGAGCGCAACGTCTTCCGCTACCTGCCGCTGCCCGCCACCGTCCGCCTGTCCGAGTCCGAGCGGCCCGCCAATCTGGTCCGCGTGCTCGCCGCCGGGCTGCTGGCCGGCTCGGACGTGAAGGTGTCCACCGCCGTCGACCTTCCCGCCGCGGTACGCGCGGTGCTGATCGACCGCGGCATCGAGGTGGTGCTCGAGGACGACGCCGCGTGGCTGGCTCGGGTGCCGCGCCTGGGCGCGGGTCGGATCCGGCTTATCGGCGGGAACCCGACCGCGCTCGCCGAAGCAGCCGGCGGCTCGCCGGACGTGGCGGTGTACCCCCACCCGGTCACGGAGGCCGGACGAGTGGAACTGCTGCCGTTCCTGCACGAGCAGGCGGTCAGCATCACGGCGCACCGGTTCGGCACGCCGAATGACCTTTCCGCCGGTCTGATTTAAGGCTCCAGCCCTAGTCCGCCGGTTTCGACGGGACTAGGATCAATCCCAGCCAACAGCCGCCGGCCCGCCAGGGGGAGCGGGCCGGCGGCCAGGACAAAAGGATCCGCTATGAGCACTCGAGATCTGAGCCAGTCCATTATGCGGCGCAAGCCGCTGAACGAAGTCGACGATGAGAGCGTCAAAACCGGGCTGTTCCGGACGCTCGGCCTGTGGCAGCTGACGGCCATCGGCGTCGGCGGCATCATCGGCATCGGCATCTTCACGCTTGCCGGCCTGGTGGCCAACGGCGGCGGTGAGGCACCGCCGGTGGGGCCGGCCGTGCTGATCTCCTTCCTCATCGCCGGCCTCGCCAGTGCCGCCGCAGCGCTGTCCTACGCCGAATTCGCCGGCATGATCCCGCGCGCCGGCTCCGCCTATACCTACGGTTACGTTGCCCTGGGCGAGATCATCGGCTGGTTCATCGGCTGGGACCTGCTGCTCGAATACATCGCGATCGTAGCGGTGGTGGCCATCGGCATCTCCGGATACTTCACCGAGTTCATGGCCGGGATCGGCCTCGATGTGCCGGTCTGGATGCAGGGCACCGGCGACACGGTCGAGGGCGGCGTCATCAACCTCCCGGCCATCGTGGTCTGCCTGTTCATCGCCTGGATCCTCAGCCGCGGGACCAAGACCTTCGGCCGGTTCGAACTCATCGCGGTGGGCCTCAAGGTGCTGCTGATCCTCTTCATCATCGGGCTCGGGTTCTTCTTCATCAACCCGGACAACTACACGCCGTTCATGCCCTCGGGCTTCGGGCCGGTCCTCGCCGGCGCCGCCACCGTCTTCTTCGCCGTGTTCGGCTACGACGCGATGAGCACCGCGGCGGAGGAGGCTGTGGACGGCAAGAAGCACATGCCCAAGGCCATCCTCCTCTCGCTGCTGATCGCCATGACACTGTATGTGCTGGCAACGCTAGTGCTGACCGGCATGCAGAACTACACCGAGATCAGTCCCACGGCCGGTTTCGCCTCGGCCTTCCAGAACGTCGGCCTGCCGGCGGTCGCCACCATCATTTCGGCATTCGCCGTGGTCTCCATCCTGACCGTGATGCTGACCTTCCTGCTCGGCGTCACTCGTGTCTGGTTCTCGATGAGCCGGGACGGGCTGCTGCCGCGCTGGTTCTCCGCGACCGACAGGCACGGCACCCCGCAGCGGGTGACCTGGATCGCCGGGATCGCTGCGGCCGTGCTGGCCGGGGTCTTCCCGATCCGGGCGGTGGCGGACCTCACCAACATCGGCATCCTCGCAGCCTTCGTCGTGACCTGCATTGCCGTGATCGTGCTCCGCTACACCCGGCCGGACGAGCCGCGGGAATTCAGGCTGCCGCTGATGCCGGTGGTGCCGGCGTTCGGCGTCCTCGCCTCGCTGTTCCTGATGCTGCAGTTGCACTGGGAAACCTGGCTCCGGTTTGTCGTGTGGCTGCTCATCGGCCTGATCATCTACTTCTTCTACGGCCGCAAGCATTCGCTGATGAACCCGAACAGTCCCCGCCGCCAGCAGCTCAAGCCCGGCCAAGCTGGCTGATCCACCCCGCGGATCCGGGAGGGGAGCGGGCCCGCCAGTCCGCGTTTACCGGGCGTTTGCCGCGGCTGCGTACGCTGCGGCCATGACCCGCCTGCTTAAGCCCCTCGTGGCCGCGCTCGCCGCCGCAGCCCTGTCCGCCGTCGTTGTTCCTCCCGCCCAGGCCGCCCCGCAGGCGGCCCCGCCCGCGGGGCATACTGGGAACGTGCAGCAGGAAACGATCCGGATGGCCACCTACAATGCCAGCCTCAACCGCGGTGCGGAGGGTGAGCTGCTCGCCGACCTGGCCACGCCGGACAACCAGCAGGCCCGGAACATCGCCGAGGTCATCCAGCGGAACAACCCGGACATCCTGCTGCTGAACGAGTTCGACTACGCCGAAAACAATGCAGCGGTCGACCTGTTCCGGCAGAACTACCTGCAGGTCAGCCAGAACGGGCAGCCGCCGGTCGAGTATCCGTACGCCTACACCGCCCCCTCCAACACCGGAGTCGACACGGGCGTGGACCTGAACAACGACGGCGTGCTCGGCACCGGGGACGACGCGTTCGGCTTCGGCCTGTTCCCGGGGCAGTACGGCATGGTCGTGCTTTCGAAGTATCCGATCGACACGGCCAACGTGCGCACCTTCCGGAACTTCCTCTGGAAGGACATGCCGGGCAACCTGATGCCCGCGGACTACTACTCCGCGGAGGCGCAGGCTGTGCTGCGGCTATCCAGCAAGTCGCATTGGGACGTGCCGGTGCAGGTCGGCAGCAGGACCGTCCACGTGCTGGCCAGCCATCCCACCCCGCCCTCCTTCGACGGGCCGGAGGACAGGAACGGGAAGCGCAACTATGACGAGATCCGTTTCTGGGCGGATTATGTGGCGGGCGCGCCGCGGGCATCGTACATTTACGACGACGGCGGGGCGCCGGGCGGTTTGAAGCCGGGGTCGCGCTTCGTGGTCATGGGCGACCAGAACTCCGACCCCCGGGACGGCGACTCCTACCCGGGCGCAATTAACCAACTGCTCGACCACCCGCGCATCCAGGATCCGCGCCCCGCCTCGCAAGGGGCTGTGGAAGCGGCGGCGCTGCAGGGCGGCGCCAACATCAACCACCTGGGCGACCCGCGCTTCGACACCGCCGACTTCAACGACAACCCGGCGCCGGGAAACCTGCGCGCCGACTACGTGCTGCCGTCGAAGAACCTGCTGGTCCGCGGCGCCGGCGTCTTTTGGCCCAAGCGGGGCGAGGCCGGCTCGGAGCTGACCGGCGAGTTCCCGTTCCCCACCAGCGACCACAGGCTGGTCTGGGCCGATGTGCAGCTGCGCGGCTAGCGCTGCGGCCCATTGCGCCGCCTCCCCGGCGCTGGGAAGCTCGAAGCATGGTTGAGAGCTTCTCCCTGACACGCAATGACGCCCAGAGCCGCTACGAGATCCACGTGGACGGCAGGCTGGCGGGCGCCTCGGTCTACCACGCGAGCGGGCGCGAGGTCGCCTTCCAGCACACGGACATCCGGGCCGAGTTCGAGGGCGAAGGCCTGGCGGCCAAGCTCGCCGAGTATGCCCTGAGCGACGTGGCGGGGCAGGACAAGACCGCCGTGCCGCATTGCCCGTACATCGCGGGGTACCTGCGCCTGCATCCCGAGATGGCCACGCGCGTCCGCTGGCCCTGAGCCTGCGGGCGGGAGAACGGGGGAGTGCGCCGGATCAGCGGCGCCGCTGCCAGCCCAGCGCGTGCAGCCCCAAGGCCAGGCCGATGCAGGCGAAGCCGCCGCCGAGGAAGCCGGGGGAGAGCGTGGGCAGGATGAACAGCCACACGCTCGGATCGGGGCCGGGATCGAACTGGTCCGTATTGATCAGGCCCAGCGGGACCAGCGCCGAGAAGATGCCCAGGCCGAGGGTGACGAGGCCGACGAGCCAGAGGGCCAGCAGGAAGGGGTTGATCTTCTGCGCCGCGGATTCGGCAGGTTCCGCAGACCCGGCCGGGTCGCCGGCCGGCGCGACCTCGGAAATTCCCGGGCCGTCCGGGGTCCCCTCGCGGCCGGGACCCGACGGCCGGAGGGAGTGGTCCGGCCGGCTGAACGGGGTGTGGTCCGGCGGGCGCGGAACGGGTTGGGCAATCTGGCCGGAGCCGGCCGCCTGCTCGGATGGGCTGTTGCCGGATGACTGCCGGATCTGGCCGTTGCCGGCAGCGCGTGCGGACTGCCCGGTCCCGGAGGCCTGCCCCTGGTGCCCGCGCTGGTAGATCGGGTCGTAACGCTCGTCGAATCCAGGCATCCGCCGCCCCTCTCGGTTTGTTCCCACAACCTATCCGAATCCGTCCGCGCTTGTTAGGCTTGCCCGCATGGGAACACTGATTTTCGAGTAATCCGCGCGTCGCCCTGCCGCGACGCCCGTCAGATGCCAGCTCAAAATCCCGCCTGCCGAGGCTGTGCCTTGCGAGTCGTTCCCGCGCCTTCCGTGCTTGGACGGACCCGCCTTCCGCCGTCACTGGCGCCGGCACCAGGCACCTTCTCCGCAGAGCATTAAGGATCCGGAGGAAACCATGACCACCGCTGATAAGAACAAGGACCTGCACGTCCATCTGGCCCCGTCGGCGGCCGCCAAGCTGAGCAGTGAACAGCAGAAGCGGCTCGACGAGGCCCGCGCCGCCAAGAATCCGGGCGACCTGCCCGGCTGGCACAGCATCGGCAACGGCCACAAGCCGACCCATGCGAGCAGCCGCCAAGGCCGCGGCGAGAAGCAGGTCCGCTGGTAGCGCACCTGCGCAACGATGTCCGTCGGCGCCGGGCCGGCCCCGTCGGGTGCGCCCGATCCCCGGACTCTTCCATTAACCAAGGACTCCCCTGGACCGGCAGGTCCAGGGGAGTCCTTGTCTGTGCTGCGGCGGCTAGCCTGCACGCACTGCGCGTCCGGCCGCTGACTGCGTCGGCCGCTACTCGGCGTCGTGGTCCGTCTCGAGGACCTGCGCGAGGGATTCGAGGGCCGCGTCCGCGCCCTCGCCCTCGGCGCGCAGGACCACCTTGGCGCCGTACTCGGCGCCCAGGCCCATCAGCGACAGGATGCTCGAGGCATCCAGGGCCTCGTCCGCCGGCGTGCCTTCGAGGCCGATGGTGACCTCGACGGGCTGTTCGGCGGCGGCTTCGGCGAAGATCGCGGCGGGGCGGGCGTGCAGGCCGACGCGGCTGGCGACGGTGGCGATACGTTCGGGCATGATTGTCTCCTTTGGTTAGAGTCCGAGGGTTTCGAGCATTGGCAGGTTGGCGCGGACCTTGGCCTTGGCGGTTTCGGGCGAGTCCGCGGTGACGGCCAGCCGGGCCGCTTCCTTGGCCTGCTCCAACGTGACCGTCTTGAGCAGGGCGGCCACGCCGGATAGCGCCCGGGCATTCATCGAGAGCGAGTTCACGCCCAGTCCCACCAGTACGACGGCGAGGGCCGGGTCCGCGGCCGCCTCACCGCAGACACCGACCGGCTTGGGCGGCTGGTGGGTCGCGCCGGCTCCGTCCACGGTGGCCTTGATCAGCTGGAGCACGGCCGGCTGCCAGGGATCCGTCAGATCGGCCAGCGGCCCCAGCTGGCGGTCCGCTGCCATCGTGTACTGGGTCAGGTCGTTCGTACCGATCGAGGCGAAGTCCACGGCCTCGAGGATGGTGCCGGCGGTCAGGGCGGCGGACGGCACCTCCACCATGACGCCGGGGGTCTTCAGCCCGGCAGCCTCGCACAGCCCGGCGAAGTGCGCCGCCTCGGAGGCGGCCGAGATCATCGGGGCCATGACCCAGACTTCGGCCTCGCTCTGGCCCGCGGCCGCGGCGATGGCCTGCAGCTGGCGCTCCAGCACGCCCGGGTGCGCCTTGTCCGTGCGGTACCCGCGCACTCCCAGCGCCGGGTTCGGTTCCGTGGCGTCGGTCAGGAACGGCAGCGGCTTGTCGGCGCCGGCATCCAGCGTGCGCACCACGACCTTCTTGCCCGGGAAGGCATCGAAGACGGCCTTGTACGCGGCGGACTGTTCCTCGAAAGTCGGTTCCTCGTCGCGGTTCAGGAAGCAGAACTCCGTGCGCAGCAGCCCCACGCCTTCGGCCCCGGCGGCGGCCGCGGCCAGCGCGCCCTCCCCGTCCCCCACGTTGGAGAGCAGCGGCACCAACTGGCCGTCCGCCGTCGTACCCGTGCCGTCAAAGGCGGGCAGCGCCCCGCGGGCCGCATACGCCGCGGCCGCGCTGCGCTCCGTTTCCCCGGGTTCGGGCACCACGAGGCCGGCCGAACCGTCCACGAACACTTCGGTGCCGGAGGGGATGGACGTGACGCCTTCGGCGGCGACCACGGCGGGCAGGCCGAGCGCGCGGGCGAGGATGGCCGTGTGCGACTGCGGCCCGCCGCCGGCGGTGACCAGCGCGATGACCTTGGCCGGGTCCAGCGTGGCCGTGTCGGCCGGGGCCAGATCGTCGGCCGCCAGGACGAACGGGACATCCGAATCGGGGATGCCCGGCGCCGGGACGCCGCGCAGTTCCGCCACGATCCGGGCCCGCACATCCAGCACGTCCGCCGCGCGTTCGGCCATGTAGCCGCCGAGCGCCTTCAGCTGCGCCGCGACTTGCTCGGCCGCTTCCCAGACGGCCCGCTCGGTGCTGCGGCCGGCCGCCAGAAGCTTGCCGGCGGACTTCAGCAGCATCGGATCGGCGGCCATCAGCGCGGTGGCCTTGAGGACCTCCGCGGCGTCGCCGCTGGCATTGGCGGCGCGGGCCTTCAGCCCGGCCTGGACGGCCTTGGCCGCGGTCTTCAGCCGTTCGGTCTCGGCTTCGATGCTCGCTTCCGCCGGCAGGCCGATGCCGGCATCGGGCTCGGGGACTGCGGGCGGCATCTGCAGCACGGGGCCGATGACGCGGCCGGCGCTGACGCCTGCTCCGGTGATGCTGCTCATTGGGTACCTCACTGTCGAATTCCTGCTCTTCTTCGAAAACGCTGCGGGTCAGGCGGGCACGGCGGCCGGCTCGGCGGCGGCCTGCTTGCGGACGGCGTAGCGCTTCAGTGCGACGACGGCCAGGGCGGAGATGATCGTTCCCACCACGATAGCCAGGAGGAACATCGGCAGGTTGCCGATGGCGAAGAAAACGAACAACCCGCCGTGGGGCGCCTGCGAGGTGACGCCGGCCGCCATGCAGATGGCACCGGTGACGGCACCGCCGACCATGCTGGCCGGGATCACGCGGAACGGGTCAGCCGCGGCGAACGGGATCGCGCCTTCGGAGATGAAGGAGGCACCCAGCAGCCAGGCCGCTTTGCCGTTCTCGCGCTCGGCGAGGGAGAAGCGCCTGCGGTCGAGCACGGTGGCCAGGGCCATCGCGAGCGGCGGGACCATGCCGGCCGCCATGACGGCGGCCATGATCATCCAGGGCGCCTGGTTGGTGGCGGAACCGGCGCCCAGGCCGGCGACGGCGAAGGAGTACGCCACCTTGTTCACCGGGCCGCCGAGGTCGAAGCACATCATCAGGCCGAGGATGACGCCCAGGACCGCCGCGGAGGTGCCGGTCAGGCCGGACAGCCAGGTGTTCAGCCCCGCGGTCAGTGCCGCGATGGGCCCGCCGATGAAGAGGAACATGGCGCCGGAGGCCACAATCGAGGCCAGCAGCGGGATGATGACCACGGGCATCAGGCCGCGCAGCCAGCGCGGTGCAGCCAGCGTGGTGAGCCAGTAGGCGAAGAAGCCGGCGATGAGGCCGCCGACCATGCCGCCGAGGAAGCCGCCGCCCATGAACAGCGCGACGGCGCCGGCAGTGAAGCCGGGGGCGATGCCCGGCCGGTCCGCCAGGGCAAAGGCGATGTAGCCGGCCAGGGCCGGGACCAGGAAGCCCATGGAGAGCTGGCCGATCTTGAACAGCACCGCGCCCAAGTAGGTCATCACGCCGCCCTCGGGCAGGTTGAACAGGCTGTTCTCCAGCACCACCTTGTCCGCCACGTTGGTGATGTCGTACCCGCCGAGCAGGAAGCCCAGCGCGATCAGCAGGCCGCCGCCGGCAACGAACGGAATCATGTAGCTGACGCCGGTCAGCAGCGCACGCTTGAGCTTGCCGCCGAAGCTTTCGCCGCCGCCTGCGCCTGCATGCTCGGAGATGTCGGCGGTGGCGCTGACGCGGCGGGCATTGGGATTGTCCGCCGCCGCCAGGGCTTCGCGGATCATCACGTCCGGCTCATCGATGGCGCGCTTGACCGGAGACTGGATCACCGGCTTGCCGGCAAAGCGCTCCTTCTCGCGTACGTCGACGTCCACGGCGAAGATGACGGCATCCGCGGCGTCGATGACCGCGGGATCCAGCGGGGTGGCGCCGGCCGAGCCCTGAGTCTCGACCTGCAGGTCGATGCCGGCCTCCTTGGCCGAGGCCACCAGCGAATCCGCGGCCATGTAGGTATGGGCGATGCCGGTCGGGCAGGCGGTCACGGCGACCAGGGTCTTCTGCGCCGGCGAAGCGGTCCGGGCAGGTGCCGGCTCAGCCGCGGCTGCGGGGGCGGCAGCTGCTGCGGGAGCGGCTGCAGTGGTGGATCCGGAGCCGGCGGCCGTGCTGCCGGTTCCCGCGGCGGCGGTGGCCGGGGCCTTCTCCGGGTAGACGGCGCCCTCGACCAGGGCCACGATCTCGGCCGGCGAGGCCGCCGAACGCAGCGCGGCGGTGAAGTCCTTCTTGACCAGCGAGCGGGCCAGCTTGGACAGCAGCTGCAGGTGCTCCTTGTCCGCCCCTTCCGGTGCGGCGATGAAGAAGACCAGGTCGGCGGGGCCGTCCTTGGCGCCGAAGTCGGCGCGCGGTTCGAGCCGTGCCATGGCGAGCGTCGGTTCCAGCACGGCCGTGGAGCGGCAGTGCGGAATGGCGATGCCGCCGGGCACGCCCGTGGCGGTCTTCTGCTCGCGGGCTACAGCGTCGGCGTAGAGCCCCTCGAAAGCAGCGGCGCGGCCCGTGTCGACCACGCGCTGGGCCAGGTGCCGGATGACTTCCTCGCTGGTGGTGCCGAGGTTCTCGTCAAGGGTGACGAGCTGTTCGGTGATGAGCTGGGACATGTGTCTTCCTTATTAGCGTGAAGCTGCCGGCGGGAGCTGGACAGCCAGTGCGGTGACGACGACGGAGCCGGGCTTCGTCTGTTCAAGTGAGGGCAGGGTGGTTCCGGGCAGGGAAGCGGCGGCGGCGCCGTGCGCGACGGCCTGCCGGAGGCAGTCGGCGGGGGCATCCCCCCGCGTGGCCGCCAGGAGGTAGCCGGCCAGGGAGGAATCCCCGGCCCCGACAGTGCTGCGGGCGGCCACCGGCGGATGGACCGCGGACCAGGCGCCGTCCCGGGTCACCAGCACGGCGCCTTTCGCGCCGAGGGTTGCCAGGACGGCCTCGGTTCCCCGGTCGAGCAGGACCTCCGCGGTGGCGGCGGCCAGTTCCGGCGACGCTTCCAGTTCGGCCTCGCTGTGCAGGCCGGCCAGCTCGGCCAGCTCCTCGGCGTTGGGCTTCACCAGGTCCGGGGCGGATTCGAAGCTGGCCGCGTAGACCTGGCGCAGCGGTTCCCCCGAGGTGTCGACGGCGATGCGCGGGGCGGCCACACCGAGCTCGGTGCGGACCTTGGCGGTGAGGGTCGCGTAGAAGTCGCCGGGGACTCCGGGCGGCAGGGAACCGGCCAGGACCAGCCAGGCCGCACCCGAGCACTGGGCCACCACGGCGTCGGCCAGCCGGTCCTGCTGCTGCCGGTTGAGGAGCGGGCCGGGCTCGTTGACCTTGGTGGTGGTCCCGTCCGGCTCCGTCAGGGTGATGTTGCTGCGCAGGGGCTGGCCGATGGGCAGGGCCATGTGGGCCAGGCCGGCCTGCCGGAGGCCGGCGACCACCGGATCTTCCGGATCGCCGGGGAGGACGGCGAGGCTCTCCGCGCCCGAGGCTGCCAGGGCCCGGGACACGTTGACGCCCTTGCCCGCCGCCTGCTGGGAGGCCGAGGCCGCGCGCTGGACGCTGCCGCGGGAGAGCGGGCCGGTCAGTTCGACCGTCCTGTCCAGGCTCGGGTTGGCTGTCAGTGTGATGATCATGCGACCACGACCTCTACGTCGGCTTGTTCAAGCGCGCCGGCGAGGGGGCCGGCAGGTTCTTTGTCTGTGATCAAGGTGTCGATTTCCTCCAGCCCGGCAAAACGCACCAGGGTTTCCTCGTCCAGCTTGCTGGAATCGATAAGCGCTACGACCCGGCGGGCCGAGCGGACGATGGCGGTCTTGACCGCCGCTTCGAGCGGATCCGGTGTGCTCAGCCCGAAGCTGGCATGGATCCCGTTGGCGCCGATGAAGGCGATGTCCGGGCGAAGGGCCGCGAACCGTTCGAGGGTGGCGGCGCCGATGCCCGCGCTGGTGAGGCCGCGAACGCGCCCGCCGACCATCTCGAGTTGGAGCTGCGAGCCGGTGGAGATCCGGTAGGCGATGGGCACTGCATGGGTGATCACCAGCAGGTCGTCGTGGCGGCCGTTCGGCTCCGAGGTCAGCAGTTCGGCGAGCAGTTCCGTGGTGGTGCCGGCATCGATCACGGCCGAGGCGGCGCCGGCGGGCACCAGTGCCAGCGCCTGGCGGGCGATGCGCAGCTTTTCGTCGTGCCGCTGCAGCTGGCGCGTGTCCAGGCTCTGCTCGCTCGTGCTGGCCTTGTGTACGGCCACGGCGCCGCCGTGCACCCGGCGCAGCTGGCTCAGTTCCTCCAGCATCGCGAGGTCCCGGCGGACGGTCTCCTTGGTGATGTCGAACTTGTCCGCCAGCTCGCCCACTGTCACGCGCCCCTGGGTGTCGACCAGGGCTCCGATCAGGCGGTGGCGTTCAGCGGCGAACATGTCTCTCCAAGTGCTGCGTGGGGCTTCTGCGATGCTGTGACCGGAGTCACTCGCGTCTTTGTTTTGATGACTTTATCTGCGTTTCCCTCCCCAAGTCAACACAAAAAAAGATAAAACAAGAAAATCGGGGGTCGGCTGGCGGGCTACGGTAGCTGTATGAGGCCCGACGTGCGCAGACTGCTGTGGCTGCAGGCGGTAAACATCCTGCTCGCGGCGATTGCCGGCGTCGTTCTGGTTATTGGGATTGACCAAGGGGCGGCGGCGCTGATGGGCGTGCCGTCGGACTTCATCCTGGGCGGGTTTGGCGCCGCGCTGATGATCGGCGTGGCTGTGGTGGTGCTGGTGTTCGCGGCCTTGGCTTTCCGCGGGATGGCGCGCGGGGCGCGGTATGCCCCGCTGTTCGCCATGCTCGGCTGGGCGCTGCTGTGGTTTCCGCTCGAGCTGGCGCTGTCGGTCCTGATGCCGGGCAGCCCCGCGGCACAGTTCGCGGCGACCGCCGTCAGCGGGCTTGGGGTGGCGCTCTCGCTCGCGGTCCTGGGCAGTACCAAGCCGCGCTGAGTGTCCGGTGGGCGGCGGAGGATGGAAGGCGGATGGTAGAAGTGGTGCATGGAAACCGCCGCCTGGTCCCGCCCCGCCGAAGAGCGTGCCGGCACCGACTTGCTGGTCATGATCCACGGCTACGGTTCTTCCGAAGAGCGGCTGTTGCCGCTGTTCGAGGTGCTGCCGCCCAATGTCACGGGCGTGGCGCCGCGGGGCCATTTCGACGTCGGCGGCAAGCACGGGTGGTTCCTGCTGGATCCGTTCCTGACCTCGGACTTCGCCGAGGTGGTCGGCTCGGCGAACCGGGTGTTCGAATGGCTGGATCCGATTCTCGAGGCCGGCAGTTTCCGCAGCGTGAGCCTGCTCGGCTTCTCGCAGGGGATGGCGATGGCGACCACGCTCCTGCGGCTGCGCCCCGCGGCCTTTCGCGCCGCCGTCGGGCTTTCCGGCTTTGTGCTGGACCACGACCTGCTGGCCCTGACCGATGAGCTGGACGGCAGCCTGCCGTTCTTCTGGGGCCGCGATGCCGACGATGTGGTCATCCATGGGGACGCGATCCAGTATTCGGCCGATTGGCTGGAGGCGCACACGCGGGTCACGGCGAGAACCTATCCGGGCATGGGGCACAACATCGGCGCGGAGGAAATGCGCGACGTCGGCATATTCCTTCGCGTCTATTTGGGGCAGTGATTCCGGTGCTGTCCGCCGGGGCCCCGTGCTGCCACCCGCCCGTGCCGTTGGAGGCCCGCCTCTAGAGGCCGGTGTCGCGGACGTCGTCGCGGCGGACGGTTTCGCCGGTTCTCGGATCGCTAAGCTGGCGGCTCTCGGTCACGCGGCGGCGGCTGGTGCCCGCCATCACGACGGAGATGATCAGGCCGAGGGCGCCGACTCCCATCAGGATCCAGCCGACCAATGTCAGGTCGACGAAGTCAACGACGTCGGCGACGGCGAACGCCAGAATTGCGCCGATGGCGATCAGGGCTATCGATGATCCGATCCTCATAGCAACTGCTCCTTCTCCGGGCCGGCCGGGCACAATCAGTGCCCGACCTGCTGTAATGTCGGCGGTTCTCGTACGTGCTCAGCATACTTACCTTGGTCCCGCGTGGGGATGATTGGCGGTTTTCGGCTCTGCCGGGGGCCCGTGTTCTAGGGTTGATCTCGTCAGGCACGAACGAAGGAGACGCATGGCCAGGAAATACAATCCGGCAGTAAGGATGGCGGCGGGCACGGCGTTCGATGCGAAGGGAAACCCGAAGCCGCACGTGACCAACGCGATCATGAAGGCCCTGGATGTCCAGCGGCCCTTGGTGCTGGCCAACCTGAACCGGATGCGGCGAAAGTACCCGGAGGCGTCGCCCGCGGAACTGTCCGCCATGCTTGAGAAGCATTATCTGAGGACCGTGACCGGCGGCGGCGCGGCCGTGGGTGGTTCTGCGCTAGTGCCCGGGGTCAGCACCGTCGCGGCACTCGGCCTGTCGGCGGTCGCGACCATGGGCTTCCTCGAGGCTACGGCGCTCTATGCGCAGTCGATCGCCGAACTGCACGGTGTCCACCTCGACGACCCGGACCGTGCACGCACCATGGTCATGGCCATTCTCATGGGCGAAGAGGGCCTCGCGCTGCTCCGGGACCTGGTGGGCCAGGCCGGAGGCAAGAAGCAGAGCCAGCCCTGGGGCAACCTCGTCGGCACGAGCATGCCGTCCGGAATGGTTGGAACCGTGCTGGACAGCATGCGCCGGCGGTTCCTGAAGAAGATCCTTGCCAAACAGGGCACCGCCATGCTGGGCCGCGCCGTGCCCTTCGGCATTGGAGCCGTGGTGGGCGGGGTCGGCAACCACTTCATGGCCCGGAAAGTCATCTCCGCGACGCAGGAGGCCTTTGGCGAGCCGCCTCTGGCGCTGCCGATGGGGCTGGTTGAGGAGCTGGCGCAGAAGCGGCACTACATTCCGCGCCGACATCAGGAGCTCGCCGCGGGTGCCGGCGGGGCCGGGACTGGCGCGGCCGCGACTCGGGGCTTCGTGGGCGCCAAGGATGCCGACGGCGGCGGGGATTCCCCGGCCTCCGGGGCTGAGAATCGGGAAGTGCCCGGCGACTGACCGTCACGCGGCGGTAGGTCTTCGCTACCGGGGCCGGGGGTCGGGAAGTGCCCGGCGACTGACCCTCGTGCGGCGGTTGGTCTTCGCCGTCGGCGCCGAGCCCTCTCGTTGCGACGGAAACGGTGCATCTTTGGCGGAGAATTGCAGGCTTTTGCGGGAACTGTGAGGCTCTGACCTGCGGCTTTACTGCGGACCGTTCCAAGAAACTGCGCCGTTTCCGTCGCAGAGCCGGGACAGGCGGCCTGACTGACCAGCGCCAGCGGGCCGCCGGTGCCGGTTCGAGGCGGAGCCTGATGGCCCAAGTGGAGCGGCGTGCACCTATCCGGCCACTGGTGGCTAGCCGAAGATGGCGTGGGCGATGGTGAAGATGAGCAGGCCGGCGAGGGAGCCGACGACGGTGCCGTTGATGCGGATGAACTGCAGGTCGCGGCCCACTTGGAGCTCGATTTTCCGGGAGGTTTCCTCGGCGTCCCAGCGCTCCACGGTTTCGGTGATCACACCGGCGATCTGCGAGCGGTAGGTGCGCACGAGGTAGCCGGCGGCTTCCTCGATCCAGCCGTCCACCTTGGCGGCGAGGTCGGCGTCGTTGGCCAGGCGGTGGCCGAAGTCGCGGACGGCGGCGGTGAATTTCAGGCTGAGTTCGCTCTGCGGGTCATCGACCGCCTGCAGCATGGCCCGCTTGATGGTTTCCCAGGTCCGGGCGGCGAGCTGGCGGACTTCCGGATCGCCGAGGGCATTGTTCTTCAGGTGCTCGACGCGGGCGATCATGTCCGGATCGTGCTGCAGGTCCTGCGCGAGGGACTGGAGGTAGACGTCCAGCTGGCGGCGGACCTGATGGTCGGGGTCGTCCTGGATGGAGACGATGAAGCGGTACAGCTCCATGTGGACCTTGTCGCCCATGAGCGAGTCCACGAAGGACGGCACCCAGGTGGGGGAGCGGTCCGCAACCAGGCGGGATACAGTTTCCTGGTTGTCCAGCACCCAATCGGCGGCACGGTCCAGCAGCAGATCCACGAGCTTCAGGTGGTGGCCGTCGTCGAGCACGCGCTTGGCGAGTTTACCCAGGGGCGGCCCCCATTCCGGGGCGAGCAGGTGCCGGCGGGCCATGGACTCGATGACGTCCTGGACGTCTTCGTCGTTGAGCACCAGCATGGCGGCGCGGATGGCGGCTGCGCCCTCGCGTGCCACCCGGTCGGCGTTCTGCGGCTGTTCCAGCCAGGCACCGGTGCGCGCCGAGACGCCCAGCGAGGCAATCTTGGCCTTGACCACTTCTTCGGAGAGGAAGTTGTCCTCGACGAAGCCGCCGAGGCTTGCGCCGATCTGGTCCTTCTTGCGGGGGATGATCGCGGTGTGCGGGATCTTCATGCCCAGGGGATGCCGGAACAGGGCGGTGACGGCGAACCAGTCGGCGAGGGCGCCGACCATGCCGCCCTCGGCGGCGGCGCGCACGTACTCCAGCCACGGGTAGCGGTCCTGGAGGGCGAAGGCGACGAGGAAGATCACCGCCATGGCCAGGAGCAGGCCGCCGGCAATGCGCTTCATCTGCCGCAGTCCGGCGGCACGATCGGCATCGGTCAAAGCCCGCGCACCGCCGTCGTACGTCACCTCAGTGGCCATCCGTCCTCCGTCTGGAAATTCGAGTCTTCGTCACAGTAAGTTAACCAGTCCGTCAGCGTACGCAGGGTCCGCGCCCCCATTTGCCGGGTAGCGTGAAATCCATGAAGCACAAGATCTTCGCCCACCGCGGTTCGAGCGCCCGGTTCGCCGAAAACACGCGGGCGGCCTACCTTCAGGCTATTGCGGACGGCGCCGACGGTATCGAGTGCGACATCCATTTGACGGCCGACCTGAAGCTGGTCTGCTTCCACGATTTCGACTTGGACCGCACCTCGAGCGGCACCGGCCATGTTGCCGACCATACCCTCGATGAGCTGCTGCGGCTCGATGTTTCGTCCTGGCGCGGAGCGTCGATACCGCCCGAGTACGGCGGGATCGCTGACCAGCTGATGACGCTGGACGCCTTGGTCGACCTGATGCGGGCCGCTGGCCGTCCGCTGGAGCTGGCAGTGGAACTCAAACACCCCAGCCCCTTTGGCCAGACCCTTGAAGACGAGCTGCTGAAGTACCTCATGGCCCAGGGCTGGGAACCCGAGTCATCCCGGCTGGACAACATCACCATTTCCTTCATGAGCTTCCATCCCGACGCCATCAAGCATCTGGGCGACCACGTGCCAATGGAGCATTTGTGCCAGCTGGTCGACGACATTGAAGCCGACGAGATCCGCGGCAGCCTGTTCATGGGCAAGCTCACGGCGGGAGCCGTGGTGGCGCTCCTGCGCCGGGCCCTGTCCGAAGGCGAGCAGCTGATCGATGCCGGCAGTGTGGGACTGGCCGGCCCGGGTATCGACTACGTGCGCGCGCACCGCCCGGTGATCGAGCGCTGGCTGGCGGCCGGCCGCCGCTTCCGGGTCTGGACCGTCGACGATCCCAAGGACGTACAGCTCTGCCGTGACCTGGGCATCCAGGAGATCACGACCAACCGGCCGGCGCAGGTCCGGGGGCTGCTGGAGGCCGCGAAGCTGAGCGCCTGATCAGCACCGGGGCGTCGCCGGACCGGGCTTCCGGACCGGCCGCAGACCTCCTGCATCACTAGGCACATCACAGTTCGGCGGCCCGCATAGCGGAGAGGGTCCAGCTGTGATTGAGTTGGTAAATGGCCTCTCCGATCGAGGATTATGCGCTGCTGTCGGACCTGCATACCGCGGCGCTTGTGTCCCGGAACGGGAGCATGGACTGGCTGTGCTTCCCGCGGTTCGATTCCGACTCGACCTTCGGCGCCCTGCTCGGCACGCCGGAGCATGGCCGCTGGCTGCTGGCCCCGGACGGCGCGCACGAAGGGGCCACCGAACCGCTGGGCACGGGGCCGGCCGGCGGCGCGACCGGCGGACCGCCTCAAGCCCAGGCGGAGAACGGGCACCAGCTGCCTGCGGATACGGCCGCCAGCGGCGCCGACACACCGGATAGGGATACGGCCTCCAGCGGCACCGAAACGCCGTCCCGCGATGCGGTCTCGGATGCCAAGGCCAGCGAAGGGGGATCCGCCACCGAGCAGGTCTCGCACGACGAAGCCCGAGGAGGGTCCGCCGTCGTCAATCCCGCCGGCACGCCAAGCCGGCAGGGCAGCACAAGGGACCCGCGCGAAGGCCACGGCCGCTCGGCACGCTCGGAGCAGAGCAGTGGGCGTGCCACCGGTGCGGATGACGCCGCCGAGGCCGAGCGGAAGCGCAGCCGCGGAGCCCCCGTCGTCGTCGAACGCAGCTACCTGCAGTCCACCTTCGTACTGCGCACCTGCTGGCAGACCTCCACCGGAGAGGTCACGATCACGGAGTTCATGCCCGTGGGGGACCGCCGCGCGTCAGTGGTGCGCCGGGTGGAATGCACCTCCGGCTACGTGACCGTCCACCAGGAAATCGTGATCCGGTTCGGCTACGGCGAGGCCGTGCCGTGGGTCTACCGCGTCAATGACGAGGACACCGGCGCCGAGTCCATTGTCGCCATGGCGGGACCGGACGCCGTCGTGATGCACGGTTCCAAGCTGCCGATGGCCGAGGACCGCCGGCACCGCGGCGACTTTACCCTCCGTGCGGGCGAGGTCGCGGACTTCGAGCTGTGCTGGTTCCCGTCGCACCGCAAGGTCCCGCCGATGTGCAACGTGGACCAGCAGCTCAAGGACAGCGTGGCCTACTGGCGCGACTGGTGCTCGCGCTTCCCGCCGCAGGGCGAGTACCACGAGATGGTCAAGCGCTCGCTGCTGGTCCTGCGCGCGATGACGCATGAGAGCACCGGCGGAATCGTTGCCGCGCCCACCACCTCGCTCCCGGAACGGTTCGGCGGCGAGCGGAACTGGGACTACCGCTTCGTCTGGCTGCGCGACGCCGCGCTGACGCTGGAATCGATGATGACGCACGGCTACGAGCGGGAGGCGCTGGAATGGCGCAACTGGCTGCTGCGGGCCGTCGCGGGGGATCCGGAGGACCTGCAGATCATGTACGGGCTGGCGGGCGAGCGGCTGCTGATCGAGCGCGAGCTCGGCCAGTTCCCCGGCTACCTGGATTCCGCGCCGGTGCGGATCGGCAACGGCGCTATGTGCCAGTACCAGGGGGACGTGATCGGCGAGGTCATGGTGGTCCTGGAGAAGCTGCGCAACCTCGGCCAGAAGGAGGACCACTTCTCCTGGCCGCTGCAGAAATCGCTGCTGCACTACACGGAGCGGCACTTCTTCGACCGGGACCACGGCATCTGGGAGATGCGCGGGGAAAAGAAGTACTTCACGCACTCCCGGGCGATGATGTGGGCGGCCTTCGACCGCGGCGTCCGCGCCGTGCAGGACCACGGGCTGGAGGGCGAGGACGAGCACTGGGCGCGGCTGCGCGACGAGCTGCGCGAGGAGATCATGGAGCACGGCTTCAACAAGGAGGTCAACTCGTTCACCCAGTCCTACGGATCCAGCGAGGTGGACGCGTCCCTCCTGGTGTTGGCGCAGGTGGGTTTCGTGAAGTACGACGACGACCTCATGCTGGGCACCGTGGCGCGCCTTGAGCAGGATCTAATGGATGATTCGGGGCTGCTGAGGCGCTACCGCACGGAGACCGGCATGGACGGCCTGTCGCCGGGCGAGTACCCCTTCCTCGCGTGCTCCTTCTGGCTGGTGGAGCAGTATGCGCAGACGGGGCGCATCGAGGATGCCCGCCAGCTGATGGACCAGCTGGTGGGATACGCCAACGAACTGGGGCTGCTCTCGGAGGAGTACGACACGGCCAACGAGCGGATGGCCGGCAACTACCCGCAGGCGTTCTCGCACCTGGCCCTGATCCGGGCGGCTGACGCGATCAACGGGCACGCGCAGCAGGCCTTGTAGCGCGACTAGGCTGGAGGGGTGAAAATCCTGCAGTCTCCGGCGGTCAAGGTGGGCCTGTCCATCTCCATAGCTACCGGCCTCTACGGGATCTCCTTCGGCGCCCTCTCGGTGGCCTCCGGCCTGGACCTCTGGCAGACCATGGCGCTGAGCCTGCTGCTGTTCAGCGGCGGTTCCCAGTTCGCTTTCATCGGGGTAGTCAGCGGCGGGGGTACGGGCCTCGCCGCGATGAGCGCCTCCGCCTTGCTGGGCATCCGCAACGGGATCTACGGCATGCAGATGAACGCACTGGTCGGCCCGCGCGGCTGGCGCAAGCTGCCGGCAGCCCACGTCACCATCGACGAATCCACCGCCACCGCGTCCGGCCAGACCGACCCGGTCGAACAGCGGCGCGGCTTCTGGACCGCAGGCGTGGGCATCTTCCTGCTCTGGAACGTCTTCACCGCGGTCGGCGCGCTCGCCGGCAACGCGCTGGGCGATCCGAAGGCGTGGGGCCTGGACGGGGCCGCCGTCGCCGCGTTCCTGGCCCTGCTCTGGCCCCGGCTCAAGGGCAAGGAGCCGGTGGCCATCGCCGTCGTCTGCGCCCTGGCCACCCTGCTGGCCGTGCCGTTCGTGCCCAGCGGCGTTCCCATCCTGGTGGCCGCCGCCGTGGCCGCGG
This sequence comes from Arthrobacter sp. USHLN218, assembly GCF_037144715.1. NCBI lineage: Bacteria > Bacillati > Actinomycetota > Actinomycetes > Micrococcales > Micrococcaceae > Arthrobacter > Arthrobacter sp. USHLN218. The sequence goes on from NZ_JBBCYT010000010.1 coordinate 45,504, forward strand.
CGATCGGCTGGTTCACCCACAAGCCCGTCCCCGAAGGGCTGGCGCCGGACATCGAGCCATACCCGGAGCCGTACTCCGAGCACGACTGTGCCCACATGCAGCTGCCGGACGCGGACGTCCGCCGCGGACCGGACCACCCGACCGGGAGGGGAGAAGCATGAGCCTCTGGTTCTGGATCCTCGCGGCCTGCGTGATCTCCTACGCCACCAAGTTCGCCGGCTACCTGGTGCCGGCCAGGTGGATGAAGAACGAGCGGATGTCCCGCATCGCCGCCACGCTGACCATCGGCCTGCTCGCCTCGCTCACCGTGGTCAACGCGTTTTCCAGCGGGCAGCAGCTCACCCTCGACGCGCGGGTCGGGGCGCTGCTCGCCGCCGCCGCCGCGCTCCTGCTGCGCGCCCCGTTCCTCGTCGTCGTTATTGCCGGCGCCGCGGCGGCAGCCCTGCTCCGGCTCGCCGGGTGGGGCTAGCCTTGACAGCTGTGAAAAGCTAGGGGCATGACCGCCGGAGACACCCGACCGCCGACCTTCAAAGGCCCGAGGGACCCCGGAGACGCGTGGGCGGTCGGCCCGGACGGGACGCGGATGTGGGGCCTGTTCGGCTCCGCCGGCCTGCTCGCGGTGGACCGGGCCCGCGGCGTGCTGCTCCAGCACCGCGCCGTGTGGAGCCACTACGGCGGAACCTGGGGCATCCCCGGCGGTGCGCGGCACGAAGGCGAGTCCGCCGTGGCCGCGGCCCTGCGCGAGTCGCACGAGGAAGCGGGCGTCCCCGCCAACGCCCTCGAACCGCTCTTCACCCGGGTCCTGGACCTGGGATTCTGGACGTACACGACGGCGGTGGCCTGGACCACGCACGGATTCGAACCTGAGGTGCGGGACGCCGAAAGCCTCGACCTGGCCTGGGTGCCCGTCGACGAGGTGGACCGGCTGCCGCTCCATCCGCACTTCGGCGAGGCCTGGCCGCTGCTCCGGTCCATGATCCAGCACCGCCCCGCGCTCGTCGTGGACGCCGCCAACGTCGTCGGCTCCCGGCCGGACGGCTGGTGGAAGGACCGCGCCGGTGCCGCCGCCCGGCTGCTCGACGCCCTCGCCCCGGCGGTCGCCGACGGCCTGCCCGCCGGGCTGTTCGGGATGGACGCGCACACCGCCTGGCCGCACACCGTCGTCGTCCTCGAAGGCGCCGCGAAGGCAGCGGCGGGAGCGACGGCGCCCCGCCTGGAAGTCGCCCGCGCCGGCGGGGCGGGGGATGACGAGATCGTGGCCCGCGTGGAATCGCTTTTGCAGAACGACGGCGGCGCTCCCGTCACGGTGGCAACGTCCGACCGCGGGCTGCGGCAGCGGGTGGAGGAACTGGGCGCACGCAGCATCGGCGCCGGCGCCCTGCGGGATGCGCTCGACTCCCGTGGCTAAACACCGCCCGGCCCCCGTCCCGGCGCGGCCGGCGCCCTACTAAACAGCGGGGCAAACTCCGGGCTGAACGGCTCTTGACGTCCCCGTCGGGCCGGCGGGATCGTGGGGTGGTCAAGAGGAGGAGATTGCCATGAAAGAGAAGCGCTGGTCGGTGGACATCGTCATCGACGAACATGAAGGCCGCACCCGTGCCGAGGCGCGGCTGAAGGCCGAGGCCGCGACGCTCAAGGGCACCGGCCTGGCCCGGCTCAATCCCAGTGACCCCGACGTTCCCGAGATCGGCGACGAGCTGGCCACCGCGCGGGCGCTGGCGGACCTGGCGCACCAGCTGATCGAGGCCACGGCCGCCGACATCGAGAAGGTGACCAAGTCGCCGTCGGACATTAAAGCCTGACGCCCGCCCGGCGTCGGCCGACCCCGCCGCGGCAACCGCGCCGCGGCGGCTAGAGTTCTACGCCCTCCGGCAGCTCGGCCTCGTCGAACTTCTGCCGTTCGCACTCCTCGGCCAGCGCGGGGTAGGTCTCGGCGATCAGGTCGAGGATCCGCCGCCGGACCACCAGGTACGCCTCGCCCACCCCGACGACTCCCTTGAATGCCCGCAGCTCGGTCTCGTAGGACGTCTGCTGGTGCCGCAGGTAGTTCACGGTGAGCCGGTCCAGCCGGTGCTTCACGGTCTTCATGCTGGCGGGGGACTGGCTGCGCTTCAGCCGGCCGTTGAAATGCTCGATCGCCTTCTGCTGCACCACCGTCCACGGCTCCGGATCGATCCGCAGCGGCAGCGCCTCCGCGACGGCCACGGCCTCCTTCTTCTTGGCCAGGGCCCGTTCGCGTGCGGCGATCTGCCGGGTCCGCGAGGCCTCCTTGGCCTTCTGGAACTCTGGCGTCGACTCGATGCGCAGCACACGGTCCAGCGCGTACAGCTTCATCGGCGCCGCCTTGCGGGAGAACGGGTTGCGCGCGAGTTTGTCCGGCTCGGGGAGGAACGTCCTGATGTGCGTCTCCGTCCACCCCCGGTCCTTCTTCAGGTCGCCGGCGATGAGCATGCCCTCGCTGCCGGCCGGTTTCGGACGTGGCGGATGGTGCTTGCCTCGGGCCAAGGGGTGTTCCTCCGGTGCTGGTGCGCGGTGCTGGTATGACGCGTCGGTGTGAAAGGGCCGGACAAGTCTACCGGGGAACACGTCGTGCCGGGCTGCGGCGCCGGGCGGCGACGGCTGGAGCTTGCCGCGCCGGCCCGCGGAACCGATTGGCTAGGCGGGGGCCGGGATCCGGATGAACAGCGGGTCCATCGGCTGGCCGGCCGGGTACTGGTCGTTGAAGGTCTCGGATCCCTCGGCGGACAGCGCGGTCTGCACGCCTTCCCAGAGCTGGCCGCCCTCGGCGGCGACGGGGGAGTCCGGCGCGGCCTGCAGGGTGGCCAGCGGATACCGGGTGTCGACGCCGGGTTCGCCGATGGTCAGGACGGCGCCGTCCGCGGTGAACTCCACCCACGGGTCCAGCAACTGGACGAACATCATGCCGTAGTGCCCGCTGAGCCGGACGTCGCCGCGGAAGCGCAGCACGCCGGTACGGGTGGCGGCGTCGAAGCTGCCGCCGGCGGGCTGGAAGTTGAAGAGGCTGCCTTCGACGATCTCGGCACCGTCGGTCGCGGACACCTGGGCGTCGGGCAGGCCGGAGAGGTAGCGGACGAAGCTGCGCTTGATGCCCCAGGTGAGGCCCAGCGGCGGCAGCGCGGGATGGTCTGCATCGGCGTGAAGGTTCACGGCTGGCTCATTCATGGTCGGGCTCCGGTGGGTCGAATTCTCTTGCAGACGAGCCTATCGGCACACACCGGCGCCCGCGCACGCAACCCGGCCGCCGGCGTCGCACTCCTTAACCTGCCGGACGGGAGCGGGTACGTGTCGCCGGGCCGGACGTCCGGGCGCGGGCCGGGAGGCCCGCACCCGGGCTCCGAGGATCAGTCGGCGATCTTGGCGACCAGCCGGCCGACGACCTCGCCGCGCTTGAGCTTCTCGATGCCCTCCGGGATGCCGTCGAAGTCGATTTCGGTGATGGTCGGATTCAGCTGGCCGGTGGCAAAAAAGCCGTACACGCCCTGCACGTCCTCCTTGGTGCCGCCCTGCGAGCCAACCAGCGTGACCTCGGAGAGGATGAGCGCCTTGGTGCTGATAGTGGCTTCGAGGCGGCCCATGCCGACCTGGACCACGCGGCCGCCGCGCCGGACCGTCTCGATGGCCTCGCCGGTGGTGGTGCCGAAACCAGCGAAGTCCACGATGACGTCCAGACCGATCTCCTTGAACTCGGCGATGGACTTGGCGACGGCGGCCGCGCCGATTTCCTTCGCCTGGTCCCAGACCTTCTCGTTGACCTCGGCTACGTAGACCTCGGCGCCGGCCAGTACGGCCACGCGGGCGCCGATGGAGCCAAGCCCGCCGAAGCCGATGATGCCGACTTTGTCGCCGGCCTTGACCTGGCCGTTGGCGATCACGGCGTGGTGGCTGGTCATGCCGGCGTCGGTGCCGGCGGCGCCCTGCGCGAAGCTGACGTTTTCGGGGATGCGAACCAGGGCTTCCTGGTCGATCGCGGCCTTGAAGCTGAAGCCGCCGTCAAACCCATAGCCCGGGGCGCCCACCGACGTGGTCGGGCAGAAGCCGACGCGGTCGCCGACCTTCCAGTCCCGGACGCCCTCGCCGACTTCGGTGATGACGCCGGCTACTTCGTGGCCCAAGGTGATCGGCCGCTTGGCCAGGGTGGAGAGCCAGCCTTCGTCCTCCAGCATGCCCACATCCGAGTGGCACAGGCCAGCGGCCTTGATGTCGATCACGACGCCACCGGGGGAGGCCGCGGGCTCATCGACTTCGTTGAGTACCAGCGGTTCGTGGGTGTTGGTGAACTGCCATGCCTTCATTGTTGGTCCTCCTTGACCGCGTTACTGCGATGTGCGCCGCCTTGGATCTAGGCGCTGTTGGACGGCCGGGGATTTCGGCCTTCCTCATCCAATCTAGTTCCCGGGCCGACCGATTTCCATACTTATGCATGTATGTTCCGTCACCCTGCAGGCGCTTCCCTGCGCTGAAAACCTGCTGCGCTTCAGTGCAGGGAGCTAACGACGGCGGCGGTCGCCTCCGCGATCACCTGTTCTTCGTCCGTGGGCACCACGAGCACGGGGATGGCGGAATCCGCCGCGCTGATGGTGCAGGCCTCCTGCGGATCGTCCGCGGCGGTGTTGGCGGCGGCATCCAGGCGGATGCCGAGCATGCCGAGCCGGTCCACGGTCAGGGCGCGGAATTCCGCCGAATGTTCGCCGACTCCGGCGGTGAAAACCAGCGCGCCGGCGCCGCCGCAGGCCACATGGTAGGCGCCGATGTACTTGGCCAGCCGGTAACTGGCCACCGCCAGCGCCATCCGGGCGCGGCCGCTGCCTTCCCCGGCGGCCTTCACGATCCCGCGCATGTCGTTGCTGCCCGCCAGCGCCTTCAGGCCGCTCTCCCGGTTGAGCAGCTCCTGCAGCCGTTCGGCGCCGTAGCCCTCGCGCTGCAGGAAGAGCAGCAGCCCGGGGTCCAAGTCGCCGGGCCGGGTGCCCATGACCAGCCCCTCGAGCGGGGTGAATCCCATGGAAGTGTCCACGCTGCGGCCGCCGCTGATGGCCGTGGCGGAGGCGCCGTTGCCCACGTGCGCGACCACGGCGTCGAACTCCTCCAGCGGCGTGCCGAGCATGCGCGCCGCCTCGCGGGTGACGTATTCGAAGCTGCTGCCGTGGAAGCCGTAGCGGCGCAGCCCGTACTGCTCCTGCAGCTCGTCGGGCACCGCGTAGCGCCAGGCATGCTCCGGCAGCGTGCCGTGGAAGACCGTGTCGAACACCGCCACCTGGGGCAGGCCGGGCCACTTCCTGGCGGCGGCGCGGATGCCCTCGGCGTTGGGCGGATTGTGCAGGGGCGCCAGCGGGGCGAGGTCTTCGATGGCGCCCAGCACGTCTTCGTCGATCAGCTGGTGCGTCCCGAAGCGGCCGCCGCCATGGACCACGCGGTGCCCGACAGCGTCGAACTCCACCCCGCCGAGGCCGGCTTCCAGCTTTTCCGCCATGGCGTCCAGCGCCTGGCCGTGGTCGCGGACGTCGCCCTCGCCGATCTGTTCGATAGTGCCTTCGGCCAGGACGCCGCCGCGCGGATCGCCGGAGCCGGCCGGAATCCGGCGCACCTGGTATTTCAGCGACGAGGACCCGGAGTTGATGATGAGGATGAGCATTGAAGCGGCCTCCTACTAGGGGACGGTGCCGGTGCGCGGCAGGTGCCAAGACCATCCTGCACGATGTGACGGACCGAGTAGGCAAACCTGTTGCCCCGCGCGGGCCCTATGCCAGACTGGGCACATGCTTGTAGCCTTTTCAGTCGCCCCGTCCGGCCCGCCCGCCACCGGCCCCGTGCCGGCCAATGCTTCGGTGCATGACGCCGTGGCTGCTGCCGTGAAGGTGGTCCGCGAATCCGGCCTGCCCAATCAGACGGATTCCATGTTCACCACGATCGAGGGCGAGTGGGACGAGGTGATGGACGTGGTGCGGCGCGCCACGGAAGCCGTGGGCCACTACGGGGAACGGGTCTCTCTGGTGCTGAAGGCGGACATCCGGCCCGGCTACTATGGCGAGCTCACCGGCAAGGTGGAACGCCTGGAAGCGGCCCTCGAAAGGCGGGAGGGCAAGTGAGCCTGACGGAGGACAACTGGCTGGCGGTGGACCGCTTCCTGACGGACACGCTGGTGGGCGAGGATGCCGTCCTGGCCGCGGCCAAGGAGGCCAGCGCAGAGGGCGGCCTGCCGCAGATCGAGGTCTCCGCCCCGCAGGGCAAGCTGCTAATGCTGCTGGCCAAGCTGACCGGGGCGCGCAAGGTGCTGGAGATCGGCACGCTCGGCGCGTACAGCACCACCTGGCTGGCCCGCGGCCTGCCGGAGGACGGCGAGATCATCACCTGCGAGTTCGAGCCGAAGCACGCGGAGGTGGCGCAGGCGAACCTGGAGCGCGCCGGGCTGGCCGGCAAGGTCAGCATCCAGGTGGGTGCGGCGCTGGACACGCTGCCCCGGCTCGCCGCGGACGGGGCCGGCCCCTTCGACCTGGTCTTCATCGACGCGGACAAGGTGAATAACGCCAACTACGTCGAGTGGGCACTCAAGCTCACCCGGCCGGGCAGCCTGATCGTGCTGGACAACGTGGTCCGCGGCGGCGGCGTGCTGGATAGCGGCGAGGGGAATGACGACGACGCGGCTGCCGTGCGCGGGACCAGGGCCGCGCTGGAGCTGCTCGGCTCGGACGAGCGGCTGGAGGCCACGGCGGTGCAGACCCTCGGGTCCAAGGGGTGGGACGGCTTCGCTCTCGCCCGGGTGAAATAGCACCTGCACGGCCGGCCCCTCGGCGCCGGCAGCGCGAGGCCCCCGGCGCCGACGGGCCGGTGGAGGGCCGCTATGAAGTCTCCTCCGGCACGGCCGAGCTGGTCCGGGACTTCGACGGGGGCGACGCCTGGCTGCTGAAAATCAACGGCGTCCAGTCCTCGCACATTGTTATTGGCGAGCCCGAGCGGCTCGATTTCGAGTACATGCGGTGGATCGCCGCGCTGGTCGAGTCCACGTGGGGCCGGGAGGCGCCGCTGCGCGCGCTGCACCTCGGCGGCGGCGCCTGCTCGATGGCCCGCTACCTCGCCGCGCGCTACCCGCAGGCCCGGCAGGTCGTCGTCGAAATCGATGCGAAGCTCGCGGAGCTGGTGCGCCGCTGGTTCGACATCCCGAAGGCCCCGCTGGTGCGCATCCGCGTGGGCGAAGCCCGCGAGGTCACAGAGAGTTTGAGCCCAGGAAGCCGCGACCTGATCATCCGGGACGTGTTCGCCGGCAGCCGCACGCCGGAACCGCTGACCACGCTGCAGTTCACCGAGGCGGCCCGGCGGGTCCTGGCCCCGGGCGGGATCTACCTGGTCAACTGCGGGGACGCTCCCGCACTGCAGCTGGCCCGCGCCGAGGCGGCTACGATCGGCCGCGTTTTCCCGCACAGGGTCATCATCGCGGACCCGCCGATGCTCAAGGGCCGGCGGTACGGGAACGTGATCATCGCCGGCAGCGACGTCCCGCTGGGACAGGATCCCCAGCTGGTCCGCCGGCTGCTGGGCGGGGCCGTCCCGGCGACCCTGTGGCAGGAAGATGACGTGGCCGGTTTTGCTCAGGGGTCAATAGTGCTCGAAGACTGGACCCCGCCGTCGGCCACGACTTAGAATCGTTTCACCGGGGTAGATAGCAGCACGTGGGAAGTGTGGCTATGATTTAGAACAAACGGTCGGAAAATGGCCGTCATTAGGCCCGAACGCGTTCCCTACCGGGGGCGCTCTTCGGAGGCAGCACAGGACAAAATCGGCTTCGACACTATGGATGGTGGCTGGAGCAACTGTGCATGCTAACCGGACCTGGTCCGGTGCCGGAGGCCGGGAGCTATCAGCCTAATCCCCCCAAGTTAGGCTCAGCTCCCGGCTCCGGTCTTTAATGCCGACAGTACTGGACCGGTACTAGATCATCCCCAGCGCCTGCTCGATCGGCCCGATCGCGAAGTACAGGACAAACGCTGCGGCGACGCCCCACATCAGCGGGTGGACCTGCTTGGCGCGTCCCTGGACCGCCCGGATCAGCACATAGGCGATGAATCCGGCGCCGAGCCCGTTCGCGATCGAGTAGGTGAACGGCATGAGCGTGAAGGTCAGGAAGGACGGGATCGCCACGCCGAGGTCCGTCCAGTCGATCTTGCCGACCTGGCTCACCATCATGAAACCGACGACGACGAGGGCCGGCGCCACGGCCTCGAACGGCACCAAGTAGATCAGCGGGGTGAAGAACATCGCGATGACGAAGAGCAGCCCGGTCACGACGCTGGCCAGCCCCGTGCGCGCGCCCTCGCCGATGCCCGCGCCGGATTCGACGTAGATCTGGTTGGAGGAGACGGACGCCCCGCCGCCGGCAATCGCGCCCGCGGCGTCCACCAGCAGCACCCGGTCCACGCGCGGAAGATTGCCGTCCTTGTCGGTCAACCCGGCCTCGTTGGCCAGGCCGACCATGGTGCCCATGGCGTCGAAGAAGATGCTGAGCAGGATCGCGAAGGCCAGCAGGCTGGCGGCGGTGACGCCCAGGTTTCCGAAGGCGCCAAAGAGGTTCACCTGCCCGATGAGGGTCAGGTCCGGTGCGGTCCATTCCGGCAGGCTCGGCGTGACCAGGGACCAGCCGGTCGGCACGCCCGCGCCCTGCGAGCCAGGATGCGCCACGGCCTCAACGATCAGCGCGAAGACGGTGGCGGCCACGATTCCGATCAGGATGGCGCCCTTGACCTTGCGCACCACGAGCGCGATGGTCAGCACCAGGCCGAACACGAACACCAGCGTCGGCCAGCCCACCAGCTTGCCGTCGAACCCCAGTCCGACCGGGACGGTGGTGCCGGCGACGTCCGGGATGCGGCGCACGAAGCCGGCATTGACCAGCCCGATCAGTGCGATGAACATGCCGATGCCAACCACGATGGCCGTTTTCAGGCTAGCCGGGACGGCCTTGAACACCGCCGTCCGGAAGCCGGTGAGCACCAGGATGAACATCGTGATGCCGGAGAGCACGACGAGGCCCATCACGTCAGGCCATCCCAGTCCCGGGTTGCTAGCCACGGTCACGGCGATGAACGCGTTGACACCCAGGCCGGTGGCAAGTGCGAAGGGGTACTTGGACCAGACGCCCATGATGATGGTGAGCACGCCGGCCACCAGCGCGGTGACGGCGGCGACCCGGGCTCCGCCGAGCTCGTCGCCGTTGCCGTCCGCGCCGCCGAGGATCAGCGGGTTCAGCACCACGATGTAGCTCATGGCGAAGAAGGTGGCGAGACCGCCGCGGATTTCGCGGGAGAAGTTGGAGCCCCGCCGGGTGATCTCGAAGTAGTGGTCGATCTTGGCGGGTACGCCTGACCTGTGGCGCACCGTTCCCTGTAGGGGCATCGGAGGTGTTCCTTCACAGTGGTTGGGGGTTGGAAGTTCCCCTGAATCTTAACCCTCGTCGTAGGGTGGAGGCGTGATGAAGAGTATTCCCGCTGCTGCCCGGTACCTGCTGGCAGCTCTCCTGGCTGCCGCCGTCGTGCTTTTTCCTGCTGCCGCCGCACAGGCGCATGATGAACTGGCGGGCCATGCCCCGGAGCAGGGCGAAACGCTGGACAAGATGCCCGACGCCGTCACGCTCGACTTCACGGGAGTTCCCGTCGCGCTGGGGTCCGTGGTGCAGGTCCTGGACAGCTCCGGCACCGACTGGGCCGACGGCGACGTGCAGATCCTGGACAAGCGTGTTACCCAGCCGGTCAAGGACGGCGCCCCGGCCGGCGGCTACACCGTCAACTGGCGCGTGGTCTCCTCCGACTCGCATCCGATCGAGGGAACTTTCGGGTTCACCGTCGGCGCGGGCAGCACGGCCGGCGCCTCGACCGCTCCGGGCGCGGGTACGCCGCAGCCGCTGGAGACCGGCGAGGCTAATACGGTCAAGGAGCCGGGCACCGAGGTGGCCGGCCAGTCCGTGCCGTGGAGCGTGGTCGTCATGGCCGGCGTGCTGGTGGTGCTCGCGGTGGTTATCGGCGTGATGGCGAAGCGCCGCCTGGGCCGCGGCGAGGAGTAGCGGGGCTCAGGCCAGCAGCAGGCGGCCGCCGGCGATGGAGTCGCTGACTACCTTGGCCTGCCGGATGATCTCGCGCGTGCTCGGGGCGAGCAGTTCCGTCACGCCCACCAAGTAGATGCCGAGCGCCTTGAGCGAGGCTACGATGTCCCGCCCCGAGGAGATGCCGGCGCTGCGCAGGAAGCGGCGCACCTGGTTCTGCGGGCAGTCGGTGATGACCAGCGAGTCGGCCCGCAGCACGCCCAGTTCCGTCTGGACTACCCACTGGCTGCCGGCGCCGCCGCGCTTGACGGTCCGGGCCACCGTGCTGTGCCGCACGTCCAGGGCGTGGCTGGAAGCGTAACCGCGCAGCAGCCGGAGCAGCTCGGAGCGTTCCGTGATGGCCGCCGTGTCCCGCACGCCGGCCCGCCGGCGGGGAGCCCGTTCCATCCCCTCGAGCACGACCGACGGAATCCCGTGGCGGCTGAGTTCACTGGCGACGGCGAGGCCGGGCAGGCCGGCTCCTATGACCACCGTGGTAGTGGACTCGATGGGTGCTTCTGCTGCAGACACAGCAAATACCGTACAACGTCCGCACGGTCTTCCCAACCGCGGCGGGACGTGGGAAGACTGTGTCCACGGCAGTAAGCTGAAGGTACTTGGCGACGCAGCCATTGCCCAAACTCGAGGGAGGCGGAAGCAATGACAGAAGCAACATCCCGTGGTGCCCGCACCAATCTGGAACGCCGAGGAATCGTGGTGGGAGTCGACGGGTCGGACCAGAGTTACTGCGCCCTCGCCTGGGCCGCCAGCGAGGCCCGCCAGCGCCGCGTCCCGCTTCATGTCGTCACCGCCTACACCGTTCCCGTCTTCGCCGCCTCCAGCATGGATGCCGGCTACGCGACCCTCGACGACGCCGTCATCCGCGAAGGCGCGGAGGCGGTACTCGAACAGGCCGTGGCCAGGGTCAAGGGAATGGACGTCGAAGTCCTCGGCAGCGTCGAGACGGGGGACGCAGCCGGCGTGCTGCTCGAGCTGTCCGAGCAGGCCGAGCTGGTGGTCGTGGGCACCCGCGGCCGCGGCGGATTCATGGGCCGCCTGCTGGGTTCCGTCAGCAGCGCCGTTCCGGCCCACGCCAAGTGCCCCTCCGTGACGATTCCGCTGTCCTGTGCGTCCCGGCTCGAGGGCGTGGACATCGAACCGCCCAAAACCAGGGAAATTCCGGTGCGGCCGGAGGACGTCGAGAAGGTCGTGCTGGTCGGCGTGGACGGTTCGGAGCAGGCCCGCGCGGCTACCCTCGTGGCCGCCGAGCAGGCCTCCCGCTGGGGCCTGCCGCTGCGTGTTGTCTGCGCGCTGCCGCCGTTCACCGGATCGCTGGCCTGGGTGCCGGCGCCGCTGGACCGCGAGGCCCTGTACGCAGACATCAAGGCGCAGCTCGATGCGGGCGTCGCCTGGCTCTCCAGCCATTTCCCGGGCCTGCAGATCACCGGCGAAGTCCAGGACGGGGCACCGGTGGAGCTGCTGATCGAAGCCACCGGCAAGGCTGAACTGCTGGTCATGGGCACGCGCGGCCGCGGAGGGTTCGCCGGCATGCTTCTCGGCTCGACCAGCCAGGGAGTGCTCCACCACGCCCGCGGCCCGGTCATGGTGGTCCCGGACGTGTACGATCCGCGGCTGGAGGACCGCAAGAACTTCGGCTCGCTGCCGGACGAGGCCTGACCGCGGTGGCGAGGGCTTCCGCGGGCCGGGCTTGCGAAAGCCCTAGCTCCAGCGTGCGCCGAAGGTGTGCAGGGTCCCGTACATGTAGCCGATCGGCGTGACGCGCAGGCCGTCGTTGGGGTTCATCGCGTGCACCACCTGGCCGTTGCCGAGGTAGATGGCCACGTGCCAGAAGTTGCCCTCCGTGCCCCAGAAGACCAGATCGCCGGCCTGCAGCTGGGAGAGCGGCACCTTGTGCGGTGCCTGGGCGTACTGGGCCGTCGCCGTGCGCGGGATCCACTGCCCGGCCGCGCCGAAGGCCTGCTGGGTCAACCCGGAGCAGTCGAAGCCCAACGGCCCGTTGCCGGCCCACTGGTAGAAGGACTTCTTGTTGTTGGCCTTGCCGACGGCGTAGTTGATCGCGGTCTGCGCCAGCGAGTAGTTCGGGGCCGGTGCGGGGGCCGGCTTCGGCGTCACAACGGGCTGGGGTTTCGGCGCAGGGGCCGGTGCGGGAGCCGGGGCCGGAGCGGGTTCCGGCTCGGGGGCGGGCGGGGCCGCCGGGGGAGCGGGCCGGGAACTTGGCGCCGCCGGGGTGGCCGGCCGCGCGGGAGCGGCGGGAGCTGAAGGCGCGGGCGCGGCAGCCGGACGCGAGGGCGTCGTCTGCACGGGTGTGATGTCCCGGCTGGCGGGGACCACGGCGGCCGGAGCGGCGGCCGGCGCGCCGGGCTGCGCCGCGGACGCCGGCGCCTGCGGGGCTGCTGCTGCCTGCCGCTCGGACTCCTCGATCAGCGCCTGCAGCTTCCTCTCGCGCTCGGCGTCTTCCAGCGCCGCGATCCGGCGGTCCTCTTCCTTGACGCTGGTCTCGCGCAACTCAGCCAGGTGCTCCAGCAGCCCCCGGCGCTGGTCCTCCTGCCCCGCCACCAGCTCCGCCTGGGCATCGCTGGCGGCCTTGGCGCTGGATTCTGCGGCGCTGGCCGCCGCGGAAGCGTCGTCGGCGGCCTCCTCCGCGCGGGAGACATAGAGTTCCCACTCCGCCCAAAGCGTTGCCGCCTGCTCGGCGGAGTCCAGGGTCTGCGACCGGTTCGCTGCGAGGGCGCCCATGGTCGAGGCCCGGTACAGCACGTCGTCGGCGTTGCTGCTGTCCAGGAGGGAGGTCATCACGGGATTGACCCCGCCGTTGCGATAGAGCTCGCTGGCCAGCTGGCCGACCTGGCCCTTCACAGATTCGAAGTACTCGGCGGCCTGCCGGGCCTTCCCGCGGGCGTCGGCGAGTTCATCCCGGCGCTCCTGCTGCTCGAGCAGGGCAACGCTGTAGGTGTTTTGCAGCTCGGTGGCCTCGAAACGCGCCGACTCCAGGTCTGCGGTGGCGGTCCGAAGCTGCTCCTCGATCCGGTCGACCAGTGCCTGGGTGGCCTTGGCATCGCCCTTCGCCGCGTCGATCTCGCGCGCGCTTGGCGCCGACGGCTGCAGCGCGATGCCCAGGCCTGCGGTCGAGACAACCGGAAGCCGGCCGGCGGGGGCGGCCACCGCGGGCAGTTGGCCGGCGGCGAGGATCACGACGGCGGACGCCAGCGCGGCGGCGGCACGCACCGTCGTCGGGCGTCGCCGGGTGGAGCGCGGCGTGCGGGAAGACAGCCTCATCAAAGTCCTTACGCGAGCGTGGAATGCACGCGCTCCCCCCAAAGGAGCCGACGGTTACGGAACCGGACCGGCCGGGCCGCGCCCCAGGGCGCTGGCGTAGGGCCGGGCTGCACTCACAACTCTCTGAGGATATGCATCAACTGTCACGTTGGCAACAATCGTCCCACTAGCACCGTAAATAACAGCTGTGTACTTTTGTCGCATTTGTTTCGGCGTGTCGGGCCCCGGCCTCCTGGAGCGCAGCGTCAGGCCGGGCGAACGGTGCGGGCTTAGGCCGGACGGGGAAGGTCGTGGCGGGCCGAATGCGCTGCGCCGTGCGGGCGTATGCCGGAGGCCTAGTCGTGGTGGCGCAGTTCGTGGTTGGCGTGCGAGAGAGGCTCGATCTGGAAGGTGCAGTGGTCGGTGTCGAAATGGCTGCCCATGCAGGCCGACAACCGGTCCAGTGCGTGGTCTATGCCTTCGGCGTGCAGCGTCTCGTCCTCGACCACGACATGCGCCGAGAAGACCGGGACGCCGGAGGTGATCGTCCAGATGTGGATGTCGTGGACGTCGACCACGCCGTCGGCGGACATGATGTGCTCGCGTACCTGAGCCACGTCCACGTTCTTGGGAGTGGCTTCGAGCAGCACGTTCACCACGTCACGCAGCAGGCTCCACGCCCGGGGCAGGATCAGCACCGCAATCAGCACGGAAGCGATGGTGTCCGCCTGGGTGAAGCCGGTCACCGCGATCACCACGCCCGCGGCGATCACGGCCACCGAACCGAGCAGGTCCCCGAGCACCTCCAGATAGGCGCCGCGGACATTGAGGCTCTCCTTCTGGCCGCCCTGCAGGATCAGCAGGCAGACCAGGTTCGCCACCGCGCCTGCGGCGGCCGCCAGGAGCATTGTTCCGGTGTGGATCTCCGGGGTCTGGCCCAACCGCCGGATCGCCTCGGTGAAAATAACGACGGCGATCACCACCAGCACCACGGCGTTGAGCAGCGCGGCCAGGACCTCGGCCCGCTGGTAGCCGTAGGTGCGCTTGTCTGTCGGCGGTTGCGTGGCGATCCAGGCCGCCATCAGTGCGATGAAGACGCCCGCCGCGTCGGAGAGCATGTGGCCCGCGTCGGCGAGCAGCGCCAAGGAGCCGGAGACCAGGGCGCCGGCGACCTGGACCACCACCACGCCGAGGGTGATGCAGACGACCCAGATGAGTTTGCGGCGGTGCCGCCCTGTGGCCGTGCCCTGGGCATGCCCGTGGATGCCGTGGCTGTGTCCGTGTCCCATCGTCAGCCCCAGCCCAGCTCGTGCAGCCGCTCGTCCGCGATGCCGAAGTGGTGGGCCACCTCGTGGATTACGGTGACCAGGACCTCGTGGACGACCTCCTCGCGGGAATCGCACATCCGCAGGATCGGGCCGCGGAAGACGGTGATCCGGTCCGGCAGCGAGCCGGCTTCCCACCAGTGGTCCCGCTCGGTCAGCGGTGTTCCCTCGTAGAGGCCCAGGAGCTCCGTCTCCGGGTCTTCCCAGGCCTGCGGCTCGTACTCCTCTTCCACGAAGATGCCCACGTTCGTCATCTCGCGCGCGATCTCTTCCGGGATGCGGTCAATCGCGTCGTTGACTGCATCCTCGAATTCCGGCAGCGGCATGTCGATGGGCACATTCAAGACTCTACCGGCCGCCCCAGCAACCGGGTTTTTGCCCGTTTTGGCATTTTGCACCAGTAGGCCCTATAGTTTTAGAGTCCACAGCGGGAAACGCCAATGTGGTCCTAGAAGCCCCCATCGTCTAGCGGCCTAGGACACCGCCCTTTCACGGCGGCGGCACGGGTTCGAATCCCGTTGGGGGTACGCAGGAAGCCATCCGGCTCCGGCAGGAGGAAGTGGTAAAAACCGCTCCGAAAGCCTGATAGGATGGATGCTTGTAAAAACGAGGCCCTGTAGCGCAGTTGGTTAGCGCGCCGCCCTGTCACGGCGGAGGTCGCGGGTTCAAGTCCCGTCAGGGTCGCTGAAGGTTTCCGGACGCGGTTCGGAAACCTCGGTGATCATCGGTAGATGTTCCCAGGCTCTGTAGCTCAGTTGGTAGAGCGTTCGACTGAAAATCGAAAGGTCACCGGATCGACGCCGGTCGGAGCCACACTTCGAGAAAGTCCCCGCCTCATGGAGGCGGGGACTTTTTTCATCCCGGGCTACTCGACTTCTCCTGCAATCGCTCCTGTATCTCTGCTGGGATGCAATGCGATCCAGACTGAAACGTTCCCATGTAGTTCCCAGCCTTCGGCAGTAGCCTGTTGGGGTGGTGGAAAGGGAACATTCGGGGAAATCGCGCCTGAACCGCCCCCTCTCGATTGCCGCGGCAGCGCTGGCCGCGGCCTCAATGCTGGCCCTGTCGGCATGCACCGAAGCGGAGAATACGAGTGCGGGCGAAGTGGCAAGCCCGGCACCGCAGTCGACCGGAACGCCGGGCTCGGACCTGCCGTCGGTGCTGCCGGAGGGAAAGACCCTGCAGCCGGAGGGCGGAACGGCAAACGCAGCCGCCGGCAACCCGGCCAAGGGCGACGGCAAGCAGTGGGGTTCCTACAAGTCGGCCACCGAGGCGTGCGCCGCACTCGCCGGCGGCGTCGCGGTGATCACCCTTGCACCACTGAACCTGTTCTCCGGCGTCGATGAGAAGCAGCTGCAGGACCTGGAAGCCGAAGTCCGCGGTCTGGCGAAGGACGCGCCGGCTGAGCTGCGCGAGCCGCTGGGCGAGGTCCGGGCCGAAATCGGCAAGCACGACAAGCTGGAAGAATTCGATTACGAAGCGTTCCAGGACGCGCTCGAACCCTTGGACGACTGGCTGGATACCCACTGCGACTTCTGAGGCCGCCCGCCGCCGTCGTACATTGGCGTTAGGCTTGCAGCAGACGACAGTCGCGGGCGCTTCGTACCCCGCCAGGCGAAGGGGAGACCAGATGGAGGACCGGAAGCTTCCGGCGGGAGCACCGCCGGCTTACCGTCCGGCCGTGGGCGGTACCCGCCCCATGGAGCAGACACACCCGGCCACCCCGGCAGCCACCGCACGCACCGGGGCTACGGCTGCGGGGGCAGCAGCCTCGGCCGTTGCCCCCGAGCCTGATCCCGCCGGCGATGCCTCCCTCGACGCAGGGGTGCCTGCGGCGCCCGGGCGGACCACTATCTCCGACACCGCGGTCGCGAAGGTTGCCGCCGTGGCCGCCCGCAACGTGCAGGGAGTGTACGCGCTCGGCTCCGGCACGGCGCGCGCCCTCAGCGCGCTGCGCGACGCGGTCGGCGGCAGCGACATCGGACAGGGGGTGCGCGTCGAGGTCGGCCAGACCCAGGTCGCCGTGGACATCAACCTCGTGGCGGTGTACGGCGTGCCGCTGCAGCAGCTGGCCAATGAGGTTCGCGCCGCGGTCTATACGGCCGTGGAGGAATTCGTCGGCCTGGATGTCATTGAGGTCAACGTTGAAATCAACGACGTGCACGTACCCGGGCTCGGGGAGGCCCGGTCGGTGACTGATAGGCCAGCACGGGAGGCAAGCCAGCCATGAGCTACACCGCAATCGGAATGGCCGCGGGCGCGGCCCTGGCCTGGGCCGCGCTGGTCTACGGTTTCTGGGGCTTCCTGCTGATGGCCGTGTTCCTGCTCATCGGAGGCCTGCTCGGCCGGGTGGCCGAGGGCAAACTGGACCTGCGCAGCGTGCGGGATGCGCTGACCGGACGCCGTTCCTCTTCATGACCGCCGCGGACACCGGCCGCAGGACGACGTACTCCGGCCACAACCGGGTCAGCACCCAGGCGCTCACCAGTACCGCCCAGGGCGTGGCCTCAGAGGTGCTGGGGATCGCCCCCGACCTGGTCCGGGCCGTCTGGCGCGATGACCACGGGGCGCTGGCCCTGTCGCTGGCGCTGCCGATCGGAATTCCGTCGCTCAACCGCGTGCTGCGCGATCCGCAGCTGGTCGACCGCTTCGGAGGCTCGGTCTGGGAACGTGTGCACGCCGCCAGGGGCGAGATCCTCGCCCGGATAGCGGAACTGACCGGCTCGGCGCTGAGCCGCGTGGACATCCGTGTGACCGGAGCCAGGGTGCAGGACGGAGGGCGGGTGCGGTGACGCAGACCCACTACGACGACGTGCCGCAGGAGCAGGACGCGCCGGAACGGTTCCGGGACCGGATCACCGCCCGCGAACTGCACAGCTCGCGGGCGGCCGCGTCCATCGTCGCCGCTGTGCTGGTGGGCGGCCTCTGCCTGGTCGTCCTGCTGGAGGCACTGCTCAAGGCCATCGGGCAGCGGTACTGGCTGGTGGATCCCCGGGACGCCGCGGCGTGGGTCCACGAGCTGCCAGGGAACGTTCCGCCGCTCATCCTCGGCGCGTCCGGACTCCTGCTCCTGTTCGTCGGGCTGGTCTTTTTCCTCAAGGCGGTGCTGCCGGGCCGGCTGCCGCGGCACCGGATTCCCAGCCGCCGCGGCATCGTGGTGGCCGACAACGAGGTCATCGCCTCCTCGCTGGCCCGGCGCGCCCGTACCGCGGCCAACGTCTCGCGCGAACAGGTCCTGGTCACGGTCTCGCGGAACCTGGTGGAGGTGCAGCTGCGCCCCACCTCCGGGATGCCCGTCGATGAAGCGCTGGTGCAGGGCGTGGTCGAGGACGAACTGTTCCGGACCCGGATTGAGCCGATGCCCGAGGTCCGGGTCCACGTCTCCAGCTCGGGGGTGGTGGGCCAGTGAACCAGACCCCGCGGACGCTCAACCGGATCCTGCTCGCGGTGATCGGCCTGGCGCTGGCACTGGCAGGCGGCCTGGCCCTGGCCCTCGTGGCCGTGCCCGGGCTGTCCGGCTGGTGGCGGAGCACCACCGAACGCGCCGGCGCCGCCGTCGAGAGCCTTCTGGCCGCCACCACGTTGCCGGGCCAGCGCGACAGCTGGCTCTGGATCATCCTGGCGCTCGTGACGCTGCTGGTCCTGCTCGGGATGATCGTATGGATCGCCCAGCAGGGCAGGGGCCGGGCCAGCACCTTGGCCGCGGACGACATCGACGACGGGGGGCCCGGCTCGGTGGCCCTGAGCGGGGCACTGGCGGAGCAGGCGCTCAGGGGTGCCCTGGCCGAGCGTACCGACATCGTGCATGCGACGGTCGCGACCTACGAATACCGCGGCGTGCCCGGCCTGCGGGTGAAGGTGCTGGCGCGCAAGGGCGCGGCGCCGCAGGTCCTGGCCGAGCAGATCTCCGACCAGATCGAGGCGCTGGAGCTGGTGCTCGGGCGGCAGATCCCCGTGGTGGTCAGCATCGGCGCCAGCGCCCGGACCCGGCTGGGCCGCGGCGACCGCGTGCACTGACGTTCTGCCGGCCCGCGTCCTTCCGGCGGCGTCTGACGGCTAATCGTTTTTGTGACTACGGTCACGATTGTGTATCGAATCATCCCCCGCCAGACCCGGCCCCTTGTCGGCGGCCAGCGTAAACGTTTACGTTAGCGCTACTCGATGCCTAACTGGTGGCCCGGGTGCGTCCTGCGCGGATGCCCGGGCGGCCTGACCAAGGGGGAACACCATGGGAATTTCTCGCACCAAGAGGGGGGTCCTGCCGCTGGCCGCGGTCAGCGCGCTGACCCTCGCCCTCTCCGCCTGCGCCGGCAGCGGATCCGATGAAGGCCAGGGCGGCAGCGAGGCCGCCGCGGACTGCGCCGCCTACGAGAGCTACGGGACGTTCGACTCCAAGGAGGTCAGCGTCTACTCGACCATCACCGACCTGGAGGCCGAGCGGCTGGAAGATTCCTGGGTGGACTTCGAGGGGTGCACCGGCATCGACGTCGTCTACGAGGGATCCAACGAATTCGAGACGCAGATCGGCGTGCGCGCCAAGGCTGGCAATCCGCCGGACGTCGCGATCATCCCGCAGCCGGGCCTGCTGGCCCAGCATGCCAAGGCCGGCTACCTGAAGCCCGCACCGGCCGAGGTCGAAGCGCTCGTCGACGAGAACTGGTCGGAGGACTGGAAGAACTACGGCACCGTGGACGGCACCTTCTACGCTGCACCGATGCTGGCCAGCGTCAAGGGCTACATCTGGTACGTGCCGGCCACCTTCAAAGAGAAGGGCTGGGAGGTTCCCAAGACCTGGGACGAGATGATGGCCCTGACCAAGACCATCGCCGACGAGGGCAGCATGAAGCCCTGGTGCGCCGGATTCGAGGCCGGCGAGGCCACCGGCTGGGCGGGCACCGACTGGATCGAGGACGTGGTGCTGCGGCAGGCGGGCCCGGAGGTCTACGACCAGTGGATCAGCCACGAGATTCCGTTCAACGACCCGCAGATCGCCAAGGCTTTCGACGCCGTCGGTTCGATCGTGAAGAACGAGGACTACGTCAACGGCGGCTTCGGCGACACCCGCTCCATCCTCTCCACCACGGTGGAAGAGGGCGGCCAGCCCGTCCTCGACGGCAGCTGCGCGATGCACCACCAGGCCACGTTCCAGGCAGCCAACTGGCCGGACGGCACCAACGTGGCCGAGGACGGCGACGTGTGGGCGTTCATCACCCCGGGCCAGGAGGAAGGGGCCGGCGCGATCACCGGCGGCGGCGAGTTCGTCGCCGCTTATGCGGACCGCGACGAGGTGAAGGCGTTCCAGCAGTACATGGCCTCCGCCGACTTCGCCAACAACCGGGTCCGGCAGGGCGCGGCGATCAGCGCGAACAAGGGGCTGGACGCCTCGCTGGCGCAGAACCCGCTGGACAAGCAGTCGATCGAGCTGCTGCAGGACGAGAACACCGTCTTCCGGTTCGACGCCTCCGACCTGATGCCCGGCGCCGTCGGCGCCAACTCCTTCTGGGGCGGCATCGTCGAATGGATCAACGGTGCCTCCACCGAACAGGTGCTGGACTCGATCGAATCCAGCTGGCCCAAAGAGTAGCCGCTGACCGGCGCGGCCGGTCCGGTTCCCGTGGGGGACCGGGCCGGCCCCCGTCGTCGTTAGCTGCCGGCACCAAGGAGGTTGCCCCATGGAAGACTTTGGCGAGAAATTCGTCCAGGTCGGCGTCGCGCTGGCCGTTTTTGCCGCCGTCATCGGCCTGATCATGCTGCTGGTGGACCGCGCGCCGAAGTCCTTCCGGGACAAGGCGACCATCATTGGGTTCCTGGCCCCGGCCGCGGTGCTGCTGGCCGTCGGGCTGGTGGGCCCGGCCGTGCAGACCACGCTGCTGGCGTTCACGAACAGCAGCGGGGACCCGAACGGCCTGGACAACTTCGTCTGGATGTTCACCCAGCCGGAGGCGCTGGTCACGCTGCGTAACACCCTGCTGTGGGTGGTGCTGGTGCCGCTGCTGTCGACGGCGGTGGGGTTGGCGTACGCGGTCTTCATCGACCGGGCGCGCGGGGAGAAGTCGCTCAAGGCGCTGGTGTTCATGCCGATGGCCATCTCGATGGTCGGTGCCGGCGTGATTTGGCGGTTCGTGTACGCCTACCGCGGCGGCGAGCAGGACCAGATCGGCCTGCTGAACCAGCTGCTCGTCTGGGCCGGCGGCGAACCCAAGCAGTTCCTGCTCGACGCTCCGGAAAACACGTTCTTCCTGATCGCGGTGATGATCTGGATCCAGACCGGCTTCGCCATGGTCATCCTGTCCGCGGCAATCAAGGGCATTCCGATGGAGATCGTGGAAGCGGCCCGCCTGGACGGGGCGAGCGCCTGGCAGCAGTTCCGCAACATTACCGTGCCGTCGATCCGCGGGGCGCTGATCGTCGTCGTCACCACCATCACCATCGGCACGCTGAAGGTCTTCGACATCGTGCGGACCATGACGGCCGGCAACTTCGAGACCTCCGTGATTGCCAACGAGATGTACACCCAGGCCTTCCGGGCCGACGAGCCCGGCAGGGGCGCCGCGCTGGCGCTGGTGCTGTTCCTGATGGTGCTGCCCGTGGTGATCTACAACGCCCGGCAGCTGAAGAAGCAGAGGGAAATCCGATGAGCGCGATCCCAGCAGACTCGGCCGCGGCCACCGCGACCATCACCGAGGAGGTCGTCGAGGCGCCGCTTCCGCCGCTGACCCGGCGGGTGAAGCAGCGCCTGACCTCGCGCGGCGCCACGGCGGCGGCGATCATCATCGCGACGCTCTGGACAATCCCCACCTTCGGCCTCCTGGTCTCCTCGTTCCGGCCGAAGGACAGCATCCAGGACAGCGGCTGGTGGACCTTCCTCGGAGATTTCCAGTTCACCCTGGAGAACTACGCGGACGTGCTCGCGTCCGGGCGCAGTTCCTCGCCCAACCTTGGGCAGTACTTCATCAACTCGCTAGCCATCGTGATCCCGGCGACGATCTTTCCGCTGGTCATCGCCTCGATGGCGGCCTACATCTTCGCCTGGGGCAGGTTCCGCGGCAAGGACACGCTGTTCATCTTCGTTTTTGCGCTCCAGATTGTCCCGCTGCAGATGGCGCTGATACCGCTGCTCTCGCTGTTCATCAACCTCAAGATCGGGGAGTTCCAGCTGCTGCCGTCCGGCTCCTACGCCCAGCTCTGGATCGCGCACACCATCTTCGCGCTGCCGCTGGCGATCTTCCTGCTGCACAACTTCATCTCCGAGATCCCCAACGAAGTCATCGAGGCCGCGCGGGTGGATGGTGCCGGGCACGCGACGATCTTCTGGCGGATCATCCTGCCGCTGTCCGTGCCGGCGATCGCGTCCTTCGGGATCTTCCAGTTCCTCTGGGTCTGGAACGACCTGCTGGTGGCGCTGGTATTCTCCGGCGGGACGGCCGACGTCGCCCCGATCACGCAGCGGCTGGCCGAGCTCACCGGAACCCGGGGCAACGAGTGGCACCGCCTGACGGCCGGGGCCTTCATCTCGATGATCATCCCGCTGGCCGTGTTCTTCGGGCTCCAGCGCTACTTTGTCCGCGGCCTGCTGGCGGGTGGCCTCAAGGGGTGACCGGGACCGGGATCGACGGCGTCGCCCGGGCCCTCGGGGTGTCCACCGCCACGGTCTCACGTGCCCTGCGCGGCCTGCCCGGCGTGTCCGCGGCCACCCGGGACCGCGTGCTCGCCGCTGCGGAGGAACTGGGGTACGTGCCGTCGTCGTCCGCGGCGCACCTGGCCTCCGGCCGGACGATGGCCCTGGGCGTGCTGCTGCCGCGGATCGACGAGTGGTACTTCGCGGCGGCGCTGGAGGGAGTGGACCGGGCCCTGCGCGCGGCCGGCTACGACCTGGCGGTCTTCAGCCTCGGCGGCAGCGGCCGGAACCGCGAACGGGTCTTCCACCGCTCGATGCTGCGCAAGCGCATCGACGCGCTGCTGGTGATGTGCATGGAGCTGACGCCGGAGGAGCTGGCGGCGCTGCAGCAGCTGGACTACCCGAGCCTCACGGTGGGCGGTTACGTGGAGGGACTGCGGAACGTGAGCATCGACGACGCCGCCGCGGCCGGGGATGCGGTGGATCATCTGGTGTCCCTGGGGCACCGGAAGATCGCGTACCTGGCGGGCGGGGACGGCCACGGCGTGCATTTCTCCGTGCCGGCGCGGCGGGAGGCGGCCTTCCGCCGGAGCCTGGCCCGCCACGGGCTGCCGGTCCGGCCGGAGTGGATGGTCTTCGGCGATTTCCGGTTCGGCGCGGCGAAGGCGGCGGCGGAACGGCTGCTGGGCGCGCCGGGGGAACGGCCGACGGCGGTGTTCGCCTCTTCGGACGAAATGGCCTTCGGCGTGCTGGCGGCCGCGCAGGAGTGCGGCGTGCGGGTTCCGGAGGAACTGTCGGTCATCGGGATCGACGACCATGACTTTGCCGGGCCGCTCGGCCTGACCACAGTGCGGCAGGATCCGCGGGAACAGGGCAGCTGTGCGGCCGGACTGCTGCTGGCCGAGCTGCGCGGCGGCCCCGCCCAGTCCAATCCGCCGTGGCAGCCCCACCGGCTGGTGGTCCGCCGCTCCACCGGCCCGCCGGCCGGGTAAGCCGGGCTCGGCTGGCCGCCTAGTCCGGTCCCCGGTAGCGAGGAAACGGCCGCGGCGAAAATTATTCGCCGGCCCTGTCGATTTCCGATCCGCCCGTTCGACGCCATAGTAGAGGGACGCACATCGGCTCCCTCGTCCAGCAAGTCTCACAGCAAGGAGAGAACCATGAAATACATGCTCATCATGCGCAGCACCGACGAAGCCCTCGCCGCCTCCAAGGACATTCCGTTCGAAGAGATGATCAACAAGATGGGCGCCTACAACGAGTCGCTCATCAAGGCCGGCGTCATGCTGGCCGGCGAAGGCCTGGCCGACGTGTCCGAGGACGCGAACTTCGTCGTCGATTTCTCCGATGAACCGCCGGTCATTTCCGACGGGCCCTACGGCGAAACCCACGAGCTGTTCAATGGCTTCTGGATCATCCAGGTCTCCTCCAAGGAGGAGGCCATCGAATGGGCCAGCCGCTGCCCGCTGGGACCGGGGGTCAAGCTGGAAGTCCGGCGCGTTACGGAGGCCGCGGACTTCGCGGACTTCGCCGACAACGAGTACATCAAGAAGGAAGAAGGCTGGCGCGCGGAGGAAGAGCAGCTCCGCGCCCGGAACGGCTAGGTCCAACGGGCCCGCGGAGATCGCCATGCCGGAAACGTCTTCGGCCGAAGGGATCCGGCGCCGCCTCGACGCGCTCTGGCGCATCGAGGGCGCCCGGATCGTCGCCACCCTGGCCCGGGCCACCCGCGACGTCGGACTGGCCGAGGACCTCGCCCAGGAGGCGGTGGCCGACGCCCTGGCGCAGTGGCCGGCATCGGGGGTGCCGGCCAACCCGGGCGCTTGGCTCACGGCCGTGGCCAAGCGCAAGGCCATCGATGCCTGGCGCCGAGCCGAGCGCCTCGACGCGCATTACCGCGAGCTGGGCCGCGGCCTGCGGGAAGACGTCGAGGCCGAGTGGCAGCCCGTGGATGACGACGTGCTGCGGCTCGTGTTCATCTCCTGCCACCCCGTCCTCTCGCGCGAGGGGCAGCTGGCCTTGACCCTGCGCATCGTCGGCGGCCTGACCACCGAGGACATCGCCCGGCTCCTCCTCGCCTCCGTCCCCGCCGTGCAGCAGCGGATCGTGCGGGCGAAGAAGACGCTAGCCGCCGCCCGCGTGCCGTTCGAAACCCCCGAACCGAACGAATGGGGCGAGCGGCTCAAAGCGGTCCTGGCCGTGGTGTACCTGCTGTTCACCGAAGGCTACGCCGCTACCTCCGGGGACAAGTGGTTCCGCCCGGACCTCGCCAACGAGGCGCTGCGGCTCGGCCGCGTCCTCGCCGGGCTGGTTCCGCGAGAACCCGAGGCGCATGCCCTGGTGGCCCTGATGGAGTTCCAGGCCTCACGGTTCGGCGGCCGCCTCGGGCCCGGAGGCGCACCGGTCCTGCTGGCGGACCAGGACCGCAGCCGCTGGGACCAGGCGCAGATCCGGCGGGGCCGGGACGCACTGGCGCGGGCCGACTCGCTGGGCCGGGGCCGCGGCAACTACGCGCTCCAGGCGGCCATCGCCGAATGCCATGCGACGGCGCCGCACTTCGACCAGACGGACTGGGCACGCATCGTGCTGCTGTACGAGGCGCTCGGGCGGCTGGCGCCGAGCCCGGTGGTGGAGCTCAACCGGGCCGTGGCGGTGTCGATGGCGGCCGGGCCGGCAGCGGGGCTGGCCCTCGCGGACCGGCTCACCGCCGAAGGGGCCCTGCGCGGGTCCCACCTGCTGCCCAGCGTGCGGGCAGAACTCCTGGCCCGGCTCGGGCGGACGGAAGAAGCCCGCGCCGAGTTCGCCGCCGCGGCGGCGCTCGCCAGGAACGACCGCGCTCGGGAAACCCTGGAACGAAAAGCCGCGGACGCGGCACCCGGGGGAGCACCGCCGTCGTAATTGGCCGGCGGCTGGAGGGGACCGGGAGGGGAGACGTGCGCCGGTCAGGACGCGCGGGCGAGCTGCCGGATCTTGATCCAGCGGGTGGCCAGCCGGCGGTAGGCCGCGGCGGCGCCCGTCATGTCGCCCTCGGCCAGCGATTCGATGCCGGCCTGGACGTCGCCGGGCGACTCGTCCGGATAGACCAGGTCCGCGACCCGGCCGTAATCGAGTTCGAGCATGCCCGTCAGCGTGAAGGTCTGCATCCACTCGGTGATCTCGGTCAGCTCGTCGAGCAGGTCCAGCCCGGGCGCGGCGACCGCCAGCGACGCCGCGGCGTAGCGGGACCGGTCGATGCACTGGCTCAGGGGCGCGCTGATGCGGACCGTCTCGATGCCGTGCTTGCCCTCCACGACTTCGGTGTGGTCATCCTCGCGGAAGAGGACGAACCAGCCGAAGGGGATGCCCCAGGTGCTGCTGCGGGTGTGCAGCTTGGCCAGCGAGTCGGCGAAGCTGTCCGGGTCCAGCCGCTGCTGCTGCGCATCCCGCGCCGCCTCGGGCAGCAGCAGGCCGAGCAGCGGGTTGTGCAGGCTGTGCGAGATGGATTCGGCGGCCAGCGTGCTGCGGACGGCCAGCTGGTTCGGGCAGTAGTACGGGGTGGTCAGGCCCTCCGGCGAGGGGTAGTGCAGCACCCTGACCAGGTCGTCGCTGCTATGCGGGAAGGGGTCGGACACCGTCCGGGTGATCCGGCCCAGCGACAGCCCTCGGTCCAGCTCCTCCGTGTCACTGCGGTCCCGGTTGCGCTGGTCCATGATGAGCACTTGCTGCTCATCGGCGAACGCGTCGAGCGGTTCGAAGACGCGCAGATAGGAGACGTACGGGAAGCTGGCCATTCTCAGTCCAGCTCCACGATCACCGGCGCGTGGTCCGAAGCGCCCTTGCCCTTGCGTTCCTCCCGATCGATCAGGGCGCCGGAGACGCGGTTGGCCAGGGCCGGGGAGGCCAGCAGGAAGTCGATGCGCATGCCCTGCTTCTTCGGGAAGCGCAGCTGGGTGTAGTCCCAGTAGGTGTAAACGCCGGGCCCCGGGTGGAAGGGGCGGACCACGTCAACGAACCCGGCCTCTTCGAAAGCATGGAAGGCGGCCCGCTCCGGCTCGGTCACGTGGGTGTAGCCTTCCCGCCGGAACAGGTCGATGTCCCAGACGTCCTCGTCCCGCGGCGCGATGTTCCAGTCGCCGGCCAGGACGATCTGCGCCTCCGGATCCGCCATCAGCCAGGCGGCGGCGTTGTTCCGGAGCACGTCCAGCCACTTCAGCTTGTACGGCATGTGCGGATCCCCGATGGCGCGGCCGTTGGGCACGTAGAGGCTCCAGACCCGGACGCCGCCGCAGCTTGCCGCTATGGCCCTGGCCTCGGCATGGACCGCGTCCTCGGTCTTGCCGAAGTGCGGCTGGTCCAGGAACGTGCGCTCGACGTCCTCCAGCCCGACGCGGGAGGCGATGGCGACGCCGTTCCACTGGTTCAGCCCGAAGTGCGCCACCTCGTAGCCGTTCTTCTCGAAGAGGTCCCAGGGAAAGTTCTCGTCCGTCGCCTTGGTCTCCTGGATGGCAACGACGTCGACGTCGGAGCGCAGCAGCCATTGTTCCAGGCGGTCGGCACGGGCACGGATGGAGTTCACATTCCAGGTAGCAATCTTCACAACTGCTACGTTACCCAACCGGCCGGGCTTAGAGCGCGCCGCGGCCGGCCTGTGGCGGAAGGGTCAGCTCTTCCACCATTTGTCGAAGATGTTCACCGGCACGGTGCGCTTGTGCCTGGTCTGCAGGTAGCGCCGCTCAATGCTCTCCGCGACCGCCTCGGGCACGTCGCGGCCTTCGAGGTAGTCGTCGATATGGTCGTAGGTCAGGCCGAGCTCGTCCTCGTCGGTCCGGCCGGGCTGGTCGTCGAGCAGGTCCGCCGTGGGCGCCTTCCGGTAGAGCCGCTCCTCGGCGCCCAGGTGCTGCAGCAGTTGCCGGTTCTGGCGCTTATTCAGGCCGAACAGCGGCAGCACGTCGGCGCCGCCGTCCCCGTACTTCGTGAAGAAACCGGTCACGGATTCCGCGCCGTGGTCCGTTCCTATCACCAGGTAGTCGTGGTGGCCGGCGATGGCATACTGCGCGGTCATGCGGACGCGCGCCTTGATATTGCCCCGGTCGAAGTCGCTGATTTCCTCGCCGATGCCCTTTTCGAACTCCTCCGAGAAGCCGTCGACCGCCGGGCCAATGTTGAAGGTCAGCGAGGTCGCGGGCGCAATGAAGCGCAGCGCCGCCTGGGCGTCTTCCTCATCGTGCTGCACGTTGTGCGGCAGGCGGACGGCGGCAAATCCGGCTTCCATGCCCCCGGCCGCCAGTTCGTCCACGGCCAGCTGCGCCAGCTTGCCGGCCAGCGTCGAATCGAGGCCGCCGCTGATGCCGAGCACGAAGCCCTTCATGCCCGTGGCTTTCAGGTAGTCCTTGAGGAATGCGACCCGCTTGCGGACTTCCTCCGCGGGATCAATGGCGGGCCGGACGCCCATTTCGTCGATGATGGTGCCCTGGAGTTCACGCATATTCACAGCGTACTCGTTTGCCTGTTTCGGGAAAGTTACGACGGCGGATTGGTCCGATACCGATCCCGCGGCGGGACGGGCCCGGCCCGACCCGAGCCGCGGCGCAGGCGTCGCCGGCCGCTATTGCGTGAACGCGGCGTCGAAGGACCCGGCCGGCGGCTCGAAATCGAACCCTTTCAGGAAGGCCAGGGCCTCCGGCGCGCCCTGCATCCTGTCCATCCCGGCGTCCTCCCATTCGACGCTGATCGGCCCGCGATAACCGATGCCGGCCAGGGCGCGGAAGCTCGCCTCCCACGGGACGTCGCCGCGTCCGGCCGAGACGAAGTCCCAGCCGCGCCGCGGATCCCCCCAGGGCAGGTGCGATCCGAGCCGGGTGTTCCGCCCGGTGATGCGCAGCTTGGTGTCCTTGCAGTCCACATGGTAGATCCGGTCCTTGAAATCCCAGATCAGCGAGACCGGATCGATGTCCTGCCACATCATGTGGCTGGGGTCCCAGTTCAGCCCGAAGGCCTCGCGCCGGCCGATGGCCTCCAGTGCCCGGGCCGTCGACCAGTAGTCATAGGCGATCTCGGAGGGGTGGATCTCGTGCGCGAACCGCACGCCGCACTCGTCGAACACGTCCAGGATCGGGTTCCACCGGTCCGCAAAGTCGCGGTAGCCCGCGTCGATCACGTCCTGCGGCACCGGCGGGAACATCGCCACGTACTGCCAGATCGAGGAACCCGTGAAGCCCACCACGGTCTTCACGCCGAGCCGCTGCGCCAGCCGCGCCGTCAGCTTCATTTCCTCGGCGGCACGCGCCCGGACTCCGTCCGGATCGCCGTCACCCCAGACCTTCGCACCGACGATGTTGCGGTGCCGGAAGTCGATCGGGTCGTCGCAGACAGCCTGGCCTTTCAGATGGTTGGAAATCGCCCAGACCTTCAGCCCGTGCCGCTCCAGGATGTCCAGCCGGTCCTGGATGTAGGCGTCGTCGTCCCACCGCCAGGCGTCCAGATGGTCTCCGGAGACGGCGATCTCCAAACCGTCAAAGCCCCACTGCCCGGCGAGCTCGGCAACCTTCTCGAACGGCAGATCGGCCCACTGGCCGGTGAAGAGCGTGTAGTTGCGTGGCATGGCGGCGGGATGCTCCTTTGCATAGGGGTCGACGGGTCAGCGGGGTGCGCCGGCGGCTTCGGTGCCGCCGCAGCTTCGGGGGCCGGAGGCGGGGAGTCCGACGGCGGCTCCGTCCTTGGCCGCGCTGCTTTCGATCGCGGCGAGAACCCGCTGCACGGCCAGTCCGTCCGCGAAGGAGGGCTCGGGCCGGCGGCCGCTGGCAACGGCTCCGAGGAAGTCGGCGGCCTGGCTGGTGAAGGTATGGTCCCAGCCGAGCACGTGACCCGGCGGCCACCACGCCTCGATATAGGGGTGGGCCGGCTCGGTGACCAGGATCCTGGCCGCACCCTGCAGCGCGTCCGGAGCTCCGGCGTCGTAATAATGCAGTTCGTTGATCCGTTCCAGATCGAAGCGCAGGCTGCCGCGCGAGCCGTAGGCCTCGATCTGCAGCGCATTCTTCCGGCCGGTGGCGCACCGCGAGGCCTCGAGGGAGACCACGGCGCCCGAATCCAGTTGCAGCGTCGCCCAGACCGCATCGTCCACCGTCACCGGCTCCGGCCCGGACGGTCCTTCGCGTTCCGGAACAAACGTCGACAGGCGGGCGGACACGCCGGTGACGCACGCTCCGGTCAGGAAGTGCACCTGGTCAACCGCGTGCGACGCCAGGTCGCCCAGCGCCCCCGAGCCCGCCGTCTCCCGGCGCAGCCGCCACGTCATCGGCGCAGCCCGGTCGGCGAGCCAGTCCTGCAGGTAGGCGATCCGCAGCTGCCGGAGCTCGCCCAGCCGGCCTCCTGCGATCATGGCCCGAGCCTGCGCGAGGGCCGGGACCCTGCGGTAGTTGAAGCCGACCATGGACATCGTCCCGCCGGCCGCTGCCCGTTCCGCGGCCGCCGCCATCAGCTCGGCCTCGGCCACGCTGTTGGCCAGCGGCTTCTCGACCAGCACGTGCTTGCCGGCTTCCAGCGCGGCGACGGCCAGCACGGCGTGTAGCTGGCCCGGCGTACAGATATCCACAATGTGGATGTCCGTCCGCTCAAGCACGCGCCGCCAGTCGGTGGCGCTCTCGGCCCAGCCGTACCGGTCCGCCGCCGCCGCCACCCGGCCGGGATCCCGCCCCACGATGATCCGCTGTGCGACGGCGGGGGACCCGTAGAAGGCATTGACGTTCCGCCACGCATTCGAGTGGGCCTTGCCCATGAACGAATGCCCCACCACGGCCACCCCCAACGGGGCCGTGATGGCTGCCGGGCCGGCCTGGCCAGACGCGGTTGCGGTCATCGTCTTCCTCTCTTCCTAATCACGGCGGCTTTTCCTCATGGCTGCGGCGGGACGCCGTCAGAGACTGCGCAGGAACGCTAGCCCGTCCGCGGCCAGCCGGTCCTGGGTTGGTGCAAGCGGCCGCCAGATCGATGCAGCGACGGCGATCGATGCGTTGTCCGCGGTGAAACTCTCGATATTGATCGGCCCCGCGTAGCCGACGTCGTCCAGCGCCTTGATGATCCCGGCCCAGTCCGTCTGGTCCCCGCCGGGAGCTCCGCGGTCATTGCCGCAGACCTGCAGGTGCACTAGGTGCTCGCCGGCGGCGCGGATGGCGGCGGCGCTGGAGCGCTCCTCGATGTTCAGGTGGTAGCTGTCCAGGGCAAGGCCGACGCCGTTTCCCAGCAGCGGCCCGAGCGCTTCCAGCGCCTGTTCCGTGGTGTTGAGCAGTGAGGTTTCGTAGCGGTTCAGCGGTTCTATGCCCAGTACGACGCCGGCCTCCGCGGCTTCGGCGGCGAGCGGCGCCAGGTTTGCGCGCAGCTGGCGGTACGCCTCTGTGCGTTCGGCGGCGTCCATCCGCCACACCCGCCCCGTGTGGGAGTAGAACGGCCCGCACACGGCCGGAGCGCCGACGTCGTACGCCATCCGAATGCATGCCCGCAGGTACCCCTGCGTGGCCGCGACGGCCGGGCCGTCCGCCAGCAGCAGCTCCCGGCCCGGCGCCATCGCACCGACGATGAAGGGTTTGAGCCCGGTGTGCTCCAGCGCCCCGCGGACGGCGGCGGCACTGAAGTCCCCGGCGTTCTCCAGCGGCAGTTCCACCGCGTCGAACCCCAGGGCCGCGATGTGCTCCAGCAAAGAGGGCAGGCCGGCGTCGGTCAACGGTGACGCCCACACCCAGGTGTTGATCCCGATCAGCCGCTGCACGGCCTGCCTCCCTTCGCTGCTTGGATGGTGCTGGTTGGTGTTAGTCCGGCGTCAGGGCATCTGCCGCTGCTGCCAGACCTCCGGGTAGCCGGGCAGGTCCTCACCGCCGAATTTGGCGTAGTGCCCGTCCGGCATGCCATCGTTGCGCTCCAGCCAGTTGTCGAGCTCTTCAGCGGGGATCGGTTTCTGCGGCAGCACCCACTCGGCGGGAACTTCTTCGCCGGCGAAGATCTTCTGGACAGCCAGCAGCGGGGTGCGCCACTGGAAGTTGGAGTAGACCGGGGCGATGGCGTCCATCCCGGTGTCCTTCCACTTACGCAGGAAGCTCAGCTCGTCTTCGCCGGTCATCACCGGCAGGTCCTTGCCGGCATCCTCGAAGGCCTCGATGGCCGCGACCGCCCCGTCGCCGGCATCCATCCAGATGCCCTGGACGTCACCGGTGGCCAGTTCGTCGGAGATGATCTTCTTGATCTCGGTAGGATCGGCACCGGTGAAGTAGTCCGTTGCCTCGATGCCCTTCTCCGCGAAGATCTTCTCCGCGGCCGCCCACCGCTGTTCCAGCACGTCCACGCCGGGCAGGATGCGCAGCGCGACAACCTTGTCGCCTTCCTGCAGCCGCTCGGTCAGGAAGTTCGCGCTGTCGATGCCCCAGGCGAAACCGCCGATCGGGTGGATGAACGTGGTCGCGCAGTCCGTCTCGACGCCGCGGTCGAAGACCACCACCGGCTTGCCGGTTTCGCAGGCACGTTCCACCGCGGGCGTCAGGGCCGCCGTGGAGTTGGGCGAGATGATGAACGCGTCGCAGTTGCCCTCGTTGATGAAGTAGTCGATATCGGCGATCTGGGTATTGTCGTTGTCCTTGGCATCGCGGGTTTCCATCTCCGAAACCACGCCCTCGTCCTGCAGCACCTTCAGTTGCTGGTTCATGGTGATCCAGCCGGTCTGCCGCCAGGGGTTGGAGATGGACGCGTTGGCGAAGCAGACCTTGTGGCCGCCGCCAGCGGCGAACTTCGACGTGTCCGTCATGTCGCCGGCGATGTACTGGAGCCAGGGCTCGTCCGGGTTGCCTTCGAAAGTGGCGGTGCGCTGTTGGTTCTGCTCGTCGTATAGCGCCTGGTCAAACCACTCGGCCTGCTCGGTCGCGCCGGGCGAGGCGCCTTCCGAAGCAGCTCCGGTATCCCCAGTAATGGATGAGTCGGTCGTGCACGCGGTCAGCGCCAGCAACGATGATGCCGCTGCGAGCGTGACCGCTGTCCGGATCCTCTTGGTGCGCATCAGTATCCGTTTCCTCCCTGTTCGGTGCCCTTGGCGGGCGTTGCTGACGTTGCGGTAAGACGGTGTTGCCCGGCGCGCGCTGGAAGGGCGCTGCCCCTGCGCCGGCGCTGCCACGACCTGGCCGCTGCGGCCACGGCGGCGATGATGATGACGCCCTGCACGGTGTCCCGCCAGGTGGATTCGACCCCCAGGAAATTCAGCAGCGTGAAAAGCGACTCCAGCGCGAAGGCGCCGGCGGCGGCCGAGAGCAGCCAGCCGCGGCCGCCGCCCAGCACCACTCCGCCCAGGACGACGGCGGTAATCGCCGTGAATTCGTATCCCCGGCCGACCGAGGGGTGCACGCCCGCGTACCCGACCAGCAGGATTCCGCTGACCGTCGCCGCCAGCGAGGAGAGCATAAAGGCCTTGGTCCGGACCCACCAGACCCGGGCGCCGGTCAGCGCCGCCGCGGCGGAGTTATCTCCGGCCGCGATGAGTGTCCGGCCGTAGGGCCGGCGCATCAGCCAGAATCCCAGTGCGGCTGCCGCGGCCAGGATAAGGACCGGGTACGGGATGACGCCGAAGACCGGTACGTCCTGGATCCCGCCGCGGCCGATCTGGCGGAAGCTGTCGGCCGGATTCCCCTGGGCTGCGCCGCCGGTCCAGAACATGACCAGCCCGAACAGGGCGAGCATCATGCCCAGCGTGACAATGAAGCTGGGCACCTTCAGCAGCGTCGTCACCAGGCCGTTGATCAGTCCGATCAGCGCGCCGAGGACCAGCATGAGCAGAAGGACCGGAACGACCTTGGCGTCGTCGTCCCCGATCAGGTTTCCGGCCACAATGACCTGCATCGTGACCACGGAACCCATGGAGAGGTCGAACTCGCCGGCCACGATCACGAAGTACTGGCCGATTGCAGCGATAGCGATCGGCGCGGTGCGGCCGATGAAGCGGATGAAGGACTCGGGTTCGCCGAAGGACGGATTGACAACGATGATCGCAGCCAGCAGCGCCACTAACAGTAGGAAGACGGCGCCCCCGGGGGTGGCCAGGCCGCGCAGGAAGCGTTCGCCGGCGCCGGCGCGGTTCTGCTGCAGGACGGGGGCGCCCTCGGTCGGCAGGGTCCGGCTCATGCCGCCACCTCCTGCTTCCTGGCCGGTTCGTCCGGCTGGCCGTGGCCGAAGCGGGGCGGGCGCCTGACGATGCTGCGCCGGGCGTAGACGGCCACGGCGACCACGATGACGACGCCGCGGACGACGTCCTTCAGGAACGGGTTCACCTGCATGACCGACATGATGTTGTCCAGCATTGCGAAGATGAGGACGCCGCCCAGGGTTCCGGTGATGGTTCCCTTGCCGCCCGAGAGCAGGGTTCCGCCCAGGACCACCGCGGCGATGGACAGCAGATCGTAGCCGCCCTGGGATCCGACAGTCGGGCTGCCTACGCCGAGGCGGCTGGCCAGCAGCAGTCCGGCCATGCCGGCAAGGAGCGAGCAGAGGACGTGGGCCGTGATGATCGGCGTTTGGACGCGGATGCCGGACATTCGGGCCACATTCAGGTCGCCGCCGACGGCGTAGATGTGGTGGCCCGTCCGCGTGCGGTGGAGCAGCAGCATTGCCAGGACGGCGCAGCCGAGCATGATCAGGGTCGAGATCGGCACCGGCCCCAGGCCCGTGGCGCCGACCAGCCGGAAGGCGAACGGAGTTTGACCGAAGCTGCCCTTGAAATTAGTGGCCAGATAGCCGCTGATGATCAGGCCCATGCCCAGGGTGGCGATGAAGCCGTGCACTTTGAGGCCGGCGACAATGAGGCCGTTGGCCAAGCCGACCACTGCGGCGGCGGCCAGGGCCAGCAGCACGCCGGGCAGGATGTTCGCGCTGCTGTTGGCCATGACGCCCGCAGCAATCAGGCTGGTCAGGCTGGCGACGTACGGCACCGACAGGTCGAGGCTGCCGACCAGGATGACCAGGGTCTGCCCGATGGCGATGAAGCCCAGCACACTGGTGCCCGTGAGGATGCTGGAGATGTTCCCGGGGCTGAAGAAGTTCCGGCCGGTAGTGGCGACCAGTACGGCTCCGACGACGAGCGTCAGGAGGGCGACGAGGTAGACGATCTGGGTTGAGGACAGGCGGGCGAAGAAACCGCCGGCCTTGCGGGTGCTGTTCATGCCGGTTCCCCCTCACCTTCGCCGCCCGGCGGCGGGAAGCTGCCGGGACGTGCGCTGCCGCCGTCGTTGTATCCGCTGCCGTTCCGGGCGCCCGTGGCCAGCTGCAGGATCGCCTCTTCGCTGGCGCCGGCCGGCAGCTCGCCGGCGAGGCGGCCGTCCCGCATCACGAGGATCCGGTCCGACATGCCGATGACCTCGGGCAGTTCACTGGAGACCATCAGTACGGCCGCGCCTTCGGAAGCGAGCTGGCGCATCAGGCGGTAAACGGCCACCTTCGCGCCGACGTCTATGCCGCGGGTGGGCTCATCCAGCAGGACGATCCGCGGACTGATCGCCAGCCACTTGGCCAGGACCACCTTCTGCTGGTTGCCGCCGGAGAGGTACTGCACTTCCTGGTCCAGGTCCCGGGCGACGACTTCGAGGGTCGAGAACATGCCTGGGACTTCCTGCCTCACGGCGCCAGTCCGGCGGGGGAAGACCGAGCGGATCACGCTGAGCGCGTTGTCGAGCAGGGACAGGTTCAGGCTGAGCCCCTCGGCCTTGCGGTCCTCGGTGATCAACGCGATGCGCCCGCGGATGGCCTGCCGGGGCGAACGTGGAAGCAGCTCGAGGCCGTCAACCCGCATGGTTCCACGGGTGAAGGGCTGCGCCCCGAAAACGGCCTGCACGAGCTCGGTGCGGCCGGAGCCCTGGAGCCCGGCAACGCCCACGATCTCTCCGGCCTCCACTTCGAGGTTGATGCCGTCGAGCTGGTCATTGCCCGCGTCGGAAAGTTCCAGCAGCGCCGTGGCGGACGGCGCCCCCTCGTCCTTCGGCAGCTTGTCCGGAAAGTAGGCCGACATCGGCCTGCCGACCATCATCCGGACCAAGGCGGAATCATCCAGCCCGGCGGCCGGACGGGTGTCGACGATGCGGCCGTCCTTCAGGACAGTGATCGTGTCGCACAGGTCGAAGATTTCGCGCAGGCGGTGCGAGACGTAGAGGATGGCGGTGCCGCGCTCGCGCAGCCTCTCGATGATGGTGTACAGAAGGTCCACCTCGGGACCGGCCAGGGCGGCCGTGGGTTCATCCATCGAGATGATCCGCGCGTCATAGCTGATGGCCTTGGCGATCTCGACGATCTGCTGCTCGGCCACCGAAAGCGATCTGACCTGCGCCGTCGGCCGGATGCTGGTGATGCCTAGGGAAGCGAGTAGATCTGCCGTCGTCCGGTTCATGAGTCCGCGGTTCACGAACAGGCCCTTGCGCGGTTCGCGGCCGAGGTAGATGTTCTCCGCCACGGACCGGTCCGGCAGCAGGTTGAACTCCTGGAAGACCGTGGACAGGCCCGCCTCGTGCGCCTGGGTGGGATGGCTGAAGTGGACTTCGCGGCCGTCGATCAGGACGGTGCCGTGGTCCCGCTGGTAGACGCCCGCGAGGACCTTCATCAAGGTCGACTTTCCCGCGCCGTTCTCGCCGACAAGGCCGTGGACCTCCCCGGCATGCAGGCTCAGGGCTGCGTCTTGGAGCACGGGAATGCCAAAAAAGCTCTTGCCCAGCCCGCGGACTTCCAGCACCGGCACTCGTCCGGGACGCCCTGCCGGCGCCTCGCCCGCCCCCGCCGAGGGGTCCGGAGCGGTGTATTCGCTGATGACCTTACCCACGCGCCCTACTGTGGCATGAGTCACATACTTTTGTCGAGAGTCAATCAAAAGTCGCGGCAAGGGGAGGGGTTAGTTCAGGGCAGACGAACCGAAGAGCGGCATGTTTTACTGAAAGCGTGTTGAAGCCCACTGCTCCGCCGGCCGGGAACGCCTTCCCGGCGCTGCCCGGTGCGAGCGACATTTTCCAGCTGCTGCGTGACGGCAGGCCGCGCACGCGATCCGAGCTGGCGCAGCTGACGGGCCTGGCACGCTCCACGGTCGCGTCCCGGGTGGAAGCGTTGCGGAAGCTTGGCTACATCGCCCCCTTCGGAGGAGCCGCCTCCACCGGCGGCAGGCCGCCGTCGTTGTTCGCCTTGAACCCGTCAGCGCGGGTGGTGGCGGGGGCGGACCTCGGCGCCACCCACGCCCTGGTCAGCCTGTCGGACCTCGCCGGCGAAGTGCTCGCCGAAGAGCGGGAGGCGCTGAACATCGCGGACGGGCCGGAAAAGGTGCTGGACTGGCTCGGTTCGGCG
Organism: Arthrobacter sp. USHLN218; assembly: GCF_037144715.1. NCBI lineage: Bacteria > Bacillati > Actinomycetota > Actinomycetes > Micrococcales > Micrococcaceae > Arthrobacter > Arthrobacter sp. USHLN218. The sequence goes on from NZ_JBBCYT010000010.1 coordinate 82,126, forward strand.
ATCCGCCGCCTACTGGAGCAGGCGGGGCGGGCCGCTGAGGACCTTGGAGCCATCGGCATCGGGCTGCCCGGGCCGGTGGAGCATGAAACGGGACGGCCCATCAACCCGCCGATCATGCCGGGGTGGGACCGCGCGGACGTTCCGGCGATTGTGCAGCGCTACTTCAACGTGCCCGTGTTGGTGGACAACGATGTCAACATCATGGCGCTGGGTGAGCAGGCGGCCGCTTGGCCCGAGGTCCGGGACCTGATGTTCATCAAGGTCGCGACCGGAATCGGGGCCGGGATCATTTCCTCCGGTCAGCTTCAGCGCGGCGCCCAGGGCACGGCCGGAGACCTCGGCCACGTCCGGGTTCCGCGCGGCGGCGAGGTGCTGTGCCGCTGCGGCAACACCGGCTGCCTGGAGGCGCTCGCGGGCGGACCCGCGCTGGCCGCCGTCCTGGCCGGGGAAGGGCGGGCGGCCGAAACCAGCCAGGACGTCATAGACCTCGTGCGGGCCGGTGACCTGCAGGCGATTCATGTGGTCCGCCAGGCCGGCCGGGATATCGGCGACGTCGTGGCGACCTGCGTGAACCTGGTCAATCCCTCGGTGATAGCGATCGGCGGCAGCCTGGCCCAGGCGGGCGAGCACTTGCTGGCCGGCATCCGCGAGGTGGTCTACCGGCGATCGCTGCCGCTGGCCACCGAGCATCTGCGCATCGTACCGTCGGTGGCCGGGCAACGGGCCGGCGTGCTGGGGGCGGCCTCGCTGGCCATCAGCCACGTGCTCTCGCCCGAAGCCATCGAGGCCGCCACGCGCTAGCCGCTACTGCTGCGGCTGGCCGGCGATGTTGACCAGCCAGTTGATGCCGAACTTGTCCGTCAGCATGCCGAAAGTGTCTCCCCACGGCGCCTTCGAGAGCTGCTCGGCAACGTTGGCACCCTCCGCCAGCTTGTCCCAGTAGCCGCGCAACTCCGCTTCGTCGTCGCCGCTGAGCGAGATGGAGATGTTGTCCCCCGGGTTGTAATCCATGCTGTTCGGAGTGTCCGCACCCATCAGGACCAGGCCGTTCGGTGCCTCCAGCATGGAGTGCATCACCTTGTCCTTCTCGGCCGGATCATCGCTGGCGCCGTAGTCGCCGAAGGTGCTCGTGTTCAGGTCGCCGCCGAAGACCGAGTGGTAAAAGGCCATGGCTTCCCGGGCGTTGTCGCGGAAACTCAGGTATGGATTGAGACGCGTGGTCATATCGTGTCCTTCTCTTGAGCTCTTTGGGACGTACGGGTCCCAGTATTCAGGGCGGAGCGAATGAGCGGAAGCCCCCAGCCGCGGGCATCCGGCCCTGGGCAACGGTCGGCAGGGTGTGGGCGCGCGACTATTAGACTGGTGGGCATGACCCAGACTTCTTCCGTGGACCGCGCCCGCCTGCTCGAATTAATCAAGGAACTGGCGGTGGTCCGTGGAAAGGTCACGCTGTCCAGCGGCGCCGAAGCGGACTACTACATCGACCTGCGCCGGGTCACACTGCACCACGAGGCATCTCGGCTGGTGGGCCGGGTGATGCTGCAGATGCTGGACGAGGCGGGCATCGATTTCGCGACGGCGGGCGGCCTGACCATGGGCGCGGATCCGGTCGGTACGGCTGTGATGCACGCCGCGACGGACGCAGGACGGGAGATCGACGCGTTCGTGGTGCGCAAGGCCCAGAAGTCCTACGGCATGGGCCGCCAGGTGGAGGGTCCGGACGTGAAGGGCCGCCCCGTCGTCGTACTGGAAGATACCTCGACGACCGGCGGTTCCGCGCTGACGGCGGTGGAGGGCGTCCGCAACGCCGGCGGCGAGGTCAGGGCTGTGGCGGTGATCGTGGACCGCGATACCGGTGCGAAGGAGCGGATCGAGAAGGAAGCCGGCGTGCCCTATCTGTTCGCATTCGGCAAGGACGAGCTGGGCCTCGACTAGGCCGCTGGCGGCGGCCGGCAACACGATGGCTTTTCGCGAGGACGAGCACGCCCGCCGGCTGAGGCTGGCCGCCGGGATGCACCGTGTCTCGCGGCGCTCCTTCCTGGTCGGGTCCGTCTTCGGGCTGGCGACCGCGGCCGACCTCGTGGCCACCAAGACCGTCCAGGAGCAACGCCGGCTTCCGCAGATCCTGAACCTGCCGGATACATACGCCGAAGAGAATTTTCCAAGCACGAGCTGGATACTCTTTCCCGGATACAAGACCAGCTGGGAAGAGGGCCTGTTCATCCTGAACTCGCTGCGGCCTGCGCTCACGCAGCGCGGACAGATGGCGGTGGCGGGATATTCCAACCAAGGCATGGATCTCCAGCACCTCGCGGAGGTGCTGGACCGGTACGTCCACGAGCGGCAGCTGCGGCATCTGTATTTCTACGGGCACAGTTTCGGCGGCATGGTCGCGGTGGAGATGACCGCGCGCATGCTGGCCAAGGGCGTGGACGTGCGGCTGATCATGATGGATTCCAGCCCATACAGCCGCTTCGACGTGCTGGACCAGGCGATGTTCGAAAGGGTCGTCTTCTTCTATGAGGCCGGTTACCGTGTGCCCAGCTACCTGCGCGGCGGCTACGAGCTCGGCGAACGGATCGTCAACAAGCACGAGCGCAGCTGGCGCCAGGTTTTGGAACAGACCCTGGAGCAGTTGTCCCCGCTGGCCGTTTCCAGCACGCTGATCCAGTCGCAGTCCTCGTACATCTACCACTTCGACGCCAAGCGCTTCCAGCACAGCATCGGGGACACCAAGATTGCCTGGATGGGCAACCCCGACGACGGCACGGTGGACTATCGAACCGCGCGACGCAGCTGGAGCGTGAACTTCAAGGCGAACCTGCTCACGGCCGACCTCGTCACGCATGGGGCGCTCCCGGCGCACGCGTCGCCGCAGTGGAATCCGGGCATTTACCAGCCGCTGATCGAGGGGGTCGAGGACGAGTTCTTCCCCATGCCCGGCGGCGGCAAGAGCGTGTCGGTGTACTAACCCTCCACAAGCCGGCACCGTCCACACAGCGAGGGGCGGCCGGAGCTGCTGCCACCTGCCGGAGGGGAGAATGGGAAGCGTGACAGCCTCGCCCCGCGTTCCCGATGCCCGTGACCCGTTCGACCTTGCCGCCATCGGCCGCGGACTGGTTTTCGCGCGGTCGCTGGACGAGCTCGCGGCGGCGCTGAACGAGGGCGCGCCGGCGGGCACCGCGGTGGTGCAGGCGCCGCCGGGCACCGGCAAGACCACGCTGGTCCCGCCGCTGGTGGCCAACCTCGCCGCCGGCAACACCTCCGCGGGGCGGCGCTCCCGGCCCCGCGTGGTGGTTACGCAGCCGCGCCGGGTCGCCGCCCGCGCCGCGGCACGCCGCCTGGCCTTTCTCGACGGCGGCCGGCTGGGCGACCGGGTCGGCTACACAGTGCGCGGGGAGCGCAGGACCGGCCCCGGCACGCTGATCGAATTCGTCACGCCCGGAATCCTGCTGCGCCGCCTGCTCGCGGATCCCGGGCTGGAGGGGACGGCGGCGGTGGTCCTGGACGAGGTGCACGAGCGCGGGCTGGAGACGGACCTGCTGGTGGGCATGCTCGGCGAGGTCCGGCAGCTGCGCGATGACCTGGCGCTGGTGGCCATGTCCGCCACCCTGGACGCACCGCGCTTCGCGTCCCTCATCGGGAAGTACGACGGCGGCGGGCCGGCCCCCGTGGTCGACTGTCCTTCCGCGCTGCATCCGCTGGAGGTGGACTGGGTCCCGGCGCCGGGTCCGCGGCTGGACGAGCGGGGCGTCACCCGCGTCTTCCTGGACCACGTGGCGGACACGGCGGCCGAGGCACACCGGCGCGCGGTGGCCCGTGACCCCGGTGTCGATGCGCTGGTCTTTGTTCCGGGTGCCCGCGAGGTCTCCCACGTTGCGGCGCGGCTCGGCGGGAGGGCCGCGGGGACCGAGGTGCTGGAGCTGCACGGCCAGGTCAGTTCCGCGGCGCAGGACCGCGCCGTCTCCGGCCGCGAACCCGGCGGCCGCCCGCGCATCATCGTCTCCACGGCGCTGGCCGAATCCTCGCTGACGGTACCGGGTGTGCGGCTGGTGGTCGACTCCGGACTTGCCCGCGAGCCGCGCCGCGATTCGAACCGGGGGATGTCCGGCCTGGTGACGGTTTCCGCCTCCCGGGCGTCCGCCGAACAGCGGGCAGGCCGCGCAGCCCGGCAGGGACCGGGCACCGTGGTCCGCTGCTATGACCAGAGAAGCTTCGCCGCGGCGCCGGCCCATCCCACCCCGGAGATCGCCGCCGCTGACCTGGCCGGGGCTGCGCTGGTCCTGGCCTGCTGGGGCGCCCCCGGAGGGAAAGGCCTGGCGCTGCCCGATGCGCCGCCGGCGGGAGCCATGGAGGAGGCCATGCAGGTGCTGCGCGGTCTCGGCGCAGCGGCACCGGACGGGCTCGAGACCGAGCTGGGCCGGACGCTCGCCCGGATCCCGGCGGACCCGCGGCTGGCCCGGGCGCTGCTGGTCGGCGCCCGGCTGCTCGGCGGCAAAACCGGCGCCGGCCGCGCGGCCGAGGTGGTTGCCATGGCCGAGGGCGAGGCTAGGGCCCCTGGGGCGGACCTCACCCGGCTCCTCCCGGAGCTGCGTTCCGGCCGGAATCCCGCGTCCGGCCGCTGGCGGGAAGAAGTGCGCCGCATGGAAGCCATCGCCCGGGAGGAAGCCGACGGCGTCGTGTCGGACGCCGTGCTGCACGCGCCCGTCGCGGACGCGGAAGCCGTCGGGCTCGTCATCGCGCTGGCCTTCCCGGAGCGAGTGGCGCGGCGGATGCCGGGGCAGGCCCAGGCTCAGGAGAGCTACCTGCTGGCCTCCGGAACCCGCGCCGGGCTTCCCGCCGGAAGCTCGCTGGCCGGCCACGACTGGCTGGCGGTCGCCGAGGTGTCCCGGGCGCAGGGACGCGACGCGGCCGGCACGGGCGCCGTGATCCGTGCCGGCGCGCCGCTGGGGGCGGACACCGCGGAAGCGGCCGTCGGACACCTGCTCAGCGATGAGGTGCAGGCGAGGTTCGACGGCGGGAAGGTCGCCGCGCGGCGCGAGCGGCGGCTCGGGGCGATTCTGCTGGCCTCCACGCCGGTGAAGCCGTCGGCGCGGGAGGGCCACGCCGCCGTGACCCGGGCGCTCGCCGTCGAGGGCCTGGGCGTCATCGGCTGGTCCGATGCCGCCGACGCGCTCCGGCGCCGGCTCGCCTTGCTGCACCGCGAACTGGGAAGCCCGTGGCCGGACATGGCCGAGCCGGCGCTGCAGTCGCGGCTGGAGGAGTGGCTGGCGCCGGAGATCGACGCGCTCGCCGGCGGAACTCCGGTGGGGCGGATCAGCTTGGCGGACCCGCTGCGCCGGCTGCTGCCCTGGCCCGAAGCCGGCCGACTGGACGAGCTGGCGCCGGAGCGCCTCGAGGTGGCCAGCGGTTCGCGGGTGCGGATCGATTATCCGGACGTGGGGAACGACGGCGGCCGGCCCGTGGTGGCGGTCAAGCTGCAGGAGTGTTTCGGCTGGGCGGAGACGCCCCGGCTGGTGGACGGACGGGTACCGGTGCTGTTCCACCTGCTCTCCCCGGCCGGCCGGCCGCTCGCGGTGACGGACGACCTAGCCTCCTTCTGGTCCGGTCCATATGCTCAGGTCAGGGCCGAGATGCGCGGCCGGTACCCGAAACACCCATGGCCCGAAGACCCGTGGACGGCTCCGGCCACGGCGAAGACCAAGCGGCGGATGCAGGCGTGACCGGCGGCCACGCTCCGCTGCGCAGGCAGGACGCAACGCGAGCCGCAGGTCTGCGCCGGACCCTGCCCCCGCCGTCGTTAGCCCGGCCTGCGGGGTCGCCTACCCTTGAAAGGTGGAAGAGAACGATAACGCCGCCCCCGCCGTACCGAGCGTGGGCGTGGGGCCATGGGAAGGTCCGCTGCCCGAGGGCGGGCACTGGGATCCCGAACTGCTGGCCAACGGGGACACCCGGAACGTGGTGGACGAGTACCGCTACTGGAAGCACGAGGCGATCGTCGCGGACCTCGATTCCCGCCGGCACAGCTTCCATGTCGCGATCGAAAACTGGCAGCATGACCTGAACATCGGCTCGGTCGTGCGCACCGCCAACGCGTTCATGGCCAAGGAAGTCCACATCATCGGACGACGGCGGTGGAACCGGCGCGGGGCGATGGTCACCGACCGCTACCAGCATGTGCGGCACCATCCGACCGTGGAGGAATTCGTCGCCTGGGCGCAGGGCGAGGGCCTGCGCATCATCGGAATCGACAACTTCCCGGATTCCGTGCCGCTGGAGACCTACGACCTGCCGGAAAACTGCGTGCTGGTGTTCGGCCAGGAGGGCCCGGGGCTGACGCCGGAGGTGCACCAGGCCGCGGACGCGACGCTGTCCATTGCCCAGTTCGGCTCGACCCGTTCCATCAACGCGTCCGCGGCGGCGTCGATCGCCATGCACGCGTGGATCCGGCGCCACGTCTTCGGCCAGAAGGTCTGACCCACGCCGGGCCACCGACCTTCGACTCTGTTGGACCTCGCTGCCCGGGCCGATCATGGACACAGGCGTCGTGGATACACGCGTCGTACCGGGCAGAATCGGGGCGCCATGACAGCAGGACAGGGACGGTTCGATCAGGCACACCCTGGTGCGGCATCCCTGGACGGGAGCCGGGAGGGCCGCCGGCTTGGCATTGCGTGCACCGTTTTCGGGATGCTCGCGGCTCTGGCTTTTCTGTGGCTGTGGGTGTTGTCCGTGAGCCCTGCCTTGAATCCGCCCGACTGGATCCGGATCCTCGGTATCGCCGGGTTCCCGATCGGCATCGTCGGCTCCGCGGCCGTTGCCGTCGCGGCCCGCGGCACAGCAGCCGGACGGGCGTGGATCGCGGCCGGTCTGTCACTGGCTGCCGCCGCGCTCGTCGGCTTCGTCATCCTGGTCGCGGTCCTGGGCTGAGGACGCTTCACAGTTCTTTGTCCATGCCGCGCGTGCCGGCCCGCTGGCTAGGATGGGACATGGAGGCGTGAAGTCCTCAAGAACTTGTCTCTCTATCAAGGAGTCCGCATGCCTGTTGCAACCCCTGAGATCTATGCCGAGATGATCGACCGCGCCAAGAGCAGCGGCTTCGCCTACCCTGCCATCAACGTGACGTCGTCGCAGACGCTCAACGCCGCGCTGCAGGGCTTCGCCGACGCCGGTTCCGACGGCATCATCCAGGTTTCGACCGGCGGCGCCGCCTACTGGTCCGGCGCCGGTGTGAAGGACATGGTCGCCGGCTCGCTGGGCTTCGCCGCGTTCGCCCGCGAGGTCGCCAAGAAGTACCCGGTCAACGTCGCCCTGCACACGGACCACTGCCCGAAGGACAAGCTGGACGGCTTCGTGCTGCCGCTGCTCGCCGAGTCCGAGGCCGCCGTCAAGCGCGGCGAGGATCCGATCTTCCAGTCGCACATGTGGGACGGCTCCGCCGAAACCCTGGAAGAGAACCTGCGCATCGCCGAAGACCTGCTGGCCCGCACCGCGGCCGCCAAGATCATCCTCGAGGTGGAGATCGGCACCGTCGGCGGCGAGGAAGACGGCGTCGAGAACGAGATCAACGAGAAGCTCTACACCACCGTCGACGACGGACTGAAGACCATCGAGGCCCTCGGCGCCGGGGAGAAGGGCCGCTACATCACGGCGCTGACCTTCGGCAACGTCCACGGTGTCTACAAGCCGGGCGGCGTCAAGCTGCGCCCCGAACTGCTCAAGCAGATCCAGGACGAGGTCGGCGGCAAGATCGGCAAGGACAAGCCGTTCGACCTGGTGTTCCACGGCGGCTCCGGTTCCTCGGCGCAGGAAATCGCCGACGCGGTCTCCTACGGCGTCATCAAGATGAACGTGGACACGGACACCCAGTACGCCTTCACCCGCCCGGTGGCCGGGCACATGTTCGCCAACTACGACGGCGTGCTCAAGGTTGACGGCGAGGTCGGCAACAAGAAGACCTACGACCCCCGCGTGTGGGGCGCCGCCGCGGAGAAGAACATGGCCGCCCGCGTTGTCGAGGCTGCCCAGCAGCTCGGCTCCGCCGGAAAGTCGGTCAAGTAGACGTGGCCGAATTCCGCAAGAACCTGCTCGGCCCGGACGCCACCGAACTGCCGGAGGAGACCGAGGTGCTGGCCCGGCTCGACGCCGGAGACGAGGCCATTGACCTCGCCGCCAAGCACCCGACGTCGTCGTTGGTCTGGGCCGTCCTGGCGGACGAAGCCTTCGCCGAAGGCCGGACCATCGAGTCCTACGCCTTCGCCCGCGTCGGCTACCACCGGGGCCTGGACGCGCTGCGCCGCGCGGGCTGGCGCGGCGCGGGGCCCATCCCGTGGGAGCACGAGCCGAACCGCGGTTTCCTGCGCGCCCTCTACGCGCTGGGCCGCGCCGCAGCGGCCATCGGCGAGAGCGAGGAAGTCGCCCGGATCAATAAGTTCCTGGACGAGTCCGACCCCTCGGCGAAGGCCGCGATCGAAGGCGCCTGAGCGCTGAGCGGAACTTCAACAGGAAACGGGAGCTGCCTGCGGGCACGCTCCCGTTTCCTGTCTTCGCGGCCGTCCTTCGCGCATTAGAATCGACGCCGGACCGTTTGAAAGGACGATGTTGGCCAAGCTCTATTTCCGCTACGGCGCCATGAACTCCGGGAAATCCACCGGGCTGCTGCAGGTCGCGTTCAACTATGAGGAGCGCGGGCAGCGGGTGGTGCTGGCCAAGCCGCACGTCGACACAAAGGGTGACACGGCCATCGTGTCCCGCCTCGGCGTCAAGCGCGACGCGGACTTCCTGATCCGGCCCGGCGAGCCGGTGCGGGAGCGCTTCGCGCAGATGGCCTCCGGCGAGGACCCGGACGCGCTGCTCGAACATGTCGACGTCCAGCCGGTGGCATGCCTGCTGGTGGACGAGGCACAGTTCCTCGAACCGGAGCAGGTAGACGACCTGTTCCGCATCGCCGTCCTGGACAACGTGCCGGTCCTGGCCTACGGCATCCGCACCGACTTCCGCACCGAGGCGTTCCCCGGCGCGCGCCGCCTGCTGGAGATCGCCCACACGCTCGAGGAGCTGAAGACCATCTGCCGCTGCGGGCGCAAGGCCGTCTTCAACACCCGCCGGGTGGGCGACGAAATCGTGTTCGACGGCGACCAAGTGGCCATCGACGGCCAGGACGTGTCCTACGAGTCGCTCTGCGGCACCTGCTACCTCGAGGCATCGGGCAGCCGGCTCGGCTCCTGAACCCGGGGAATAACGACGAACGGCGCGCACTTCCGCGGTTCGGCCCGGCTGCAGCCCCGGGAACCTAGGGCCGCGGGCCGAGCCGCTCGGCCAGCCCCATGGCGTTGTAGGGCGCGTGCACCTTCACGTCGTTATCGAAATACACGTACGCGTCCCGGCCCCTGCCGTCCGGGCAGCCCGTGCCGTCCAGCCAGCCGTGCACCTTTACGGCCCAGCGGTCCAAGTCCTCATCACTGTACCCGCTGACGTAGAGCTCGTCCTTTCCATGCAGCCGCACGTAGACGAAGTCCGCCGTGACCTCGTCCAGCATCGGCCACGTCCCGGCGCTGTCGGCCATGACCAGGGCCGTGTTGGTCCGCCGCAGCTGCTCGTAGAACCGCTCGTCGATGAAGGTGGTGCTGCGCACCTCCATCGCATGCCGCAGCGGAAGGTCCTCGGCCACCTCGAACCAGGACCGGTCCTTCACCTTGTCGGTGTGCTCGGACGCGAGGCGCGCCGCCGCCGTCGTTGTCCTTGGCAGGAGCGCCAGGAATTCCTCGACGACGGCGGGGTCATAGCCCAGGTTTTCCGGGGTCTGCCAGAGGAACGGGCCCAGCTTGCCGCCGAGCGCGAGCATGCCTGAGGCGAAGAAGTTGGCCAGTGCCGGGCGGGTGTTGCGCAGTCGCTGCATGTGCGTCACGTAGCGGCCGCCCTTGACCGCGAAGACGAACCCGGACGGCGTGGCGTCGCGCCACTGCTGCCAGTTGGAGGGCCGCTGCAGCGAGTAGAAGGAGCCATTGAGCTCGAGGGAGTCCAGATGCCCGGAGGCGTATTCGAGCTCCCGCCGCTGCGGCAGCCCCTTGGGGTAGAACGTGCCGCGCCACGGCGCGTAGCGCCATCCGGAAATGCCGATCCGCGCGACCGGCTCTGCTGCCGCCATAAGCCGAACGTACCTCCAATGTCTCCCGATTCCGGCCGGCGGCGGCAGATCGGCTAAACTTGGCTGGTAAGAGCCCCAAAACTCCGCGCGAGTACGGGGCGTTCTCATGCGTGGCGGGGCTGCCGGCAGGCCGAGTCCTCCTTCAGGTTCCCGCTGCATCGATGGGGGAGGATCCCATGCCAGCAATTGTGATCGTCGGGGCCCAGTGGGGCGACGAAGGTAAGGGCAAGGCCACCGACCTGCTCGGCGGGCGAGTGGACTACGTCGTGAAGCCCAACGGCGGCAACAACGCCGGACACACCGTCGTCGTCGGCGGAGAGAAGTATGAGCTGAAGCTCCTTCCGGCCGGCATCCTCAGCCCGAACGCCACCCCGATCATCGGCAACGGCTGCGTGGTCAACCTCGAGGCCCTCTTCGAGGAGATCGACGGACTCGAGGCCCGCGGCGCGGACACCTCCCGCCTGCGCGTCTCCGCCAACGCCCACCTGGTGGCGCCCTTCCACCAGACCATGGACAAGGTGACCGAGCGGTTCCTGGGCAAGCGGGCCATTGGCACCACCGGCCGCGGCATCGGCCCGGCCTACATGGACAAGGTCGCCCGGCTGGGCATCCGCGTCCAGGACGTCTTCGACGAGTCCATCCTGCGCCAGAAGGTCGAGGGCTCGCTGCGCCAGAAGAACGAGCTGCTGGTCAAGGTCTACAACCGGCGCAGCGTCGAGGTCGAAGAGATCGTGCAGTACTTCCTGTCCTTCGCGGACCGGCTGCGCCCGCTGGTGATCGACTCGACCTACGCGCTGAACAAGGCGCTGGACGAGGGCAAGGTCGTGCTGATGGAGGGCGGCCAGGCGACGTTCCTCGACGTGGACCACGGCACTTACCCGTTCGTGACCTCCTCCAACCCCACCGCCGGCGGCGCCTCGGTGGGCTCGGGCATCGGCCCCACCCGGATCACGCGGAGCGTCGGCATCATCAAGGCCTACACCACCCGCGTCGGCGCCGGCCCGTTCCCCACGGAACTGTTCGACGAGATGGGCGAGCACCTGCAGAAGACCGGCGGCGAGTTCGGCGTGAACACCGGCCGCCCGCGCCGCTGCGGCTGGTACGACGCCGTGCTGGCCCGCCACGCCTCGCGCGTCAACGGCTTCACGGACTACTTCGTCACCAAGCTGGACGTCCTCACCGGCATCGAGCGCATCCCGGTCTGCGTGGCCTACGACGTGGACGGCGTCCGCCACGACGAGATGCCGATGACCCAGACCGAGTTCCACCACGCCAAGCCGATCTTCGAGTACTTCGACGGCTGGACCGAGGACATCACCGGGGCCCGGTCCCTCGAGGACCTGCCCGAGAATGCACGGAACTACGTGCTGGCACTGGAGAAGATGTCCGGCACGCGGTTCTCCGCGATCGGCGTCGGCCCGGACCGGGACCAGACCATCGTGGTGCGGGACCTTATCGCGGAGTAACCGCCGGGCGCAGGACTTCGCCATGAACGACGACGGCGGAGTCCTGCGCCGCAGCGCAGGTTCCGTGCCCGCCTGGCCGGGTGCCGCCGTCGTACTCCCGGCCGGAGCGCCGTCGAGGGGCAATGTCTGTAGTCTGGTTAAACATCCACCGCCAGCAGACGGGAGCGCACTAATGAAGGTCAGTGTCGGACAGTTCGATCCGTCCGGGGACGTCACCGAAAACGTCGCGGTGATGCGCAGCCTCGCGGAGGAAGCCGCGGCCGCCGGCGCCGAGCTGATCCTGTTTCCGGAAGAGTCCATGTTCACCATCGGCAAGGTCGAAGGGGACCTGGCCGCCGCCGTCGACCAGCACTGGAGCAAGTTCGTCCAGCAGCTTTCGTTCGTCGCGGCGGAGACCGGCATCGCGCTGATCGCCGGCGGCTACGAGTCCAGCGGCGAGGAGCGGCCGTACAACACGCTGGTGGTCGTGGATGGCAGCGGCCGGATCGTGGAGACCTACCGCAAGCTGCACCTCTATGACGCGTTCTCCTACCAGGAGTCGAAGCGGATCAAACCGGGCGACGGCGGACTCAAGCTGGTGGAGATCGGCGGCCTGCGCATCGGCATCATGACCTGCTACGACCTCCGCTTCCCGGAGCTGGCGCGGGGCCTCGCGGACCAGGGCGCGGACCTGATCTGCGTGGCGGCGGCCTGGTTCAAGGGCGACCACAAGATCGACCATTGGGAAATCCTCCTGAAGGCCCGGGCCATCGAGAACACCTGCTGGGTCGCCGCGGCCGGCACTTCCAGCAGCCACACGGTGGGCCACTCCGCGATCCTCGACCCGATGGGCGTGGTGCAGGACTACCTCAATGAGGACCCGCGCGGCATCGTTACGGTGGACGTGACGCGGCGGCGGATCGACGAGGTTCGCGAGTTCCTGCCGGTCCTGCGCAACCGGCGGCTGGCCAGCAAGGTCGAGGTCGTCGAGGCCCACTGACGCCTTGTCCCGGGACTGCCGCCGGGACTGCCGCGGGGACGGCCAGCCGGCCCCGGAGCTAGCCGCCTGCCCGGGTTCGGGCCCGGCCGGAATCGTCTGAAGTCCGCCCCAAAAGATTTTCCGGAAAAACTTTTGACCCGGGCGTAACCTTTCCGCCACCCGGGGCGATTACGTAGGTGTAGAGGCCGCGCCGGAGCTTCCCCCCCAACGAGCTCGGGCGCGGCCTCACTCATCCGCATGGTCAGCAGTGCCGGGTAGCAATCAGCCGGTGCGTTCGTTGGAAAGAGCGCAGCTATGATTAGGGTCGCCGCACCGATTGTGACGCGAAGGACCGCCCGTGGACGCCATGTTGACAGAGGACGACCTGTCAACAGCCGTTGCCGGAAGCGGCCCCGCGGCCGAGAAGATCTACCGCAGCCTGGCGCCCCAAGTCCTTGGCTACCTCAGAACCAAGGGGCTCGAGGACCCGGAGGGCACCACGCAGGACGTCTTCCTGACGGTCTTCCGCAAGCTGGACAGCGTGACCGGAGGCGTTGAAGGCTTGCGGACCTTCACGTTCTCGGTGGCCCACGCCAGGGCGGTCGACGCCTCGCGCAAGCGGGCCCGCCAGCCGCACGTGGCCGAATACGACCCGGACATGGACCTGCGGACCAGCGAGTCCGCCGAGCAGCTGGCGCTTGCCGGCCTCGGCGGGGACACCGAATGGCTGCTCGGGACGCTGAACCCGGATCAGCGGGAGGTCCTGTCGCTGCGGATCATCGCGGACCTGCCCATCGAACAGGTAGCCCGCATCATGGGCCGGTCCGAGGGCTCGGTAAAGCAGTTGCAGCGCAGGGCGCTGGCGAAATTGAAGGAACTGGTCATGGACAGCCATGTAGGAGAAGCACGATGAACAGGCAGCCCGAGGACGAGCTGGACGCCTTGTTGTCCGGAGGCGGGGACAACCCCGCACTCTCCCGCGCCCTGGCTTCGCTGCGCGACCTGGGAACCGGCCCCGCGCCGGCTCCCTCCGCCGAGCTGTCCGCGCTCTTCGGCTCCAACGTCGTGCCGCTGCGCCGGCGCAGACGGCGCGGCGCACTGCTCGGTGTGGTCGTCGCCGCGTCCATGGGACTCGGAGTCGGAACCGTCGCGGCCGTCAACCCGGACTTCCGGCACGGCCTGCAGGATGCCGTGGACGGTGCCGTGGTCCTGGTGCAGCCCGGCGTGCAGGCGGAGGAACCGAACGACGGCGGCAATTCCGCGGGTGCGCCCGTCCCGGAGGCCACGCGGGACACGGGCGGCCCGACCGCCGAGGTAACCACACCGGCAGCTGACGCGAAGGATGACCCGGCGGCCGACCGGGCGGATGAAGCCAAGAAGGCCGCCGAGGAGGCTAACGATGTACCCGGCGAGGCTGCCGGGGGCGCCGGACGGACCGATGATTCCGCCTCCCGCACAGGCATCGCCCCCGGCAACGGCCAGCCGGTCCCGGGGCAGGCCAAGAAGGACGAAGTCGCGGAGCAGCCGGAGGGCAAGGCCGACGACTCCAAACGTGCCCCGCAAAGCGTCACCGTCGACCCGCCCGGCAAAGCCGCCCAGGCCCCCGGGCAGCTGAAGGAGAAGGCCAAGGAGGCTCCGGGGCAGTTGAAGGAGAAGGCCAAGGAGGCTCCGGGGCAGTTGAAGGAGAAGGCCAAGGAGGCTCCGGGGCAGTTGAAGGAGAAGGCCAAGGAGGCTCCGGGGCAGCTGAAGAAGTCCGCCGGGGAGACGACGGACTAGGCCAAGCGAGCCAGGACCAGCCGGAGACGATGCGACCGGGCAGCCAAGAGGCCAGGCCCCGGAGGTCGGGAGCCTGGCCTCTTGTGGTGCGGTGGCTAGAACAGGATGCTCATCGCCGTCCAGCCGCTCCTGCCGATGACCTTTGAGGCCTTCCAGCCGCCGGTGCCGTTGCCCGGATAGAGCAGCAGGCGTCCGTCCTTGTGGCTCGAGACGACGTCGGGGCTGCCGTCGCGGCTGAGGTCGCCGGGGCTGAAGATGGCGTTCGCGCCGTTCCAGCCGGTCCCGGCCTGGACCTTGCCCGAGAGCCTGGCTTTCCCGTTGCCCGGGTAGAGCCAGAGCCGTCCGTCGCTGGTCCGGGTCATGACGTCGACGTTGCCGTCCCCGTCCCAGTCGCCTGGGCTCAGCAAGCTGGTGACCGAGTTCCAGCCGCTCGACCCGGTGATGATCCGCGTCTTGAGCCGGCCCGTTCCGTTGCCCGGGTAGGTCCAGAGCTTGCCGCTAGCGTCACGGGCCATGAGGTCCGTGTTGCCGTCACCGTTCATGTCGCCGCCGCTGAACAGGGTGTTCATGGCGTTCCAGCCGCTGCGGCCGAGCAGGATCCGGCGGTCGAGTCCTCCGGTGCCATTGCCCGGGTAGAGCCAGAGCTGTCCGGTTCCCACCCGGTCCTTCGCGATGACGTCGGCGTCGCCGTCGCCGTTGAAGTCGCCGGTGCTGGTGATGGCGGACATGGCGTTCCAGCCGCTGCGGCCCATCAGGGTCCTGGTCTCCAGCCCGCCGCTGCCGTTGCCTGGGTAGAGCCAGAGGCGTCCCTGGCCGTCACGGGCCACGACGTCCGCGTCGCCGTCGCGGTTGAAATCGACCGTCCTGGCCGGGCCGTTCTCGGTGGTGAAGGTCCAGCTGTCGGTGGCCATGGCGTTGTCGAAGGTGTCGCGGACCGCCGCGGCGCCTCCCGTGACCGTCACCCGGTATTGGGTGCCGGCGCGCAGTTCGGCGGCGGGATCGAGCAGCGCGGTCATGGTTGGCTTGTCGTAGCTGACCGTGGCCTTGACCGGTTCATTCGTGGCCGCGTTGCGCAGCACCAGGCTGGTGCCATCGAGGCCGTCCACCGGTTCGCTGAAGGTAATAGCGACGTTGGAATCCCGGCGGACGCCCTTGGCCGAAGCCGCGGGGAGTCGGTCGGAGATGGTCGGGGCCACGGTCTCCGTCGGGGTCGCCGCCTCGGAGATATCCGAGTAGAGACCTTCTCCGACGGCGTTGACTGCGGCGACCTGGAACCGCACCGGGCTGCCGGCCGGCAGGTCTGTGACGACCAGGCTGGTAGCGCCGGCTGGCGCCGGGCGGAGGTCGCCGACCTGGTTGCCGCCCGCGTCGAGCACGAGGACGTTGAAGCCGGTGATTGTGGACCCGCCGTCGTCCTCCGGGGCCGTCCAGTTGGCGGTGGCCTGCTGGTCGCCGCCGCTGACGGCGCCGATGGTCGGGGTGCCGGGGGTGACCGGAGCCGGGACGACCTCGTCGCTGAAGCCCGAGTACGGGCCGGGGCCAACATTGTTCACTGCCCGGACCTGGAAGCGGTAGGCGGCGCCGTTGGTGAGCCCGTCGACCAGCAGCGAGCCATCGGCCGCATCCGCCGTCCGCAGCGCGCCGACCTGGTTGCCGTCGGCGTCCACCACCCGAATTTCGAACCCGGTGATGGAGGAGCCGTCCGGAGCGGTCCACGCCACCACGGCGGAGGCGTTGGCGCTGGTGGCCGTCACCGCCCTCGGAGCCGTGGGAGCCTGCGTGTCGGAGAAGATGAGCTTCTCGATGTTGCGGAGCGTGTCGGTGCCTTCATCGACGACGGCGCCTCCGCCACCGCCCCCGCCGCCTCCGGCCGGGACGTCGTGGGTCACCGTGGTGACGCTGCCCGGGTCGCCGATCGCGGCGCCGGCAGGCATGGTGGTCACGGTGTAGTTCGCCTCGATGTCACCGTAGACCGCCACATCCGTGTCGCCCGCAGCGCCGCCGTCGAGGATTTCGCGCACGGCGACAATGTTGCCCGGATCCACCTTGCCGGCGAAGACCGCCTGCTGCAGGGTCTCGCTGCTGCCTGACAGGTACGGCTTGGACAGCGACGTCGCGGAACCGATCTCGGTGGCGGGATCGTCCCGGTTCGTGCGGACGCTCAGCCGCACGTTCAGGTACTTGTCGCCGTCGAGGATGTCGTCCGCGCCGCGTCCCTGGAGGGTGTCGCTGCCGCCGCCGCCGAGGAGGATATTGCCTTCGCCCCAGACGTTGGTGCCGGTGGCAGCGCGGGCCGGGAGCAGGTCGCGGATGCCGGCTACCCGATCCGCCCCTGCCTCATCCAGCCAGTTGTTCCCGGAGAACCCTTCGCCCACGGCCAGGCGCGGAACCACGCTGTCGCCCCGGAGAACGTCGTTCTTCGCTCCACCGGAGGCCCCTTCGACCTCTGCGTACCGGTCGCGCAGCACGTCGACGGGCAGCGGCACGCCCAGCAGCCGCAGCTCGAGGTCCGCGTCGCCGGCGAGCGGGTCAAGCTGGTAGC
This sequence comes from Arthrobacter sp. USHLN218, assembly GCF_037144715.1. Classification (NCBI taxonomy): domain Bacteria; kingdom Bacillati; phylum Actinomycetota; class Actinomycetes; order Micrococcales; family Micrococcaceae; genus Arthrobacter; species Arthrobacter sp. USHLN218. The sequence continues at coordinate 99,015 of NZ_JBBCYT010000010.1, forward strand.
TGGTCCAGTCGAAGCCCGCCGCGCCGGCGTTCCGCTCGATGCCGGGTCCGGCGAGCATGATGTCATCGCCGCCCTCGGCGTCATAGTCGTCGTCGCCGTTCTGGCCGGAGATGACGTCGTTGCCCGGGGTGTTCGGGTCGTCGAAGAACGGGGCGCCGGAGTCGCCCTGGAGCAGGTCCGCCCCGTCGCCGCCTTCGATCCAGTCGTCGCCCGAGTCGGCGAAGACCGTATCGGCGCCGCTGCCGGCGATGATCAGGTCATCGCCGTTCCCGGCGAAGTGCTCGTTGGTGTTCAGCCCGCCGTTGAGCAGGTCGTGGCCGTCGCCGCCGAGCAGGATGTCCAGGCCGGGACCGGAGTCGATCGCGTCGTTGCCCGGGCCGCCCTTGTGGACGTCGTCGCCCGCGCTGTCGGTAATGATGTCGTTGCCTTCGCCACCCAAGGCGGTGTCGGCGCCGTCGTTGCCTTCGAGCCGGTCGTTGCCGGGGCCGCCCCAGAAGGTGTCATTGTCGACGCCACCCCAGGCCCGGTCGGTGTTGTCCGTGCCGTTGTAGACGCTCTGGCCGTTGATGCCCGCGGGGTCCACCGAGTTGGTGGTGCGGTAGCGGATGGTGCCGTCCGGCATGCGGATCAGCAGCTCCGTCTCGTTGCACTCCGAGCCGGCGTCGTCGGCCACCGAGGTGCCGGTGCCAGCCAAGTTGCCCAGCTGGAACTTGCAGTCGGCGGTCGAAAACGCGTCCGCGGTCATCGAGTGCGCCGTGGTGTTGCGCATGATGATCTCGGAGAACGAGTTGCCCTCAAGCTGGGAGAAGAGGTTCATGCCCGGGGTGCGGATGAGGTAGTAGAAGCGGTCGCCGTTCTGCAGGTCCGTCATCTGCTTCTCGAAGACGTAGTTGAAGGTGGAACCGAGCAGGCCGCCGAACAGGTTGGTGCGTTCGGCCAGGCCGCCGACCCAGAGGTCCACCTCGTCCAGGCCCGTCGCCTTGCCTTCCCAGGTGCCGGAGCCGGTCATGAAGTCCTCGGCATCGGCCGGGATGGACTCGGCCGGGGTGCCGATGGGCGGGTCCACCAGCAGCTGGGCCGCGGCCCGCTTGTCCGCTAGCGCCGTCTTGGAGGTGATGCTTTCGTGCGTGCCGTAGGCGGCGACGAAGTTCACCAGCGACTTGGGATGCTTGATGTTCAGGCCGAAATCGGTCCAGCTCTGGTAGGGGGTGAGCTGGCTGTCGTTGGTCTGGGCATGCAGCTGCTTGCGCAGGTTGTTCAGTGAGGGAACGCCGGTCTCCCGGGCCCGGGCCAGGTTGATCGCGGCCAGGTCGAGGGGCAGCCCCAGCAGGTTGCTGCGCAGGGTCTTGGTGACGAACTCGTCCAGCTCATTACCGACTTGGTTGGACATGCCCACGGCGATGGTGCCGGCCGCCTGGTCCGGGCTCAGGTCGCCCGCGCTGCCGCCGTCGGTGTAGGACAGGGGGTTCAGGAAGCCATCGAGCAGCGAAATGTCGTTGGCGGAGCCGTCCTCGTTGGTCCGCGAGATGGTGTCGGTCAGCATCGAGTGGCCGAAGCGGTACACGGCGTGAGCGAACTCGGCGGTGATCGCGGGGTTCACGTCGTCGTGGTACCCGGAGAAGGGTTCGATGAGCGGCTGCACCTTGCGGGCAAACTCCTCGAAGGCCAGGTGCTGGTATTCCATCTCCGTGACGAAGCGGGCCGCCTGGAACAGGCGCTCGCCGTTCCAGCCGTCGGCGCCGGCCGCGAGCTTCCACTCCGCCAGGGCGGCGGTGCCGCGGGAGGAGGACGCGGCATCCTCGGTCAGCACGCGCTGGATGTCCTCGACCAGCCGGTTGTGTTCGGAGTGGAAGACCTGGTGGATCATGCTCAGGCCGATGTTCTCGTTGACGCGGCCGTCGCCGGCGACGAAGTGGCGGTTCAGCATTTCGTCGTCGTATGTCCCCGCCGCCTGCCGCGCGGTCGCGGGCGTAAACGTCGTGTCCGGATCGGCGACCAGCCCCGGATTTGGCATGGCGTTGTGGGCAATGTCGTCCAGGAACGCCTCGCTGATCCGTTCCACGTTGGCCGGGGCCGGCACCGGATCGGCGAGGTTGCCCTCGACCAGGCCGGTCGGCGTGACGTACTGCGGCAGTCCGCGCTCAGGCCCGGGCACGAACTTCCCGTACGGGTCGGTCAGGATCATGGGAATGCCGAGGACGTCGGCGTCCACTAGCCGCAGCCCGAGCCGTTCCGCCGCCTGCTGCTTCAGCAGTTCCCAGGTGCCCATGCCGCCGTCCGCGGACGTCAGCAGCTCGCCGGTGGAGACCGGCTTGCCCTCGGCGTTGGCCGTGTAGCTGCGCAGGAAGACCTGGTGCGCCGGGTGCGATGCGTAGGTCTGCGACTGGTCCACGTACGGGTTCGTACGGTTGGTCGCTTCCTGGATGTCGTCGGCGGTGCCCATCTTGCCGTCGGGGCCGGGCTGGTTGGTGGCCCGGGTTACGGCCATGAAGCGCAGCTGCGGCGGCAGGTCATCCGCCGTGCCGAGCTTGCCGTCCTTGCCGGGGATCAGCGGATCGTCGTCCTTCAGCGGCACGTAGACGGTGCCGCCGGACTTGCTCGCCAGGTCCAGGCCGTGGTCGAAGAACTGGCCGAACAGCGTGAAGAGGCCGTTGTACGGCGGCGACAGGCCGACGTCGGTGGTGATGTTCGGGATGAACAGCGTCTCGCCGGCGGGCACGCAGCCTTCCGGTGCGCCCGGCTCGGTGTCGGTGGGCTGCGTGGTGCAGGGGACGACGCCCTCATTGCCCTGGCTGCGGACCGGGAAGGCAGCCGCATTCACGGCGGCGGGGTTCGTGGAGGTCTGGTCCACGATGAGGTTGCTGATCACGCGCGGCTGGGAGTCCCAGACATCGTTCTTCGAGGCGTAGCCCGGATCGGCGCTGGCGGCGACGCGCGGAGACTGCGAGTCCTCGGCCTTCCGGTATTCCGGCGTGGCCAGCCGCGGGAAGGCCTTGTTGGCCGCGCCGTAGTCCGCACGGTCCTTCTGCAGGTTGTTGCAGGAGCCGTCAACGGTGCGCAGCCCGTAGGACACCAGCGGCCCCGGCACCTGGTTGGCACCATTGCCAAGCAGCGCGCCGCAGGGCCCGGTGTCCGACGTCGTATTGGCCACGTGGGCCTCGGAGATCTTGATCTGCTTGAGAATGAACGCCAGGTCGGATGGCGTGACCGTGAATCCCTGGCCAACGACGGCGTGGGCCGGGCCGGCGAGTGCGGGCATCCCCAGCGATGTGGTCAGGACGAGCGCCAGCACGCCTGCGACGCCGCGGCTGCCTGCCCTGCTGTTCTTTTGGCCGGTACCCGGCGTGCTGCTCTCGCGGACGGATATTCTGCGCCCCCGCGCATCCGCCCGCTTCCCCTTGGTGCGGCGAGTAAACATCGAAGACCCCTTGGCCTCAACTGCGAGCCACAGCACGCGACCGGATTAATCGTTCATTGCCCTGGCCCGATCCATGGTCCCGAGGAGACCTTGGTAAAAACCTTGAAATGGGGGAGGGCCGGCACCCCCGGGTTGGGGATGCCGGCCCTCGCTGCCGGTTCGGCGGGTACTATGCCGTGAGCTGGCGCTTGGACGAGATCACGCCGGTGTCGAAGCCGGCCAGGTGCAGGCCGCCGTGGAAGCGGGCGTGCTCGATCTTGACGCAGCGGTCCATCACCACGTTGAGCCCGGCCTCCTCGGCCTTGGCGGCGACCTCCTCGTGCCAGGAACCGAGCTGCAGCCAGATGGTCTTGGCGCCGACGGCGAGGGTTTCCTCCAGCACGCCGGGCAGGTCGTCGTGCTTGCGGAAGACATCCACCAGATCGGGTACCTCAGGCAGGTCGGCCAGCGACTTGTACACCGGCTGGCCGAGGATCTCCTTGGCCACCGGGTTGACGAAGTAGACCTTGTACTTGCTCGACGAAAGCAGGTAGGTCGCCACGAAGTAGCTGGCGCGGCTGGGCTTGTCCGATGCACCCACGATCGCGATGGACGTGGTGTTGCGCAGGATGTTCAGGCGCTCCGGGGCGGACGGCCCGACCCAGGTGCGCTCGGGGGCGGAAACGCTCACTTTGCAGCTCCTTCTTCGGCTTCGACGAGCTCCTCGACGGACTCGACCACGCGGGTCCCGGGCTCCGTGCGGGCGGCGCGGGCCGCCGGGACGGTGCAGGACTCGCCGGCGTAGGTCGGCGACGCGAACTCGGAGGTGTCGAAGACGTCGTCCTCATGCTCGCGGCTGGGGCCGTGCTCGGCGCCTGCCTGCTGGGACTCGGCCAGCGCCTGGTCCAGGTCCCACAGGATGTCTTCGACGTCCTCCAGGCCGACCGAGATGCGGATCAGGTCCTCGGGCACGCCTGCGGCGACCATCTGGTCGGCGGTCAGCTGCTGGTGGGTTGTGGACCCCGGGTGCAGGACCAGCGTGCGGGCGTCGCCGATGTTGGCCAGGTGGGAGGCCAGCTGCAGCGACTCGATGAACTTCTGGCCGGCCACCCGGCCGCCCTTCACGCCGAAGGAGAAGACGGAGCCGACGCCCTGCGGCAGGTACTTCCGGCCGCGTTCGTGGTGCGGGTGCGAGGGGAGCCCGGCGTAGTTGACCCAGGAGACCCGCTCGTCCGCTTCCAGCCATTCAGCCACCCGGCGCGCGTTGGCCAGGTGCTCGTCCATCCGCTGCGGCAGCGTTTCCACGCCCTGCAGGAGCTGGAAGGCGGACTGGGCGGAGAGCGACGGGCCGATGTCGCGCAGCTGCTCCGAGCGCAGCTTCGTCAGGAAGCCGTACTCGCCGAAGTTGCCCCACCAGGAGACGTTGCCGTAGCTCGGCACCGGCTCGGTCATCTGCGGGAACTTGCCGTTGCCCCAGTTGAACCGGCCGGATTCGACGACGACGCCGCCGAGGGTGGTGCCGTGGCCGCCGAGGAACTTGGTGGCGGAATGGATGACGATGTCGGCGCCGTGTTCGATCGGGCGGATCAGGTACGGCGTGCTCAAGGTGGCGTCCACGACCAGCGGAATGCCGGCGTCGTGCGCTACCTTGGCCAGGCCCTCAAGGTCCGCGATGTCGCCGGACGGGTTCGCCACGATCTCGGTGTAGACGGCCTTGGTGTTCTCGCCGATGGCCGCGGCGAAGTCCGCCGGGTCCGTGCTGTCGATGAACGTGGTCTCGACGCCGAAGCGGCGCAAGGTCACGTCCAGCTGCGTGATGGTGCCGCCGTACAGCTTCGAGGAGGCCACGATGTGGTCCCCGGCGCCGGCCAGCGCGGCGAAGGTGATGAACTCCGCGGCCATGCCCGACGACGTGGCGACCGCGCCGATCCCGCCCTCGAGCGAGGCGATCCGCTCCTCGAACGCGGCGACCGTGGGGTTGCCAATACGGGAGTAGATGTTGCCGTACTTTTGCAGCGCAAAGAGGTTGGCGGCGTCGTCCGTGTCCTTGAAGACGAAGGACGTGGACTGGTAGATGGGCACCGCGCGGGCGCCGTGCTCGGCGTCGGGGGTTCCGCCGGCGTGCAGGGCCCGGGTGCGGAAGCCGAATGTGCGTTCAGCCATTTAGAGGGCAGCTCCTTCGAAGTTGGTGGCGGGCAGCAGCGCCGTGTTGAGCTCGGTGCCGTTGGCGCGTGCGAGATCCGCCTCGAGTTCGCGGACGATCGGCAGTACGTCGCGGCCGAACGCCTCGACTTCCTCCTGGAAGTGCAGGTAGGCGGTCAGCATGAGGTTCACGCCGATCTTCTTGAACTCAACAATACGTTCGGCGATCTGCTCGGGCGTACCAATGAGTCCGGTCTTGAAGCCGTCGTTGTACTGGATGAGGTCCTCGAACGTAGAATCCGCCCACATCCCCTTGCCGTCCCGGGTGGACTGGCCGGCTTCTTTGACCGCGGCGGCGAAGCCTTCGACGGCGGGGCGGTGCGCCTTCTCGACGATCTCGCGCAGGGTGTCGCGGGCTTCCGCTTCGGTGCCGCGGGCGATGACGAAGCCGTTGAGGCCGAACTTCGGGGTGCGGTTGACGGTGGCAGCGGCGGCGCGGACCCCGGCGATGTTGTCCTTGAAACCCTCGAGGTCCTTGCCGTTGGAGAAGTACCAGTCGGCGGTGCGGCCGGCGGCGGCCTGGGCGGCGGTGGAGTTGCCGCCGAAGAAGATCTCCGGATGCGGCCGGCCGGGAACGTCCACCGGCGCCGGGTTCAGGGTGAAGTCCTTAATGTTGTAGTACTTGCCGGACTGGCTGTAGTTCTGTTCGGTCCACAGGCCGCGGAGGACGTTGATGAACTCCTCGGTGCGGACGTAGCGCTCATCGTGCTCGAGCCACTCGAGGCCGAAGTTGATGAATTCGTCCTTGAGCCAGCCGGAGACGACGTTCACGGCTGCGCGGCCGCCGGAGATGTGGCCCGCGGTGATGATGAACTTGGCGAGGACGCCGGGGTGCCACATGCCGGGGTGGACCGCGGAGATGATGTTCAGCCGCTCGGTGGCGCCGAGCAGGGCGAGGGAGAAGCTGGTGGCCTCATGCTGCTTGTCCGCGCCGTAGCTGGCGGCGTAGCGGGTCTGGGTCAGGGCGTACTCGAAGCCGGAATTCTCTGCGATGCGGGCGAGCTTCTTGTTGTAATCGAAGTCCCAGCTGGTGCGCTGCTCGATCGTGGAGACGACGAGGCCGCCGGAGACGTTGGGGACCCAGTAGGCGAACTTCAGCGGGGTTTCGAGGTTGGCCACGGTGGTGTTGACGGTCGTGCTCATGGCGAATTCCTTGATAGTCGGCGCACAAAGCGCGTGAACGGGAATCCCGGGCAATGACGGTCCATCAGGCGCCTGCCGAAGGGCCGACGCCATCCGGATCAAAGATTGCTTGCGCTCTCTCCATCGCTTCTGGCGGTAGCACCTTTCCGGGACGGGGAAGTCCGGAGGGTTGCTGCGGCGTCAAAGAGCCAGATCTCTCAGCCGCTCGGGATGGTCCCTGCCATTCTGCCAGCCCCGCCGGCGCGGCTCAAAGAATGTTGAGCCGCATTGCGTCCCGCCGGGAATTCCCCGAATGCCGCCGACCCTCGCACAGGCCGCCGCACCCCGCGCCGCCGCGGGGGCCCTCCGGCCGTCCGGGCCCCCTGCGTCTACAGCGCTCGTGTTCTGTGGCGCCCTGTATCCCGCCGCCCCTCACGCCGCCGCGGGGGCCTCCGGCGGCCCGGGCCCCCTGCGTCTATGGCGCTCGGGTCTTGTGGCACCCAGTCTGCCGCCGCCCTTCCCGGCAGCCGCCTGTCCGCCGAAAGAACGCGCGAACTTCCCTCGGTTGAACATTCGTTTCCAACTTTAGACTTCAAGCTTCGCTCTGACCTGCGGGTTTGCTGGAGCTTCACCGGAAGCGAGGGAAGTTGGCGCATGCACGGTTCGTGTGTTGTCCACAGCACAGCCGCTGACGGTGGATTCAGCGGAGCGCTTTCGGCAAGCTCCTGCCATGGAAGACCACGAACGTCTCGCGGCCGACGTCGTCCGGCTGGGTGGTACTGCCCGTTACGCAGACCTTATGCGGGCGGGTCACAGCCGTTTACGGATCCAAGCTGCTGTCCGGTCGGGGGCGGTCCAGTTGGTGCGTCGGGGGCTGGCGGGCGTCGCGGACGGAGCGCCGGAAATCCGGACGGCATTGAAGGTCAACGGGCTGATCACCTGCATCTCAGCGGCGAAGGAGCTGCGGCTTTGGACCATTAAGGATGCGGAGTGCCTCCATCTCTGGTCGGATCATGGAGGCCTGCCGAAATCGGTCGCTACGCACCGTAGTGCCTTGGTGGGAGATCGGCTGCCGGGTGCCTATGTACCAGTCGTCGACGCCGTGCTGCACGCCTTACGGTGCCGTCCTCCATTGGAGGCGCTTGTCCTCGCTGAGTCTGCTGTCCGCCGCGGGGCTGTTAGCCAGGCGGAGCTCGTACGTCATTTACCTGGTCCACGGAACGGTGCACGCCGAGCCGTCGTGCACCGCATCGGGAAGGACGCGGACTCGCCGTTGGAGGTCATAGCGCGTGAGCTGTTCCGGGCAGCCGGTCTTCGCGTCGAGACACAGGTCGAGATCCGTGGCCTGGGTCGAGTGGATCTGCTCATCGAAGGGCGGCTCATCGTGGAGCTTGACGGCATGGACTTCCACTGGACGCGGGACGCATTCCGCAAAGACCGCCGTCGGAACAACGAAGGCGTCCTGAGCGGACTGCCGACACTCCGGTACGTCTACGAGGACGTGGTGTTTCGACCACAAGCTGTACTGGCGCAGGTCGTGTCGGTGCTCCGCCGCGGGGCCTGAGCCACGCGCGTCACGAACTTCCCTCGCTTATGCGTTCGTTTCCTGCTTTAGCCTTCAAGTATCGTCCTGACCTGCGCTTTTGCGGTAGGCCGCCCGGAAGTGAGGGAAGTTGGAGACAGGCCGGGCCGGAGATGGCGGGCGTGGGGCGCGGCGGGGTCAAATGGTCGGCGGGGCGGCGGCGGGTGGCCGGCGGCGGAGCGGGGGCCGGGTCCGGGCGGGTGGCCCGGACCCGGCGGCCTAGCGGGTGCAGATCTGCTTGATGTCGGCGATGCAGGGTTCGTTCTGCAGGCTGGTGGTGTCGCCCAGGGCGGTGCCTTCGAACAGCTGGGTCAGCAACCGGCGCATGATCTTGCCGCTGCGGGTCTTCGGCACGTCGGGCACAAACACGACATCGCGGGGCTTGGCGATCGGCCCGATCTGGGTCGAAACGTGGGCCCGCAGCGCAGCAACCGCCGCCGCCTGCTCCGGTGTCGGGTCCGCCGCGACCGAGGCGGCGATCAGCGACTTGTCCAGCGGCACCACGAACGCGGTGGCGGCGTGGCCGGTCTTCGCGTCGTAGGTCGGGCACACGCCGGCCTCCACCACGGCGGGGTGGGAGACCAGGGCGGACTCGATCTCGATGGTGGACAGCCGGTGCCCGGAGATGTTGATGACGTCGTCCGTCCGGCCGAGGATCCACGTGTCGCCGTCCTCGTCGAAGCGCGCGCCGTCGCCCGCGAGGAACCAGCCCTGGGCGGCGTACTTCTCCCAGTAGCTGGTGAAGTAGCGTTCCGGGTTGCCCCACACGGTCCGGGCCATCGAGGGGCCGGTCCTGGTGACCACGATGTTGCCCTGCACGTTGGCACCCACCCGGACGCCGCCGTCGTCGACAATGTCCGTGGCCACGCCCGGCAGCGCGCGGGTGGCGCAGCCGGCCTTGAACGAGGCGTCCGTCTGGCGCGGCGAGAGGATGGTGGCGCCGGTTTCGGACTGCCACCAAGTGTCCACCATGGGAACGCCCGACGACGGCTGTCCGGGTACCAGCGAATCGCGCCCAACCTGGGTGCGCAGCCAGCGCCACGCCTCCGGGTTCACAGCCTCGCCCACCGTGCCGCAGAGACGGACCGAGCTGAGGTCGTACTCGGCCGGGACGCCCTCGGGGAACCAGCCCATCAGCGAGCGGACCAGCGTGGGCGCCGTGTAGTAGCTGGTGACGCCGTAGCGCTGGATGATCTCGAAGTGGCGGCCGGGATGCGGCGCGTTGGGCACGCCCTCGTAGATGACCTGTGTGACGCCGTTGCTCAGCGGCCCGTAGATCTCGTAGGTGTGCGCGGTGACCCAGGCCAGGTCGGCCGTGCACCAGTGGACGTCGGCGTCGCGCTGGGCCGGGTCCGGGTTGGAGAAGAGGTACTCGTGGCTGAAGGAGGCCTGCGTCAGGTAGCCGCCGGTGGTGTGGACCAGGCCCTTCGGCTGGCCGGTGGTGCCGGAGGTGTACATGATGAACAGCGGCGTCTCGGCGTCGAAGGCCTCGGCCTCGTGGACGCGCGGCTGGGTGTCGACGACGTCGTGCCACCACACGTCGCGGCCCTCGGTCCACGCGATGTCGCTGCCCGTGCGGCGCAGCACCAGCACGTGCTCGATCGAGTTCTCGCCGGAGACGGCGGCGTCCGCGTTGTCCTTCACCGGCACGGCCGTCCCGCGGCGGAACTGGCCGTCCGTGGTGACCAGCAGCTTCGCGCCGGTGTCCTCGACGCGGAAGCGCAGCGCCTCGGCGGAGAACCCGCCGAAGACCAGCGAGTGCACCGCACCGATCCGGGCGCAGGCCAGCGTGATGACTACGGTTTCCACCAGCACCGGCAGGTAGACGACCACACGGTCGCCCTTCCCGATGCCCAGGGCCAGCAGCGCGTTCGCGGCCTGGGAGACCAGCTCCTGCAGCTCGCGGTAGGTCACCGTGCGGCGGTCGCCCGGCTCGCCCTCGAAGTGCAGCGCCACCTTGTCGCCCCGGCCGGCCGCAACGTGCCGGTCCGCGCAGTTGACCGCGGCGTTGAGCTTGCCGCCGTCGAACCAGCGCAGCTCGGGGCCGCGCCGCGCCTCGGCATCCACGGGGGTGGCGGAATGGGCGGTGTGCCACGGCTCGGCCCACTCCAGGCGCCGTGCTGCGTCCTCCCAGAACGCGATCCGCTCGTCTTCGGTCTGCGGCTCCGGCCAGGTGATGACCGAGCTCTCTTCAGTGATGCTTATGCCCATCGTTTTACTGCCCATTTCTCCGCGACACCCAGCAGGGCGTCAGTAATCTTGCCGATGACTGCCAGCAGCACGATCGCCAGCAGCAGCCGGTCCGTCCGGCCGTTGTTCTGTGAATCCGTCAGCAGGAAGCCCAGGCCCATCGATGACGCGATGAGTTCCGCGGCCACCAGGAACAGCCAGGCCTGCGCCAGCGCCAGCCGAAGTCCGGAAAAGACGGAAGGAACGACGGCGGGGAGCTGGACCGTGGTCAGCAGCTTCAGCCCCTTGAGTCCGAAGGCCCTGCCGGCCTCCACCAGGTTGCGGTCCACATGGCGCAGGGCCAGCGACACGGTGGTGAAGACGGGGAAGAACGCGCCGATCATGATCAGCGTGACCTTCGAGTCCTCGCCGATCTTCATCCAGAGGATCAGCAGCGGGACCCAGGCCAGTGACGGCACGGCCCGCAGGGCGCCGATGGTCGGCGCCAGCAGCACGTCCGCCACGCGGGACAGGCCCACCAGGGCGCCGAACGCCAGGCCAAGCCCGGCCCCGAGGCCGAAGCCGATCAGCACGCGCTGCGTCGAGATGGCCACGTGCTTGCCCAGTTCGCCGCGCTGGATCAGGTCCGCCGCCGCCTCGAACACCATGGCCGGCGGCGGCAGCTGCACTACACTGAAAAGTCCTGCCGACGTGCTCCACTGCCAGGCGCCGATCAGCGCCGCCGGCAGGAGCAGTCCAAGCAGCAGGCGCGCCCAGCCCTTGTCCAGCACTCCGGCCGGGGACCATCCGTTTGCCGGGGTGCGGCCGCCCTGATCAGGGGCGGGCGGCTGGGCGGCACCTGCGGTGGTTACCGCGATACCAGCAGCCTCGAGGCCTTCCTTGCTGGTGGCGGTAACACTGTTGCCGGTGAGATCGGGATTCCCGGGATGCGTCATCAGGATTCCTTGATCGCGGCCGGATCGGCCGCCTTCACCAGCGAGTCATTGAGGAGGGAGCCGAGCGCGTCGTCGATCTGCTTCTGGCTGGCCACATCGCCGGTCTCCACGAAGGCCGGGCCGATCTTCTCCAGCACGGCCCGCTGCGTCTCGCCCGGCACCGGATCGACATCCAGGTTGCTGCGCTCGGTGATGACCTTCGTCGCAACTTCGGGGTCCAGCCCGGCCACGTCGGCGAGGATCTGCGCGGTCTCTTCGGGGTTCTCCGCCGCCCAGGCACGGGCCTTCTCGTACGCGTTCACCACGGTCTGCGCCACCTCCGGGTCTTCCTTGAGGAAGCTCTCGGTCGCGTTCAGGAAGCCGTAGGTGTTGAAGTCCAGGTTCCGGTAGAACAGCTTCGCACCGTCCTTCTCCGCGCCGGCCATGATCGGGTCCAGCCCGGACCAGGCGTCCACGGAGCCGTTGTTCAGGGCGGTGAGGCCGTCCGCGTGCTGCAGGTTCTGCACGGTCACGTCGTCCTGCGACAGCCCGGCTTCCTCCAGCGACTGCAGCAGGAAGAAGTAGGGGTCGGTGCCCTTGGTCGCGGCCACGGACTTGCCCTTCAGGTCCTCCACCGAGTCGATGCCCGAGTCCGGCAGCGTGACCAGCGCGGCCCATTCCGGCTGCGAGTACAGGCTGATGGCCTGGATCGGCGAGCCGTTGGCGCGGGCCAGCAGCGCCGCGGAGCCGGCGGTGGAGCCGACGTCGATGGCGCCGGAGCGCAGCGCCTCGTTGGCCTTGTTGGAGCCGGCGGACTGCACCCAGTTCACCTCTACGCCCTGGTCGGCGAGGCTGGCCTCCAGCCAGCCCTTTTCCTTGATGACCAGGCTGAGCGGGTTGTAGGTGGCGAAGTCGATGTTCAGCACGCCGTCGCTCGCGGCGGCGGAGCCCCCGGCGCTGGCCTCGGAGTCCTCGCCTGCGACGCAGCCGGTCAGGGCGAGGGAGGCGGAGGCGGCGACGGCGGCCGCGCCGAGCAGGGAACGGCGGGTGAAGCGGCGGGAAATCGGCATGTCAGGTCCTTCGGATCGGGCGCAGCGCAGGAGAGGGCGCTGCAGGTTCAGCAGAGTTTCAAGACGTTGGTTGGACGCGGCGTTCGCCGGCGCGGCCCGGGGCGGGGCTAGTGCCCCTCGACGCCCAGGCTTTCCAGCAGGGAGCTGCGCATTCGCGCCAGCTCGGCGGAGCCGCGGTCCCGCGGGCGTTCGCCGGGTACGACGACGGTGCGCACGATCGTGGCGCCGTCGCCTTCGCGTCCGGTTTCCTTGCCGAGGACGACGATGCGGTCGGCCAGCTGGAGCGCCTCGTCGACGTCGTGCGTCACCAGCAGGACCGTGGTCGGCTCGGCGGCGTGGATGTCGAGCAGCAGGTCCTGCATCTTGATCCGCGTCAGGGCATCGAGCGCGCCGAAGGGCTCATCCAGCAGCAGCACGCCCGGGTTGCGGGCCAGCGCACGGGCCAGCGAGGCACGCTGGGCCATGCCTCCGGAGACCTCGCGCGGCCGGTGCTTGGCGAACTTGTCCAGGCCCACCAGCTCCAGCAGCCGGGCGACCTTGGCCTTGCCGGCCTTGGCGCTCGCGGACTTCGGCAGGCCGATGGCCACATTGGCTTGCAGCGTGTGCCAGGGGAGCAGCCTCGGCTCCTGGAACGCAAAGGCGCAGCGCGGATCGATGCCCTGCACCGGCGTCGTACCTATGTTGACAGTGCCGGCGCTCGGGGCGTCCAGGCCCGCGGTGGCGCGCAGGAGGGTGGACTTGCCGCAGCCGCTCGGGCCGAGGATGGCCAGGACCTCGCCGCGTTGCACCTCGAAATCGATGTCGCGCAGGACGGTGTGCGCGGAGCCGCCGCTGCCGAAGGTGCGGCGCAGCCCGCTGAAGGACACCGGCAGGGCGGAGGACAGGTCGGGACGGCGTGCCTGCGAGGACGCGGCGGCCGAGGGGCGGGCAGAAGGTGCCAATGCAGTCAAGGGATCACTCCATCGATCCTGGCAGTAGCACCCTACGGATCACGCCTTCGGTGCGGATGCACCGGCCTGCGGCGATGAACCTCGATATCACCGGCGTTCACGGCAGAACTCCGGCGACCAGGGTTGCTGCGGCGTCGTAGAGCCAGGTCTCTCAGCCGCTCGGGATGGTCAAGCCCATTGAACCGTCACGGGGCGGTTTTCGGCAAGCCCGCGCCTCATCCGCCGTAACAAAGGCCGCCCGGCCGGCGTCCGGGTGACGTGCAGGCGGTTCAGCGCCAGAGCCGGCGGGTGGCGATCCGCGCGCCTTCGCCCAACGCTTCGAGCTTGGCGACGGCGATCTGCGGATGCACCCGCCCGCCCAGGCCGCAGTCGGTGGACGCGATGACGGACTCGCGTCCCACCAGCCCGGCGAAGCGTTCGATCCGGTCCGCCACCAGCTCCGGGTGCTCCACCACGTTCGTCGCATGCGAGACCACGCCCGGAATGATCGACTTGCCCTCCGGCAGCTTGGTGTCTTCCCAGACCCGCCACTCGTGCTCGTGCCGGACGTTGGCCGCCTCGAAGGAGTAGGCGCCGGCGTTGATCTGCAGGACGGAGCCGATGATGTCCGCGAACGGGATGTCCGTGGTGTGCGGGCCGTGCCAGGAGCCCCAGCAGACGTGCAGTCGGATCTGTTCCGCCGGCAGGTCCCGCAGCGCCCAGTTGGTGGCCTCGACCCGCAGCTGGATGAATTTCAGGTAGTCCGCCAGCGCCGGCTCCGGGCTGATTTGGTCCCAGCTCTCCGCGAGCGACGGGTCGTCGAGCTGCACGGTGAGGCCGGCGTCTATGATCGCCTTGTACTCCTCGCGCATCGCGTCGGCGCAGGCGTAGACCAGTTCCTCGTCCGTCTTGTAGTAGTCGTTGGCGATCCGGGCGCACGAGCCGGGGGAGAGGGCCGCCACGAAGCCTTCTTCAAGCCCCGCCGCGGCCAGGCCCTTCTTCAGGTTTTCGACGTCCGAGGCGACGAGATCCTGTCCGGTGTACGTCAGCGGCCCCGCGATCTTGGGCTGCTTTACGGACTTCCGGTGCGCCAGGATCCCGGAGGACGGGTCGGTATAGGCGTCGTTGAACTTCACCCGGTCGCGCCGGTCCGTGAAGGTGGTCAGCACGATGTTGCCGGGCGACGAACGGTGCACCTCGGTGTCAGCCCAGCGGTCCACATCGGTGGCCTCGAGGCCGCCGAGCCGGGCAAAGGAGTAGTTCCACCAGGCCCCGTAGTCGACGGAGGAGGACATGGTGTGCCCGTACTCGCCGTCGTTCGGGATATCGATCCCCAGGTTCTTCTGGCGTTCGACGACGTCGGCCACCGACTCGGCGAGCAGGCGCCGGAATTCGTCCGTGATGCCGCCGGCTTCCTTCGCCTCGTTGGCCGCAATCAGTTCCGGGGTCCGCGGCAGGGAACCGGCATGGGTGACGCGGATGTGGTCGGTATTCAGGGACATAGCAGCGCTGCCTTTCCATCGGTCCTGGCAGTAGCACCGTTCCGTGGCAGGGCCGTCGAGGCACTCATCGGGTCGGTTGCTGCGGCTTCATCGATCCAGGTCTCTCGGCCGCTCGGGATGGGATGCCCTTACTCAACGGCATCGCGGCCCGTTCTGGCAAATCCAACAACGACGGCGGCGCGGCGGGTTTCCGCGCGGGACGCGCCGGTGCGGGTGCTCCGGTGGGGGCGCGGGGGTGGGGCTTGCCCTGTCCGGCGGCGCGGCCCGGCGCTAGGCTGGCCGCATGGGCCATGTCAACGATCCGGAAGTCATCAAGCGGCTGCTCACCACGCCCGCCCGGTGGGCCGTCGTCGGTTTGTCCAACAATCCGCGTCGTGTGGCACTGGGCGTCTCCCGGTACATGCTGGACCAGCGCAGCATGGAGATCATCCCCGTCAACCTCAAGGGCGAAGACGTTCATGGCCAGCGGGGGTACCGCAAGCTCGCCGACATCCCCGGCGGCATCGACGTGGTCAACTGCTTCGTCAACTCGCAGAAGGTCGGCCCCGTCGTGGACCAGGCCATCGCGGCCGGAGCGAAGGCCGTCTGGCTGCAGCTCGGCGTCATCGAAGAAGCCGCCGCGGAACGCGCCAAAGCCGCCGGGCTCGACGTCGTCATGGACACCTGCCCCATGATCGAGGCCCCGGCCCTCGGACTCTAGCCTCCCCACCGCTGCGGCCGCAATCCCGCTTCTCCAGCACAAAGCCGCAGGCCAGGCAAGGAAATGTCGCTTCATGACGAGTTGTGACGCAGGCTATTTCCAGTGTGACCCTCCGCCCCCCACACTGGAACGCGTAACCATCCCGAGCAGCTGAGAGACCTGGCTCTATGACGCTGCAGCAACCCTGGTCACGCTGGATCACCTCTGGTCCGCGTCGATAACAAGGGACATGTCCGAGGGCCGCGCACAGCGCGGAAGGACATGCTCCGTAGGGTGCTCCTGCCAGGACCGATGGAGTTAGCCGCATCTTCCCGTTGGTCCCTGTCCCGCTCCGTGTGCGTGGCAGACTTCCCGCGTGAAATGGCGTTCCTCGGTAATGACCGAGAGGAGCCTTCATGGCCATCAACGACGACAACGCGCCACAACCCGTGCGCCGCTTCCGGCGGGCCCAGGCCGCCGCCCTCCTCAGCGTTTCCGCACTGCTGCTCGCTGCCTGCGGCGGTAATTCCGGTGGCGGTGCGGAGCCTGCCGCCGATAATGGCCAGCCGGTCCAGGGCGGCACCTTGGTTTACGCCGAAGTGGCGCCGATCAACAACTTCCAGACCCAGTCGGCACGCTTCTACGAGAAGGCGAATGTGCTCAACAGCGTGCTGGACCGGCTCACCTACTTCGACGCCGAATCGGGCAAGCTCGTGCCGTGGATTGCCACCAAATTCAGCGGCAACGAGGACAACACCGAGTTCACCTTCGACATCCGCCCCGACGTGAGCTTCAGCGACGGCACGCCTGTGGATGCCAAGGCCGTCAAAGCCAACCTCGATGCCCTCGGGAAGGGCCTGGATGACGCTCAGATCCAGCCGAACGTCGACTTTTCCGCCTACGAGTCCACGGAGGTCGTCGACGAGGACACCGTGAAGGTGCAATTGAAGAGCGCTGACGCGAACTTCCTGCGCGCGACGTCTTCCGTCGCCGCGGGTCTGGTCTCGCCCAAGACCTTGGAGCTGGACAATGCCGGCCAGTCGGACATCGCCAAGATCTCCGGCTCGGGTCCCTTCGTCTTCGAGTCGGAGAAGCCGGACGAGGAGCTCGTGCTGGCAAAGCGGTCGGACTATGCCTGGGCTCCGGAAACGGCGGAGAACCAGGGTGCCGCCTACCTGGACAAGGTCGTGGTGAAGTACCTGCCCGAGGTGGCGCACCGTGCCGGTGCCGTCCAGAGCGGCCAGGTGGACCTGGTCCGCGGCCTGCAGCCGGCGGACGAGGCTGCTGTGGCGGCCGGGGGCAACCAGGTGCTGCCCGCCGCGGGCATCGACCTGACTGCCAATACGGCCGCCGTGCGCATCGGCAGCGGCAAGCTCGCGGATGAGAAGGTCCGCCAGGCCCTGCAGGTCGGCATCGACCGGCAGGCGCTGAAGGACACCGTGCTCTCGGACAGCTACCAGATTGCCGGTTCGATCCTCAACCACAAGGCCCCTGGCTTCGTGGACCTCTCGGCTGACCTGGCCTATGACCCGGAGAAGGCCAAGTCCCTGCTGGACGAGGCCGGCTGGGTTGCGGGTGCCGACGGCATCCGTGAAAAGGATGGCAAGAAGCTCGAGGTCACGGTAGCGAGCTCGAACAACTCCGTGGTCATCAAGCCGGCCTTCGAACTGATCGAACAGCAGTGGCGCGAGATCGGTGTCAAGCTCGTCAACCGTGCAGCCGACAACACCTTCCTGGCCACTGCGCTGCAGGACCCGAAGGTCGAATTCTTCGGCACGCGCCAGTTCGCATACGGCGGCCTGGGGCCTGTCTTCGGACCCGAGACCAACACGCAGACGCTGGACGCCGACAAGGAACTCAACGAGCTGTTCGCCACTGAGCGCGCCGCCGCCGATGAGGCCAAGCACGAAGAACTGGTAGCCGAGGAACAGCGGGCCCTGGTGCTGGACAAGGCACTGGCTCTCGTTCTCTGGGATGAAGTCCAGGTCTACGGCGCGCACTCCGGCGCGCACGTAGAATTCACCTCCGGCACCGCGCCCATCTTCCAGGGCGCCTGGAAGACCGCGGAGTAGCCAATCATGGGACGCTACGTCGCGCAACGGATCGGGCAGGCACTGCTTGTCATCTGGCTGGCCTACACCGTTATCTTCGTCGCCGTGCAGCTGCTGCCCAGCGACCCGGTGACGATCTTCCTGAGCACGGATTCCGCCGTCGACCAGGCCACCATCGACAACATGAAACGCCAGTACGGCTACGACCAGCCTCTGCTGGTCCAGTACCTCGCCCAACTGGGCGGCTTGTTCACCGGCGACGTTGGCTACTCCCTGGCTTCCGGTGAGCCGGTGGCCCTGCGCATCAGCGGGGTCGCCGGTTCCACCATCGCCCTGGCGCTCTCCGCCTTTGCCACCGCGGTGGTGCTCGCCCTGGCTGTGGTGGTGGTTGCCACGCTGACACGCTCAGCGCTGCTGCGGAAGGTGGTGCTGAACCTGCCACCGCTTTTCGCTGCCGTGCCGGTCTTCTGGCTTGGGCTTGTGCTACTGGAACTGCTGTCCATCCGCTGGGGCGTCATGTCCCTCTTCCCGGACGGGTCCTTCCTGTCCCTGGCCGTCCCCGTGTTCGTGCTGGGCGTGCATGTCTCGGCCCCGATCGCGCAGGTGCTGCTCAAGAGCATCGACACCGTCTACAACCAGCCGTTCATCGACGTGCTGCGGGCAAAGGGCGCCTCGGCATCCTGGATCTTCTTCCGCCACGCGCTGAAGAACGCGGGCGGACCGGCCATGACCATTACCGGCATCACTGTTGGCACGCTGCTGGCCGGTTCGGTCATTACCGAGACGGTCTTCGCCCGCTCCGGCCTCGGCGCCGTCGTACTTCAGGCGGTGACCACCCAGGACGTGCCGCTGGTGCAGGGACTCGTGCTGCTGACTGCCAGCGTGTTTGTCGCGGTCAACCTGGCCGTCGACCTGCTCTACCCGCTGCTTGACCCGCGCATCCTCAAGTCCAACGGCCAGGGCTCTCCGCGGGCCCTGGCCGTCTGACCCGAAGCGAGCCTTCCATGACACTGCATCTGGAAAACCCTGCCACGGCATCCTCCGCGCAAATCACGACGCCAACCGCACCTGCCCGCCGCCGTCCCTCGGCCCGCACCGGGCTGTGGCTGACCGCCCTGCCGCTGCTGCTGGTGCTCGGCTGGGCGCTGATTCCCGGCCTGTTCACTACGGCCGACCCGATTGCCGGCGTCGGTGCGGAAAAGTTCCTGGCGCCCAGCACAGAGCATTGGTTCGGTACGGACCATCTCGGGCGGGATATCTACGCCCGGGTCGTCCACGGCACCTCGCAGACCCTGCTCACGGCCGGACTCGCCGTGCTGATCGGACTGGTCGCCGGAACGGTCATCGGCCTCGTCGCGGCAACCGCTGGGCGTGCCGCCGACGCGGCGGCCATGCGCCTTGTCGACGTCTTGCTGGCCGTTCCGGGCTTCCTGATTTCGCTCATTGTGGTGACTGCGTTCGAACCCGGCCCCATCTCGCTGGGAGTGGGCGTGGGCATTGCCTCCATCGCTTCCTTCGCCCGGGTCGTGCGTTCGGAGGTCCTGCGCGTGCGCAACCTGGACTTCGTCGAGGCCGCTTTCCTCAGCGGAGGCACCTACCGGTCCGTCGTCCTGCGGCACATCCTGCCCAACGCCACCGGACCAGTGCTGTCGCTGCTGGCAGTGGACCTGGGCGTCGCTATCCTGGCGATTTCGGGACTCGGCTTCCTTGGCTTCGGCGCGCCGCCGCCCACGCCGGAATGGGGCCTGCTGATTTCCGAAGGCCGCCAATACCTGGGCAGTGCCTGGTGGATGACCAGCCTGCCTGGCCTGGTCATCGTCGCCACCGTCGTGCTGCTGGCCGCATTCGGCCGCCAACTGCTGAAGATCTTCAGGTTCTAGGAGGACCCGTGAGCGTTACCACAGCCGACCAGGCCGCACCGACGGCACTCCCGCAGACCGTCCCGCTGCTGGCCATCCGCGGCCTGAAGGTCGAATACCAGTCCGGAACCACCGCCGTCGGTGGAGTGGACCTGACCCTGAAGGCAGGGGAAATCGTCGCGTTGGTCGGGGAATCCGGTTCCGGCAAGACAACCCTGGCCCGCTCCGTCCTCGGCCTGCTGCCGGCGTCCGCCCGGATCAGCGGGCGCATCGACTTCGACGGCACCGATTTGGCGTCCCTGTCAGAGAAGGAGTTCCGCCGGATCCGCGGCCGCCGGATCGGACTTGTCCCGCAGGACCCGGGCGCCTCCCTGGACCCTGTCAGGACCATCGGATCGCAGGTGGCCGAGGTGTTCCGGCTGCACCGGGACGGACGACGGCGGAGCAGGCGCGAATTGCGGGCCGAAGTGGTGCGGCTCCTTACCTTGGTGGGCATCGACCGGCCGGAGGAACGGCTGCGCCAGTACCCGCATGAGCTTTCCGGCGGGCTCAAGCAGCGCGTGCTCATCGCCATCGCCTTCAGCCTGCAGCCGCAGGTGCTCATCGCCGATGAGCCCACCTCGGCTCTGGATGTTACGGTCCAGCGCACAGTACTTGAAGTCTTCGACCGGCTGGCCAAGGAGTTCGGCACCGCCGTCATCTTTGTCACCCATGACCTGGCCGTGGCGACCGACCATGCGGACCGGATCGTGGTGATGCGCGGCGGGAGCGTCCGCGAAGACCGCGGCGTGGAACAGGTCCTGGCCCGGCCCGAGGATGAGTACACGGTCCGGCTGCTCGAGGAAGCCGCCCCGGCGCGGGCCGCTGCACCGGCCGCTGCTGCGGCAGCTTCGGCGCCCGGCACCTTCGCCCTCGAGGCTCGGGGTCTGGTGAAAGTCTTTGAACGCGGTGCTGCGAACCGGGCCGTGGACGCAGTCTCCTTCGGCGTGCGGCAGGGCACCACCTTCTCGCTGGTCGGCGAGTCCGGCTCAGGCAAATCGACCACTGCCCGCATGCTCATGCGTCTGCTCGATCCGACTGAGGGCACAGTCCTCGTGGAGGGTCGCGACGTGACCGGGCTGGACGGACGGGGCAAGCGCGAGCTGTGGCGGACCCTGCAGCTGGTTTACCAGAACCCTGACTCCGCCCTGGACCCGAGGCTGCAGATTCGCGACATCATTGCCGAGCCAATTGTGAACTTCGGCCTCGGCGGCCGGGCCGGCCAGCGGGAGCGCGTCCTGGAACTGCTCGAACAGGTCAATCTCCCCTCGCGGGCGGCCTCGGCCCGGCCAATGGAGCTTTCCGGCGGGCAGCGCCAGCGCGTTGCGATCGCCCGGGCCCTGGCCGCCGGAGCCAGGACGCTGGTGCTCGACGAGGCCTTGTCCGCCTTGGACGTGCTGACCCAGGCACAGATCCTTGCCCTGCTGGAGGAACTCCAGCGTGATCTCGGCCTGACCTACCTCTTTATCTCGCACGACCTGCACGTGGTCGAACGGATTTCGCACGAGGTCGGCGTCATGCGCCGCGGGAAGCTCGTCGAAACCGGGCCGACGGCCAGCATTTTCGGCAACCCCCAGCATGAGTACACCCGCCTGCTGCTGGAATCGAACCCCGGCCACCGACTGCGTGCCCTCGCCGCATCCAACAAGTAAGGACACAGATGAGCATCACCGCCACCGAACCGAGCACCGCCACCGGCGAGGCCCGCTATGCAGCCCTCGCCGCGCGCTTCCGGCCCGTCTTTGAGCGCATTGCCGGGGGGACCCTCGAGCGCGAACAGCAGCGCATTCTGCCTCATCAGCAGATCGGCTGGCTGAAGGAGGCCGGCTTCACGACGCTGCGCCTGCCGGCGGAGTTTGGCGGCGACCCGGTCAGCCACGAGCACCTGTTCCGCCTGCTCATCGAGCTGGCCGAAGCCGACTCCAACATCAGCCACCTGCTGCGCTCGCACTTCTCCTTCGTCGAGACCATCGCTCTTCAGCCGCATGCTTTCCAGGCGCGCTGGTTCCCGCGGGTGGCCGCGGGAGAAATCTTCGGCAACGCGGCAACCGAGCGCGGCGGAAACGCGCTCGGCACTACCGCGACCAAGCTCCGCAACGAGGACGGCCGTTGGCTGCTCAAGGGGGAGAAGTACTACACCACCGGTTCGATTTTCGCCGATTGGGTAGTGGTCATGGCCAGTACCGAATGCGTCGAGGGGCGCCAGTACGCCTTGGTCCGCGCCGACAACAAGCGTGTGCAGATCGTCGATGACTGGGACGGCTTCGGCCAGCCGCTGACGGGCACCGGCACGGCAGTGTTCGACGACGTGGAAGTGGAGGCGGAAGACATCATCCAGCGCAAGGTTTCCAGCACGCTGGAGCCGGCCTTCTTCCAGATGTGCCTGCTGGCGGTGCTTGCCGGGATCGGCCGCGCGGCCCTGCGGGATGCTTCCGAATTGGTCCGCCAGCGCACCCGTACGTTCAACACCGGCCAGGGCCAGTTGTTCCGCGACGACGCCCTGATCCAGGAACACGTTGGCCTGCTCGCCGCGAAGGTCTATGCCGCAGAGGCCGTTGTCACGGCGGCGGCTCGAGACCTGGATGCAGCCGTTGATGCGCAGCTCGGGCTCGACGGAGAGGCCGCCTACCTCCGCGCCGAGCTGGCAGTGCAAAAGGCCCATGTCACCGTACCTGGGCTCGTCCTCGCTGCCACCGAAGAGCTCTTCGACGTCACCGGTGCCTCGTCAACGAGCCGCGGCAAGGGGCTGGACCGGCACTGGCGCAACGCTCGCACCGTGGCCACGCACAACCCCGTGGCGTTCAAGGCCCGGTCCGTGGGCGACTACCACGTGAACGGCACCATTCCAACGGGCCTGCACAGCATCGGCGAAGCGCCGGTGGCCACTGGACAGCTGGCAGGGGGTGCTTCCTGATGGCGGCCGCACGGCCCCGCCTGCTGCTCAGCGGCTTCCTGATGAACACGCCCAGCCACATCCTCGGCGGGCAGTGGCGCCACCCCCAGGCGCAGCAGCACCGCTTCAACGAGCTGTCGCTGTGGACGGACCTGGCCCGCCAGCTGGAGGACGCCAAGTTCGACGCCATGTTCTTCGCCGACGTCGTCGGCCTCTACGGCGACCACGAAGGTGGTTGGGCCTCGCATGTCCGCCGGGGCATGCAGGTTCCGACCCACGACCCGTTGGTGCTCTGCTCGGCGCTGGCCGCGACCACCAAGGACATCGGGCTGGCCATGACAAGCTCCGTGATCCAGTCCGATCCATTTCAGCTGGCCCGCCAGATGTCCACCCTGGACCACATCTCCGGCGGCCGGGTTGCGTGGAACATCGTCACGAGCGTGCTTGAGAATTCGCACCGGAACTTCGGTGCCGATGGACTCACCGCCCACGACGACCGCTACGACTGGGCAGATGAATACGTCGAGGCCGCGTACAAGCTCTGGGAAGGCTCGTGGGAGGACGGGGCCGTGCTGGCCGACAAGGAGCGCGGCATCTTCGCCGATCCGGCCAAGGTCAACAAGATCCACCACCGCGGCGCCCGCTATTCCATCGAGGGACCGCACTTGGCAACGCCCAGCCCGCAGCGCACACCGTTCCTGTTCCAGGCCGGCAGCTCTACCCGGGGCCGCAGCTTTGCGGCGGCCCACGCCGAGGCGACCTTCCTGTTCGCCCCGCACACGGACTACGTTCGCAAGCAGGCGGCCTCCATCCGCTCCCTCGAAGCCGAAGCAGGCCGGGCCCCTGGCGACGTGAAAATCTTCGCGGGACTCTCGTTCGTCGTCGGCAGCACTGAGGCGGAGGTGAAGCGCAAGGAGGCAGAGTACGACGAGTACCTGGACCTGCACGCGATCATCGCCCACATCGGCGGCGGCATCGGCGTCGACTTAGGCGGCCTGCCGCTCGATACTCCGCTGGGCGAGCTGTCCACTGAAGGAGCACGGGGCGTGCTCGAGGCGGCGATCGCCTCGGTGCCCGGCGGCAAACCGACCGTCGGCGACCTTGCCCTCTACCGCGCCAAGGCCCAGCAGATCGCCGGCACTCCCGAGCAGATCGTTGACGAGCTGGAACGCTGGCAGGACGCCGGCATCGACGGCGTGAACGTGATGAACCAGATCCTGCCTGGCTCCTATACGGACTTCATCGAAGGGGTGCTGCCCGAGCTGCGCAAGCGCGGCCTGGCGCAGACCGAGTACCAGCCGGGTACGCTGCGCGAGAAGGTCTTCGGACGCGGGGCCCGGGTGGAACCGACCCATCCGGCGGCACGTTTCCGCGGCGCGTTTTCGGAGCATTCCGCCGCGGCTACGGAAAGGCTGCCCGTGCACGACGGCGGCCAGCCGGGGTAGCACGGTCCTCGTGCGGACCGGCGCGGGTTACCGGGTGTGACGGAAGCGTTTCGCGTTCGCAGCCCGTGCCGGTTCAATGGGAAGAAGTAACCATCCAGAGCGGCTGAGAGACCTGGCTCGTTGACGCCGCAGCAACCACCTCGCGAGAGGAAGGTGCTACCGCCAGGACCGATGGAGATGCAGAATCTTTCCGTTGGCCGCTCCGGCAGCAACGCCTCGCGGCCTTCGCGCGCACTTCACGGTCGGGAAGGAGCCTGAAATGACATTGCACAGCCCGCAGCGCCACATCCGCTTCAACGCCTTCGACATGAACTGCGTCGGCCACCAGTCGCCCGGCCTCTGGCGGCACCCGGAGGATAAGTCCGCCGACTACAACACCATCGGCTACTGGACCCACCTGGCCAAGGTGCTGGAGAAGGGCCTCTTCGACGGCCTCTTCATCGCCGACGTCCTGGGCACCTACGACGTGTTCGGCGGTTCCAACGAGACCACCCTGCGCGCCGGCACCCAGGTCCCGGTCAACGACCCGTTCCTGCTGGTCTCGGCGATGGCCGCGGTCACGGAGAACCTGGGCTTCGGCGTCACCGCGGGCACGGCCTACGAGCATCCCTACCCGTTCTCCCGCCGCCTGGCCACGCTGGACCACCTGACCAACGGCCGCGTCGGCTGGAACGTCGTCACCGGCTACCTGCCCTCCGCCGCGCGGAACATGGGCCAGGAAGACCAGATGGAGCACGACGAGCGGTACAACCACGCGGACGAGTACCTCGAGGTCATTTACAAGCTGCTCGAAGGCTCCTGGGAGGACGACGCCGTCGTCAAGGACAAGGTGAACAGCATCTTCACCGACCCGTCCAAGGTCCACGAGATCGGCCACGAGGGCAAGTACTTCAAGGTGCCCGGCATCGCCATCACCGAGCCGAGCCCGCAGCGCACCCCCGTGATCTTCCAGGCTGGCGCCTCCAAGCGCGGCACCCAGTTCGCCGCGGAGAACGCCGAGGCCGTCTTCGTGACCTGCCCGACCAAGGAAATGCTCGCCGCGTCGGTCAAGAAGATCCGCGACGCCGCCGAGGCCGCCGGCCGCGGCCGCTACGACGTCCGCATCTACGCCATGCAGACCATCGTCACCGGCCCGGACAACGAGACGGCGCAGGCCAAGTTCGAGGAGTACAAGTCCTACGCGGACATCAACGGCGCGCTGGCCCTGATCTCCGGCTGGATGGGCGTTGACCTGTCCACCTATTCGCCGGACGACGTGATCGGCGCGAACGTGAAGTCCAACGCCATCCAGTCCTCGGTCGAGACCTTCCAGAAGGCCTCCGGCGACAGCGGCGAGCCGTGGACCATCCGCCAGCTGGCGGAATGGGTCGGCGTGGGCGGCTTCGGCCCGATCACGGTCGGATCCGGCGCGCAGGTCGCCCAGGATCTGGTCTCCTGGGTCGACGAGACGGACGTTGACGGCTTCAACCTCGCCTACGCCATCACGCCGGGAACCTTCGAGGACATCGTCGAATTCGTGGTCCCCGAGCTGCAGAAGCTCGACGCCTACCCCACGGAGTACGCGCCGGGCACCCTGCGCAACAAGCTCTTCGGCCAGGGCGACCGCCTGCCGGAGCAGCACCGGGGCAGCCGCTACCGCATCGGCAGCTCCGTGGCCTCGGTCTAGCGGACGCTTTTCGGGCCGGACTATAGGGGAACAACGACGGCGGTGCACTACCTTCGCGAAGGTGGTGCACCGCCGTCGGGCTTTCCCGGGTGCGCGCGTGCGGCGCCGGCTGCCGTCAACGCTCCCGGCTGCGCGCTTAGAGCCCGCCGGTCTCCGTGGCCGCCGGGCGCAGGCGCAGCATTTCGGGCTGCAGGTCCTTGATGCTGGCGGCGCCCATGAGCTGCATGGTGGTGCGGACCTCATCGGCGAGGAGTCCGAGCACGCGCTCGACGCCCTCCTGGCCGCCGGCCATCAGCCCGTAGAGGTAGGCGCGGCCGACCAGCACGAAGTCGGCCCCGGCGCACAGCGCGGCCACCACATCGGCGCCGCTCATGATGCCGCTGTCGAGGATGATGTCGACGCCGTCGCCGGCTTCCTCGCGGACCTCGGGCAGGGCCTCGAAGGACACCGGGGCCCGGTCCAGCTGGCGGCCGCCGTGGTTCGAGACGATCAGTCCGTCGGCGCCGGCCGCCAGCGATTTCCGGGCGTCCTCGCGGGTCAGGACGCCCTTGACCAGCAGCTGGCCGGGCCAGATGGAGCGGATCCACTCCAGGTCCACGAAGGAGAGCGTGGGGTCGAACATCGAGTTGATCAGCGTCGGCAGGTCGGCGCTGGTGTCGGACAGCGACGCGAACTTCAGCGAATCCGTGGTCAGGAAGTTTAACCACCACTCCGGCCGGTAGGAGGCGTCCAGCACGGTCTTGAGCGTTAGCTTCGGCGGGATGACCATGCCGTTGCGGGTATCGCGGTGCCGGCGGCCGGCAACGGGGGTGTCCACGGTGACCAGCAGGGTGTCGAAGCCGCTGGCCTGGGCGCGCTGCAGCAGGTCCTGGCTCTTGGTCCGGTCCTTCCAGAGGTACAGCTGGAACCAGCGGCGGCCCTCCGGCGCCGCGGCGGCCACCTCCTCGATCGAACGGGTGCCCATGGTGGAGAGCGAGAACGGCACGCCGTACCGGGCGGCTGCCCTGGCGCCGGCATCCTCGCCCTCGGCATGCATAAAGCGGGTGAAGCCGGTGGGCGCGATGCCGAACGGCAGTGCGGAGGTGCCGCCGGCAATCGTGGCCGACAGGTCGACATCCGCGGTGCCGTGCAGGATGCGCGGCAGCAGCTCGATGGAGTCGAAGGCGGCGCGGGAACGCCGGTAGGTCAGTTCGTCCTGGGCGGCGCCGTCGACGTAGTCGAAGGCGGGCCGCGGCGTGCGCCGCTGGGCGATGCGGCGCAGGTCCCACAGGTCAGCGGCCTTCGCCAGCCGGGGCCCGCGACCGAGGGCCGGCCGTTCGAACTGCATGAGCGGGCGTAGCTCACTCCACTGCGGAAGCCGGTGTTTCATGGATCCAACTGCTTTCTGTTCGGGTCGGGTCAGCGGGCGGCAGCGGCGTTGTTGCCGGTGCCGCGGGCCAGGACGACGGCGGCGATGCTGCACACGCAGCAGGCCGCAACGTACGCCGCGGCCAGCCAGGTGCCGCCGTCCGCGGCCTGGATCAGCGCCGCGGCGATCAGCGGCGAGAGGCCGGCGATGATGGCGCCGTTGGTCTCGCGGGCCAGCGCCACGCCGGAGAACCGCTGCTTGGGTGGGAAGAGGTTGGTCAGGAACGCGCCCTGCGCCCCGGAGCTGGCGCTGACGCTGAACACGTAGCCGATGGCCAGCCCCAGCCCGGCGATCAGCGGGTTGCCGGTGGCCATCATCTGGAAGAGCGGCCAGGCGAACAGGGCCCCGACGATCCCGCCGAATGCGAGCACCCGTCCGGCGCCGTACCGGTCGGCGGCCCAGCCGGCGATCGGGGAGCCGATGATGCAGAAGAGCGAGGCGATGGTCACGACCAGCAGCGCCGTGGGCCGCGCCATGCCGACCGCTTCCGAGGTCATGAAGGTGATGGCAAAGACGGCCATAACGTAGTTGACCGCGTTGTGCCCGGTGATGGACAGAAAGCCGAGGAACACCTGGCGGCGGTTGTGGCGCCACAGCTCGCCGAGGGGCACCTTCTTCTCCTGCTGATCCCGGTTGGCGCGGGCCTGCAGGTACTCCGGGGTCTCCTCGAGACTGGAGCGGATGTACAGGGCGACGAAGAAGAGGACGGCGGACACGAGGAACGGCACGCGCCAGGCCCAGTCGAGGAGGGCCTGGTCCCCGGCCATCGAGGCCAGGAAGAAGGCCAGCGTGGCGAGGGCGATGCCGGCCGGAGGCGTGGCAAGGACGAAGGACGTGTACTTGCCGCGCTGCTTCGGCGGCGCGAACTCGGCCACCAGGGTCATGGCGCCCGCCAGCTCGGCGCCCGCGCCGAGGCCCTGGAGCAGGCGGAACAGCACCAAGAGCAGCGGTGCGGCCGCCCCGATGGCCGCGGCGGTGGGCAGCAGCCCGATGCCGACGGTGGCGGTGCCCATCAGCAGGATGGTGAGGACCATGGCGGGCTTGCGGCCGTGCCGGTCGCCGATGTGTCCGATGACGACACCGCCGAGGGGCCGCGCGATGAAGCCGACGGCGAAGGTGGCGAACGCGGCCGCCTCCGGAACCGCATTGGAGAAGAACAGCGGGCCGATCACCAGGCCGGCCGCGGCGCCGTATAGCGCGTAGTCGTACCACTCGATGATGGTGCCGACGACGGCGGCGGTCAGTGCCCTGCGCGCTCCTTGCGGGAGCCGCCCGGGGGCGGCGGCCGGCGCGGCTGTCTCGAGCTGCTGCTCCATTGAAGGTCGTTCCACAAGGTTAGTGATATCACACAAGTATTTCTGAAGTATATTTGTGTGAGGAGTGGCCGCCGCGCGAAAGGGGATCGATGGGATCGCTGGCCGATCGCCTGGAAGAGCTGCTGCGGGAACGGATCCTGCAGGGCGTGCTGGAACCGGGCTCCGTGGTCGTGGAACCCGAACTTGCCAAGGAGTTCGGGGTTTCCAAGACCCCGGTGCGCGAGGCGCTGCAGCGGCTCGTGACCCAGAGCTACGTCACGGTGCTGCCCAAGAAGGGCTACCTCATCCGCACCATGGGGCTGCCGGACGTGCTCGAGCTCGTCGAGATGCGGACGGTGCTGGAGCCGCACCTCGCCGCCCGTGCCGCCCGCGGCCTCAATTCCGCGAGGGGCCTGGAGGCCATGAAGCAGGAGCTGGTCCGGCAGCGGGAACTGCTCCGGTCCGACCCCGAGGCCTCGATCGCCAGCGGCAGGGCGTTCCACGAGTCGCTGGCCGCAGAAGCCGGCAATTCACGCATGCTGGACGCCTTGCTCCGGTGCATGACCGAGATGGGCCGCGCCTACAACGTGGTGCCCGGCGCGCAGAGCCATCTGCGCAGCGAGGAGGAGGTCTGGGAGCACGAGGCGATCTATGCCGCCGTCGCCGCCGGCGATCCGGAGGGCGCCCGGAAGGCCATGCTGGACCACCTGAAGTCCATCCGCCGCACGCTGACGTCCCAGTTCGACGACTGAGACGGCCCGGCCCGGACCTCGGCCCGGCCCCGACCTCGGCCCGGGCCGGCCGGTTACATCTTGCCGTAGCGGGCGCGCGCCCCCAGATAGAGGCCGTAGCACATCAGGCCGACGGCAATCAGGATCAGGGCCGCGTCGCCGAAGGGCTGTTCCTTGAGCGCCTTGAGCGCTCCGTCCAGCCCCTTGGCCTGCTCCGGATCCTGATGCAGTGCCGCGACGGAGAACAGGATGCCGAGCACCACCAGGGCCGCCCCTTTGCCGATGTAGCCGAAGGTTCCCAGCCAGCTGACGCCGATCCGCTGCGCCCCGGGCGGGAGGGTCTTGAGGTCATCGAGGAACTTCTGCACGATGCCCTTGTAGACGTAGAAGATTCCGGCGGCGGCGATGCCGGCGCCGATCAGGAACAGCACGATCGCGCCGCCGGGGAACTGCAGCAGCTTAGAGCTGGCATCCTGCGAGGTCTCGCTGCTGTCGCTGCTGCCACCGAACGCGAAGACGCCGAAGACGCTGCTGATCGCCGCGAAGACGATGCCCAGTCCAACGGCCTTGGCCCGTTTGCCCCACTTCTTCTTGTCTTCCAAGTGGCGGTACCCGAAGGCCGCATCGGAGAACTGCCACAGTGCCAGTGCGGCGCAGGCGATCATCCCGGCCCAGATCAGCAGCGCTCCGCCCGGCTTGGAGGAGAGCTCGGAGACCGCTCCGGCCTGGTCCGCCTCGCCCGAGGCGCCGAGCGCCAGGCGCAGCGCGAGCACGCCGATCAGCACATGCAGCAACCCGCTGGCCGCCCAGCCGAACCGCGCCACGATCTCCAGGGTCTTCGATTCGGAGGCTTCCTCCGCTGTGTCCTTGGCCCTGCGGGCCTCCCGCTTCGCCCTGTCCACTCCGCCGCTCACGTGTACCTCCTATAGCACTGTCCGAGGACGTGCCGGCACCCGCCCCGCTGCCGTCGTCGTCCTCCAAGTATGCCCCCGTCGGGGAGGGGATGGGTGACGGGATGAGGGACCGGATGGGTGGCAGGACGGCTCCCGGCGGAACGTTTTCCACAACCGGCGGCGCGGCCTTTCCGCGGTCTGCGGGCGGCGGTAGGCTGGCCGGGTGGATGGAGCCGGGCTGCGAGCGATTTGCCTGGGCCTTCCGGGCGCCTTCGAGGACTTTCCCTTTGGCCCGGAGGCCTCGGTGTTCAAGGTGCGCGGACGGCCCGGGCCGGCAAAGATGTTCGCGCTCGCGGACCTCGGGGCCGAGCCGCTGAGCATCAGCCTCAAGTGCGAGCCGGAGCTGGCGCTGCAGCTGCGCGCGGCCCATCCCGAGATCACGGGCGCCTACCACATGAACAAGACGCACTGGAACGGCGTGCTCTGTAACGGGGGTCTGGAGGACGAGATGATCAGGGACATGATCGAGGACTCGTATGACCTGGTGGTCGCCGGGCTGCCGCGGCGCGACCAGGAGGCCCTGGGCTGGGTCGGCCTCAGCAGGGAGGGTCGATGATCGCGCAGGAGACGCTGGACGGGCTGTGGGATTTTTCGGATCCGCTGGGGTCCGAGCAGCGGCTCCGGGCGGCGGACACTAACCGCTTTGCCCTGCGGGTGGACCGGAACGAGCTGTCCACGCAGGTGGCGCGGGCGCTCGGCATGCAGGGGCGGCGTGAGGAGGCCCTGCACCTGTTGGACCTGATTGACGACGGCGGGGAGCCGGTGGTGCTGGTCCGCGTCCTCCTGGAGCGGGGCCGAATCCTGCTCTCGGCCGGGCAGGCCGCGGACGCCATGCCGCTTTTCGAGGACGCCGGGCACCTGGCGGCCGAGTCGGGTCTGGACTATCTGGCAGCGGATGCGAAGCAGATGGCCGCGGCCACGGATCCCTACGCCGCCGCGGAGTGGGCCGGAACGCGGCGGACAGCGGAAGGTCCCGATGATCGGGCGGAAATCCTATAGCGCCGCGGAGCTG
The DNA here is from genome assembly GCF_037144715.1 of Arthrobacter sp. USHLN218. Taxonomy (NCBI): domain Bacteria; kingdom Bacillati; phylum Actinomycetota; class Actinomycetes; order Micrococcales; family Micrococcaceae; genus Arthrobacter; species Arthrobacter sp. USHLN218. Next base: position 129,954 of record NZ_JBBCYT010000010.1, read on the forward strand.
ACCTATCCCGACCAGAGGCTGACCCGGCTGGGCCGGGCACCGGAGGGCTACCGGGTGGTCCGGCATCGGGTGGCCGTGGGCTCGGGGCGGGAAGACTTCGCCCGCCTGGCGGACGGCATCCTGGCTTGGAACCTACACCGGGTCGCGGGACTCCGTGTGGACCCGTCGACGCCGCGGGCGGCCGAGGGGGTGGACGTGGTCTCGCGCTTCGGGTTCGGGCCGCTCCGGCTCGCGGCACCCTGCCGTGTGGTCTGGGCCGCCGAGGAGCCGGACCGCGCGGGTTTCGGCTACGGGACGCTGCCCGGGCATCCGGCCTCCGGAGAGGAAAGCTTCCTGGCCGTGCTCGGAGCGGACGGCCAGGTCTACCTTGAGCTGTTCGCGTACAGCCGGCCCTCCAATTGGTTCTACCGGGCCGGTGCTCCCGTCACAGTCGCCGTGCAGGAATTCGTGACCCGGCGCTATCTGGCGGCGGCACGGAAGCTCGCAGCCGGCACGTGAAAGGATGAACCTCGGAACCACCCGCCATCCGGCCGGACCACCTGGTCCGGCCGCCCGCCAGCAACAGAAAGGCAGCTGAAGTGATCTTCATCGTCGTCAAGTTCAAGGTCAAGCCCGAGCACGCGGACCAGTGGCCCGAGCTGACCCGGGAGTTCACCGAAGCAACGCGCGCCGAGGCCGGTAACCTCTGGTTCGACTGGTCCCGCAGCGTCGACGATCCGGACGAGTACGTCCTCGTCGAAGCCTTCAAGGACGACGCGGCCGAGGCCCACGTCAAGAGCGGACACTTCGCGAAGGCCATGGCGGAGCAGCCGCAGTACCTGCAGGAAACCCCGCGCATCATCAGCCGCCAGATCGACGGCGAGGGCTGGGACCAGATGGGCGAAATGACCGTCGCCTGACGCCCGGCCCTCACGGGCCGCCGTATATCTCGCCGATCAGGGCCCGGGCGATGGATGTCGCAGGGTCGCGTCCATCCGCCGCGGGGGCCAGGTTCGTCCACACCACCATCGTCAGGTCGTTGCCCGGGTCGTAGCCCATGAAGCTGTTGAACCCGGGCAGCTCACCGGTATGGCCATACAGCTCGCCGAACTTCGCGATTGCGAGGCCGTACTGCGCCGAATCGGGATTGTCCGGATCGGCCGGACGCAGGCTATCCATCCGGATCTTCTGCATCTCCTCGCCCAGCACGCCGCCCTCGGCTAGGGCCTTGCCCCACACAGCCAGGTCTCCGGCCGTCGAGGTGCCCTGCCCGGCGGCCCAGCACCATGAGCTGCTCGCGTCGGTCACGTCGTTCGGCTCCAGTTCGCCGGCCTCGGCCGCCGCGATCAGGTCCGCCGGAAGCTTGGTGGACGCGATGGTCAGGACGTTGTCCATGAACATGTAGCCCTGCGGGTGCGGCCCCGCCAGCGCGGTGGTCTCCGACGGCGGGAACGCGGAGTCGTCCATGCCCAGCGGATCGAGGATGCGCTCCTGGATGATCTGCTCGAGCGGCTTGTCCTCCAGGTCCTCGGCGATCAGCCCGAGCAGCACGGTGTTGGTGTTCGAGTAGTGGAAGCCCTCGCCCGGCGGGAAATACACCGGCAGGGGCAGGGCGATGGCGACCAGCTCCTCCGGCGTCCAGACACGCTCGGGTGTCTCATCGAGCGCGAGGTTGAGCTCGTAGGATTCCGAGTAGTTGTAAAGGCCGCTGCGCATGTTGAGCAGCTGCTCGATGGTGATCTTTTCCCCGTTCGGCACGTCATCCCGGAACTTCGAGACCGGGTCGTCCAGCTTCAGCCGTCCTTCTTCGACCAGCTGCAGGATGACCGTTCCCGTCCAGGTCTTGGTGATGGAGCCGATCCTGACGTGGTCCTGCAGGCCGACCGGATCGGAATCGTCCCGGCTGCGGTTGCCGTAGGTGAACTCGAGCTGCCGCTCCGGGGTGCGCAGCAGCATCACGGCCCCCGGGGTCAGCAGGTCCTCCGCGAGGCCCTCGAAGGTCTGCCGGAGCCGTCCCTCATCGATCGTGATCGGGGCAGGAGTCCCGCTGGCCACTGCCGCGGCCTCCTCGGTCGGTTGCGGCGGTTGCGGCGGGCCGGGAGAGGTACAGCCAACCGGCCCGAGCAGCAGCACGGCTGCCAGGCCGACGGCGGCGGCCGGCTTCACTAACGAGCGCCGGGCGGGATTGCGTGCTGCCTTCATGATGGGCTCCGGTTCGTGCCACCCCCGGGACAACCGGCACACTCGCGCCGGCAGATAGCGCACAATCTACTCCGTCTGCTGCCCCGGGAAAATCCCTCGAACGGGGTGGTGGCGCCGGGCGCCGGCGGACGGCGACGCGCGGCATCCACGGGCGGCGGGACGGCAGTTGGGCGTCCCGCGGCCGGATCCGGGCGCCAGGCCTTGACTGTAAGTGTGACGAGGGACACGCTAGGGCGGTTGAAGGATTAGCCGACCAGGAGCCGCCATGTCCGCCGCCCGTCCCACCGCTCCGTCCCGCACCTCGGCCGCGCCCGGCGGAAGGCGACGCACGGCACGGCGCCGCGCAGCCGCCGTCGTACTCTCCCTGCTGCTGGCCGTGCCCGCGCTCCCGGCCGCGGCACAGCCGGGGGAGCCTGGGGAGGCGGGGCAGGCAGGCCGCCCGACGGCGGGGCAGGCGCAGGCCCGGCAGTCGCTGCGGGCCCCGGTCAGCGACGAGAACTTCTACTTCGTGATGGCGGACCGCTTTGCCAACGGAAATGCCGGGAACGACGGCGGCGGGCTGGGTTCCGATCCGCTGGTGTCCGGCTTCGATCCGACCCGGAAGGGCTTCTACAACGGCGGCGACCTGGCCGGGCTGCTGGAGCGGCTCGACTACATCCAAGGGCTGGGCACAACGTCCATTTGGCTCACGCCGAGCTTCAAGAACAAGGCCGTGCAGCCGGAGGACGGGTCGGCCGGATACCACGGCTACTGGATCACGGACTTCACGCAGATCGACCCGCACCTGGGCACCAACGCGGAGCTGAAGCAGCTGATCGACGCGGCGCATAAGCGCGGGATGAAGGTCTATTTCGACATCATCACCAACCACACCGCGGACGTGATCGGATACGAGGAGGGCGCGCGGACGGGCTATATCTCCAAGGATCGCGAGCCCTACCTGACGGCCGGCGGCGAGGCGTTCGACGACCGGGACTACGCCGGCGGCGCGGACTTCCCGGCGCTGGATCCGGCCACGTCGTTCCCCTATACCCCGGTGCTGGAGCCGGGGGAGGAGGACCTCAAGGTTCCCGCGTGGCTGAACGATCCGACGCTCTACCACAACCGGGGCAACACCACCTTCACGGGCGAGGACTCCTACTACGGCGACTTCTTCGGCCTGGACGACCTGTTCACCGAGCACCCGCGCGTGGTGGACGGGATGAAGGAGATCTACCAGGCCTGGATCGCGGACTTCGGCGTGGACGGGTTCCGCATCGACACCATGAAGCACGTGGACGACGCGTTCTGGCAGGAATTCGGGCCGGACGTGCTCGAGTACGCGCGGGCACAGGGCAAGGACGAGTTCTTCATGTTCGGCGAGGTCTTCGACACCACGAAGAGCTTCACCTCCCAGTTCACCACCCGCAACAGCATGCAGGCGGTGCTGGACTTCCCGTTCCAGCAGGCCGCTCGTGACTTCGCCTCGCGCGGCACGGGCGCGGCCGGGCTGGCGGAGTTCTTCGCGGGCGACGACTGGTACACGGACGCGGATTCCAATGCCTACCAGCTGCCCACTTTCCTGGGGAACCACGACATGGGCCGGATCGGCAGCTTCATCGCGGCGGACAACCCGGGCGCCGGCGACGCGGAGCTGCTCAGCCGCGACCGGCTGGCGCACGAGCTGATGTACTTCTCGCGCGGGAATCCGGTGGTGTACTACGGCGACGAGCAGGGCTTCACCGGACCGGGCGGGGACCAGGACGCGCGGCAGAGCCTGTTCGCCAGCCGGGTGCCGGAGTACCTGGACGACGACCTGATCGGTACCGCGTCCACGCACGCGGCGGACAATTACGACGCCGGCCATCCGCTCTACCGTGCGATCGGCGGCCTTGCGGCGCTCGCCAAAAAGCATCCCGCCCTGCGCGACGGGGCGCAGCAGCACCGCTATGCCGCCGAGGGAGCCGGGGTCTACGCCTTCTCGCGGATCGACCCGGAGGATCAGCGCGAATACGTGGTGGCGGTCAACAGCGCCGAGACCGAACAGACGGCGCAGGTTCCGACCTACATCCCCAAGCGCCGCTTCGTCCAGCTCTACGGCGGCGAAGGCGCGCTCAAGACGGACCAGGCCGGGACGCTGACCGTGACCGTCCCGCCGCTGTCAACCGTGGTGTACCAGTCCGCGGGCCGCATACCGCACTCAAAGCAGGCCCCCGCCGTCGTGCTCTCCGCCCCGCAGCCCGCCGCGGAGGACAACGGGCGCATGGAAGTCACCGCCGAGGTGGCCGGCGGGTCCTTCTACCAAGTCAGCTTCGAGGCCCGGATCGACGGCGGCGAGTGGCAGCCGGCGGGCACCGACGACAACGCGCCGTACCGCGTGTTCCATGACGTGGCAGCGCTGGAGCCCGGGACGCGGGTGGAATACCGCGCCGTGGTGCTGGACAATGGCGGGCACACCCGGCCGGGCAACGTGGTCTCGGCCGAGGTGCCGCAGCCGAAGCTGTCCATGGTGCTGCCGGCGGAGGGCAGCCGAGTCTCCGGTCAGGTGGAAGTCAGCGCCGTGGCCGCGCCGGAAAAGCCCGGCCATGAGGTCACGCTGGAACGGCGGATCGCCGACGGGGAATGGACCGTGATCGGAACGGACGATTCCTCACCGGTCTACACCGCGTTCGACGACGTGGCCGGACTGGGCCTGCCGGACGGGACGCAGCTGCAGTACCGGGCGCGGCTGGACGGTTCGGTCAGCGACGTGCGCACGGTCGCCACCGGCGACCGGATCGAGCAGCCGGACTGGGTGACTGCGGCCGGAAGCTTCAACTCGGAACTCGGCTGCAGCGAGGACTGGCAGCCGGCCTGCGAGCAGGCGATGCTCACCCTGGAGGAGGACGGGATCTGGCGCCTGACGGCGGACCTGCCGGCCGGCCGGTACGAGTTCAAGGCCGCGCTCAACGGCAGCTGGGAGGTGAACTTCGGCGCCGGCGGCGCGCGCGAAGGCTCCAACATCGTGCTGGAGCACGACGGCGGCCCGGTCACCTTCAGCTATGACCACCGGACGCACGTCATCACCGCCGGGTAGGTTTCCCCGAGGCGCACGAACGGCGGCCCCGGCCCGTCGTGGGCGGTCCGGCGTCGGGTCAGGGGGAGGGGCGAGGTCGGGCGCCGCGAGCCTGCTGCTTGTTGGCCCGGCTTTATTCCTGGCCGGCCACCTGCTCCAGCGTGTGCGGCTCGAAGTGCTCGATCGTCTCGCGGATCCCCGCCAGCCCCTCGCTGAAGGCCCGCGATTCCCGCCACTCCTTCATCTGCTCGACGGACTCCCACGGTCCCGTGCTGATGAAGCGGTTGGGGACGTCCTTGTCGCGCATCAGCAGGCCGTGGGCGCCGGGGAACGCCTCCTTGGTCCGCCTCGCCAGATCCTCCCACGCATGCATAAAGTCATCCTCGCGGCCCGGTTTCACGAGCCAGATTCCCATCGAGTACACCGGCATTTGCACAGCCCTCCCGTCACGATCGTGAAGATACTCGATTATCTGCCCGCGGTACCGCGCCGGGAAGGGCCGGAAGCAACCGCCATTGAGTCGGGCAACGACCGGTGCAGGACGCGCCATCGGAACATGCAGAACCGCCTCGGATCGCTGAAGGAGCGATGTGCGTACGCCTGTCCGGGCTCTCTGCGAGAGGGGCGCCTACGAGGCCCCGTTCTGCAGCGCCGAAAGGGATGGTTTCCTCTGGCCAGAGGTCGGTCATAGGTCCACACTTGGGGCAACCCGGCGGACAGGTCGAGGCGTCTCCGCTGGATGCAGCTAGAGGGAACATAGAGGTGCGCTATGGAGAACGGCGACGACCAGATGAGCATCGACATCTATCTGGCAGGTCAAAAAAGCTTCGAGGGCATTGTCAACGGAATCCGTGTCACGGTTCATCCGGGGGCAAGGCCGAACTGGCCCGAAGGCGGCCCTTCATGCGTGGCGGCGGGCTTCAGCCACGTCCGCCCACCGACACCGCTCCCGTCCGTTCTATATTTGAAGCGTTTTGGGCAGGGTGTGCGCCGCATGTCCATGCGGGCAGCAGAACACGGCCGGAACCTGCTCTCCAGGAGGAGGGGCCGTGGCTGAGGCATCCGCGTCCGCGGCGCAGGGTTCCGTGCCCACACTGCCGGCCGAAGACCGGATTCGCGAAACAGCCAAGTGGCTTACGGTAAGCCTGGCAGCTGTGGGCGGATTGGTCGTCACCGGAACGCAGTTCAGCAACCTTGGAGCCGTGCACGTAGGTAGCCCGAGGTTCTGGGTAATCGTGATCAGCGCAGCCCTTGCTGCCGGCGGCACGGGACTAATTCTGGCTGGTGCCGTAAAAACGGCGACGACCGAGCCGGTGAAGCTGAGTGACTTCACGGACAAGGGCTGGGCGCAGGATATGGCGCTTCAGGAGGGCATCGAAGGAGGGGCGCCAGCGCTAGCAAAGATCTACAAGGAGGCGTTGGATCGTCGCGAGCAGACCTACCACGAATACGTGGATGACAACGAAAACCAGCTCAAGCTGAGGCAGTCAGAGAGGGCGGAAGCCAGAGCGCTCCAGCTGGCCTATATCGTTCGGAACGTCTCCCGAGTTGCGTCCTACGAGAAAGTCGCCAACCAGTGGAAGCGCTCGACAAGGATGGTCTTTTGGGGCTCAGTGGCAGCCCTGCTGGGAATTCTTGCCTTCATCTGGGCCATCAACCCTCCTGCCGCGGTCAAAGCGAGCGAGGCCTCACCGGCGGTCGTCGGGCAAGTGGCCTCCCGAATGCTGACGCTCGAACCGGCCGGCCAGCGGGCACTTGCCAAGGCTCTCGGGCAGGACTGCAAAGTGGGTCAGCCGCTGGAGGTCGTCCACCTGGCCAAGACTGACACAGGTCCTGACGTGCTGGTGCAGCAGGACGGCTGTAAGCAGGTGCGCCTGATCATCACCGCCAGCTGGGGACATCTCCAGGAGCCGGCTCCAACGCTGCCGGCGCAAGAGACGCCCAAACCCGCTCCCTCTCCCTAAGCATCCCATCCGCGAGCTGTCCTTTGGCGGGCTAGGGCGACCACTCCGGTGCGAACATTGATGCGACCCTTGCCTCGATGTGCTCCAGCGCAGCCATGATGGTTGGCTGCTTGCGGGCGCCCATCCTGGTGAGGCTGAGGATGCGGCGGGACGGCTGTGTCTTTCCGCTGAGCGGCACCCGGGTCACTTCCCAGTCGTCGTGGATGCGGGCCATCCTGGGTATGAGGCATACACCGAATCCGTATGCGATCAGGGCCAGGCCTGTGTCCCATTCGTCGGCGTAGTGGGCGATGTTGGGTGAGAATCCCGCGGAAAGGCAGGCGGAGATCAGCAGCGGGTAATAGGGGCTGTCAGGGCGGCTGACGATCCATGATTCTTCGGCGGCATCGGCGAGCTTGACCCGAGGCTGGTGGTCCAGTGGATGATCTTGCCCGCTGGCTGACACCGCAGGCAACGGCCGACTACTCGGCCGTTGACCCGGCCAACGTCCCGGCGACCCGCATCACCGGGCCGGCCAGGCTGACCGTCGACGAAACCAACGGCTACGGTGTCACCGCGAAGGTCTCCACCAACGCGGGGACGTACTCGCTGCAGCTGCCTCGCACGGGCAGTCAAGCCCCGTGGAAGGTCAACCGACTCACACCCCCAACGACCTAAGCTCCGCCCCTGTCCACCTCCCAAATACAAAGGAAAAAGTTCATGGGTACTACACCAACCGAGGCCCTGGCCTTTCCCAACATCAGGGCTATCGTCCGCGACAACGGAACCGCCGAGGTGGTCGTTGCCGGAAACTCCCGCATGGTTCCTGCCGGGGACTCGCTTCAGGACCTTCGCAACAACGCTCTGGCCCTTGTGCAGGCAGAGGCCCGGACCCTGCAGCGCCCCGTCAGAGTCCGGATTGAGCATCCCGAAGGGCACGGTGAACTGATCGTGCACCCGGACCACAAAATCGAATCAGTCTCGTACGAGCCCCGCCCCGCCGACCTGTTCATGTGACTATTAAGAGGGCTTCCCGCGGTTCGTCCAAGGACTAAGACCATTGACTTCAGCCTGCGTTCCATACGTGACGGCTGCACTGCATTTCGGGCGGTTCATCCAGGCGTTCGACAACAACGCCAATCGAGAGGTCACTCAGCTTGCGCCGCAGTGGAGCGGACATTGACGGCCTGTGATTGTTTGTTGTCGGGCCGAGCCGGATAGGCGAGCATGATGGCGGCCGAGGCGGCCCAGGCGAGGCCGACGCCGGCCAGGGTGAGCCCGGCACCGAGTCCGGTGGCGGCTCCGGCGAGGGCGGCGCCGGCCGCGGACGCGCTGGTGCGCAGGCCGGCTCCGACGGTGAAGACCTGGGCCTTGAGCTCGGGCTGGCTGAGGTGGCTGCGGAGGAAGAGCATGGTGGTGGTGCTGGGTGCGGTGAAGACGCCGGAGAGGCCGATCGCGATGATCGTCCAGGTGGTCCCGAGGTCGAAGGCCGCGGCGATGGTGCAGGCGCCGGTGGCGAAGTAGCCGGCCATCATGACCAGGTGGGGGCGGGCGCGCGTCGGACGGATCGTCTCCCACACCGCTCCGGCCAGGCTGCCGACGGCGAAGGCGGTGACGAGGACGGCGCCCTCGGCGGCCGAGCCGATGCGTTCGATCGAGAGCGCGACGGCGGCGATGGCCAGTCCGCCCTGGCCGAGCT
>NZ_JBBCYT010000011.1:0-132656 GCF_037144715.1 Arthrobacter sp. USHLN218
TTGCTGTCCGGCACCAGGGGCCAGGTCCGGATACATCCGCCGCAGGCATTCCTCCAGCAGCGCCCTGTGCAAGTGGTACTCAAAACGGGAAGAACGCCCACCCCGGACAGCATCGAAGGCGGCGTTGACCTGCCGCTTCCCCGACCGATGCTTCCCGAAGTCCTCCATGCACCAACACTATGAGCTGCCTACGACATTATTCGGGGTGCGTATCTGGTGCCGAGGGATTTCGGAGCAGTCTCGGCGGGTATCCACAGGCTAGGGATAACCGCGGAGTTAGTCCCGCCGTCGGGCTTTTGGCCTGGTCCCGATGTCCGTGAATTCACCCATCCCGCGGGGGCTGCGGGGCACAATGATGCTGTTACCTGATAACGGCCCGAGGGGAGTGCTTTGCAGCAGCCGATTGGCGCTACGGCGGGACAGGGCGGGGCGCGCGAGCCGCTGGTCGTCGTCGTGGGACAGGTGGCGCGGGACCTTGTGCTGTCTATCGACGAGGTGCCGGAGGAGGGAGGCTCGGCGCCGGTGCGCGGGCGCCGAGAGCTGCTGGGCGGCAAGGGCGCTAACCAGGGCGTGGCATGCCGCCAGCTCGGCGCACGGGTCGAGCTGATTGGAGTAGTCGGGGAGGACATTCCGGGGAGCGAGGTCCTCGAGCAGGCTGGCGACGACGGCATGGGCGTCGGCGGAGTGGTGCGGCGTGACGGTGCGCAGACCGCGCTGCTGCTGGACCTCGTCGGTCCGCCTGGGGTCCGGAGGCTGATTGAAAGCGTCGACGAGGGTGTGTTGCTTGGCGCTGCGGACGTGGAGGCGAGCCGCGGGATTTTGAGGTCCGCGGATGCTGTCCTCATCCAGCTCCAGCAGCCCGGTCCCGCCGTGGCGGCCGCGCTTGATGCCTGCGGGGAAAATGCGCTGGTCGTGGCCGATGGGGCTCCCCAAGACGAGGAGACCCGGCGCCGGGTGTTTGATCGTGCCGACGTCGTGCGCGCGGACTCGGCGGAAACCGAGGCATTGGTCGGGTGGAAACCGGACGGTGTGCAGGAGGCGGTTCGCGCCGCCCTGGAACTGCTCGCGGAGGGCCCCCGCATGGCTGCGCTGTCCGTGGCCGGGGAGGGTGACGTGGTCGCGTGGTCCGGCGGGCATGTTGTCCTGCCGCTGCTGGGTGAAGAGCCGGTGGATACGACGGGTGCGGGTGATTCCTTCATAGCGGGCCTAGCGATGGCGTTGCTGGCAGGAGAAACGGCCGAACTGTCCGCATGGTGGGCAGCCGCGGCCGCTGCCGATGTTGTCCGGCGGCCGGGCGGAAGGCCGGAACTCGAGGCAGGCCGCCTGCGTGCCGCGGCCTGCCAGGCCCATGAGGAGGCAGCCAGCGGAACACGATAGCGTAATTCAGATGGCTAAGAAAACCTTCACGACGCATCCCTGGCAGGTCCGCGAAGACTCACTGGACCCGGAAACCCTCGGAGTGGCGGAGTCGGTCTTCGCGCTGGCCAACGGGCACGTCGGCTTCCGCGGCGTCCTGGACGAGGGGCAGCCGAGCGCTTCGCGCGGGACGTTCCTGGCGGGCGTCTTCGAATACCACCCGCTGTCCTACCCGGAGGGCGGATACGGGCATCCGGAGCACGGCCAGGCCATGATCGACGTGGCGGACGGCACTGTGATCCGGCTGCAGGTCGACGGCGTTCCACTGGACGTGCGCGATGCCTCGCCGACACGGCACGAGCGTGTGCTCGACCTGCGGGACGGCACGGTGCGGCGCGAAGTTGAGTGGAGGACACCGGCGGGCGCGCGGATGCGGCTGGTGTCCACCCGGCTGGTGTCTCTGTCCCACCGCTCGGCGACAGCCATCCGCTATGAAGTGCAGGCCGTGGACCAGCCGGTGCAGATCGCGATCCGCTCGGAGCTCACGGTCAACGGCACGCCGCCTTCGGTCGAGAACAGCGATCCCCGCGTGGCAGAGGCGCTGGGCAGCCCCTGCGAGCCTTGCCTGCGCGACTCGCAGGCAAGCGGCGGCCACTTGGTGCACCGCACACGGGAAAGCGGGATCTGCGTCGCGGCCGCCGTTGGGCATGAGCTTGTCCTGCCGGAGGATGCGGACGTCCACACCACGGACAGCGAGGACCAGATCGCCACAAGCATCACGGCCGAGCTGCGGCCGGGTGGAAGCGCCGGGTTCGTGAAGTATGTGAGCCATGCCTGGTCCCGTGAAGATCCAGCTCGGGACCTGCGGGACCAAGCCTCGGCAGCGCTTGAGGGGGCGCGGCACTTGGGCTGGGAAGGGCTGGTGGCTGAGCAGCGCCGGGTCCTCGACGGTTTCTGGGAGGCCTCGGACGTGGAGATCGACGGGGACCCGGAACTCCAGCAGGCGCTGCGCTTCGACCTTTTCCAGCTGCTGCAGGCGTCGGCCTGCGTCAACCGAGCACCGGTTGGGGCCAAGGGTTTGACCGGCTACGGCTACAGCGGCCACACGTTCTGGGACATCGACGGCTTCCTGATCCCCGCGATGGCCCTGCTGCGTCCGCAGGACGCCGGGCGGATGCTCCGCTGGCGATCGTCGGGACTGGACCGGGCGCGGAAGCGCGCACAGGTCCTGGGCTTGGAAGGAGCCTCCTTCCCCTGGCGCACCATCGACGGCGGAGAGGCATCCGCTTATTGGCCGGCCAGCACCGCTGCGGCACACATCAACGCCGATGTCGCCCGGGCCTTCGCGTTCTGGGCGGACGCCACAGGTGGAAACGTGGCGGATGTCGGCGGCCTGGAGCTCCTTACGGAAACCGCCCGGGTTTGGACAAGCATGCTGCACCGCGACCACGAGGGGCGCTGCCACCTGTACGGCATGACGGGCCCGGACGAGTACACCGGCGTGGTGGATGACAACGTCTTCACCAACCTCATGGCGCGACGGAACCTGCGATGGGCGGCCGACGCCTGCGACGCCGATCCGGAATCAAGGCGGCGGCTCGGAGTGCCGGTGGAAGAGACGCAGGTCTGGCGGGAGGCTGCGGATTCGATGTACATCCCCTATGACAAGGTGCTCCAAGTGCACCCGGCCAACGAGGGGTTCACTACCTATCGGGAGTGGGACTTCGAAGGCCGGCAGGATGCCTATCCGGTCCAGGACCACCAGCACTACGCCAAGATCTACCGCCGCCAGGTCGTCAAACAGGCAGACCTGGAACTCGCGCTCTGGTGGTGCGCCGATTACTTCACCCCGGAAGAGACAGCGCGGAACCTGGATTACTACGAGCGCCGCACGGTCCGGGACTCCTCGCTCTCCGCTGCCGCGCAAGCAGTGGTCTGCGCCCGGGCCGGGCATCTGGACCTGGCGCTCGCCTATCTGCGCGAGGCAGCCCTGGTGGACCTGCAGGATCTGCAACACGACAGTGAGGAGGGACTGCACCTCGCTTCGCTCGCCGGGGCCTGGCTCGCCCTCGCCTGTGGTCTCGGCGGGCTGCAGGTCGACGGCGGCAAGCTGCAATTGGCCCCGAGGCTGCCCGCGCAGCTGGCGCGCATCGCCTTCCGCTTCCAGTGGCGGGGGCGCCGCTTCGGTGTGGAAACGACCCCCGCGGGCACCGTAGTCCGGCTGCTCGACGCCGTCACCGACGCCGGCACTGGTTCATCCGCCATGGAGCCCGACGCCGAGGTCCGGCTGACGATTGACGGCACGGAGTACGCCGTCGCTCCCGGCTCGCCTGCCGAAGCCCCGCTGCGCTCGCCGGAATCTCTTCTTCCGCCGCCGGAGCAGCCAGCAGGCCGGGCGCCCGGCGGGCACCCGGCCTGAGCGGCTGAGGCGGGGAGAGGCGGTTAGGCCAAGGCCTTGGCCTTGATCCTCTCGAACTCATCGGGGCGGATCAGCTGGCGGTCCAGCAGTTCCTGAGCCTTGGCAATTTCATCGGCCGCGCTGGCGCTGGTCCCCGCAGTCTGGCGGATGTAGGCCTCGGTCGCCTCGGCCTGGGCGTGGGCGGCCTCGCGGGACCGTTCGGCCATCGAACGGCCGCGGGCGATCAGATAGATCAGCACGGTCAGGAACGGCACGAAGATCAGGAAGAAAATCCAGACCGCCTTCCACCATCCGCTGAGGAACCGGTCGCGGAACAGGTCCGTAATGACGCCGAACAGGGCGAACAGGTAAGAGACAAAGACGAAGCACCAGAAGAACCACCAGATGACGTCCCAGAAGTTGTCCCAAAAGTCCATTGCCTGCCTCCCGGCCTACTGAGGTGGATGTTGCCAGACTGTCCCTTGGTGCTAGTGATGCCGCAATTCTACGACCGGGTGCCGGTGCCAGACATGCCCAAAACGGGGGAGTCCGATGGTATCGTAGAGTGTCGAACGCATATTCGAAGGCGGTGCGCAGTGGATGATCCGGCGGGACATTTCGACGGCGCGTCGCTGCCTTCCTCCGAGGCCGGTTCGACGGCCCAGGCCAGCGGTTTTCCCTCTCCCGCCCGCGACTACTTCCACGGCGGTATCGACCTGAACAGGCACCTGATCCGGGACCGCACGAGCACGTTCATCATGCGGGTGTCCGGCAATTCGATGGCTGCGGCCGGGATTAGCGACGGGGACGAACTGATCGTGGACCGTTCGCTGACGCCGCGGGACGGATCCGTCGTCATTGCCGTTCTCGAAGGGGAGCTGGCGGTGCGTCGGCTTCGCACGGGCCATGGGAGGGTGAGCCTGCAGACGGACGACGGCGGTGTCCCCACCGAGGTTCCGGAACTTGCGGACCTGCACATTTGGGGCGTCGTCACCCGCTGCCTGCACCATGTCTGACGGCGGGGCTTGGCCAAAGGACGGCCGGCCGCGGGCGGGGGGTGCATCGTCGGGTCCGGGAAGCCCGTCCCGGCGCCTCGGAAACCCGTCCCCAGAACAGGGAGCCCCGTCCGCCGGGCGGATCGCCTTGGTGGATGTGAATAACTTCTATGTCTCGTGCGAACGCGTCTTTGACCCGAGGCTGGAAGGCCGTCCCGTCGTCGTTCTTTCCAATAACGACGGCTGCGTGGTGGCCCGGTCCCAGGAGGCGAAGGCGCTGGGGATCGCGACGGGGACGCCGTGGTTCCAGGTGGCGCCGCTGGCGCGGCGCTGGGGGCTGGTGGCGCGTTCGAGCAATTACGAGTTGTACGGGGACCTGAGTGCGCGGGTGATGGAGGTGCTCGGCAGGTTCGGCGTGTGGCAGGAGGTTTACTCGATCGATGAGTGTTTCCTTGGTCTGCCGGGCACCGAGGCGCAGCTGCGGGAGACTGCCGCCCGGGTCCGTGCCGCCGTCGGCCGGTATGTCGGCGTCCCGGTTTGTGTCGGGGTGGCGCCGACGAAGACGCTCGCAAAGTTCGCCAACCATATCGCCAAGCGCAATCCGGGGATGGGCGGGGTCTGCTCGCTGGACTCGATGCCGGCGGGCGAGATCGAGCGGATCCAGTCCCGCGTTCCGGCCACCGGTCTCTGGGGCGTGGGGCGGAGGACCGGGGAGCGGCTGGCGGCGCTGGGGATCGATTCGATCGCGGACCTGAAGGCGGCGGATCCGCTGATGATCCGGAAGCGGTTCTCCGTGGTGCTGCAGCGTACGGTGCTGGAGCTGAACGGGACGCCGTGCATCCCGCCGATCGATGAGCGGGCCGACAAGCAGCAGATCATGTTCTCGCGCAGTTTTTCCACGCCGGTGACTTCGTCCGAGGAGATGGACCAGGTGATGGCGGTTTACGCGCAGCGCGCGGCGGCGCGGATGGCGGAGGACGGCCTGCGGGCGACAGTGCTGACGGTGACGGCGGGGACCAGCCGCTTCTCCGGGGGCGAGTCGTCGTTTCCGTCCGCGAGCGTGCAGTTGCCGGCACCCACACAGGATCCGATCCAGCTCACCCGGGCTGCCGTGGCCGCGATGCGGGGGTGTTTCGAGCCGGGGCAGAAATACGTGCGCGCGGGCGTGCTGTTCAGCGGGCTGGAGCCCGCGGATGCGCAGGAGGCTTTCGACCCGTTCGTCAGCGAGCTGGAACAGCGGCACATCGGGGACTTGCTGGGCAGCGTCCGGGCGAAGTTCGGGGAGGCGGCCATCGGGCTGGGGCAGGGCGGGATGGCCGAGCCGGCAGCGTGGTCGATGAAGCGCGAGTTCTCCTCGCCGAAGTACACCACGAACTGGTCGGAGCTGCCGGTGGTCCGGGCCTGAGGGGGCGGGCCGGGCCAGAGAGGTGCGGACTGGCCTTAGCGTGCAGGCTTGCCTGAGTGTGCGGAGCGGGGCACCGCCGTTGTGCCGGCCACGCCCGTTCGGTCGGGGCATGGGCCCTTCCGCCGCCGCGGGGAACGGGCTTAAGCTCGATTCACTCCATAAGCCTCCGCCTGTCCGGGCGGTTCCCGCCAAAAGGGGAATTCCGGCATGCGACTCGTCGTCGACCTCACCAAATGCCAGGGTTATGGCCAGTGCGCCTTCCTGGCCCCGGGTGTTTTCACCATGCAGGGCGACGAGGCGCTGGTCTATGATCCGGACCCGGACGACGGGCAGCGCAAGGGCATCCTGCGGGCGGCGGCCGCATGCCCGGTCCAGGCGATTGAGCTGGACCAGCCACGGAGCCTGGAACGGCCGACCGGGGGACCGTTGGCGTCGGGGCGCGCTGTGACCGGGCAATCGGAGGATTCCGGGAAGGACGACGGTGGCCTGTTGACTGGCAGCATCGTGATCGTCGGCGCGTCCCTGGCCGGGCTGCGCGCCGCGGAGAGTCTGCGCCGGAAGGGTTTCGAGGGGAAGCTGACGCTGGTCGGCGACGAACCGTACGAGCCGTATGACCGGGTGCCGCTTTCCAAACAGGTGCTGTCGGGCTGGGTCCGCCCGGACCGGACCGCGCTGCCCCGGCAACTCGGGGTCGACGCGGAGTGGCGGCTCGGCGTGGCTGCTACGGGGCTGGACGTGGCCGGCCGGCGGGTGCAGCTGGCGGACGGCGGAGGCATCGGCTTCGACCGGCTGCTGATTGCGACGGGCATGCGGGCACGGCCCTGGCCGAATGCGGCGGAGGCGGGGCTGGATGGCGTGCTGACGCTGCGGACGAGCCAGGATGCCGCCCGGCTGCGGAGGCGGCTCGCCGCCAAGCCGGACCGCGTGCTGGTGATCGGGGCAGGCTTCATCGGCTCCGAGATCGCCTCCGCCTGCTGCGAACTCGGCCTGCCCGTAACCGTGGCGGAGGCCGGGCCGGCGCCGCTGCGCGCGGCCCTCGGCGAGGCGATTGGGGCGATCGCCGGCGGGATGCAGCGCGACAACGGCGTCGATCTGCGCTGCGGCGTCCGGGTCCTGGCGCTGGAGGGCGACGATGCCGGGCGGTTGCGGAAGGCGCACTTGTCGGACGGGACGGTCCTCGAAACCGATATTGCGGTCGCGGCTCTCGGCGGCATCAGCAATAGCGAATGGCTGGTAGGTTCACCGCTGGCGTACGGTCCCTGGGGCGTCGCCTGCGACGCCGGCTGCCGGGCCCTGGACGCCGACGGCAATGTTGTGCCGGGCATTTTCGTGGCCGGTGACGTTGCCTGCTCGGCCCACCCGTTCTTCGGCAATTGGTTTGTCCGGCTCGAGCACTGGGGCGACGCCGTCGCGCAGGCCGCGACCGCCGCGCACAACCTGGTCAGCCGGCCGGACGCCCAACTGCCCCATCTGGCCATGCCGATGTTCTGGTCCACCCAGTTCGGCTGCGAAATCAAGAGTGTCGGGGTGCCTTCCCTCGGTACGGAGGTCGTGATTGCCCAGGGCTCGGTGGAGCCGCGCAGGTTCGTTGCCGCCTACGGCTGCGACGGACGCATCGTCGGGGCAGTGGGCTTCAACCAGAACAAGTGGCTGGATTTCTACGAACGACTCATCCGCCAGGGGGCTGCGTTCCCGCCGGCCTTCCAACAGATCGACGAAGCGGAAGGACACCAGCCGTTCGCGGCGGCGTTCCCCAACCGTCCCGTCCTCCCGCCCATCAAGGAGCCGCCGCCATGGCCGAGCCGACCCCCTGGGAACAGGTCCTGGACTACTCCCGCCGCCCGGATCCCTACCCCCTCTACGCAGAGCTCCGCCGCACCCCGGTGAGCCGCCTGGAGGACGGCAGCTACCTGGTCAGCACGTATGCGGAGAACCTTGCGCTGCTGCACGACCCGCGGCTGAGTTCGGATCCGAGCCACAACCCGCAGTTCGCGGCGGCGATGGAGGAGCTCTCCGAGGACATGCAGCCGAGCTTCCTGCAAATGGATCCTCCAGAACACGACCGGCAGCGCAGGCTGGCGATGCGGCATTTCGGACCCCCGCACCAGCCGGCAAGGGTCGCAGGCCTGGAGCCGAGGATGATCGAGATCGTCACCGGCCTGATCGACGGCATGGAAGGAAAAGGCCGGATCGACGTCGTCGACGAGCTGGCCTACCCCTTTCCCGTCTCGGTGATCTGCGAGCTGCTGGGAGTGCCGCCGGAAGACCGGTCCGAATTCCGGAAGTGGGTGGACCTGGCGATCGAGACCATCGACCCCGGCCTGGATCCCGAAACGCAGCAGGAGAAGCGGAAGGAAGCCAGCACCGAGCTGTTCAACTTCATCAGCAATTTGGTGGAGCGTCATCGGAAGTCGCCTGGGGACGACCTGCTCTCGGCGATGGTGACCGACGACGGCCCGGAGGGCAGGTTGTCCACCGGGGAGCTGGCGAGCACCGGGCTGCTGCTGCTCATCGCCGGCCATGAAACCACCGTCAATCTCATCTCGAACGGGATCCTCACGTTGCTCCGCCATCCCCGGGAGCTGGACCGGCTGCGCCAGGATCCCGAGCTGGCCATCCCCATGACCGAGGAACTGCTGCGGTTCGAGCCGCCGGTGCACTTCGTGCCGATCAGGACGGCCTTGGACGACATAGAGATAGCGGGCACCACGATTGCCGCCGGCTCTCCGGTCACCCTGGTCCTGGCCGCAGCCAACCGGGACCCGGGCCGGTTCGCCGAGGCCGACCGGTTCATTCCGGACCGGCCGGACAACCAGCACCTGGGGTTCGGCAGCGGCATCCACCTGTGCTTCGGTGCCCCGCTCGCCAGGCTCGAGACCCAGGTCGCGCTCACGGAGTTCGCGCGTCGGATCCGGAATCCGCGGTTGGCCGAAGACCCGCCGCCGTACCGGCCCAGCCCGATCCTCCGCGGTCCGCTGCATCTGCCCGTGGACGTCGACCCGGCCTGACCAGCGGGGTGGCGGCCGGTCACCGGCGGGGCGGCGGGTCGGCGGGGTGGCGGCCGGTCACCGGCGGGGCGGCGGGTCGGCGGGGTGGCGGCCGGTCACCGGCGGGTCGGCTACGGGCAGCGGCGGCCGACGTGCCGGTCGGGTCGGCGCGGGCGGGTTAGTGGACCGGGTCGGCCGAGGGCCGGCTTTCCTGCCGCACTGGGGCCTTGCGCAGCCAGAACAGGGAGGCCGCGGCCAGCCAGCAGAGCACGGCGGCCGAGATCCAGGCCGGGTGGTAGCTGCCGGTGGTTTCCCGCAGCCAGCCGGCGGTGGCTGCGGCCACGCCGGCGCCGACCATATGGGAGGCAAAGACCCATCCGAAAACGACGCCGGCGCGTTCAATGCCGAAGTGCTCGCGGCATAGCGCCGCGGTCGGCGGCACCGTGGCGACCCAGTCCAGGCCGTAGAAGACGATGAAGACCCACAGCGGCGGTTCGATGCTCGGTCCCAGCAGCGAGTTGACGAAGACCAGCGACAGGCCGCGGAGCCCGTAGTAGCAGACCAGCAGCATGGCCGGATTGAACCGGTCCGTCAGCCAGCCCGAGGCCACGGTGCCGATCAGGTCGAAGACCCCGATCAGCGCCAGGAGGCCGGCCGCCGTCGTCGCCGGCATCCCGTGGTCATGCGCCGCGGGAATGAAGTGGGTTTGGATCAGGCCGTTGGTGGACCAGCCGCAGACCCAGAAAGTGAAGAGCAGGATCCAGAACGGACGCCGGGCCAGGCTCTCGCGCAGCACCCGCAGCGCCAGCCGGGCGGGGGAGATTTGCGGCTTGGCCGGGGCCGGCACGGGATTCTCCGGATCCTCTCCGTACGGCCGGAGCCCCACGGCATGCGGGCTGTCGGCGAAGTAGCGCGCGACGAAGGGCATGATCGCCGCGGCCACCAGGGCGGTCACGAGGGCTGCGGCGCGCCAGCCCTCGTGCTCGGCCAGGGCCACGATCAGCGGCAGGAAGATCAGCTGTCCGCAGGCGTTGCCGCCGGAGAAGATGCCCATCACCAGGCCGCGGTGGCGGACGAACCAGCGGTTGGCCACGATGGAGCCGAACACCAGCGCCATCACGCCCGTGCCGACCCCGACGAACAGGCCCCAGAGGAGCCAGAGCTGCCAGAGCGAGGTCATGAATACGGTGAGCCCGCTGCCCAGCGCCGTCAGCCCGAGGCCGGCCAGCACCACGCGCTTCACGCCGAGGCGTTCCATGGCCGCGGCGGCGAACGGCGCCGTCAGCCCGTACACGATCAGGTTGAGCGTCACGGCGCCGCTGGTCCCCGAGCGGCTCCAGCCGAACTCGGTCTCCATCGGCTGGAACAGGGCCCCGGTGGTCGAGCGGAAGGCGGCCCCCGCAACCAGGGCCAGCATGGTCAGGGCGGCGACGATCCACGCCAAATGGATGCTGCGGACTCGGATGCTCACCCGATGATGGTAGACCGGCGCCGCGCTTCGCCGAACCCCGCGTTGCAGCGCGGGAGTGTGCCGTGAGCCAGATCACCGCCCCGCACGGAATGGTGCCGCGCACCGCCGTCGTTATCTCGGAGAGAAGCGAACCGCAGCTAAGGAGCCTGAATGAGCCTCGCAACCACCGAAACCAACCTGACCGACGAGCTGGCACTGGACCGCACCGCCGCGGACCACCTGTTCCTCGAGGCGCGCACCGCCAACACCTTTTCCGCCGAGCCCGTCTCCGACGAGAAGCTGGAGGCTATCTACGAACTCACCAAGATGGCCCCGACCATGATGAACAACCAGCCGCTGCGCATCACCTGGGTCCGCTCCGCGGAAGCGCGCGAACGCCTGGCCGGCCACATGGCGGAGGGCAACCGGGACAAGACCCGCACGGCTCCGATGGTCGCGATCCTCAGCTACGACGCCGACTGGCACGAGCACTTCGGCACCTTCTTCCCGCACGCCGCCGAGCGCAAGGCCATGTTCGACGACAACGCCGCCATGCGCGCCGAGGTAGGCAAGAACAACGCGTGGCTGCAGTCGGGCTTCTTCATCCAGGCCGTCCGCGCCGTGGGCCTGCACGCCGGCCCCATGGGTGGCTTCGACGCGGCCGGTATCGACGCCGACTTCAACGCGGGCACCAGCCAGAAGGCGTTCATGGTCGTCAATGTCGGAACCCCGGGCGAGAACCCGTGGTTCCCGCGGCTGCCGCGGCTCGACGCAGAGGTCGCCACCCGCACCGTCTGATTCCTCGGCGGCGTGGCGCCCGGCAGGCCGTGAGGCCGCAGGGCAATAACGACGGCGGCACCCGGTTGGGTGCCGCCGTCGCTGCGTTGGGGAGCTAGCCGGGGAAGGGGACGTTGGGCGTGTCGCCCTCGCCGTCGGCGTCCTTGTCCCCGTAGGCCTCCTTGGCCAGTTCGTCGGCCTTGGCTTCGCTGCCCTTCACGGGGATGTTGCCCTCGTGGACTTCGTCGGTGCGGTCCGTGCCTGCGCCGGAGGTATCGGGCTCGTCGGCGTGCTCCGGGTGCAGTTTCTCGTTCGGGTTCATGGATGCTCCTTCTCGAGGGTCGGACTACTGTCCGGCCCGCGCCGGCTGGGGCAGCGGGCCTAAGCCCACCCTACGCCCGAGCAGTCCTCAGCGGTGCGCGAAGTCCAGGCCGAGGCGGCGCCTGCTCAGGTACAGGCTCAGGAGGACCCCGAGCGTGGCGAAGCCGCAGGTCATCCACCAGGTCGAGTTCCAGCCGCCCGTGGCGGTGGCGAGCCAGGCGACCAGGGCGGGGCCGGTGAAGTTGCCGACGTTGAAGATCTGCTGCATGAGGCCCATGGCGGCCGGGGCGGAGCCGCCGGGCGGGGCGAGGTCCACGGCGAGCCGGGTCAGGGTCGACGGAACCACGGCGCCGGTCAGCGAGAAGGCGGCGACGCACGCGAACTGCAGCGCGGTCCCGCCCGGCACCCCGGTCCAGTCCGCGCCGAAGGTGAGCAACGACGTCGTACCCATGAAGGCGAAGGTGGGAATGATCAGCTGCCGCGGGGTGGCGCCGCGCTGCAGCAGCGGGGCGGTGGCGACGGCGCCGACCGCGTTGAGGCCGCCGACCACGGCGCTGAGCACGCCCGGCCAGATGCCGGTGACGCCGTTCTGCTCGTAGATGGTCGGCAGGAAGCCGACGACGGCCATCCACTGGATGGTGTAGCAGCCGAAGACCAGGCCGGCGATCCAGGGCTTGGGCGAGCGGACTGTCACGCCGATCCGCCTGGTGGCCGGGCCGGCGCCGCTGCCGTCGCGCGGCGGGTCGCGGGGAACGAACTTCAGGATCAGCGGCACCGGCAGCAGGGTCACGGCGGCCATGATCCACCACCAGGCCTGCCAGCCGGTGACCTGCAGGATCAGCGCGCTCGCCATCAGTCCGACGAAGGTGGCGCAGCCCTGGTAAGCACTCCAGAAGCCGACGGCGGTATTGATCCGGCGTGGCGGCGTGTTGGCGCGGATCAGTCCGGGCGCCACGACGGTCGCGAGCTGGAATCCGGCCCCTTCGATCGCGCGGCAGGCCATCAGGAGGCCGGCGCCGGTGGAGAAACCGCCGATCAGGGAGCCAGCGAAGAGCAGTCCGAGCCCGATCAGCAGGCAGCGGCGCGCCCCGATCAGTTCGGCGAGCAGGGAGACGGCCAGTCCGCCCACCATGCCGGCCACCTGGACCAGGCCGAGGAGCAGCCCCGCCTGGACCAGCGACAGGCCGAGTTCGGCCTGGATCAGCGGGACGGCGGCGGGGAGCTTCCAGATGTGCATGGCCGCGGTGATTCCGGCGAGGACGACGACGATCCACGCCGCGTCCACGCGCTGTTTCGTCATCGCTGTTGTTGCCGTCGCCATTGCACCACCTCGGATTCGCCCGGCGTAAAGACTATCCGCGGCGGGGCCGAAGCCGGCATCCGCCCCGGACTGTGACGCGGCTGACGTGGGCGGGATGTGCGCCCGGGGAGGCGCCGCCGCCGTTAGCGCCCGCCGTTGACGCGGCTAGAGGCTTCGCTCCGACTGATGCTGGCGCCGCCCGCCCACCTCGGCGGGAAGCTCCGCGACGGGCACCATCACGAGGTCCTGGATTTTCCAGTCCAGGTCGATGCACCCGTCGCGGGCCGCTTCGAGCGCTTGAAGCGGCGGCAGCTGGTCCCGGGGCACCACGAACGCCTCGACGTGGAAGACATGTCCCTGGTCCCGCACCCGCGAGCCGGCGGATTCGACCCACGGCAGGTCGCGCAGGTAGTCGTCGACCCTCTTGATGAGCGGGTGGGGCTTGCCGTCGTCGAAAGTCATGGCCCGGGTGTCCATCAGGTCGGTCACCGCTCCGCGCATGTTCTTCCAGCCGTCGTGCAGGATGCTGGCGGCGATGAAGATTGCTGCTGCGGCGTCCGCCCACCAGAGGCCGATGCCGATGCCGGCGACGCCGAGGATGCTGCCGACGGCGGTCATCCAGTCCGCCTTGTTCATGTCCGCATCGGCGTAGAGCACCTTATTGTGCAGGTCCTTGGCGAGCTTGATCTTGATCCGGCCGAGAATCACGGGCGGGACCGCCGTGACGGCCATGACCGCCATCATCAGCCAGCCAAGCCAGACGGTCTCGCCGAGCAGCTCGACGGAGCCGATGGGCGGGTGCTCGCCCTTGAGCAGGCCCATGCCGGAGTCGATCAGCAGGAAGACGCCCATCGCGCAGAGGGCCACGGCGGCAACCAGGTGGCCGATGCCGGTGGCCCGGTGGTAGCCGTATGGGTAGCCTTCGGACGGCGGCTTGTTGATGATCCGCACCGCGATCAGGAAGGCCAGCGGCGGCGCGAAGGAGAGCATGTCCTCGATCCACGCCGCCTTCATCGCCTGCGAGTTCCCCATGGTCAGGAACACCAGGGTGACGGAGACGGCGAGGACGGCGAGAGTGGTCCACTGCAGCCGGACGGCCTTGCGCAGCACGCGCTCCAGGTCCTCGGGCAGTTCGGTGCGGCCGAAGCGCGCCGTCATCGGGCCTCCTCCCTCAGGAACCGTTCCAGCTCCACCAGGAACGCGTTCTCGCCCATCCGGGCGGCCACGACGTGCTGTTCCTTGTCGCCCTGGGCATTGCTGGTCTCTAAGTACGGCTGCGTCAGGGCGGCGTGCTTGGACCACGGCGAATCCTTTGTCAGGCCGCCGACGACCAGATCCAGTTCGCCGCGTTCCAACTGCCTGACGAGGTTGGATTCGCCGCCGGAGACCCACTCGACTCGGGCGTTGTGCTCGGCGGCAAAGGCGCGGACGAGTTCCGCCTCGGTGCCGCCCGGGGCGGTGCTGGTTGAACCG
Organism: Arthrobacter sp. USHLN218; assembly: GCF_037144715.1. NCBI lineage: Bacteria > Bacillati > Actinomycetota > Actinomycetes > Micrococcales > Micrococcaceae > Arthrobacter > Arthrobacter sp. USHLN218. The sequence continues at coordinate 14,463 of NZ_JBBCYT010000011.1, forward strand.
GTGCCGGCGCCGGTACTGGTTGAACCGGTGCCGGCCGAGGCTGACCCGGTGCCGGTCTCGGTCCACGGGGGATTGTGCGAGATGCCCGCCCTGATGGTGCCGCCGGCCACGCGGTCCAGCGTCCCTTCCGGATCGGAGGGAATCTTCAGTCCGCATCCGGCCAGCAGCGGCACGAGCAGGGCCGCGAAGAATACGACTTTGGTGCGCATACAGCGACCATAGCTAAGCATGCTGGCTTTCTGGGAATCCGGGCGGGCGGCAGGGCTGTCCATGTTTAGGCCCTGCTGTACAGGTTTAACCGTCATGCACGCCCATGACGTGCTGGTTTGCGGAACTTGAAAGGGTGAAGCTGTACAGGGCAGGGCGGGATGTGCGCCCGGGGCTGGACCGCGGGGAGGGGAGGTCCTGCTAGCCGGCGAAGCCCTGCCAGAGCGCATCGAACGGCGCGTTGGAGGAGACGCGGGCCTTGATGCCCTCGGTGACGAAGGTCTTGGCCGTCCTGGCTGCCTCCAGCGGTGCCGCGCCCTTGGCGAGCTCGGCGGTGATGGCGGCAGCGAGGGAGCAGCCGGCGCCGGACACGGCAACTTCGCCGACCTTGGGCGCGCTCAGGACCTCGAGGGTCTCGCCGTCGTAGTACACGTCCAGGGCGTCGGGGCCTTCCAGCCGCACGCCGCCCTTGGCCAGCACGACGGCGCCGGAGGCCTTATGGATCAGGCGGGCGGCTTCCTTGAGGTCTTCGAGGTCGTTGATCGCCATGCCGGACAGCGATTCGGACTCGAAGTGGTTGGGCGTCACGAAGGTGGCCAGCGGCAGAACTTCCGCCTTGAGGGCCTGGTCGGTGTCCAGCGCGTGCCCCGGCTCCTGGCCCTTGCAGATCAGCACGGGATCCAGCACGACGTTCTTCCACTGCTGGGACTTCAGGGCGCTCGAGACGGTCTTGATGGTGGCGGGCGAGCCGAGCATGCCGATCTTGACGGTGTCCAGGCTGCCGGCGTAGCAGGTCTGGATGGCTTCAAGCTGGTCCGCGATGACCTGGGCGTCCACCGGGGTGAACCGGTGGTTCCAGTTGTCCTTCGGATCGAAGGCGACGATGCAGGTCAGTGCGGTGATGCCGTACGTGCCCAGCTCCTGGAAGGTCTTCAGGTCCGCCTGCGCGCCCGCGCCGCCGGTGGCTTCCGAGCCGGCGATGGTCAGGGTGACGGCGGGACGTGGGGCGGAGGTTCCAGCTGAAACAGACATGCCTCCATTGTCCACATCAGCCGGGGTAGGAGTGAAACCGGGCAAGCCGGGCGAGCGATAGCCGGGATCGGAAATGAAACGGGCAGGGGAGGATCCGGTGCTAGTCGTAGACGTCCACGAGCTTCCAGACGGACGCCCGGCCCACCGCCGCACAGGCGCCGATCAGGCAGGACAACCAGACGGTTTCCCACGCCGCTCCGCCGTACATGGCGCTGAAGATCAGCCAGGCCACGGAGGAGATGACCACGAAGAAGGCCAGCACGTGCAGGCCTTGGTTACGCACCGGGCGGAGGGCCAGGCCCAGCAGGAAGGCGATGGGGGCGCCGACGACCAGGCCGATGGCTCCGGCATAGAGCAGCACCACGATGGCCATGCCGAATGTGGGCAGGACCTGGCGCCAGCTGAAGGTTCCGCCGAGCACGGAGATCATTATGACGGCGAGGGAGAACGTCGCAATGGCGGCGAGGAAGCCGGTGAAAAACGCCAGGGGGCCGAATGTGACGCGGTGGCGGGGATTGCGGGCGCCGAGCAGCTCGTCAGCGAACTCTTCGTCCGCCTCGAGCGGCACGCCGGCCGTCGACGGAATCGGTCCCAGCGGCTCGATCGGGACCCGCCCCGAGGGGTCGAGGGGAATCTCCGGCGGCTCGCGGCGGGAAGGCGTGGCGCCGTCGTCGTTGTCCTGCGTCATGGCTTGCTCCCTCTTGCGGCCGGGTCCACCCTGCACAGCACCCGGCGGCAGCGCCACTGCGGCCCCCGACTGTCCGGAACGTCCGCCCGGGTTGGTTGCGTAAGTCCAGAATAAGTGGCGCCGGACAGATCGCAAGGGTGCGGGAGAAGCTGTGGAAGGGTGTGCGCAAAAAGCTGCGGAAGAAGGTCTGCAAGCAGCCGTGGGAGAATTGGAGGCGGTCCGGTGCAGACGGGCCGCCCAGTGCTAATACAGCGGACGCCCGCTAAGGACCCTACGGACCTGCCTTGCGTTGCGCGAACCACTACTTTCGAAGGTGCCCTCCATGCAAGACCTGCAAAAGTCCACCCATTCCCGCGCCCGCTTCGCGTCGATCGGCAGCCCCTACTTCGGCATCATGCTGGCGGCGATGTCGGTGGTGCTAATCCTCTCGAACATCGGCGCCGCGAAGGGCGTGGTGATCGGTCCCATCGTCACGGACGGCGGCTTCTTCCTTTTCCCGCTTGCCTACATCCTCGGCGACGTGGTCAGCGAGGTCTACGGCTTCCGGGTGGCGCGGCGGGCCATCGTGACCACGTTCGCGCTCTCCGTGTTCGCGTCGCTGTGCTACTGGGTCATCATCATGCTCCCGGGGTTCGACGATGAGTTCGGTGCGTCCAAGCAGGCGGCGCTGGAGGGGGCACTGGGGCCGGTGCCGCTGATCGTGCTGGCAAGCCTGCTCGGTTTCCTGGTGGGCCAGACGCTGAACTCCTGGGTCCTGGTGCGGATGAAGGAGCGTTTCGGCGAGCAGCGGCTGTGGGCTCGGCTGATGGGCTCCACCGGCGTGGGCGAGTTCGCCGACACCCTGATCTTCTGCTCGATTGCGGCCTCCGTCATCGGCATCGGGGACTTCGGCACCTTCGTGAACTACGTGGTGGTCGGGTTCGTCTACAAGACGCTGGTCGAGTTCCTCTTCGTGCCCGTTACGACGACGGTGATCGGCGCGGTCAAGCGGCGCGAGCCCTCGTACGGGGCGGCGGCCTAGGCGAGCTGCGCCGCCTCCTCGGCTTGCCGGGCAGCCTCTTCGGCCTGCCGTGCGGAAGCCTCGATGCGCGCCCGATGGTCGGACCACTCGTCCGCGCTGCGCACTGAGAGGTTTGGATCACCGGGACGCTGCCCTGCGCTGCCGTCGATCAGCTCGCGGAGGATGTCCGCGTGGCCGAGGTGCTGGGCCGTCTCGACGCACATGTGCACGAGGATCTGGTGGAGGGTCACGCGCCGGCGTTCTTCCGGCCACCACGGAACCTCGCCGACGGCGTTGAGCGGCAGCGCTTCGATGGTGGCATCGCTGTGTGCGGCCGAGAACCGGTGCAGCCCGATAATCTCCTCGCGCGTCTCATCCGCGGCGGCCCACAGGTCCGCGTCCGGTTCCGCATCATCGTCGAACCACGGCAGGGCGCGGTCGGCGGGACGCCCGAAGACCTCGCCCAGGTAGCCGAGCTCGACACTCGCCACGTGCTTCACCAGCCCAAGGAGATTGGTGCCGGTCGGGGTCAGGGGCCGCCTGACGTCATACTCGCCGAGGCCGTCGAGCTTCGCGAGCAGGTCGGCGCGCCGGGATTGCAGGTAGTGGTGAAGAACCGCTTTGTCGTCCATCCCTGCACTCTAGTCGGCGCCACCAACGTTTTGCCCAGTGGCCCCCGGCAGTCCGCCCCCACAGGCATACCCTTGACCTATGTTGGAGATCCTGACCGGTACCGGGCTGTCAGCGGCGGCGGGTCTGAATGCGTACATTCCGATGCTCATCCTCGGGCTGCTGGACCGCTACACGGACCTGGTCCAGTTGCCGGCACAATGGGACTGGCTGGCGAACGGCTGGGTGCTGCTGATCATCGGCGTGCTCCTGGTGCTGGAGATCGCGGCGGACAAGATTCCCGTGGTTGACAGCTTCAATGACTGGATCCAGACGGTGATCCGCCCGGCCGCCGGCGGCATCGTTTTCAGCAGCGGCATTTCGTCGGAAACGGTCAGGGTCTCGGACCCCGACACGTTCTTCGGCGGTACGGCGTGGGTGCCGGTGGCGCTCGGCATCGGGATTGCGTTCGCGGTGCACGTGGTAAAGATGATGGCGCGGCCGGTCCTGAACGCGGCGACGGTGGGCGCAGCGGCCCCGGTGGCCAGCACGGTCGAGGACACGGCGAGCCTCTCGCTGTCGCTGGCGGCCGTCCTGGTGCCGCTGCTCGTGGTGGTGCTGCTCGCCGTCGTCGCTATTGGTTTGTGGCTGTTGTTCCGCAGGTACCGACGGCAGCGCCGGCTCAGGTGTAGTACCGGCCCAGCACTTCGCTCTTGAAATCAAAGAAGCGGCCGTCGTCGATCGCGAGGCGGGCGTCATCCACGAGCTTCACGATGAACCGCTCATTGTGGATGGAGATCAGCGTGTGGCTGACCATCTCGTTGGCCTTGAAGAGGTGGTGGATGTAGGCGCGGGTGTAGTTGGCGCAGGCGTAGCAGTCGCAGCCCTCCACGAGCGGGGTGAAGTCGCGCTTGAACCGGGCGTTGGACAGGTTCTTGCGCCCGTCCGGGGTGTAGAAGGCCGAGTTGCGGGCGACGCGCGTGGGGGAGACGCAGTCGAAGGTGTCGGCGCCGTTCTCGATGGCGGTGAAGATGTCGTCCGGCTCGGAAATGCCCAGCAGGTGGCGCGGCTTGTCCTCGGGCAGTTCCTCGTTGCACCAGCGCACGATGGTGCCGAGGTTCTCCTTTTCCAGGGCACCGCCGATGCCGAAGCCGTCGAAGTTCATGGACCCGAGGTCGCGGCAGGCCTTGCGGCGCAGGTCCTCGTACTGGGCGCCCTGGATCACGCCGAACAGTGCCTGGTACGGCCGGTGCGACCGTTCTTCGGTCAGGCGCTCGTGTTCGGCTACGCAGCGCTCGGCCCAGAGCCGGGTGCGTTCCAGGCTGGACTCCTGGTAGCCGCGGGAGTTCATCAGGGTGGTCAGCTCGTCGAAGGCGAACATGATGTCGGCGCCGAGCTGGTGCTGGACCTGCATCGAGATCTCCGGTGTGAACCGGTGGCGGTCTCCGTTGAGGTGGGACTTGAACCAGACCCCGTCGTCGTCAACGTGCGCCAGCCGCTCCTTGCCGGCGGCGACCCGGTCATCCGCGCCGGAATCGGCGGCGGCGGCGTCCATGTTGATCACCTTCTTGAATCCCGAGCCCAGGCTCATCACCTGGAAGCCGCCGGAATCCGTGAAGGTGGGTCCGTCCCAGTTCATGAACTTGCCGAGCCCGCCGGCCTCGTCCAGCACGTCCGCTCCGGGCTGCAGGTACAGGTGGTAGGCGTTGGCAAGCAGCGCCTGGGCGCCGAGGTCCTTCATGGACTCGGGCAGCACGGCCTTCACGGTGGCCTTGGTGCCGACAGCGATGAACGCGGGCGTCCGGATCTCGCCGTGCGGGGTGGTGATAGTGCCGGTGCGTCCGTTGAACTCACCGCCGTTGGCTTCGATGTGGCTGGCGGTCGGGCCGGCGGTGTCGGTCAGGCGGTTGCCAACGGTGAAGGAAAAGTCAGACTGGGGCACCCATCCATTCTGCCGTATCGCCCGGGCCGGCTCGGCCGGTGTCACCGGGCTCACCGCGCCCTGTTCGGGTCCTCACAGAATCGCACTCTCCCCGCCTCGGCTGCGCAAAGCGGCCGTAGAGTGGCAAGTGCCCCCTGCCTGCGGTGCGGGCGTGTTTTGCCCGGCCCGCTTCGACGCCGGCGCCGCCGTCACGGCCTGCCGCCGTGCATTTCCCGCCCCGCTGCCGCGCCCGCCACAGACGGCAGTGGCCTTGCACGGAAACGCTGGCCGACATCAGGCGGTGCGGCCATAGTGGCATTATCCGTTCGACCGGAAGCAGGTTCAGCGTTTGAAAGAGCATGTGCGGGAGTTCTTCCGCGTCGGCCCCGCCCGGCAGGACCACATCGTCGGGATCCGCTGCGCCGCGAGCGTCGGCCTGCCGCTGCTCGCCCTGCTCGCGATGGACCGCTTCGACCTGATGGTTTTTGCCGCCTTCGGTGCATTCACCGGGATCTACGGCCGCGGCGAAGCCCATGGAGCGAGGCTGCGGCACCAAGCCGAGTTCGGTGTGCTGATCCTGTTGGTCATGCTGGCCGGTGCCCTGACGGCAGCGGCCGACGCCGGCCCCTGGGGCATCGTCATCGGCACCACCGTGGTGGCCGGGTTGTTGTCCCTTGCGGTGAACTACTTCGGCCTGCGGCCGGCGGGCGTGATCTTCTTTACCTTCGGCTACGCGGCCATCGGGTCTATCCAGCCGACGCCCCCGCTGTGGCAGGCGATGCTGACCGGCCTGGTCAGTGTGTTCCTGGCGATGCTGATCGGGATCAGCAGCCGGCTGCGGCCCGCCTGGCGGACATCGATGGCGCCGCCGCCCAAGCGCATCCTGACACCCGACCACTGGCGGGAGTTCCGGGTCGAGGCAGCTGCGAACGCGGCCGCGGCGCTCGCCGCCGGAACCATCGCCACGATGGTCGGCCTCGGGCACAACTACTGGGCCATGGTCGCGGCCGTGGCGCCGATAGCCGGTCCGAGCCTGGCCCAGCGGATCAAAAAAGGCGTGCACCGCATCCTGGGAACCTTCGCCGGTGTGGTCGCGGCGGGCCTGCTGCTGGCGCCCCATCCGGCGCCGTGGGCCCTGGTGCTGATGGTGATCGTGCTGCAGTTCGCGGCCGAAATGTTCGTCCTGCGGCACTACGCCTTGGCCCTGATCTTCATCACGCCGCTGGCGCTGATCATGACGGAACTGGCGGCGCCGACGAATCCGCAGGAGCTGATGGTGGACCGCGCGCTGCAGACCGCGATCGGAGCCTTGGTGGGCATCAGCCTCGTCTACCTCATGCACCAGCGCACCCTGCGGGAGAAGAACCGGCGCCGGTTCCTCAAGAGCCGCGGGCAGAACCCCGCACAGGATTAGCCGCCGGCTGGGCCCGATGTCAGAGCGGCCGGCCCACCGTCAGCTCCTCCGAGGAGGGGAAGTGCCTGGTGCGCCAGGAATCCCACGCGCCTCGGATCTCGCCCAGCCGCCTGGCACCCAGGCCGTAGCTCGTGATCAGGACCTGCGTGCCGCCGTCGGGCCGTAACCGCTCTTGCCTGGGCTGGGCGGCGACGATCAGCAGGCCGTCACCGTGCTCCGCATAGGCCCGAACCGTCAGGCCGAGCTGCGTGTCCGTGCGGAACCAGACCTTGCCGCTGATGGTTTCGCCGGTGCTCAGCTCGGCTTCGTAGTCCTCGCCCGGCTCCGGCATGTCCGCCAGGCCGAGGCTGGCTAGGACGCCACCCTCCGGCACCGCATCGTATGCAAAGTACGTGGTCTGGCGCGGGGTGTTGGGGTGCCGCTCGAGCGTGAAGCGCAGCTGCTGGAGGAAGCTGGTCCAGCCCTCGGTGATGTCCTGGTCCCAGTCCGCCATCTCGGAGCCCGGCTCGATCGCTCCGCGCTCCAGCGTGACCTGCGTGCCGTCGCCCACCGGCTCGAGGGTGAACGTGTCGCCGCCGTTGGTCACGAGCCTGCGGTGGTCGGCACCCTCGGTCGCATTCGTGAAGTAGATTTCGTTGATCTCGTCCTCGAGGCTGTCCAGCTCCCAGCCGTGCCACTGCGCAATCCTGCTCGGCTCGCGCAACATGACCCAGACCTGCTGGGCATCGGCATTGATATGGACGCTCAGCGGATTACGGTTCTCCGTCATGTCAGCCGACTCTACTCCCGGCCGCTCGGGGCTGGCCAGAGCCCGGCTCAGTGCGGCCGGCTGGCGCTTAGCCCGCGGTGAGCTGTTCGTTGAGGGCGCGGACGGCGACGATTTCGTTGGCGATGCGGCGCTCGAGCTCGGCGGGCTCCAGCGTCTCCGATCCGCCGTGCGTGCGCAGGTAGGTCAGCACGGCCAGCCGCTCGACCCGCCAGTCCCGCTCGGCGGACTTGTCCGTCGCGGCCATGGCCCGGTGGATTTCCTTGTCGTAGAGGTTCGGCTCGTTGAGTTGGCGCTGCAGCACGATGGCGTTCATCTTCGCCCGCAGCGGGTCCTTCTCCTCGACCTCGTCCGGGGCCCGCATCGCCTTGGCGAGCCGCTCGGATTCCTCGGTCTCGCCTGCCTCGTGCTGGATGAAGGCCGACATCGCCAGGGCACCCTGGATCGACTTCCAGCGCCCGAAGTTCCCGTCGAAGGGAACATCCGTGATCAGCTGGCAGACCCGCAGGGCGTTGTCCCGGTCATCCACGTAGACGAAGAGACGGTGGGCCAGGTCCCGCACGTCCTGCAGGTTGCTGCCGGACTTGATGTTCAGGCCCTTGCTCAGCCGCGCCGCGATGCGCTGGATGTCCATGTCCTTGGGGTGTGCACGCGCGACGTCGACAATCACGGCCTCCGGCGTGCCCTCCTCGGCGGGGATCAGCTCCAGGTCGTCGAGCGCCAGTGCGCTGGCGGGACCGGGGCCCGGGCGGGTGGAAGCGACCCGGAGGCTGGAGCCGTGGGCGATCCGCACCTTCTTGCCGTCCGTGAGCGTGGCGATGACCAGGGCAGGGCTGCCGAAATCGTCATTGACGACGGCGGTGCCCGCCACCTCCGCGGAATGCTTTCCTCCGCGGCGGAGGAACATGTGCCCGGGTGCGATCATCTCCGCTTTGATCGTATGGACATACGTTCGCTGCTGATCGGTCATCCGGTCCTCCCTGGCTCAGGCTCAGACCACAGTATATGGATTCGTTACCTCGTTTTCCGAAGTTGCGCCGCGCGGCGGGGATGTGGTTAGGAAATCTGCCGCTTGTTCCGTCAGCGGCACCAGCCGGCGTGCGCGAGGGCCTGGCGCAGGAGGTTGCCGCGGCCGCCGGTGAACTCCGACTGGACCTCCGGGCTGAGGGCGTCTTCGGGGCTCATCCAGGTCAGCTCCAGTGCGTCCTGCCGCGGGTCGCACTCGCCGGTGACGGGAATGAGGTAGGCCAGCGCGACGCAGTGCTGGCGGTCGTCCGTCAGGCCGGTCTCCGACGGGGAAGGGAAATATTCGGCCACAGTGAACGGGATGGGGGAAGCCGGCAGCTGGGGGAAGGCGAGCGGCCCGAGGTCCTTTTCGAGGTGCCGGATCAGCGCGGCGCGAATGGTCTCGCGGTACATTACGCGGCCCGAGACGAACGAACGCACCATCTGGCCCTCATCAGAGGCCTGCAGCAGGAGGCCGACGTCGGTGACGTAGCCCAGGGCATCCAGCCGGACCGGAATGGCCTCCACGTAGACCATGGGCAGCCGCCGCCTGGCTTCGTAGAGGTCCTCTTCGGAGAGCCAGCCTGGGTTCGGGTCCGGAGTGCGCACATTCATGTACTTGTTGTATCGCACGGCTGAGGTCGAGGTCACGCCGGAACCGCCGGTGGCAACGCGGTTTCCCCCGAGAGCGTAAGCCTCAGCGGGGGCGGGTGATGCGTAGTTTCCCTCCGCCGGCGGCCTCAGGTCCGTCCGGGTCCGGCACTTCCAGCACAGGCCCGGCCGGGGTATCCGACAGGGTTGCCGCCAGCCCCGCATTGGCGAGTTTGCCGCGCAGGGCCGCCAGGTCGCCGTCGTACTCGAAGGCCAGATCCGCGTCCGGCGCCTGCGCCCGGCGCACGTGCACTGCGCCGCCGTTCTTGGCGGTGAAGTCCGCCGCATCGGGGCCCGAGCTGCGTTCCCGGGCGCCGATGTCCGCGAGCACCTTGGCGGCTCCGGCGACGTCCGGGGTAAGCCAGACCGCGGCCACGGTCAGCGCCGGGTCCGCGTTGTGCTCGTCGGCGGACTCGTTGACGGGGTCCACGATGAACTCGAGGCCGTCCGGCGGCACGACCTTGACGCGGACGCCGTGGTCCGCGGAGAAGGGCGCGGCATGGCTACCGGCCTCCTCGGTCCGCCGGCGGAAGGTCTCCAGGTCCCGGGCCTCGAAGCCGAGGGCGGTGGTGGCATCCGAGCTGGAAGCGGCGGGCATGGCATGCAGGGCCAGGCGTCCGTGGCCGGCGTCTAGCTCGATCCAGGTGCCGTAGTCCGCGGTGACGGCCATGCCGAGCGCCGTCAGCAGCTGCCTGAACTCCTCCGGGCGGGATGTGTAGTGGACCGGGCGGACTCGCAGCATGGCTCCTCCTGGGTTGCATCGTGGGCGCATCCGAGTTGCGCATAGTGTGCTTTCGAAGCCGGCGCCTGCTTCCGGCCTCGCGTGCTTCCAGCCTATGGTGCGGAGGCCGGATCCGCCGCTAGTGTTTGTCCATGCCTGCGGAACTTCCCGAACTGCTGCTGCCCGACTCCGGTGCCTGGCGCGCCTGGCTGGAAGAGCACCATGTGGCGTCGGCCGGGGTTTGGCTGGTGCTGCATAAGAAGGGCGGCAACGTGACCGCGCTGGACTACGCCGGGGCCCTCGAGGAGGCCTTGTGCTTCGGCTGGATCGACGGACAGGCCCGCCGGCGCGACGGCGAGTCCTCGTTCCAGCGGTTCGGCCCGCGGACCAAGCGCAGCGTCTGGTCGCTGCGGAACGTGGAACGGGTCGAGCGGCTGGAGGCCGCCGGGAGGATGCGCGATGCCGGCCGCGCGGCGGTTGCCTCGGCCAAGGCAGACGGGCGCTGGGAGCTGGCTTATGCCGGGCCGGCCACCGCGGAAGTGCCCGAGGACCTGGCCGCGGCGATAGCGGCCGTCCCGGAGGCGCAGGCGATGTTCGACGTGCTGACCTCGCAGAACCGCTTCGCGCTCATTTTCCGGCTCAGCCAGCTGCGCACGGCGGCAGCGCGGGAGAGGAAGATCGCCGGCTTCGTCGAGATGCTGGCCCGGCACGAGGCGCCGCATCCGCAGCGGAAGAAGCCATAGTCGAAGGGCCGCCGGGTTGCCGGACACCCGGTCAGCCGCGGGACCGGAATCCAGCCGCCGGGAAATCGAACCGCCGGCGGGAAAGTGCACCGGCGCAATGTATTGGCCCGAAATGGCTGGAATGGGGCCTCTATCGAGCCATTACTGGCCAACAGATTTCGGGCTGTGCTAACGGGCCTGGGAATCAAGCCGGGAAAGCCACGCCTTCGCCGATCACGCGCAGGTACAGTTCGGTGCCGGGCTTGGTCAGGGTCGCGTTCCAATGCCGGATGGTGATGGTCTGCTTGTGCCCGTTGTTGGCTGCGGGGCCGTGAAGTTCCAGCTTGACCGTGACCTCGGGGCCGAAGAAGTCGGTCTCCAGCACGGTGCCGCGGATGGCGCCGGTTTCGGCGATGCGGATCTGCTCGGGACGCAGCATCAGGTGGACCCGGCCCTGGCAGGTCGGGCGCCGCACCGGGATGCCGCCTAGGGCACAGGTGGCCAGCGATCCCTGCAGGTCCGCGTCCAGGATCACGGCATCGCCCAGGAACTCCGCGGTCTCCCGGTCGCTCGGCCGGGTGTACACCACGAACGGGTTGCCGATCTGGGCCAGCACCCCGCGGCGCATGACGGCCACCTGGTCGGCGAAGGAGAGCGCCTCGCCCTGGTCGTGCGTGACCAGGATGGTGGTGACGCCGGCGGCGGCCAGGGTGGCGGCCACGGCCTTGCGGGTGGCAACGCGCAGGCCCGCATCCAGCGCGCTGAACGGCTCGTCCAGCAGCATCAGCTCGGGTTCGCGGGCCAGCGCCCGGGCCAGGGCGACGCGCTGCTGCTGGCCGCCGGAGAGTTCGTCCGGCCGCCGGTCGGCGTAGTCGGGATCCAGCGAGACCATCGCCAGCAGCTCCGCCACCCGGTTCCGGACGGCGGAGCGGCCGCCGAATTTACGCCGGTCCAGGCCGAAGGCGATGTTCTCGCCGACGCTCAGGTGCGGGAAGAGGGCGCCGTCCTGAGCCACATAGCCCACGTTCCTGCGGTGCGCGGGCACCAGCGTCGTGCCGTCGGCCACCACCTTGCCGTCGAGCATGATGGACCCGGAATCGGGCGCCTCGAACCCGGCGATCAGCCGCAGCAGCGTCGTCTTGCCGCTGCCCGAGGGCCCGACGATCGCCGTCGTAATTCCCCGGTGCACCGAGAGGCTCACGCCGCGCAGGACCTGGGTGCTGCCGAAGGACTTCGTGACGTTGTCGATGATGAGATGGCTGTCCGGGGTGGGGGTATCAGCCGAGGCCGGGCTCACGGGGCGCAGCTCCTTCCAAGGGTCATTGGCCGGCCGCCTTCTGCGACTGGGTGTACAGCAGGTACGTCATGGGCAGCGAGAGCAGGATCAGGATGAGCGCGTAGGGCGCCGCCCCGCCGTAGTCGATTTCGGAGCTCAGCGACCAGAACCGGGTGGCCAGGGTGTTGACTCCGGTGGGGGCCAGCAGCAGCGTGGCGGTCAGCTCGTTGGCGATGCCCAGGAACACCAGCGCGGCGCCGCCTGCGGCCGCCGGCGCGGTCAGCCGCAGGGTCACCCGGAAGAACGTCTTCAGCGGCGGGTTGCCCAGGGACTGCGCCGCCTCCTCCAGCTCGCGCGGGGCCTGCGCCAGCCCGGCGCGCAGGTTGACCAGCGCGCGCGGCAGGAACAGCAGCACGTACGCGGCGATGACCAGCGGAACCGTCTGGTACAGCGGCCGCAGGTAGCCGACGGCCACGGTGACGAACGCCAGTGCCACCACGATCCCGGGCAGCGAGGAGGTGATGTAGTTGGTGCCCTCGAGCAGCTTGGTGAACCAGCTCGGATAACGCACCGCGAGCCAGGCGATCGGGAAGGCCAGCAGCACCGTCAGCAGCGCCCCGGCCAGGCCGAAGGCGAGCGTCTGTGCCAGCGTGTGGGCGATCTCCGGCAGGTCCCAGATGTCCGCCCCGCCGGCGACCAGCCAGCGCACCACGTTGCCCAGCGGCACGCCAAGCGCCAGCGCGGCCAGGGCGAGGACACCGACGACGGCGACCGGGCGGTAGCGCCCGAGCGGCAGGATGGGCGGGCGGCTGGCCACCCCGGAGCCGATCCGGGCGTAGCGGGCGTTGCCGCGGATGCGGGACTCGAACAGCAGCATGGCCAGGCACAGCAGCACCAGCACGCTGGCCAGCATGTTGGCGGCCACGCCGTTGAAGGTGGACTGGTACTGCTCCATGATCGCCGTGGTGAACGTGTTGAACCGGATCATCGAGAAGGCGCCGAATTCGGCCAGCAGGTGCAGCCCCACCAGCAGCGAGCCGCCCGTGATCGGCAGCCAGAGCTGGGGGAGGATGACGCGGAAGAACGCCCGCCAGCGGTCCAGGCCCAGCGAGGCGGCCGACTGCTCCAGCGCGGGATCCATCCGGCGCAGCGCGGCGGCGGCCGGAATGTAGACCAGGGGGTAGTAGGAGAGCACCGAGACCAGCGTGCCGCCGGCGATGCCGCCCAGCGACGGGATGGTGCTGACCCAGGCGTAGCTGTTGACGAACGCGGGCACGGCCAGCGGTGCCGCGAGGACGAGCGACCAGAAGCGGGCGCCCGGCAGCTGCGTGCGCTCCACCAGCCAGGCCGCGGCGACGCCGATGACGATGCACAGCGGAATGGTGGCCAGCACCAGGCCCACGGTGTTGAACAGCAGCTCGCCCACGCGCGGCCGGAAGACCAGCTTCACGGCCGTGTCCCAGCCGGTGGCGACGGTCATGATGATGACGAAGCCCAGCGGGATGAGCGTCGCCAGGGAAATAACGACGGCGGCGGCCACCACGGGCGCCGGCGGGCGGGAGCGGGTGCCCCGCGCCTTGGACCGGATGTTGGAGGGGGCGCTGGAAGTGCCGGTAGCCGGGGTCATCGGACCCCGGCTACCGGTAGGGAAATGCTCACCGAAATAGACTACTCCGGCTTAGAGGAGACCTGCGTTGGTCATCAGTTCGACGACCTTCTGGCTGTTCAGCTTGGCCGCGTCGACCGGGGGAGCCTGCAGTTCGTCCAGCGGGACGAGGCCCTCGCGCGGGGCGACGTCCTTGCCCACCGGGTACTCGTAGTCCTCGCCGGTGCCCAGGAGTTCCTGGCCCTCCTTGCCGGTGATGAACTCCAGGAACTGCATGGCGGCCTCCTGGTTGTCCGAGGACTTCAGCACGCCGCCGCCCGAGATGCTCACGAATGCGCCCGGATCTTCGTTCTTGAAGTAGTGCGGGGCAACGTTGCCGGAGTTCTCGCCGGTCTTCGCCTGGTCCGCCGCGTAGTAGTAGTGGTAGATGACGGCGCCGTCGACCTCGCCGGCGTTCACGGCCTTCATGGCCGCGCCGTTCTTCGGGTAGATCTTGGCGTTTTCCTTCATCGCCTTGAGCCAGTCGGCCGTGGCCTGCTCGCCCTTGAGTTCGAGCATGGCGGAGACGATCGCCTGGAAGTCGGCGCCGCCGGGGGCCGCGCCCCACTTGCCGGCCCACTCCGGCTTCGCCAGGTCCATGATCGACGCCGGCAGGTCGCCTTCCTTGACCGCGTCCTTGTTGTAGACGAAGACGGTGGAGCGGGCGGCGACGCCGGTCCACATGTTCGACGACGGGCGGTACTGCTCCGGCACGTTCTCCTGCACCGCGGGGGAGACCTCGGTGAACAGCCCGGCGTTCTCCACCTGCGTCATCGCGGGGGAGTTCTCGGTGATGAACACGTCGGCGGGGGAGGCGTCGCCTTCCTGGATGATCTGGTTGCTCATCTCCGTGTCGCTGCCCTGGCGGACGTTGACCTTGATGCCGGTCTCGGCCGTGAACTCATCGATCCAGGCCTGCGTCATGGACTCGTGCTGGGCGTTGTAGATGGTGAGTTCGCCGGCCGAGCCTTCGGCAGCGGACGAACCCTCGGGGGCCGAGGAGCCGGAGCCGCAGGCGCTGAGCGTGAGGGCCGCCGCCGCGGCGATGGCGGCCGCAGGCAACTTCGGGAAGCGGATCTTCATGGAAAGCCTTTCGGGAATGCGGTCCGCAGCGGGCCCGGCCGGACCCCGCTGTGGGAGTAAGGCAAGCCTTCGCTTGCCCAGTCATTGTGGACCACCGCAGACCCAATACACAACACGGATGTTACGTAATGACGTCAATCGAGCGCGGCCGCGGCCTCCAGCACCATCCAGGCCTGCAGTTGCGTGGACAGTTCCACGGGTTCCCCGGGCGGATAGGAACTCTTGGCCGGGAGCACCGGATCCTTGGCGAAGACCAGCACCTCCCAACTGCGGTGGTTCTCGATCCGGCGGCCGGCCCAGAACGCATCCGCCGTGTTCGCCACCAGCGACCGGGCGAGCGTCCGCGTGGCCTCGGGCAGCCGGGCCGAGTTCGCGGCCAGCGCCAGGTAACGGGCCAGGATGCCGGTGAAGAGCCCGCCGTCCCCGTCCCCGTGCGTCCGCAGCACCGGCCTGTCCTCGTGCCGCACCGTCAGCCGCCCGGCGACCGCGTCTACCAGCGCCGCGGCATGGTCCAGGTCCTGCGGCCGGCCGAGCTCCAGCAGCGCCCCGAGCACCGGCCCCTGGTTGTAGGTGTAGATGTCGGACACCAGCACCGCCTCGTCGCCGCGCAGCCGCAGCCCGTCGAGGTAGAGCCCGGCACCGCCGTCGTAAAGTTTCTCCCGCAGCCAATCCACGAGCTCCTCGGCCCGCTCCCGCTGCCCGGAGCGGGCGAAGAAGAGCGCCGCCGGCGCCGTCGCCGGGACGTTCTTGAAATCCCGTTGGGTGCTCCAGAACAGGCCGCCGCCCAGGTCCTTTGTGTGCGCCGATTCGAGCGCCGGGCGCAGCGCGCGCAGCGCCGCACGGTTGCAGCGGCGCGGCTTCCGGGCCGCTTCCGCCAGCGCGTCCAGGCGCCCGGCCGCGAGGGCCAGCCAGGCCATGTCGTCGTAGTAGGAGTTCGTGAAGCGCAGCAGGTTGCGCAGCCGGATGGTGCGCAGGAGCCGCGCGCCGAGCGCCCCGGCGCTCAGGCCGACGCCGCCCTGGTAATGCTGGCCCCGCTCCAGCTCCCGCCAGCCCGCGTCCACCAGGCAGTCGAGGAAGTGCGCCTGCCACCAGTAGTGCCAGGGCCGCCCGAAGGGCCAGATCCCGGCGGCGGGCCGACGCACGGCGCCGATGTGCGTGAAGGGCAGGCCGAAGAGCCGGTAACCGAAGTGGCGGATGACGGCGTCCGCGGCCTCGTCCGCGCGGCCGGACGACCGGGTGGTGCCGGGTGACGGAGGGGCGGGCGGACGGATTTCGGCAGCCATGGCCCCAGCCTAACGGCCGGCCGCCGCCTGCCGGAGAGGCGATGGGCCTTGGCCGTGGGTTCCCCGGCTGGTATCGCCGGCCTGTTTCCGGCCGGTTCCTTCCACCGGCGTGCCGGAACCGTGGGCCGGGCCACACTATGCTGGCAGTGCGGCCGCCAGGAACGGCCGAAGCCGCCGAACGAGGAGGAACCTTGGAGCTGACCGGAGCCGTAGCCCTGATCACCGGAGGCGCGTCGGGCCTGGGGGCCGCGACCGCCCGGCGGCTGTACGACGGCGGTGCCTGGGTGGTGCTGGTGGATCTGCCGCAATCCGCCGGCGAGGCCTACGCGAAGGAACTCGGCGAACGGGCGCTCTTTGTGCCCGCCGACGTGACGAGCGAGCCGGATGTCCAGGCGGCGGTCGAGGCGGCCGCGGGACTCGGGCCGCTGCGCGTGGCGGTCAACTGTGCCGGCGTGGGCACGCCCGGAAAGGTACTGGGACGCAACGGGGTGCTGCCGCTGGCCGACTTCGCCCGGGTCGTGCAGATCAACCTGGTCGGCACCTTCAACGTGGTCCGGCTGGCGGCCGCCGCGATAGCGGAAACCGAGCCGGTGGCCACCGAAACCGGCGGGCCGGAACGCGGCGTCATCATCAACACCGCCTCCGTCGCCGCGTTCGACGGGCAGATCGGCCAGCCCGCGTACGCCGCCTCGAAGGGCGGCGTGGCCGCCATGACCCTGCCGCTCGCCCGCGAGTTCGCGCGCTCGCTGATCCGGGTCGTGACCATTGCCCCCGGCATTTTCGAAACGCCGATGATGGCCGGCCTGCCGCGGGAGGCACAGGAATCGCTGGGGCACCAGGTCCCGCACCCCTCCCGCCTCGGTCGGCCTGCGGAGTACGCCAGCCTGGCGGCCCACATCGTCGACAACGCCATGCTCAACGGCGAAACCATCCGGCTCGACGGGGCCATCCGGATGGCGCCCAAGTAGGCGCTGCTCCCCGCCCCTTGCCCGTCGTCTGTGCAGCAGGTGCCCGTTTCTGCGCGGAAAAGGGCTTCTGCTGCCCAGTCGATGGGGGAGGAGGGTTCCGGCCAGCGGAAGACGCGGGTTGCGCGGCGGGGCCTCATGGTCCACCGTGAGGGCATGACGAAGATGAGGCCGGCCGCGAACCATTTCGGCAGCGACGTGTCCGCCGGGATCGAAGAGGAGCCGGACGGCGTCATCACGCTGGAGCCCGAGCTGGCCCGAGTGTGGAAGCTGGCGGCGCCGCTGCTGGCGGTGCGGGACAACGATGCCCACACGCTCTACGCCCTGGGCCTGGCCCGCACCCTGCTGCACGCGCACCCCGAGGCGGATGCCGCCGTCGTGCTTCCCGCGATGATGCTGCACGATATCGGCTGGTCCCAGGTGCCGCCGGAGGAAGTGCTGGCGGCCATCGCGCCCGGCGGCGGGCGGCCCGACCTGGTGCTGCTGCACGAGAAGGAGGGCGCCCGGCTGGCCGCCGGGATCCTGGAGCAGGCGGGCTGGGATGCCGCGCGGGTGCCGCAGATCCTGGAGATCATCGACGGCCACGACTCGCGCAAGGAGGCGCTGTCCATTGAGGACGCCATCGTGAAGGACTCGGACAAGACCTGGCGGCTGAGCCCGCACGGCATCGACACCGTCATGGAGTGGTTCGGGCTGGAGCGCGGGCAGGCGCTGAGGCTGTGCAGCCAGCGCGTGCACGGGCACCTGTTCACCGAGGAGGCGTCGACAATCGCCCGGGCGCTCTCCGCGCTGGAGTCCGTGACCCAGTGGCCGGAACGACAGGAGCTGCTCGCCGGGAGCTGACCCGGAGCTGATCAGCGTTCCGTCGGAGGGCCGCGCCTGGGCATTGTCCGCGGCTAGACTCGTCGTGCCGGCGAAGACGGCAACGGAGAAGGAGGCTGCGTGGCGGGCGGAAACCGGGAACCCGGGCGGACAGTGACGTCCAAGGTCCTCGCCGTCCTGGAGGCGTTCGAGAAGTCTCGCGGCGCCCTGAGCCTGACCGAAATTGCCGAAGGCTCCGGGCTGCCGCTGAGCACCACGCACCGGTTGGTCACCGAACTCACCGACTGGGGCTTCCTCTCCCGCAGCGCCACGGGCCGGTACCAGCTGGGCATCCGGATCTGGGAACTGGCGCAGAACACGGGACGGCAGCTGCGCGAGGCCGCGCGGCCGTTCGTGCAGGACCTCTTCTCGCTGACCGGCGAGACCTCGCAGCTGGCCGTCCGGGCCGGCAACGAGGTGCTCTACATCGAGCGCATCTACGGGACCAAGCGGGTGCCGCGGGCCTCCCGGGTCGGGGGCCGGCTGCCCATGCACGCCACGGCGGTGGGCAAGGTGATCCTCGCCTTCGAAGAGGAATGGGTCCGCGACGCGTACCTGCACCGCGAGCTGGAGCAGGCCACCGCGCACACGCATACCAATCCGCGCCGGCTGGCCGAGGAGCTGGTGCAGATCCGCGAGCAGGGCTACGCCACCACCCTGGAGGAGGTGCGGCTGGGGTCCTGCTCGATCGCCGTCCCGGTCTTCCATACGAAGCGGATCGGGGCCGGGCTCGGGCTCGTGCTGGCCTCGGCGCAGTCCGCCTCGATGACCCGGCACCTGCCGGTCCTGCGGGGAGTATCCGCCCAGATCGAACGGGCGACGGCGCACATCCCGCTGGAATCGCTGCTTGGCATGAGCCGGCGCTGACCCCGCCGCCCTGCGCAGCTACCGCCTGGTAATCCGGTTTCTACTGAGTGGAAGGATGTGGTACGCGTTACAGCGTGATGTGCGCAACACTGGATAGCGAACGAACCGCCGACGGCACCCCCGGCCGGACGCGGGAGACGATATCCAAGGAGCACAGATGTCACCCTCGACTGAGACGGCCCCCCGTTGCCCGTTCGGCCACGGCGCCGAGGCCCCCGCCGGGCACCACGGCTACCAGCCGTTCCAGATGAAGGATCCGTTCCCGGCCTACGCCGAACTCCGGGCCGAGCAGCCGGTCATGTTCGACGAGCGCATCGGCTACTACGTGGTCACGCGCTACGACGACATCAAGGCCGTCTTCGATGACTGGGAGACCTTCTCCAGCGAGAACGCCCAGGCGCCGGTGCGCGAACGCGGCCCGGCCGCCAGGAAGATCATGGAAGAGGGCGGCTTCACCGCCTACTCCGGCCTCTCCGCCCGGCGCCCGCCGGAGCACACCCGGATCCGCTCCGTGGTCCAGAAGGCCTTCACCCCGCGCCGGTTCAAGGTGCTGGAGCCGTTCATCCGGCAGAACGTCGTGGACCAGCTGGAACGGATGCTGGCCAACCCCGAGCGCCGCGGCGACATCTTCCGCGACCTGGCCTACGACGTCCCGACGGTCACCATCCTGACGTTGATCGGCGCGGATGTGGAGCAGGTGGACAAGTTCAAGCGCTGGAGCGACTCGCGCGCGGCGATGACCTGGGGCGACCTGTCCGACGAGGAGCAGATCCCGCACGCACACAACCTGGTCGAGTACTGGCAGGAATGCCTGCGGCTGGTCCGGGTGGCCCACGAGGAGGGCGGCGACAACCTCACCGCGGACCTTGTCAAGGCCCAGCAGGACGGCGCCGAGATCACCGACCACGAAATCGCCTCGGTCCTCTACAGCATGCTCTTCGCCGGCCACGAGACCACCACCACGCTGATCTCCAATGCAGTGCGCGTGCTGCTGGCCCACCCGGAGCAGTGGCAGCAGCTGGTGGAGGATCCCAAGAAGATCCCGGCGGCGATCGACGAGGTCCTGCGCTACTCCGGCTCGATCGTCGGCTGGCGCCGCAAGGCGCTGACGGACGCGGAGGTCGGCGGGGTCAAGATCCCCGAGGGCGCCGGCCTGCTGCTGCTGATGGGCTCGGCCAACCGCGACGAAACCCGCTTCACCGGCGGCGAGGAGTTCGACATCTCCCGCCCCAACGCCCGCGAGCATCTCTCCTTCGGCTACGGCATCCACTACTGCCTCGGCAACATGCTCGCCAAGCTCCAGGCGAAGATCGCGCTGGAGGAAATCGTCCGGCTGGCACCCAACCTGAAGCTGGACCACCCGGAAGCGATCGAGTTCCGCGAGAACCTCTCCTTCCGCGTCCCCGAATCCGTCCCCGTGGCTTGGGAGGTCTAAGCACCATGGAAAGCAACCAGTACATCCAGTTCTTCGACGGCGGCATCGAGCCCACCCTTGAGGCGCTCGGCGGCAAGGGCTCGTCCCTGGTCACCATGACCTCGGCCGGCATGCCGGTCCCTCCAGGCTTCGTCGTCACCACCGCCGCGTTCGACGAGTTCATGTCCGAGGCCGGCATCACGCAGGAGATCCACGACCTCCTGGCAGGCCTGGATCCGGAAGATGTTGCCGAGATGGAGAAGGTATCGGCAGGCATCCGCGCGGATATCTGCTCCAAGCCCGTGCCGGAGAGCCTGCGGGCCCAGACGCTGGCGGCCTACGAGGCGCTGATGGCCCGGTTCGAGGAAGCCGTCCCGGTGGCGGTCCGCTCCAGCGCCACGGCCGAGGACCTGCCGGACGCCTCCTTCGCCGGCCAGCAGGACACCTATCTGTGGCTCGAGGGCGCGAAGGCCGTCACCGACCACATCCGCCAGTGCTGGGCCTCGCTCTTCACGGCCCGGGCCATCATCTACCGGCTGAAGAACGGGATCCCCAATGAGGGCCTGTCCATGGCCGTCGTGGTCCAGAAGATGGTCAACTCGAAGGTCTCCGGGGTCGCGATGACACTCGATCCGGCCAACGGGGACCGCTCGAAGATCACCATCGACTCCTCCTATGGCGTCGGCGAGATGGTCGTCTCCGGCCAGGTCACGCCGGACAACATCGTGCTGGACAAGGTGACCCTGACCGTCGTTAGCGAACACCTCGGCGACAAGCATGCCGAACTGGTCCCGGACCGCTCCGCCCACACCCTGGTGGAGCGCGAGGTCGATGACGAGCGCCGCGGCCGCCGCAGCCTGACGGACGATGAACTCGCCGCGGTTGCCTCCATGGCCAAGCGTGCGGAGAAGCACTACAAGTGTCCGCAGGACATCGAGTGGGCGCTGGACACAGACCTGCCCGACGGCGAGAACCTGCTGCTGCTGCAGTCCCGCCCGGAAACCGTGCACTCGTCCAAGCCGGCCGCCCCCAAGGCCTCCACCGGCGGCTACGCGGCCTCGCTCGGCATCCCCGCTTCCGGCGGCGGCACGCTCAGCGGCGGCGCCGGCTCCGGAACCCCGGCCGCGGGCACCGGCTTCAGCCTGGGCAGCATCACCGCCTCGCTGCTCAAGACCACCGCGTAAGCCGGACAGCGTGAGCCGGCCAGCGTGCGCAGCACCGCTTGGGCGCACCTCCTGAGCACCACCTCCGACCAGCACCACAGCGCCATCGCATCACTGCACTGAATTGCCAGCCAGGGCCGACGTCGAGCCCGCACCGAAAGGACGCCCATGTCCATGAAGTCGTTCCCGAAGCCTTCCGAGCTGCCGGTTCCCGCCGGCGCCGAGGGCTGGGAGAAGCTGTACCCGTATTACCTGGTCTTCCAGGACAAGCTCAAGGAAGCCGAGGACGCCAAGTTCTGGTTCTGCGACAGCCAGCACTGGCCCACGGTCTTCAAGCCGTTCGAGACGATCGGCGGCGAGTTCGCGGTCAAGTGCCTGGGCCAGTACAACGCCCGGCACCTGATGATCCCGAACGCCAACGGCATCGAGTTCCGCATCCATCTTGGCTACCTGTACATGTCGCCGATCCCGGTTCCCGAGGACCAGATCGCCGCGCGCGTGCCTTTGTTCGAACAGCGTGTGGGCCACTACTTCCAGAACTGGGAGGAGCTGCTCAAGCAGTGGCACGTCAAGGTCCGCGGCACCATCGATGAGATGGAGACGCTGTCCTTCGGCAAGCTGCCTGACATGGTCCCGATGGAGGACATCACCACCGGCAAGGCCAAGGACGGCTCGGAGGTGCTGCTGGAGAACTACGATCGGCTGATCCAGCTGGCCTACCAGAACTGGCAGTACCACTTCGAGTTCCTGAACCTGGGCTACATCGCCTACCTGGACTTCTTCAACTTCTGCAAGGAAGTCTTCCCGAACATCCCGGACCAGTCGATCGCGACCATGGTGCAGGGCGTGGATATGGAACTGTTCCGCCCGGACGACGAGCTCAAGCAGCTGGCCAAGCTGGCCGTGGAGCTGGGCATCCAGTCCGCTTTCGCCAACACCGACGACGTCGAAGCCACCCTGGGCGCGGTCCGCGCCTCGAGCGGGGGCGAGCGGTGGATCAAGCAGTATGGGGAAGCCCAGGACCCGTGGTTCAACTTCACCGTGGGCAACGGCTTCTACGGCCACGACAAGTACTGGAAGGAACACCAGGAGATCCCGCTCGGCTACATCGCCGACTACATCCGCCGGCTCGACGAGGGCCAGGAGATCATGCGGCCCACCGAGGAGCTGATCGCTGAGAAGGACCGCATCGTCGAGGAATACCGGGACCTGCTCGAGGGCGAGACCCAGGCCGTTTTCGACGCCAAGCGCCAGCTGGCCGCCACCGCGTACCCGTACGTGGAGAACCACAACTTCTACATCGAGCACTGGACCATGGGCGTCTTCTGGCGCAAGATCCGCGAGCTCTCCCGGATGATGCACGCTGAGGGCTTCTGGAACGAGCCGGACGACCTGCTCTACCTGGGCCGCAACGAGGTCCGCGACGCGCTCTTCGACCTGGTCACCGGTTGGGGCGTCGGCGCGCAGCCGATCGGCCCGACCTACTGGCCCGAGGAGATCGAACGCCGCCGCGGCATCATCGACGCGCTCAAGACCGCCCGCCCGCAGCCGGCGCTGAACACCCCGCCGGCCTCCATCACCGAGCCGTTCACCCGGATGCTCTGGGGCATCACCACCGAGCAGGTCCAGCAGTGGCTCGGCGCCGGCGAGGAAGTCGAAGGCGGCGGCCTGCGCGGCATGGCGGCCTCCCCGGGCGTCGTGGAGGGCATCGCCCGCGTCGTGACGGACTCGGACCAGCTCTCCGAGGTCCGGCAGGGCGAGATCCTGGTGGCCACCGTGACCGCGCCGAGCTGGGGCCCGATCTTCGGCAAGATCAAGGCCACCGTCACGGACATCGGCGGCATGATGAGCCACGCCGCGATCGTCTGCCGCGAGTACGGGCTGCCCGCGGTCACCGGCACCGGGTCCGGATCCACCACGATCAAGACGGGCCAGCGCCTGAGGGTGGACGGCACCAAGGGCACCGTCCAGATCCTGGACGCCGAGGAAGCGGGCGAGCCGGCCATCGCCGGCCCGGGCGCGCACAGCCACAGCCACGTCTGAGCCGTCCCCCCAAGCGGCCAGGCGTTCCCCGCCGGACCGGGGCGTTACCCCCATCGCCCCGGTCCGGCCCCTACCGAAAGATCTGACATGATGCAGGAAACCACCCCGACCGCCCCCGGACAGCAGGGCGCGCGCACGGTGCTGATCACCGGCGCCGCCGGCGGACTCGGCCGGGCCTTCGCCCTCGGCTTCGCCGGCCGCGGTTACCGCGTGGCGGTGGCTGACGTGAACCTCTCCGGCGCCCAGGAGACCGCCCGCCTCGTCCGCGAAACCGGTGCCGAGGCGGCAGCCTTCGAGGCCGACGTCACCAGCGCCGAATCCACCACGGCCCTCGCCGAAAGGTGCGCCGAATTCGGCGACGGAGGGATCGACGTCGTCCTTAATAACGCCGCGATCTACGCCACCGTGACCCGCAGCCCCTTCGAGGAGATCGACCCGGACGAGTGGGACCTGGTGATGAACGTGAACCTCAAGGGTCCGTGGCTGGTCACCCGCGCCGCGAGCAAGTACCTGGCCGAGGGCGGCCGCGTCATCAACCTCTCCTCGGCGACGATCTTCTCCGGCTCCGAGCAGTGGCTCCACTATGTGGCCTCGAAAGGCGGCGTGGTCGCGATGACCCGGGTGCTGGCCAAGGAACTCGGCCGGCGCGGCATCACGGTCAACGCCATCGCTCCGGGCTTCACGCTCACCGAGGCCAGCTACTCGCTGATGGAAAACGCGGAGAACTACGGCGTGGACCGCGGCGCCCTCAAGCGGGCCAGCCAGCCCGAAGACATCGTCGGCGCCGCGCTGTTCCTCGCCGGACCCGATTCCTCCTACATCACCGGCCAGACCCTCGTGGTCGACGGCGGCCGGCAGTTCATCTAGACCTACACAACCGAGAAGGAGATCCCCATGCCTACGGTTCATTTCACCGACGCTGAAGGCGCCGTCCGCGACATTGAAGGCAACGTCGGCGACTCGGTCATGGAGACCGCGGTGCGCAACGGCGTGCCCGGCATCGTCGCCGAATGCGGCGGCTCGCTGTCCTGCGCCACCTGCCACGTCTTCGTCCGCGAGGACTGCCTCGACCAGCTCCCCGAGATGGAGGAGATGGAGGACGAGATGCTCTACGGCACCGTCGTGGACCGCGAGGACAACTCGCGCCTGTCCTGCCAGCTGCGCCTGGCCGAAGACACGGACCTGTACGTGACCACGCCGGAAGCCCAGGTCTGACCATGGACGCCACCAAGACAAGCGCGACGGCGGAACACTCCGCCGCTGCGGATGGCGGCGCCGCGGGCGCCGTGCGCACGGGGCTGCTGATCATCGGGGCGAGCCAGTCCGGCGTGCAGCTGGCGGTGTCGCTGCGGGCGCTGGGCTTCGACGAGCACATCACATTGCTCGGCGAGGAAGACCACCGGCCGTACCAGCGCCCGGCCCTGTCCAAGGAATTCCTGCAGGGCACGGTGGAGAGCGAGTCGCTGATCTTCCGCTCCAACGAGTACTGGCAGGAGCACAACGTCGCCCTGGTCAAGGGCGAGCGGATCGAGCGGATCGAGCGTGAAGCCGACGGCTCCGGCGTGGCGCATGCCGCCTCCGGCACGCGGTTCCCCTTCAAGCGGCTGGCGCTGACCGTCGGCGCCCGGGCCCGGAAGCTGGACCTGCCCGGCGCGGAGCTGGATGGCGTGGTGTACCTGCGGAACGCGGACGACGCGCTGGCCCTGAAGGCGCAGCTGGACGGCGTCCGCGAGGCGGTGGTCATCGGCGGCGGATTCATCGGGCTCGAGGCCGCATCCAGCCTGCACAAGATGGGCAAGGCCGTCACGGTGCTGGAGTACGGGCCGCGGCTGATCGGCCGCGCGGTCGGCGAAGAAACCAGCGGGTACTTCCTCAACGCGCACCGCGAACGCGGGCTGGACATCCGGCTGGATGCCCGGATGAACCGCCTGGCGCCGGCCGAGGACCCAAGCCGCGTGGCCGGCGTCGAACTTTCCGACGACACCGTGGTGCCCGCGCAGCTGGTGCTGGTCGGCATTGGCGTGGTGCCGAACACCGAGCTGGCTGAACAGTTGGACCTCGACGTGGACAACGGGATCGTCGTGGACCGGCATGCCGTGGCCTCGGACGGCACCACCGTGGCCGTCGGGGACGTCGCCAACATCCCGAACCCGCTGCCCGGCGCGCCCGAGGGCGAGCGCATCCGGCTCGAGAGCGTCAACAACGCGATCGAGCACGCCAAGGTCGCCGCCTATTCGCTGATGGGCCGCAGCGAGGACTACGCCGGCATCCCGTGGTTCTGGTCCAACCAGGCGGACCTGAAACTCCAGATCGCCGGGCTGACGCTCGGCTACGACAGCACCGTGGTCCGGCGCGACGACGAGCGCGGCAAGTTCTCCGTCCTGTACTACCGGGACGGCCGGATCATCGCCGCGGACTGCGTGAACGCGCCGCTGGACTTCATGGCGGTCAAGAACGCCCTCGCCAAGGGCCAGAACATTCCCGCGGACGCGGCGGCAGACCCCGCCGTGGTCCTGAAAACCATCGTCACGGACGGCTGAGGAACAGATGAGCACTCCCGAAACGCAGACGCAAACCAACGACGGCGCCCCGGCCTGGCCCGGGCAGGACCCCGGCGCCCACGCGTCGGACCCCCGCGCCGAGGCCTTCGCCGCCGCCCACCCGGTCCGTCCGGTTCCGGCCACCGGGCCGGTGGACACCTCGCCGGCGTCGCTGACCCCGGCCGCGGCGGATCTCGATCGGCTGTGGCAGAGCGTCGTGTCCGAGACCCGCGCCCGCGGCAACGACATCCACCTGCCCATCTCGCTCGCCTACGCCGAGCGCCTCTGCCGCGCCCACCCGGAGGCGGACGCGGAGCTGGTGCGCGTGACGATCGTGCTGCACGACACCGGCTGGGCGCACGTGGACGAGTCGCGCATCCTGTCCGAGGGCTTCACCGGCGACTGGCGCAAGGCGGCCATCCGGTACGAGCACGAGGCCGAGGGCTGCAAGGTCGCCCGGCGCGTGCTGCCCGGCCTCGGCTACTCGGCGGAATTCATCGAGCGGGTCTGCGAGATCATCGACGGGCACGACACCCGCCACGTGGCGTACTCGATCGAGGACGCCCTGGTCCGCGACGCCGACCGGCTGTGGCGGTTCGACCATGCCGGCATCGCGCTGGCTTCGTCCTGGTTCGGGATGACCCCGGACGTCTACACGGACCGGCTGGCCGCGGAAATCATCCCGGAACTCATTACCGATGCCGCGGTGCAGATGGGCACGGCGGACCTGGCGCGCTCCAACGCGCTGCTGAAGACTGGAGTAATCCGATGACCACCACGAAGCAGACCGCACCCGCGGCACCCGGCCAGGCGCCGTCGTTCTCCGGCCCGGCGATCGACGCGCGCGCCGCGCTGTCGCTGCCGTACACCCACGTCGACGACATGTTCATCGACGGCGCCTGGACGACGGCGGCGGGCGCCGGCCGCAACGACGTCACCGACCCCGCGACCGGCCAGGTCTGGGGTTCCGTGCCAGACGGCACCGGTGAGGATATCGATGCCGCCGTCGCGGCCGCCCGCCGGGCCTTCGACGGCGAATGGGCGCGGTTGGCCCCCTCGGAGCGTGCCGCCTGCCTGCTGCGGATCGCGGACGAGGTGGAGAAGCGGGCCACCGAGCTGTCGCTGACCAACAGCCGCGAGAACGGCTCGCCCGTCTCCGAATCCTCCGACGCCGCAGCAAACGCCGCCGGCATCTTCCGCTACTTCGCCTCGCTCGGGGACTACCTGGAGCGCGAAGACGTGCGGCCCTTCCCGCGCGGCGGGGGCGAGTCGGTGGTCCGCCGGGATCCGGTCGGCGTCTGCGCGCTGATTGCTCCGTGGAACTTCCCGATCAACCTGATGGTGATCAAGCTGGCGCCGGCGCTGCTGGCCGGCTGCACCGTGGTGATGAAGCCGGCGTCCCCGACGCCGCTGTCCTTCCGGATCATTGTCGACGCCGTGGCCGCCGCGGGTGTGCCCGCCGGCGTGGTCAACCTGGTCACCGGCTCGGGCAGGCTCGGCGACGCGCTGGTCAGGCACCCCGGCGTGGACAAGGTGGCGTTCACCGGTTCGACCCCGGTGGGCCGCAAGATCGCCGCGGCCTGCGGCGAGCTGCTGCGCCCGGTCACCCTGGAACTCGGCGGCAAGTCGAGCGCCGTGGTCCTGCCGGACGCGGACCTGGACGCCATGTCGCAGGTGCTGGTGCGTTCCTGCATGCGCAACACCGGGCAGACCTGCTACATCTCCACCCGCATCCTCGCGCCAGCCGGGCGCTACGACGAGGTGGTCGACATGGTCACGGCGACCATCGCCGCCGGCCGGCAGGGCGACCCGCTGGATCCAGCCACGGTCTTCGGCCCGGCGGCCACCGCTTCGCAGTACCGGACGGTGCTCGAGTACGTGGAGTCCGGCCTGGCCGAAGGCGCCCGCGCCACCACCGGCGGCCGCGCGGCCCGGCTCGGCGGCGGACTGGAGCACGGCTACTTCGTGGAGCCCACGGTCTTCGCCGGCGTCACCCCGGACATGCGGATCTCCCGCGAAGAGATCTTCGGGCCCGTGATCTCGGTGCTGAAGTACTCCGGCGTGGACGACGCCGTCGCGCTCGCCAACAACACGGAGTTCGGACTCGGCGGCCTCGTGTTCGGGAAGGACGAGGACGCGGCGCTGGCGGTGGCGGACCGGATGGATACCGGCTCGGTGGGCATCAATTTCTTCGCCTCGAACCACTCGGCACCCTTCGGCGGCCGGCACGATTCCGGCCTCGGCACCGAATACGGGATCGAGGGACTGAACGCCTACCTGAGCTACAAGTCCATCCACCGGAAGTAGCCGGCCCGCACCCCCTGACTGTGCAGCAGGTGCCCTTTCCCGGCGCGAAAGGGGCGTCGGCTGCACAGTCGATGGGGTTGTGGCCGCCGGGCGGACGGGACAGACCCGACGGCGCAGGCGGCTCGGCCGTCTACTCGGTTCGCCAGGCTCACGGCGCCGGCGTTCGCTACAGTAGGCCCATGCCGTCCTTCCGAGCCCGCCTCGATATCACCGGGCTCCGCCCGGATTACACCCCGCCGAGCGTTATGGAGGCGGCCACGGCCGCCGTCGGCTCCTCCCACGTGGTGGAGGGGCACCAGCTGGACGTCGTGGGCGGAGTCCCGCGGATCACCGTGCGCTTCACGGTGGAGCCGGGGGCGTACGACGACGAGAACCGGCAGGCGCTCCGGGCTGCCCGGCATCTGCAGGACGCCGTGGAAGAGGTCGCGCACAGCGGGAACCTGACAGTGCTGCGCCGGGTCCGCGGCCGCTGGCATCCGCTGACCTGACGGAGGCCTGACCCGCCCCGGGACCGGCGGAAGCCCGGCGCCGCCGTCGTTAGTGCGCCGGCGACCAGGCTGTGTCCGGGTGCTCGAGGCGTTCGCCGTCCACCACCAGGTCGGAGCGTTCGTTGAAGAAGGCCAGCAGGTCCTTGATCTTCGGGTTCTCCGGGATCGGCGCCGGATAGCTCCAGGCGGCGTCGCGGACGAAGGTGTCCCCGGCCCGGACGGACCAGTAGCGCGCCTCGCCCTTATACGGACAGCTGGTCACCGTGTCGCTGGGTTCGAGCAGCTCGGTGCGCACGTCCTCGAAGGGCAGGTAATAGCGCGTCGGCAGGTGGGTCTCGAAGAGCAGCAGCGGCCGGACGCTGTCGGCGATCAGCGTGTCCCCGGCGTACACCTGGACCCGGCGCGAGCTGCGCAGGGTATCCACGCGCTTGTACGGATCCCGGGCGTGGACGAGGACGCGCTCGTCCTCCTCGTACCACTCCAGCTGGCGCCAGGAGAAGGTGACGTGGCCGGCCAGCGCCGCGGTGGGGCCGTCCGGGTCGGGGTACGTCCAGGCCGCGGCCTCGGCGCGCTTGTTCCCGGCCGTGACGGTCCAGCGGGTCTGGCCGCCCTCGGTCGATTCCGCCGCCAGGGCGCCCGGACGGACATCCTCCAGCGGCAGGTAGTAGGTCGGCAGGCCGGACTTGCCGTACTGGACCAGCAGCAGGGCGCGGGAACTGTCGGCGATCAGGGTTCCGCCCAGCCGGACGCGGATGCGGCGCGGGGAGGGCTCGGCAAAGGGCTCCGGTGTGTACATGCGCGGCAGTCTACGCCGCTGCCCCGGGCCCGCGCACGGGTGCGGGGCGTCAGGCCTCGGGCAGGTAGCCCCGCCGGACGGCGCGGCGTTCCTCGTGGGCGACCTGGAACGTGCGGGACCCGCCGCAGACCAGGACGAACAGGAGGCCGAAGCCGGCGGTGACCGCAACCGGAACCGAGGCCGGCTGGCCCAGCACGCGCGCGACGGCGAGCCAGAACAGGCCCCAGCAAAGCGCCGCCGCGACCGACATCCGGCCGCGGCCGGTCATCGCCGCCACGGCGCCGGCGAAGGCGACCAAGCCAGTCGCGAGGACGCCCCAGACATGGGGACCCCAGCCGAACAGGTCGCCGCCAAGCACCGTCAGCCAGCTCGCCGCGTTGGCGCCGGCGGCGAGCAGGATCCAGCCGATGTAGAGTCCCAGGGGCGCATCCATGAAGACCGCCTCGGTCCGGGATGCCGCTGGCAGGCGGCTCAGAGCCGAGATGGCACCGGCCAGGGCGGCGGCCAGGGCGAGCATGATGAGCAGGCTGAGGCCCACCAGGCCTGCCATCGCGGCGGGCACCCAGGCGGCGTGGAGCAGCATCGCGGCGGCCGCATACCAGCCGACCGCTCGCTGCCGCAGGCTGGTCCGCTGGCCCGGCAGCCACTGGAATACGGTGAAGGCCAGCAGGCCGAGGTAGATCAGGAACGCCTGGCTGTTGGGCGCCAGCACGGTGAAGCCAGCGGCGTAGGCTCCCTCCGCGGCCTCCGCGATCGGGCTTCCGCCGAGCAGCCCGGAACCGCGGGCGCCGGCCAGCAGGCAGAGCACCAGGCCCAGCGACACGGCCGCCCGGCGGACGTTGTCCGTGGCCAGGACGCCCCCGGCCGGTGGAACGAGGGCGTCACGGAGTCGAGGGCTAGGCGGAACACGGCGGAAGCGGCTACCGCGGCTCGGCGGCGGATCCGGAGGAAGGGACGGTGGCAGGGCCGGCGGGCACGCCGGCGGCAGCCTCGGCCGGCACCGCCCGCAGGGCAGCGGGCCGGCGGCGCAGGCGGATGACGGCGGCAAGGATCGTGCCCGCCAGTATGCCGACCAGCGTCCCCAGAGCAACATTGGCCCACAGCGGCAGGTCGGTTGCGAGCCCGCTCGCGAGCCCCAGCCCGGTCATCCACGCAGCCCAGATGGCCGAGCCGGAGGCCGAGGAAATCAGGAACGGCTTCAGCGGCACCTCGGCCAGCCCGGCGGCGGCGACCGACGCGGTCCGGCCTCCGGGAATGAAGCGCGCCGCGACGATGGCGGCGTAGGTGGAGGACTCGCCGCCCTTCTGCAGTGCCGCGGTCACCCCGCGGTCAATCAGCCGGCCCCAACGCCAGCGGTTGAGCCAGGTATTGAGGCCGCCCCGGAACAGCAGGAACAGCAGCGCGTCGCCGCAGAAGCTGCCCGCGAAGGCGGTCAGCACCACCAGCGGCAGGAGGAGCTCGCCGTGGGCCAGCAGCGTGCCGCCGCCGATCACCAGGACTTCCGAGGGCGACGCCGGCACGGGCGCGTCCGCGATGACCAGCACCAGGGTCATCGGGTAATAGAGCCATTGCCACGGCCCTTCGGGGATCTCCACCCGAACAATCTACCCCGCGGCCCGGCACGGTGACAGACTGGGGAGCGTGGAGATCCGGATCCTCGAAGACGACATCACCCGGCGGCGCGTGGACGCAATCGTCAACGCAGCCAACTCGTCGCTGCTCGGCGGCGGGGGAGTGGACGGCGCCATCCACCGCGCCGCCGGGCCCGAACTGCTCGCCGCCTGCCGCGAACTGCGGACCGGCGCCTATCCGCGGGGCCTGCCCACGGGCGGCGCGGTGCACACGGACGCGTTCAACCTCCCGGCCCGCTGGGTCATCCACACCGTGGGGCCCAACCGGCATGCCGGCGAGACCGATCCGGCGCTGCTCGCCTCCTGCTTCCGCGGCAGCCTCGAGGTCGCGGACCGGCTCGGCGCGCTGTCCGTCGCGTTCCCGGCCATTAGTGCCGGCATCTACGGCTGGCAGCCGGAAACCGTGGCGCGGGTCGGGCTGACGGAGGTTTTGGCGTACGACGGCGGCGTGCAGGTCGTGGAGTTCGTGCTGTTTTCGGCCGGGCTGGCCGAGGTATTCCGCTCGGTGCACGCCGAGCTTGCCACTTAGCCCCCGGCTGCACGCGGGTGCTCGTGGTGCGATACCCGCTGTCGCGGCACGTCCGGCACGTCCGGCACCCAGGCCGGGGGCCGCCGTCGTTATTGCCCTGAGTGTCAGCAGCCCCTGAGCGTCGGCAGCCCCTGAGGGTCAGCCCGCCAGGGCAGGCTCCGGGGTGGCGGCCCGGGTCCACTCGGAGAGTTCGAGCCGGCTGCGGAAACCGGTTGCGCGCCCGGTGAGCGGGTCCGTGAATTCGATGCCGCGGGCCAGCAGCTGCAGCGGGCGGGCGAAGTCGTCCGGCGCCTTGTCCAGCAGCACCGGGTAGAACGGGTCGTGGAGGATGCCGATTTCCAGCGAGGCCATGTGGACGCGGAGCTGGTGCGTCTTGCCGGTGTGCGGCAGCAGCCGGTAGCGGCCCAGCCCCTGGTGCTCGGCGGTGAGTTCCAGGCGGGTTTCGGCGTTCGGTTCGCCGTCGACGACCTCGGCGAGCAGGTAGGTCCGGGACTTCACCATGCGGTTCCGGACGATCCGCGGGAACTCCAGCTCCTCGGCGACGGGGGCGATCGCCTCGTATTCCTTGGCAACCTGGCGCTTCTCGAACAGCACCTGGTACTTGCCGCGCGTGGCCGGGTTGGTGGAGAACAGCAGCACCCCGGCGGTCAGCCGGTCCAGCCGGTGCATGGGGATCAGGTCCGGCAGGTCGAGCTGGCGGCGGAGCCGGACGAGCGCCGACTCCTGGATGTAGGTGCCGCCCGGGGTGGTGGGCAGGAAGTGCGGCTTGTCCACGACGAGGATGTTCTCGTCCTGGTGCAGAATGCCCAGCTCCACCGGCAGGCGCTCCTCGGCGGGCAGGGTGCGGTAGTACCAGATGAAGGTATGGGCTTCGAGCGGCGTGGTGCGGTCGAGCCGGACACCGCCTTCGCCGACGATCTCGCCGCGGTCGAAGCGGTCCCGGATCCCCTCCGGGTCGACGTGGCCCCAGCGGTGCAGCATGTAGTCCAGCGCCGTCTCCCACGGACCCGCTGCGGGCAGGCGCAGGCGGGTGGCATTGACGCCATCGCGCACGGGAAGCGGGGATTCCATCACCCATCAAGGGTACCGGCTCGGCCCGCGCGCTTTAGCCGCAGCCGACCACTTGGTACAGGGCGGCACGGCCCTGGGAATCGATGAGTTTGAAACCATTGGCCTCGGTGAGGTCCTGCAGCCCGGGGGCGACGGAGGTCTCGCCCGGGTGCACGGAGCTGTTGCCGAAGTCCAGGACGTACCGGACGCCCTGGTCCCGGACGGCCTTGCAGACTGCCGGGTCCCTGGTCATCTCGTCGAGCCGGCCCATGATGAGCTGGCCCTCCGGGGTGGGGGAGCTCTGGCCGGAGGGCACCAGGGCGGGACGGTCCGTGTAGGAGTACGAGAGGGACGCGCCGGTCATCGGGTTGCCCGCGATCACGGCGCCCGGGGGGACGTGTTCGGGGATGCGCTTGATCAGGGTGAGTTCGTCCGTGGTCAGCAGGTACGAGTTGCCGGTGAAGCGGTACTTGAATTCCGCGTCCTGGATGCTGCGTTGCGCGGCGAAGAGCGGAGCGACCGCCAGCGCGACGACGGTGAGGACCGCGGCGGCCACCGGCCGGAGCCACGGGGGCTGCTTCCTGTCGCGGCGTGCGAGCCAGGCGCGGAAGAAGGACCGGGCGGTGCCGGCCAGGGCGACGCCGCCGAGGGCGGCGACCAGGATGCCGGCCACCGGCAGCATGGCGCTGATGCGGAAGAAATCGTTGTACCAGATGCCGGAGACGAGCCAGCGTAACTCCGGGGCTTCCTTCCAGTTCCCCACGACGAAGAGCACGGCCGCGACCAGGTAGACGCCGATGGTCCAGCGGTGCCTGCGGACGTTGAGGACGACAGCGGCGCCGACGATGGTCAGCGCGGTCACCAGGATGGCCATCGGGTGGTCGAGCGGGGCATGGAACACGACCTCGTACAGCGCCCGCAGGGCGTTGCCCATGTCGTCCCAGTTGGTGGAGCTGCTCCGGGCCGGGCGCAGCACGCCCCAGAGGAAGCCGGCGACGACCAGGTACGCGACGGCACCGAGCGCGGCGTTGCGCTTCTCCCGGCGGCTGCCGCCGCGGTAGAGGCCGTAGGCGGCGGCGATGACCATGGGCGTGGCCAGGGCCAGCAGCCCCATGACGGTGGCAGGGTGCGCCAGCGCCAGGCCAGGCAGCAGGCCGGCGAGCAGGACGAGGTTGCCCTCCACCGAAATGGACGACGGCACGCCTAGGCGCAGCAGCTGGATGACCAGGCCGAGCGCCACCGGCAGCATTGCAATCGACAACATGAACGGATATACGACGCCGAATTCCAGCAGCAGGTACGGGAAGCTGCTGTACGCGGTGCTGAGGACCGCGGCCACGAGCAGCGGCATCATGCGCTCGCCGGTGAGCCGGCTGACGATGAAGAGGCAGCCGGTGCTCCAGATCCCGGTGATGATGACCAGGTTCGTCACGTTGATGGCCACCGGAATCGGCGCGCCGCTGGTGATCATGACCAGCGAGACGACGTCGTGCCAGCCGGCCGGGTAGAAGATGCCCGCGTCGGTGGCGCCGAGGTAGCCCAGCTCCAGCGAGGAGGCATTGGCAGTGTCCGCGATGTAGCGGATGGCGTTCAGATGGAAGATGTTGTCGTGCGACTGCGCGATGTTCTCAGGGGCCCCGATGATCCACAGCATGTAGGCGGCCAGCGGGAGGGCGGAGACGCCCCAGGTGATGAGCACGGTCCGCCACGGAGCCGGGCTCGCGGCGGCAGCGTGGGCGTGGTGCAGCCGGTGCCGCATCAGCCGCCGTAGCAGCCAGAGCGCGGCGGCCACCAGGACGGTGACGGCCAGCACCAGCGGCCAGGACCAGGGCAGCCCGGTCGCATTGCCCAGCTCCGCCGCCACGACAATCGCTGTGACGCTGAACGGCCCGGCCAGCGCCACGAGCGTCAGGCGGCGCAGGCCGAGGACCGCGCCCCAGAGCAGGCCGGGGCCGAAGATGAGCACCACGGCCACCACAAAGGCCGGAATGGTCTCGACCCAGGTCATTGTCCCCCTCGTACGTTTCTGCTGCTCATCATATGGTCTCGGGCTGGCAGCGCGGACAGAAATACAGGTCGCGCTCGGTGAGCTCCGTGTCCCCCAGCAGGGTGTGGACCACGGGCGTCCCGCAGCGCAGGCAGGGTTTCCCGGCCCGCCCATAGACCCAGACCGGGCTGGCATTCCGGCCGCCCGGCCCACCGACGGTGTTGCGGCGGCTGCGGTCCTTGTTCGCCTCGAGCAGGGTCTTGGCCAGCTGCACGATCCGGGGCAGTTCCGCCACCCGGCCGACCGGGGCGAGCGGATGGACCCGGGCCAGGAAGCACAGCTCCGCGCGGTAGACATTGCCGATCCCGGCGAGGTTCCGCTGGTCCAGCAGGGCCAGGCCGACGGCGCGCTCAGGCCGGGCCACCAGCCGGCGCAGCGCCTCCGCGGCGTCCCAGTCCGGGCCCAGCAGGTCCGGTCCCAGATGTCCCACGGCGCTGCCTTCCTCCGCCGTGGGCAGCAGGTCCAGGATCCCCAGCAGGAAGCCGACGGCGGTGGCCTGCGCCGTCCGCAGCACGATCCGGGCCTGGAAGGCCGGCTTGTTCCAGCGCTGGTCCGGCGCGTAGATCCGCCAGCTGCCCTCCATCTTCAGGTGCGAGTGGATGCTCAGGGCGCCGGCCGGACCGCTGGTGCGGATGAGCAGGTGCTTGCCGCGCGAGACCGCCTCGTCCACCGTATTGCCCGCCAGGTCCGCCGTGGCATAACGCGGCACGCGGAAGTCCGACGCCGTCAGCTCCTGCCCGGCGAGGGCACGGTGCAGGACCCGCGCCGTTCGCCAGACGGTGTCTCCTTCAGGCACGGAACCTCAGTCCCCGCGGCGTGGTGTAGAAACCGGCGCCGGTCAACGCCCGCGCCACCTCGGTGTCCAGCACCGGGACGCCGTTGACCTTCTCCACGGCCATCTTGTCCGCGGCCCCGCGCCGGATCACCGCCACCAGGGCCGCGGCGCAGAGCGAGAGGTCCTCCGGATCCTCGGTGAAGGTCAGCAGCGTCTTGCCGCCGCGCTCCACATAGAGCACCAGCTCGCCGTCGACGAGCACCACCAGCGCGCCCGCCTTGCGGCCGGGCCGGTGCCCGCCGTCCTGCGCCGGCCAGGGCAGCGCGGCACCGTAGGGGTTCGCCGGGTCCGTGGCGGCCAGCGCGACGGCTGCCCGCGGCTGCTCGGCCAGCTGCGCGTCCCGATTGAAGGACCGCAGCCGGTCCACCGTGGCCGGGACCGCGAACTGCGCGGCGCCGAGGTGCTCGATGAAGTAGCCCCGGCGGCAGCGCCCGGTCTCCTCCAGCTTCGCCAGCACCTTGTACAGCAGCCCGAAGCCGCCGGGGACCCCCTCGCCGGCGACCGACCCGCGGGTCACCACGCCGTAACGGTCCAGCAGGAGTTCGGCGGTCGCGTGGGCGTGGACCGTCGTATCCGGCTCGGGGGAGGGCAGGAGCGACCAGCGCCCGCCGGCCAGCGGGGGCGCCCCCCGCGGCGCCTGGCCGCCCGCCTGGCCCGGCCGCAGCCCGGACCCGCCGAGCGTGTGCATCCTCCCGATCCGCCCCAGCCGAGCGGAGCGTGCCCGCGGCGCGGACGGCCGCTGCCGGTGCGCCGTGCTCCCGCCGGAAAGCAGCGCACGCACCGGGCCGAAGGTGTCATTGGTGATCCGCCCGGCCCAGACCAGTTCCCAGAGGGCGGTAACGACGTCGGTGTCCGGGGCCTGGGTGCCGGCAGCGGCGAGGGCGTCGGCGAGCTGGCGGAAGAAGAAGGCCCCGCCGCCGTACTGGCCCTGCGCCGAGAGCACGTTCAGCAGCTCGTACTGCAGCACGCTCGGCTCGAAGTCGGGCTGCGGGTTCAGCGTCAGCGGGGCGTTCTCGGCCAGCTGCAGGCTGATCCAGCCGTCGTTGCCGGGGAGCGAGCCGGCGCCGGACCAGAGCACCTCGCCAGTGGCCATGAGCTCGTCCAGCATCGCCGGCGCGTAGTTCGCCACGCGGGAGCCGAGGACCAGCGGCTCCCAGGCCGAGGCCGGGATCGGCACCCCGGAGAGCTGGTCCACCACGGTGGCGATGCCGTCCAGCCCGCGCAGGCCGGAGCCCACGTTCTGCCACACCGGCAGGAACCGCCCGTACGTGGCCGACTCCACCGGCTCCACTTCCTGGCGCAGCGCGGCCAGGGAACGCCGGCGGATCCGGCGCAGGACTTCCACGTCGCACCATTCGGTCACGCCGGGCTGCGGCGGGCGCTCGCTGTCCGGCGGCCGGAACTCCCCGTCCGCCACCCGGCCGTCCTTGAGGAGCCGCCGCAGCGCGGTGTCCACCACGGCGACGCCCAACCCGAGCCGCTCGGCGCACTCCGGCGCGGTGAACGGACCGTGCGTGCGCGCGTACCGGCCCACCAGGTCGCCGAGCGGATCCGCGACCGGCTCGATGAAGGCCAGGGGCACGCCCATGGGCAGCGGGACGCCGATGGCGTCGCGCAGCCGGGCCGCATCCTCGATGGCGGCCCACCGCTCGACGCCGGCGATGCCCACCTTGAGCGCGCGGTTGGCCTGCGCGAGTTCCGCCAGCAGCGGTTCCACGTCGGCAAGGGCGGCATGGGCGGCGCCAGCCGGAGCGGAAGCGGCCTCCGGCCCGATGTCCCCGGGGCCGGTTCCTTCCAGCGCCTCCGGCCCGCCGGGCCCGGCTCCTTCCGCCACCTCAGCCTCCGGAGGCCGGACGCGCTCGGCGACCTCCGCCGTCGTTAGCGGTCCCAGCAGCCGCAGCAGGTCCGCGATGCCCTCCGCGCCGCGCACCTTCCGGTCCTCCGTGAGCCGCTGCAGCTCCCGCTCCGTCCGGGCGATGATGCCGGCGTCCAGCAGTTCGCGCAGTTCCGCGCGGCCCAGCAGGTCGTTCAGCAGGGTCGGGTCCAGGGAGAGCGCGGCGGCGCGGCGCTCGGCCAGCGGCGAGTCCCCTTCGTAGAGGAAGGAGGCGACGTAGCCGTAGAGCAGCGAGCGGGCGAACGGCGAGGGCTGCGGCGTGGCCGTCTCCACCATCCGCAGCTCCCGCCGCCCGATCGCCGCGGCCAGGTCCTTCAGCGCCGGCAGGTCGTAGACATCCTGCAGGCACTCGCGCACGGTTTCCAGCACGATCGGGAAGGTGGGGTACTTCCGGGCGACGTCCAGCAGCTGGGCCGACCGCTGGCGCTGCTGCCACAGCGGGGTGCGCTTGGCCGGGTTCTGCCGCGGGAGCAGCAGGGCGCGGGCGGCGCATTCGCGGAAGCGCGAGGCGAACAGCGCCGAGCCGCCGACCTCGGCGGTCACGATGGCGTCCAGCTCCTCCGGGTCGAAGAGGAACAGTTCCGCGCCCGGCGGCTCATCCTCCATCATCGGCACCCGGAGCACGATCCCGTCATCCGCGGCCATGGCGGAGCCGTCCATCCCGTAACGCTGGTGGAGCCGGGCGCCCACGGCCAGGGCCCACGGCGCGTGGACCGGCAGGCCGAACGGGCTGTGCAGCACCACCCGCCAGTCGCCCAGTTCGTCGTGGAACCGCTCCACCACCAGCGTGCGGTCGCTCGGGATGACGTCCGTGGCCTGGCGCTGCTCCGCCAGGTAGGCGGTCAGGTTGTCCGCGGCCCAGTCGTCCAGCCCGCTGGCCCGCAGCCGCTCGAGCGCGGGCTCCGGCGCCGCGGCGGTCACTTCCCGCACGAAAGCGCCGAGGGCCCGGCCGAGCTCCACCGGGCGGCCGAGGGAGTCGCCCTTCCAGAACGGCAGCTTGCCGGGCTGGCCGAACGCGGGGGAGACCAGCACCCGGTCGTGCGTGATGTCCTCGATCTTCCAGCTGGTGGCGCCGAGCGCGAAGACATCGCCGACCCGGGACTCATAGACCATCTCTTCGTCGAGCTCGCCGACCCGGCGGCCGCCCCTGCTCTTGGAGGTGCCGACCGTCCCCGGGTCCTCCGAACCGACCAGGTAGACGCCGAAGAGCCCGCGGTCCGGGATCGTGCCCCCGGAGGTGACGGCCAGCCGCTGCGCCCCGGGACGGCCGGCGATAGTGCCGGCAACGCGGTCCCAGACGATCCGCGGGCGCAGCTCGGCGAACTCGTCGCTGGGGTAGCGGCCGGCGAGCAGGTCCAGGGTGGCCTCATAGGCGGAGCGCGGCAGGGTGGCGAAGGGCGCGGAGCGGCGTACGACGTCGAACCATTCCTCCACGTCGATGCTTCCCAGCGCCGTGGCCGCCACGGTTTGCTGCGCGAGGATGTCCAGCGGGTTCGCGGGGATGAAGAGCGGCTCGATCTTGCCCGCGAGCATCCGCTCCACCGTGACCGTGGTGTTGACCAGGTCCTGGCGGTGCTTCGGGAAGAGCACGCCCTGCGAGGTCTCGCCGACCTGGTGCCCCGCGCGGCCCACGCGCTGGAGGCCGCTGGCCACCGATTGCGGGGACTCCACCTGCACCACCAGGTCCACGGCGCCCATGTCAATACCGAGCTCCAAGCTGGATGTGGCCACCACGCAGCGCAGCCGCCCGGTCTTCAGGTCATCCTCGATCTGGGCGCGCTGGTCCTTGCTGACCGAGCCGTGGTGCGCCCGCGCCAGCACCGCCTCGGCGCCCGACGTCGAACCGGCCTGGGCCATGATCTGCGCCGGCGGCTTGGCCGGAGCAGGGACCGGGGCGGTTCCGTCCCCGGCAGCCCCGTCCGGGGAGGGCGGCGCAGCCTCGTCCCAGACGGAGGGGGCCAGCCGCTCGGCCCAGATTTCATTGAACCGGGCCGTGAGCCGCTCGGCCAGCCGGCGGGAATTGGCGAAGACGATCGTCGACCGGTTGGCGGCGATCAGGTCCACGATCTTCTCTTCGACGTGCGGCCAGATCGACGCCGGCTGGGCGCCCGGGCCGAGTTCTTCCTGGCTCGGCGCGGCCAGGGCCGTCATGTCCTCGACCGGAACCGTGACGGTCAGGTCCCAGGACTTGGTGGCCGGCGGCGCGACGATTTCCACCGGCGCGCTGCCGCCGAGGAACCGGGCGACGGTGTCCAGCGGTTCCACGGTGGCGGAGAGCCCGATCCGCTGCGCGCGGCCGGGCAGCATTGCGTCCAGCCGCTCGAGGGACACCGCCAGGTGGGCGCCGCGCTTGGTGCCGGCGACCGCGTGGACCTCGTCGATGATGACGGTGTCCACTCCCGCCAAAGTCTCCCGCGCCTTGGAGGTCAGCATCAGGAACAGGGACTCCGGCGTGGTGATCAGGATGTCCGGCGGGTGGGTCAGCAGCCGTCGCCGTTCATTGGCCGGGGTGTCCCCGGAGCGGACGCCGAC
Source organism: Arthrobacter sp. USHLN218 (assembly GCF_037144715.1). Taxonomy (NCBI): domain Bacteria; kingdom Bacillati; phylum Actinomycetota; class Actinomycetes; order Micrococcales; family Micrococcaceae; genus Arthrobacter; species Arthrobacter sp. USHLN218. The sequence continues at coordinate 54,448 of NZ_JBBCYT010000011.1, forward strand.
GGTGATGTCCGGAGCCGGCAGGCCGAGGCGCTTGGCGGTCTGCGTGATGCCGATCAGCGGGGCGCGCAGGTTCCGTTCGACGTCCACGCCGAGGGCCTTCAGCGGCGAGATATACAGCACCCGCGTCCCGGTGTTCCTGGACGGCTTCTTCCGGGCGGGCTTGAGGTCCTCCAGCGGCAGTTCGGGCGGAACCTCCGCCTTCGCGATGAACGTGTCCAGCGCCCAGAGGAACGCGGCCAGGGTCTTACCCGAACCGGTGGGCGCCACGACCAGGGCGTGCGAACCGGCGGAGACGGCCTGCCAGGCGCCGGCCTGGGCGTCCGTGGGCGCGCGGAATGCGCCGGCGAACCACTCGCGGGTGGCCGGCGTGAAACGGTCCAAGACCGTTGCGGCGGCTGACTGCTGTCCCATCGTGCCCAGCCTACGCCCGGGGACCGACAGTATCCGGATTCTCCCGGACGCCGGCAGCGGGAGAACCGGGGCGGCGCGGCATGGCGGGTCAGGCCGGCTGGAAGGTTCCCACGGTCATCAGCACGATCTCGTCATTGGCGCAGCCGACCGTCTGCTGCGCCGCCTCCAGCCAGGCTGTGTCGTTGGGCGGGTAGACGCGCACCGCCGCGACGTCCGTCCGGTCGCACTCGGGGCCGTAGTTGTCCGCGTTGGTCTGCTGCAATTGGGCCACGGCAGAGGCGCCGGGGGCCAGCGGCACGGTCACCGGCTGGGCCGCCGGATCGCGGTCCGCGGGGGCGCCGATCTGCTGGTCCGCGGCCCCCACATAGGAGACACCGGGATAGCCGCGGACCGTGCAGTCGGCCGAGCCGGTGTTGGTGACGACGAGGCTGCGGTAGACGCTGCCCGCCGCGCCGCCGCCCGGCTCCGTGCGGATTTCCGCCGCCAGCTGGCCGGCCTTGCACTCGCCGGTTTTCGCCGCCGAGGTGGTTTCCGGAGCGGCCGCGGTGGTTTCCGGGGCGGCGGCAGTCGTGCCGGGGGCGGATTCGGTGGCCGGCGCGGAGGACGAGGCGGACCCCGCAGGAGCGGAGGCAGGCGACGATGCCGGAGCCGTCTCGGCCGGGGTTTCCTGAGGCTGGCCGCAGCCGCCGAGCAGGAGGGCCAGACCGACTACCGATACCGCGGCTGATGCCTGCGCAATAACTCGTTTCACCATGCCTCCACCCTTACCGCGCCCCGGGCCCGAGTCAACGGACGCGGACCCGGGACGCGCCGAAAGAGAGGATTATTTCTTCAGCCCGCGGGTCCGTGCCAGCGCGGTGCCGCCGGCCGCAAGCCCCAGCAGGCCGGCGCCGAGCCCGACCCAGCCCGCGGCGCCGGCTCCGCCGTCGCCCGCCGGACTGGTGGACGCTGCCGCCTCGGTGCCGGTACCAGCGCCTTCCTGGGCGGCGGGCGCCGCCGCGGCGTGGCCGTGTTCTTCGGCCTGCGCCGCGGTGACGGTCAGGGTCGGCGCCGGGGATTCGAGCTCGTGGCCGTCCTGTCCCTCTTCGGCCACCTGGGCCCAGTCGGTGGAGCCCTTTTCGCAAGTCTGCAGCACGGGGAAGGCCAGCGTCTCGCCCTCGGCGTTGGGCAGCTGAACCTTCAGCGAGAGCACGTCCCGTACGCCGTCCGCGAGCGGCTCCTTCGCCGTATAGACGATCTGGCTGACGCGTTCGGTAATGGAGGCTCCGCCCTCGACCTTCTTCGGTGCGTCCAGCTTCTCGGTCACCTTCTCCACGGTCCAGCCGGGATGGGCGGTAGGCGTCGCGTCGTCCAGCTGCTCGGGCAGCGTGATGGCGATCTTGGTGGTGGGGGACCCTTCGCAGCCGTGGGCGAAGTCGAAGCCGAGCACGGAGCTGGATCCCGCGGCGGTGCTGTCCGGATTGACGTGGACGTGGGCGGAGGCTGCGCCTGCGCCGAGGCCGGCCAGGCCGATCGTGGCGGCAGCGGCGAGGGAGGTGCGGATGGCGAAGCGGGTGGTTTTCATGGCAAGTCCTTTCAGGGTGCGCCGAAGCGGCGCAGGGTGCGCCGAGGGGGCGCGGTGATGTTGCCCGAACGGGCGGTAATGCTTACTGAAAGGACGGCGCGGGCGGCCCGCGCAGCGGATGGAGCTCGAGCTGGCACAGCGTGCGCAGCAGCCGGGGCGTCGCGGCCGGGCTCGGCCGGTCGGGCACAGGCCCGGCTGTGGTGGAGGGCAGCCGGACCAGGGGGCGCAGCCAGGCGGCGAGCGCCCACAGCGCCTCTTCGCCCCGGGCCAGCAGCAGCCCGATAAACGCCGTGGCGACCACGTGGGCGGCGAGCATGCCGGCACCGTGGTCGGCGGCGGCGTGCGAGGCCGCGGCGACGCAGTCGAGCGACCCCGCCCCCGCGTGGCTGTGCCCGCCCGCCTCGGTGCAGGTCGACGTCGTACTCAGGACGGTAAAGGCGCGGTGCAGGAGCAACTGGCTGGCGCCGAGGATGGCGGCCGTGGTCGTGGCGCCGAGTTTCCGCCCGGCCAGCACCATGACCGGCAGCAGGGTCAGCGCGCCGAGGGCAACAACGACGGCGGCTGCCGGCAGGGTGCCTCCGCCGGCCACATGCGCGGCGGCAGAGAGGCAGAAGGCGGCGGTGCTGAATCCGCCTGCGCGCAGCAGGCGCAGCGGTGCCTTGCTGTTCATGGCCGCCTCCTCTGCGCCCTCTTTTACATCGCGTAAAAGTCTAGCTGTATTCGCCGTGGAATTTGTCGTCGCGGAATCCGCGGCTATTCGTGATGGTAGGGACGGCCGCTTGCAATTTCCTGAGCCCGGTACAGCTGTTCGATGAGGATCAGCCGCACCAGCTGGTGCGGAAAGACGAGCTTGGAGAGGGACCAGACGAAGTCCGCGCGGCGGTGGATGGTCTCGTCCACGCCGTAGGCCCCGCCGATGATCAGGGTGACGTTGCGCGAGCTGTCCAGCGGGGCCTGGAGGGTCCGGGCGAGCGCGGGGGAATCGATGTTCCTGCCGCGCTCGTCCAGGAGGATGACGAAGTCGCCGGCATTCTTGCCCGAGAGCTTGGCCAGGAGCTGGGTGGACTCTTCCTTCCGCGCCGCGTCATTCTCGCGGGCGGAGTGGGGGATCGGCAGCCACGTGACATCGAAGGGCTTCTTCAGCCGTTTCTCGTAGCGGTCGATACCTTCGGCCACCCAGCTCTCATGCTTGCGGCCGATGGTCAGGATGCGCAGGGACATGGACCCATTGTCCCAGCCCGCCGGACCGGTCCGCCGATCAGCGGTGCGTTTCCCCGTTCGAGGAAACGACCGGGGCTTCCATGAAGCCCTCGGGCGCCGCGGTCCGGCTGCCGTCCTTGTGCTCCGAGGCGACGTTCCGCGCCAGGTCGGCTAGGTCGACGCCGGTCAGCGACTTGAGCATCGAGAGCGTCTCGGCGAGGTTGGTGGTCACGCTCTGGCTGAGCTTGCCCGCCCCGTCGTTGGAGATGACCGTCAGGTCCTTGATCTGGCCGTACGGAGCCGCGAGCTCACGGGCGACCTCCGGCAGCGTGGCCAGCATCCGGTCGAGGACGGCGGCATCGTTGAACTGCTTGTATGCTTCCGCCTTCGCCAGGGTGGCGGACGCCTCGGCCTCGCCCTGGGCACGGACGGCCGCGGCCTGCGCGGCGCCTTCGAGCTCGACCGCCTGCGCGTCCGCCCGGCGGCGCGCCAGCTCGGCCTCGGCGGCCAGGAATGCTGCGGCCTTCGCGGCTTCGGCGATCTGGACCTGGCGGTAACGCTCGGCGTCGGCCGGGCGGCGGACCTCGGTGTCCAGCTGCTTGGCCTTCAGCTCGGCCTGCCGGACGGCGACCAGCTCCTCCTGCTCGAGGATGCGCTGCTGCTGGGCGGCTTCGGCCAGCGGGCCGGCGGCATTGGCGCTGGCCAGTCGGGCGTCCGTCTCTTCCTTGATCTCGGCCTGCTTCAGCGCCAGCGTCTGCTGGGCCACCGCGACCTTCTCGTCCGCCAGGGCCTGGGCCTCGGCGGCTTCACGGGTCGCCTGGGCCTCGGCGATGGCGGCCAGCTTCGCGACCTCGGCGGCCTGCGGGCGGCCCATGTTGGTGATGTAGTCGCCCTGGTCGTCGACCGACGAGATCTGGAAGGTGTCGATGACCAGCCCCTGGTTGTTCATCGAATGTTCCGCCTCCTCCGAGACGGAGGCGGCGAAGGAGGCACGGTCCTGGATGATCTGTTCCACCGTGAGGGTGCCGACGACGGCGCGCAGCGAACCGGCCAGGATTTCCTGGGTGTAGTGGTCGATCTGTTCCTGCTGGTTGAGGAAGCGCTGGGCTGCGCGCCGGATGGAGACGTCGTCCCCGCCGACCTTGACCTGGGCCACGCCGGTCAGCTGCAGCTGGATGCCGTTCTTGGAGATGCCTTCGATGTCCACCCGGATCTGCCGGGAGGCCAGCGACATGCTGTAGGTGCGCTGCACGAACGGATAGACGATGACGCGGCCGCCGGAGACGACCTTCTGGTCCTCCTGGCCGCCGCGGCCGGTGATGATGAGTGCTTCGGACGGGCCGGCGACGCGGTAGGCACGCATGATGCCTACCAGGACGACGAGGACAATGACGGCGATGGCGGCCAAATAGCCAAGTTCCATGGCGATGCGACTTTCGTTGAGACTGGACGGATGATGCGGTGACCGCCGCGGACTCGCATCACGCCGGTACCCCCGCTTCCGATCCTAGCCGCCGGCCGATTGGCGTTACCGTCCCGTGATTCCGGCTGTGGAAAGGGCCAGCTGCCGGTGTCCGGCCTAGCCTTCGGGGGAGGGGAACTTCCGGACCGTGAGGATCTGCGCCGCGCGTCCCACGAGGCCCTGTTCGTCGAAGAGGTCGGAGGCCGTCAGCCCGACCCCGTCGGGCCCGAAGTGCACGCGCGTGTCCAGCCCCGTCCAGCCGCCGGCAGGCTGGCGGAACAGATGGACGGTCAGGTCGAGGTTGGGGAACATGTACTCCCGGGGGTCCTGGCGCACGGCGATGCCGTTGGCGGTGTCCACGAACGCCAGGAAACGCGCCACCGGATCGGAATCCTCGCCGTCGACCAGGGCGTACGGGCCACGCACCCAGACCGCCGCGTTCCCGGGACCGCGGTCTGCGACACTGCGGAACTCGGTCGAATGGATGAACCCGCCGTCCCAGACGGAGCGGACCTCGGCGGGGGGACACTCGTGCGGCGGAGGCAGGACGCCGCCGTCGCCGCCTGCGACCTCCGCGGTGTCTCCGGTCAGCAGCCGCCAGACAAAGGCCCGGATGGCCGGGCGGCCGTTGCCGCTCATCGTGGCCTCGATCAGTTCGATGGTCCGGCCCGGACGGATCACCTCGGTGCTGACCTCGACCTCGCCGCCCGGAATGATGCCCAGGATCTCGAAGGTCACCTGGCTCAGCGCCATCTCAGGACGCGGATGGTTCCGCTGCACGGCGTGGATCAGCAGGCCGGACGCCGGCGCCATGTGCTGTTCGTGGTCGTTCCAGGCGCCCTGGGAATGCAGCGTGGAATGGAAGCGGGTGGCGTCCAGCCGGAGGTAGTAGGAATCCGGAACAGGTTCGCTCTGCGCGCCAATGTGCTCGGTGGCGGCGGTCATGATGGAGTCGGCCATCCTCCCACTGTAACGACGGGCGGGGCAGGCGGCGGATGCAGCACCGGGCCGCGGGCGGCGCCGGCGCGTGCTCAGGGCCGCGGCCGGATCAGAGTGCGCCACAGGTGCCGGCACATGGCCGCGAACACCAGGAGCCAGACCAGGCAGGCGACCCAGAGCCAGGCCGCCCCGATGCCCCCGAGCACCGGCAGGCCGTCCGCCTCCCCGACCGTCAGGCACGCGACCGTGTACATACCGACGGGGAAGACGATGCTCCACAACGTCGGCTCGTAGTTCAGGGGGACCCGGTGGACAAAGTGCCGCCACCACCCGGCCGCCACCAGTGCCGGAATGAGCCAGGTGGCGAAGGCCCAGCAGACCACGGAGAGCCCGGCGACCAGGCCGCGGACCACGGTGACCATGGGAGTGTCTTCCATTTCCACGATGCGCGCCCCGGCCACCACGGTGATGGCCATCGCCCCCATCGCCACCCAGTAGGACGGCGTCAGGTCCACGGGCTTGAGTTCGTAGAGCATCATGCGCAGCGCGACGAAGACCCCGCAGGCCGCGTACAGGAAGATGCCGACGGACCAGGAGAACACCGCAAGGACGGCGAGCTCGCGGCGCAGCAGCGGCAGCGCCGGCTCGAGGGTGGCGGCCGCCACGGCGCAGGACTGGCTTGCCACGGCCCAGATGAACCAGGTGCCGTTGGCGGTCGCCACTACCGGGCGCGCGGTCCTGCCGAGGACGGCCGTCCACGGAACCACGTAGCCCAAGATGAGCCAGGCGCCGAACCCCACGGCCAGCAGCGCCGAGGTCCAGCCGAGCCGGCCCTCCATCGCCAACCGGATGCCGAGCACATTGGTGCCCGCGACGAAGGTGAAGAAGCCGAAGCCCCGGCGGGGATCATGGAATTCCTCGACCAGCCTCGCACGGTGGCGGAGCAGCCGCAGCAGGTGGAGGGCGAGGATGAGGATGTATCCGGCGGCGCACACGGCCAGCAGGACCAGCGAGGCGGCGTGGAACTTCTGGATCTGCAGCGCGATGGAAACGATGCCGCTGCCCATGACGAGCGCGAAATAGCCGGGCGCCAGTGAGGCGATGGCGTCGTCCACCCGGCCCGACAGTCCTGTACCCACGCAGCCCAGCTTAAAGGCCGCTCGGTAAAGCAGCAGCCCCGCCGCGGATAACCGGGGCGGGGCTGCTGCTTTTTAGCTGGCGGTGACGGTGGGATTTGAACCCACGTTGGCTGTTACACCAAACAACATTTCGAGTGTTGCACCTTCGGCCGCTCGGACACGTCACCAACGCAGAGCAACTTTACCGGGTGATTGCCCATTGGCCCAAAACGTCCTTGTCGGCTAGCTGTCATGGCTGCGATGTGCCTCGAAGAAGCGGCGCAGGACGTCGCCGCACTCGTCCTCGCGCACGCCGGGGTAGACCTCTACCCAATGGTTGAGCCGGCGCTCGCGCAGGATGTCGAAGACGCTGCCCGCCGCACCGGCCTTGGGGTCCCACGCGCCGAAGACCACCGTGGGGATCCGGGCCAGCACCGTTGCGCCGGCGCACATCGCGCACGGCTCCAGCGTGACCACGAGGGTGCAGCCGTCGAGCCGCCAGGAACCAAGCACCCCGGCAGCTTCCCGGATGGCGACCACCTCGGCGTGGGCCGTGGGGTCGTGGCGCGCCTCGCGCTCGTTGCGCCCGGTGCCGATCACCGCACCGTCCGGGCCAATAACGACGGCGCCGATGGGCACGTCCGCGGTGTCCAGTGCCGCGCGGGCCTCGGCCAGGGCCAATTCCATCCAGGCGCCGTGCCGGCGGTCCACTTCGGTCATGGCCCCATTCTCGCTCAGCATCGCCGGGCGGCATTTCCGAGCTCCGCCCAACAGCGAGGTGTGCCCGACGGCGACGTCTGCATCCCGGGGGGATGTTTGTGCTGGACAGGGGCCGCCGGTAGTTTTGTGGCATGCGCGTTCTCGAAGTGGACCACCCCCTTGTTGCCCATAAACTCACGGTGCTCCGCGACAAGACCACCCCGTCGCCGGTCTTCCGCCAGCTGACCGAGGAGCTCGTCACGTTGCTGGCATATGAGGCGACCCGGGATGTGCGCACCGAGCCGGTGGAGATCGAAACGCCGGTCACCCGAACGGTGGGCACGGCCTTCACCAAACCGACCCCGCTGGTCGTGCCGATCCTCCGGGCCGGGCTGGGCATGCTCGAGGGCATGACCAAGCTGGTCCCCACCGCCGAAGTCGGCTTCCTGGGCATGGCCCGCAATGAGGAAACCCTCGAGGCCATCACCTACGCCGAGCGGCTGCCCGCCGACCTCACCGGCCGGCAGGTCTTCGTGCTGGACCCGATGCTTGCCACCGGCGGCACCCTGCGGGAGGCCGTCAAGTTCCTCTTCCGGCGCGGCGCCGCGGACGTAACCTGCATCTGCCTGCTGGCCGCACCCGAGGGTTTGAAGGTGCTGGAGGAAGAGCTCGGCGGGACCAACGTGACCATTGTGGTCGCATCGATCGACGAGAAGCTCGACGAGAAGGCCTACATCGTGCCGGGTCTCGGGGACGCAGGCGACCGGCTCTACGGCGTCGCCGGGTAGCGCACGCCCCGCGGCCCGTGGCCGGGTGGAAACAGACGCCGAACGCGCCCGTCCAAATATTGAACCGGATGCATGGTAAGGCGACTTGTGATCGTTCAAAGAACTGGCTATTCGGGCAACAATGCATAGTTATTCATTACTGACCATGCGTTTCATTCAGAGTAAGCCGATATTTATTCAGCCTGCTGATTGTGACTTATGGCACGTTATGCGCTGAACTGTCCAAATAATGAGACGAACGCCCTATTGTTACTTGCACGTACGGAATATTACGGCGAAACTCAGAGACGTGAACAACATTCCAGCCGCACCTGCGCAGGCAGCAATCCATCCCGGTCCCCATACCGGCTGGACGATGTGCTGTTGTCGAATGCAGGCCTGACCTCACCACCCCTTCGAGATCGATCAGGCAAAAAATCCAGCGTCCCAATGGCGGGCACAGAGCATCCCGTGCGGGGCACACCATGCATTCGCGCCGCGATGACGGCCATTCACACAAAGGTTTTAGGGAACATGTCAGTTTCATCCGGATACGTCCACATCTCCGTACGCAATGCCCAGAACCGCGCCGCCGCAGCGCAGCGCCAGGGTGTAGCCCGGCAGCCCTATGGCGGCCAGCCAGCCGCCGGGCATCCCGGACAGCAGCAGTATCGCGTGCTGCGCTCTGTTCCCGGGCAGTACGACGGCGACAGTGCCGCGCCCACCACCGCGCCGACTCCGGTCGTCACGCCCAATGGCATCCCGGGCCCGCAGGCAGTCTCGGCGGACACGGTTGCTCGGGGGTTCGTCCTGTATGTGGGCCTTGACGAGTCCGCCGCAGCGGCAGCCGGCACGTCGCTGACAAAGCTCGCGTCGCAGATCCGCTCCTACGTCCAGAGCCTGGTGCCCGGAGCTCAGAGCCACGCCGCCGTCGCCATCGCCCCGGCGGATGCGCCCGGCGAGAATATCGACGTCGTCCGCCAGGCCCTCGGGGACCCGACGGCCGGCCGCCGGCCCCGGACCGAGCCTCAGCGCGCCCCGCAGCCCGCCCAGCAGTCGGCCCGGCCCAGCGGCGTGCTGATCGACCTCTCCCGCCGCGAAGTCCACCTCGACGGGGAGTCGCTGAACCTCACGTTCAAGGAGTTCGAACTGCTGAACTACCTGGTCGAGAACGCCTCGCGGACCGTCGGCCGCGATGAGCTGCTCTCCGGCCTGTGGAAGAACGCCGAGGAAGTCCCGAACGAGCGGACCATCGACGTGCACATCCGCCGCCTCCGCTCCAAGCTGGGCCGCCTGGCCAACACGGTGCGGACCGTCCGCGGCCAGGGCTACCGTTTCTACGAGCACCCCGAGGTTGTCGTCTGGGCGGCCCCGGAGTACTCCATCTAGGTCCGGCCCGAACCCCGGCCCGCCCGCAGCGCCCTTTTAGGAACCGGCACCAGCAGCCGCCTAACCCCGCGCTGCGGGCGCGTCAGCTTAAAGTCCGTACTCCTCCAGCAGCCGGAGCCACACTTCGCTGATCGTCGGGTACGCCGGCACGGCATGCCAGAGCCGCTCCAGCGGCACCTCCCCGACGACGGCAATGGTGGCGGCGTGCAGGAGTTCGGACACGTCCGGGCCGGCAAACGTGGCGCCGAGCAGCACCTTGCGGTTTTCGTCCACGACCAGCTGCGCCCAGCCGTCGTAGCCGTCCGCGTGCAGCGCGGAGCCTGCGACGGCGATCGGCAGTTCGGTGGCTGAGGCGTCCAGGCCGCGCTCCCGGGCCTTTTCGAGCGTCAGCCCGACCATCGCCACCTCGGGATCCGTGAAGACGACGGACGGGACCGCCCGCTCGTCCGCCGTCGCCGTGTACTTGCTCCACGGGGCCGGTTCCTTGTCGCCGTCCAGGCTCCCGGCCGCCCGCGCCGCGATCGCGTCTCCGGCGGCCCTGGCCTCGTACTTGCCCTGATGGGTCAGCAGCACCTTGCCCGCGGCGTCGCCGACCGCGTACAGCCACTGTCCGGGGACGCCGGCCACCAGCCCGGTGGCATCCGTCCTCAGCTCCTCGGGCACCAGCCCCACCTGTTCCAGGCCCAGTGCGGCCAAGGCCGGCCGCCGCCCGGTGGCTACCAGCAGCCGTTCCGCGCTGACCGGGCCAACCGCGGCAGCACTCGTACCGCCGTCGTTAGCGGCCGCAAACTCCGCTCGGACGCCCTCGCCCTCCCGGGCCACCGATTCCGTCGCAGTGTGCAGCCGCACGTCCACGCCGTCGGCCCGCAGGCCGGCCTCGACCAGCCGCTGCGCCGGCTCCGGGTATGCGGAAAGCAGGCCTCGGCGGGCCACGAGCGTGACGGTGGAGCCGAGACGCGCGAAGGCCTGCGCGAGCTCGACGCCGGAGACCCCGCCACCCAGCACCAGCAGGCTTCGCGGCACTTCCCGGGCGGCGGTGGCCTCCCGCGTTCCCCAGAACGGCACCTCGTCCAGTCCCGGGACCGGAGGCACCGAGGGGGTCGAGCCAGTAGCCAGAACGACGGCGTGGCGCGCCTCGATCGCCGTCGTCCCCTCGTCCGTGGCCACCTCGACCCTCTTCCTGCCCGCCAGGCGCGCCGTCCCGCGCAGGAGTTCGATGCCGGCGCCGCGGACCCATTCGACCTGGGATGAGTCCTTCCAGTCCGAGGTGAACGCGGTCCGGCGGGCCAGGACAGCCTCGCGGTCCAGCGCGCCCGTGGCAGCCTGCCGGGCCCCGTCGACCCGCCGGGCGGCTGCCAGGGCGGTTCCGGGGCGCAGCAGGGCCTTGGAGGGCATGCAGGCCCAGTAGGAGCATTCCCCGCCGACCAGGTCCTTCTCTATCAGGATGGTCTTCAGGCCGGACGCCGCGGTGCGTCCCGCGAGATTCTCGCCGACGGCGCCGCCGCCGATCACGACGACGTCCGCGGCCAGTGTCTGGTTGGTCATGGACCGAGCCTCGCAGGTGGGGGAGGGCGGCACAAGGCCCTGTCGGGGGCGGGGCGGAATAGACTGGCGGGCATGAGCGCCCACCGTCCGCGGAAACTGATGATCATGCGCCACGCCAAGTCTGCGTGGCCGCTCGGCGTGGAGGACCACGAACGGCCTCTGGCCCAGCGCGGACACAACGAGGCGCCGATGGTGGGGCGGTGGATGGCCAAGCACCACCATGTGCCCGACTTCATCCTGTGTTCCTCGGCGCTGCGGACCCGGCAGACCTGCACATGGGTCTGCAGCGAGCTCGGCGACAAGGCGCCGACGCCGATGCTCTCCGATGCCCTCTACGACGCGACGGCCACGCAGGTGCTCAGCGAGATCAACCAGCTGCCGGACACCATCACCAGCCTGCTCGTGATCAGCCACATGCCGGCGGTGCAGGACCTGGCGATGCGGCTGGCCTCGGTGGAATCGGACGAGGAGGCCGTGATGAACATGGCCTCGCACTATCCGACGTCGGGCCTGACGGTCCTGGAGCACGGGAAGAGCTGGGCGGAACTGGATGGCCGGGATGCGAAGGTCACGGCCTTCATTGTGAAGCGCTGAGACGCACCGGTGCGCAGCGCCGGCAGCGGGACCGGCCGCTGGACGCCGTTCAAGGGACGGAGGCCGTTCGATGAACGGCCTTGGATGGGCCGGAAAAGCTGAAGGGCCGGGAAAGCAAAAGGACCCGGCCGAAACCGGGTCCTTCTTGTTGGTGCGCCCAGAGGGATTCGAACCCCCGGCCTTCTGTTCCGTAGACAGACGCTCTATCCAGCTGAGCTATGGGCGCTTGGCCTCGCGGCCGGATATAACTCTAGCCTGTTTACCTCCCAGTCACCAAATCGGCGGAGGTGTGATCTGTGCCGCCCTCGTCCAGCCGCGTAATTCCGGGACTTTTGGCCCTTCTGGCACCCATTCGGCTCAATATGAACTAGACCGGTCTATATGACCTTAATCACATAACCTGTACGATGAGGACTGGAAATTCCGCGGAATCTCGGGGGCGAAGCAAAATGAAGGGCGGAATGTGACGGACAACAACAATTCCGCCCAACATCGCGCCCCCTAACATCAATAAACACCACTGGCCCGATGGAAGGGAAGAGTCATGGGCATTACCGCGCGTCAGCCGCTTCTTGACGAATCGCTCGAGAACGCACCAACTACACACGCCAAGCTTCTGGCCTGGGTTGCCGAAGTTTCCGAGCTGACGCAGCCCGACTCCGTCTATTGGGTGGACGGTTCCGAAGCCGAGAACACCAGGCTCACCGACGAACTCGTCGAGGCAGGCACCCTGAAGCGCCTGAACCCGGAGCTCTTCCCCAACTCCTTCGCCGGCTCTTCGGATCCGAAGGACGTGGCCCGGGTCGAGGAACGCACGTTTATCTGCTCGGAGAACGAGCGCGATGCGGGATTCACCAACAACTGGATGGATCCGGCCGAAATGAAGGCCATCCTGACGGAGCGCTTCAAGGGCAGCATGCGCGGACGCACAATGTACGTGATTCCGTTCGTGATGGGCCATCTGGATGCCGAGGACCCGAAGTTCGGCGTTGAGATCACCGACAGCGCCTACGTTGTCGCGTCCATGCGCATCATGGCCCGCATCGGCACGGACGTGCTGCGGAAGATGGAAGAGACGGACGCTTTCTTTGTCCCGGCCCTGCATTCCGTCGGCGCCCCGCTGGAGCCGGGCGAGCAGGATGTCCCGTGGCCGTGCAACGAGGAGAAGTGGATCGTGCACTTCCCCGAGGAGCGTTCCATCTGGTCCTACGGCTCCGGCTATGGCGGCAACGCGCTGCTGGGCAAGAAGTGCTACTCGCTGCGCATCGCCTCCGTGATGGCGCGCGACGAGGGCTGGCTGGCCGAGCACATGCTGATCCTCAAGCTGACCAGCCCGGAGAACAAGAGCTACCACATCGCTGCCGCCTTCCCTTCCGCCTGCGGCAAGACGAACCTGGCGCTGCTCGATCCCACCATCGACGGGTGGAAGGCCGAGACCCTGGGCGACGACATCAACTGGATGCGCTTCGGCAAGGACGGTGAGCTGCGCGGCGTGAACCCCGAGGCCGGGCTGTTCGGCGTCGCTCCCGGAACCGGCTGGAGCACCAACCCGAACGCCATGCGGGCCATCGCCAAGGGCAACTCGATCTTCACCAACGTTGCGTTGACCGACGACGGCGGTGTCTGGTGGGAGGGCATGACCGAGGAGACCCCGGCACACCTGACCGACTGGCAGGGCAACGACTGGACTCCGGAATCCGGTCGTCCGGCCGCGCACCCGAACTCACGGTTCTGCACGCCGATCGATCAGATCGACATGCTGGCCGATGACTACCACAACCCGCAGGGCGTCAAGATCGACGCGATCCTGTTTGGCGGCCGCCGCAAGACGACCGTTCCGCTGGTCACCGAGGCGCACGACTGGGCGCACGGCATCTTCATGGGTGCAACGCTGTCGTCCGAAACGACGGCCGCCGCCGCCGGCGCCGTCGGTGTAGTGCGCCGCGACCCGATGGCTATGCTGCCCTTCATCGGCTACGACGCGGGCGACTACCTCAAGCACTGGATCACCGTCTCGGGCAAGAGCGACGCGGAGCACCTGCCCAAGATCTTCCTGGTGAACTGGTTCCGCCGCACGGCCGACGGCGGCTTCGCCTGGCCGGGCTTCGGTGACAACTCGCGCGTGCTGAAGTGGGCCATCGAGCGCATCGAAGGTAAGGCGGATGCCGTCGAGACCCCGATCGGCTACATCCCGACCCCGGATTCCCTGGACCTGACCGGCCTGGACCTGACGCCGGCCGATGTCGAGGATGCCGTGAAGGTGGACCCGAAGGAGTGGCACGAAGAGGTCAAGGGCATCGAGGAATGGTTCGCCCGCTTCGGCGACTCCCTGCCGGCCGAACTGGCCGCGCAGCTGGACGAGCTGAAGGAGCGCTTCGCCTGATCCGTCCCCGGACGGCGGCAGAGGCCGACTGAGCAGGGCTGCCTGGACGCACCAGGCCGGCAAGGAGAGGACCCCCGACGGGCAACGTCGGGGGTCCCCTCATTATCTGTTTAACTGTCCGGGTTCCTTGAGCCCTCCCTGGAGCCGGCGTAGCTTGTAGGAACCACCCGTTTCCGATGCCGAGGCGAAGCGCATGAAGGCCAACGCCGGTCCTGGCCGCCGCGTCGCGGTGCCGCCGGCGTTGCGGCGGGCCCTGCCGGGGCTTCTGGCCGTCATGTTCCTGGCGGCCCTCGACCAGACGATCATGGCGGCCGCGCTGCCGGCCGTCGCGGGGGACCTCGGCGGGCTCGACCAAATGTCCGCGATCATCACCGGCTACCTCGTCGCTGCGACCGCCGCGATGCCCCTCTGCGGCAAGCTCGGGGACGCCTACGGCCGCAAGCGGGTGCTGCAGGCGGCACTGGTGGTGTTCCTGGCCGGCGCAGTGCTTTGCCCGCTCGCGCGGAGCGTCCCGGAACTGATCGCCTTCCGGGCCATCCAGGGAATCGGCGGCGGCGGACTGATGATCGGGGTGCAGGCCGTGATCGGCGAGCTGGTCAGCCCGCGGGAGCGGGGCCGGTTCCTGGCCCTGGTCGGCTCGGCCTACATCGCCGCCGCGGTGGCGGGGCCGCTGGCCGGCGGCGCCGCCGTGGACCTGCTCTCCTGGCGCTGGATCTTCTACGCATACCTGCCGCTTGGCGTTGCGGCGCTGCTATTGGTCTCGCTGACCCTTCGGCTGCCGGCGGCTCCGCGCGGCCGGAAGATCGATTTCCTCGGCGCCGCGCTGTTGACGCTGGCCATCGTCGCCTTTGTCTTGCTCTGCAGCATGGGGAGCTACCGCGGTCCCGCCTGGCTCGCACCGGTGCTGGCCGTGCTGGCCGCCTCCGGGACCGCCGGTTGGCTGGCCTCGTCCCGGCGGGCCGCGGATCCGATCATCCCCCTGGTCCTTTTCCGGGAGCGCGGGTTCGCTATCCCGGTGGCGATCAGCTGCCTGATCGGCTTCACCATGTTCGGCGCCGTCAGCTATCTGCCGGCCTTCCTGCAGGTCGGCATGGGAATGTCGGCGACGGGATCAGGCAGCCTGCTGCTCGTGCTCATGCTGGCGGTCCTGCTCGCGGTCGTTGTGTCCGGACTGCTGATCACGCGCACGGGGCGTTACAAGATCTTCCCGATTGCCGGCACGCTGGTCGCCGCGGGCGGAATGCTGGTCTTCGCCGGAGTGCGGCCCGGCAGCAGCCTTGCCCGGGTTCTGCTGTCGGTTGCGCTGATCGGCCTCGGCATCGGACTGGTCATGCAGGTCATGGTCCTGGTGGTGCAGAACACCGTCCCCCGCGCGGACCTCGGTGCGGCCACCTCCACCGTGACCTTCCTGCGGCAGATCGGGGCCGCCGTCGGCGTCGCCGTCCTGGGGACCCTGATTACGGTGCGGTTCAACGCCGCGCTGCCCGACGCGGTGGCTGCGGGCCTCGGCGGCCGGTTGGATTCGGTCACGCCAGAGCTGCTGGCGCAGCTGCCAGGACCGGACCGGGCCGCGGTGGCGGCGGCTTTCGCCGATGCCGTTCCTCCGCTGTTCGGCTATACCGGCGTGATCCTCGCGGCTGCCTTCGTGCTGGCGCTTTTCCTGCCCGAGCGCCGGCTCCGGACCACCGCATACTCCGAGGTTCAGCCGCCGGAAGGAGCCGCCGATGGGTGAGGAGCTGACGGCGCCGCTGGCGGACTTCGGGGCGGCCGACGTGGCGGCCGCCGGCGGCAAGGGCGCCAACCTCGGGGAACTGGTGCGCGGCGGCTTCCCGGTGCCGCCGGGCTTCGTCGTCTCCACCGCCGCCTACCGGCTGCTGCTCAAAGAGACCGGGCTGGGCGGCGAGCTGGTGCGCCTGCTGGAAGCCGGCGCAGCATCCGGCTCGCCGGGGACGGCACGTCCCGGGCCGGACGGGACCGCTGCCGGGCGGGCGGGGCAAGCGGTCACCGGCCCGGACGGAGCCTCGATCCGGGATCTCTTCGCCGGCACCGGAATGCCTGACCGGCTGCGCGCCGCGATTATCGCCGCCTACCGGGAACTGGGCGGCGGCCCGGTGGCGGTGCGCTCCAGCGCGACGGCGGAGGACCTGCCCGGTGCTGCCTTCGCCGGCCAGCAGGACACCTTTCTCGACGTCGACGGCGAGCGGGCGGTGCTCCGGGCGGTAGCCGGGTGCTGGGCCTCGCTCTGGACCGACCGGGCCATGGCCTACCGGAACCGGAACGGGATCGACCCGCACCAGGTGGGCATCGCCGTCGTTATCCAACGCATGGTGCGGGCGGAGGCCGCGGGCGTCCTGTTCACGGCGAATCCCCTCACCGGAAGGCGCGGCGAGCTGGTGGTGGAGGCGGCCGCGGGGCTCGGCGAGGCCGTCGTCTCCGGAGCGCTCACGCCGGACAACTACGTGCTGGACGTCCACGGCGCGCTGCTGCGGTTCACGCCGGGGCAGGGCGGGGCAGTACTGGTGCCGGCGCAACTGGCCGGACTGGCCAGCCTGGCCGGGCGCGTGCAGGAGCTCTTCAAACGTCCGCAGGACATCGAGTGGGCCCTGGCGGAGGGCAGGCTCCATTTGCTGCAGGCCCGGCCGATGACCGCGCTGCCGCCGGAGCCGCCGCGCCTGAACCGCCTGCAGCGGATGGTGGGGCCGTTCTTCATGGAGATGTTCCAGCAGCGGCCGTACCCATTGGATGTGTCGGGCTGGATGCAGCACGGGATCGGGGCGATGCTGGAGCGGATGGCCGGCAGCGTGGGCGCGCGGTTTCCACCGCTGCCGCGGCTCCTGCCGGAGGAGGACGGCGTGGTGGTGCAGCTGATCCTGCCGGTGCCCCGTCCCACGCTGCGCATGCTGGGGGCGCCGCTGTCCGTGCTGCGCCGCGCGCGCCGGTTCGATGCGGCGCAGTGGACCGAGGACCCCCGGTTTGCGGCGTTCCTGGCCGAGATCGGGCGGCTGCGCGCCGGGGAGCTGGCCGCGCTGCCGGTGCGGGCCTTGCTGGCGGCGGCGGAGGAGGCGCTGTCGGCGATGTCGCTGATTACCGAGCTGCGGGTGTCCTACCTGCCATCCGCTTTCCTGCCGCTGGGGAGGCTGCGGCTGCTGCTGGCCCTGCTCGGTGCCGGGCGGCTCGGGCCGGCGCTGATCGCCGGTGCCGAGACCCGCACCAGCCAGGCCAACCGCGGACTGGAGGCGCTGGCCGAGCAGGTGAACGCCCGGCCGGACCTGGCGCAGGCCTTCCGCGGACTCGAGCCGGCCCGGCTGCTGGTCCGGCTGCGGCAGGACCCGGAGTTTGCCGGCTTCCGGGAGGCCCTCGACGCGTTCCTGGCCGAGTACGGGCACCGCGAGACTGTGAGCATCGTGCTCAGCAGCGCGCCGACCTGGGCCGAGGCGCCGGAGGTGGTGCTGGGCCTGGTGCGCTCCATGCTCGGGGAGCGTCCCGCGGCGCGCGACCAGTCGGAGGAGGCACTGGCCCGGCTGTGGCGGCACCCCGCGATGCGGTTCGCCCCGCTGCGCCGCGCCGTCCAGCGCGCGGTGGCGGAGGCGAAGTGCGGCATCGCGTTCCGGGAGAATACGCACTTCTACGCCACCATGGTGCTGCCGGTGCTGCGCCGGGCGTACGCCGAGCTCGGCCGCCGCCTGGCCGGCGCGGGCGTGCTGGCGGACCCCGCCGAGGTGTACCACCTGCGGTTTGGCGAGCTGGGGGAGCTGGTCCGGCAGGCGGACGACGGCGGTGCGCTGCCTCCGACGGTGGCGGAGAGTTACCGGTCGGTGGTGCGGGCGCGGGCGGCGAAGCGCCGCGAGCTGCAGGGCGTCCCGTTGCTGGACCCGGTGGTCCTGTTCGCTCGCCGCAGGCCGCCGTCGGGAGTCTTGGTGACAGGGACCGGCGCGAGCCGCGGCCAGGCGGCCGGACGGGTGCGGCTGGTCCGGGGACCGGAGGAATTCGGCCTCCTGCGCAGCGGCGAGATCCTGGTCTGCCCGTACACCAACCCGTCGTGGACGCCGTTGTTCCGGCGGGCGGCGGCCGTGGTGGTGGACTTGGGCGGCCTCGGGTCGCACGCCGCAATCGTGGCACGCGAGTACGGTATCCCGGCGGTGATGGGGACCGGCAACGGCACCGCCGTGCTGCGCGACGGGCAGTACATCCTGGTGGACGGCAACCGGGGGACCGTCACTGCAGGTTAACGAGCGCGGCCGCCCGGAGAGGTTCCGGTCGGCCGGTCGGCATGGCGGTTTCGGGCTGAGGGCCCGACCGGGCCGGGACTAGTTGGCGGACGCCAGCCACAGGTCGGGTCCGAAGACCTCGTAGTGGATCCTGGTGGCCGGAATGCCTGCCTCGATGGCCTGGCTGCGGATGGACTTCATGAACGGCAGGGGACCGCAGACATACACGCTGGCCTCGGCGGGCAGCTCGACGTCCTGCAGCGACATGAAGCCGCTGTTGTACCCCTCCGTCGGCTCCTCCAGCCAGAGCTGGAGGTTGGCGCCGTCGAGCTGCTCGATGTCGCCAACCATCTGCTCGCGCAGCGCCCAGGCCTCGAGGCTCTTCTCGGCGTGCAGCACCATGACCTCGCGGTCCGAGCCCCGCTGCGCCAGCGAGCGAAGGGCCGAGGCCGAGGGGGTGCAGCCGATGCCGGCCGTCGCGAAGACCAGGGGACCGTCGCCGTCGTCCAGCGTGACGTCGCCGTACGGGTTGGACAGCTCCAGCACGTCGCCCACCTGCACGTCGTTGTGCAGCACCGGGGAGACCTCGCCGCCGTCGTCGCGCTTCGTGGTGAAGACGCGCCGTGTGGTCGAATCCACGTCGGCGGAGAGCGAGTACTGCCGGCACTGCCGCAGCCCGTCGGGCAGGGCGACTTTGACGCTGACGAACTGGCCGGCAACGGCCCGGGTGACCGGGGTGCCGTCTGCGGGTTCGAGGACGAAGGTGACGCAGCCGGCCCCGGCAAAGGTCTTCTCAATGACCTTCCAAGGCGCCCACATCTTGTTGTTGGCCTGCCGCGCGTAGAGGCCCTTTTCGATCTTGATCAGGGCGTCGGCCATCAGCCAGTACACCTCGGTCCAGGCCTCCGCGATCTCGGCGGTGATGACGTCGGCGAGTTCCTCGGCGATGGCTTCGAAGAGGTACTTGTACACGATCTGGTACTGGTCCTCGGTGATGCCCAGGGAGGTGTGCTTGTTGGCGATGCGGCTGAGCATCTGCTCGGGTACGAGGTCCGGGTTGGCGACCAGCGCCGACGCGAACGCGGCGATGGAACCGGCCAGGGCCTTCTGCTGTTCGCCGTTGCGCTGGTTGGCGCGGCTGAACAGGCCGTCGAGCAGTTCGGGGTGGGCAGCGAACATGCGCCGGTAGAAGTTGGGGGTGATGGCCCCGAGCCGCTCGCCGACGAGGGGAAGAGTGGCTTCGATGATGGGGCGGGACTTCTCCGAGAGCATCGTTACTCCTTGGGTCAGAGGTGTTTGACGCCTCAAAAGTAGCACCGGAAATGCTGGTTTAAATCCATGTTTCTACGACGTGTAGAAAAGTTCGTTGAATTAGCGGGGGAGCTCCGCGCGGCGTGTGTGCAACATCACAAAAACGGGTTCCATTTGTGACTGGTGCGGCAGGCTGGAGATCACGATGCCGTCGAGCTCGCTGTAGAAAGCCTCGCGGGCACGTCGAAGGGCCCCGCGCAGGCCGCAGTTGTTGTTCAGCGGGCAGCCCCGGCCCTCGGTGCTCTCGCACTCGACGAGGTCTTCGCGCTCGTCCAGTTCGCGCAGCAGCCAGCCCACCGTCGTCGTACGTCCCCGCGCGCTCAGCCGCACGCCTCCGGAACGTCCGCGGACGGCGTCGACGAGTCCCAGCGAGCGGAGCCTGAGGACCGCTTTGCTGACGTGGTTGTAGGGGGTGCCGACGCCGTCGGCGATCGCCTGCGTGGTCAGCAGTTCGCCCTCCGGCGACGCGCTGAGCAACATCAGGGCGCGCAGGCACACATCGGCGAAGGCATTGATCCGCATGCAGGCATTTTAACCCTGCGGGTCAGTTGCTGCCGCCCTCTGCCGGCCAGACAATGCGTTCCTGCGGGTCGATGAACGGATCGGGGTAGATCCACCGGCCCGTGTCATCCGTGCTGTAGGGCTGGATGGCGGCGATGGCCGTGCCCCGGCTGTGTTCGGTGGCGACGTGGATGGCGTCCGTGTCGTGGTCCGGCAGGTAGATGTCGCTGATCACGGCGACGGCGCGGAAGCCGTCCTTCTGCTGCTGCAGCGCGGCGTAGATGTCCTGGATCATCGCGTCCGCGTCCACCTCGCCGGACTCTTCACCGTCGCCGGTCTCCGGCGGCGCGACGGCAATCAGCCGCAGCTCGCCGCCGTTGTCCAGGACCAGGGCGGCCGGCAGGAACGCGCCGTGCTCTTCCAGCTGCTCCTGCGCCATGCCCAGGCCGGTGCCGAAGAGCGTGTCGATGTCCTTCAGGATGTCGGGGTGGACGCCGTCGCGCCAGGACCCGCTCATGCGCCCTGCCTGACGAGGGCGAGGACCTGGTCTCTGATCCGTTCCATGGTGGCCTTGTCGCGGGCTTCGCCGTTGTAGCGGAGGAAGGGTTCGGTGTTGGAGGGGCGGAGGTTGAACCAGAAGGAGCCGTCGGTGGCGGCGACGGTGGTGCCGTCGAGGTTGTCTATGGTGACGTCCTGGCCGAGGCAGGCGTCGAGTACGTGTTCGATGGCTGAGTCCTTGTCCGCGACGGTGGAGTTGATCTCCCCGGAGGCGTGGTAGGGGCTGTATTCGGCCGCGAGCTCGGAGAGCGGCTTGTCCTGGTGCCCGAGGGCGGCCAGGACGTGCATGGCGGCGAGCATGCCGGTGTCGGCGTTGAAGAAGTCGCGGAAGTAGTAGTGCGCGGAGTGTTCGCCGCCGAAGACGGCTTGTTCGGCGGCCATGACGGCCTTGATGAAGGAGTGGCCGACGCGGGTGCGGACCGGGCGGCCGCCGTCCGCGGCGACGAGTTCGGGCACGGCGCGGGAGGTGATCAGGTTGTGGATGATCACGGGCTCGGGTTCCCCGGCGGCCTTGGCGCGGGCGATTTCGCGGCGGGCGACGAGCGCGGTGATGGCGGACGGCGAGACCGGGGCGCCGGTTTCGTCGATCACGAAGCAGCGGTCCGCGTCGCCGTCGAAGGCCAGGCCGAGGTCGGCGCCGTGCGCGGTGACGGCGGCCTGCAGGTCGGCGAGGTTTTCCGGTTCCAGCGGGTTGGCCGGGTGGTTGGGGAAGGTGCCGTCGAGTTCGAAGTACAGCGGTTCGATGTCCACCGGCAGGGCGGGGAGGATGGCGTTGCCGAGGACGGCGGGGGTGGTGAGGCCGGCCATGCCGTTGCCGGCGTCCACGACGACCTTCAGCGGCCGGATGCCGGTGAGGTCGACGAGGGAGCGCAGGTAGCCGGCGTAGTCGGCCAGGACGTCGCGTTCGGTGATGCTGCCCACGGTGCCGGAGCCGGGGATGCCCTCGGCGACGTAGCGGGCGGCGGCGTCGCGGATGTCGAAGAGGCCGGTGTCGGAGGAGACCGGCAGGGCGCCGGGCAGGGCCATCTTCATGCCGTTGTACTGGGCCGGGTTGTGCGAGGCGGTGAAAACGACGCCGGCGGCGGACAGCGTGCCGCAGGCGAAGTAGAGCTCGTCGGTCGAGATCAGTCCGAGCATCACCGGGTTCGCGCCGCGGGCGGCGGCGCCCCGGGCGAAGGCTGCCGCGAAGCCGGGGGAGGAGGGGCGCATGTCGCCGCCGACCAGCACGCTCCGGCCGGCCAGGCCGAGGACGTCCACAAAGGCGGCGCCGGTGGCCTCCACCGTGGCCTCGGTGATCGTCTCGTCGACAATCCCGCGCACGTCGTAGGCCTTGAAGGACTCCTGGAAAGAAACACTGAGATCGAGACTGGTCACCCGGCCAGCATATAAGGAATGCCTGTGGACAACCCACCGTGACTGTCAGCCGCGGCTGTAATACTGGGGGACATGGCTGAAACCGAGAGCATGACAGTTCCGCTGGTCGACGAGGCGACGGAGATCCTGCGCCGACTGGTCGGCAACGAGGAGGCCCGCTTCCACGACGGCCAGTTCGAGGCGGTCGAGGCGCTGGTTGCTGGCGGACGCAGGGCCCTGGTGGTGCAGCGCACGGGCTGGGGCAAGTCGGCCGTGTACTTCGTGGCCAGCCTGCTGCTGCGGGCGCGCGGCGCGGGCCCGACCCTGATCGTGTCGCCGCTGCTGGCCCTGATGCGGGACCAGGTCGCCGCGGCGGAGCGTGCCGGTGTCCGCGCGGCCGCCATTAACTCG
This sequence comes from Arthrobacter sp. USHLN218, assembly GCF_037144715.1. Classification (NCBI taxonomy): domain Bacteria; kingdom Bacillati; phylum Actinomycetota; class Actinomycetes; order Micrococcales; family Micrococcaceae; genus Arthrobacter; species Arthrobacter sp. USHLN218. The sequence goes on from NZ_JBBCYT010000011.1 coordinate 76,861, forward strand.
GCCAACCAGCTGGAGTGGGAAGAGGTCCAGGCGCGGCTGGCGGCGGACAGCGTCGACGTCCTGCTGGTCTCACCCGAACGGCTGAACAATCCCAAGTTCCGCGACGAGCAGCTGCCCCGGCTGGTGCAGAGTTCCGGCCTCCTGGTGATCGACGAGGCGCACTGCATCTCGGACTGGGGCCACGACTTCCGGCCCGACTACCGGCGGATCCGCGACCTGATTGCCCAGCTGCCGCCGTCGGTGCCGGTCCTGGCGACTACGGCCACCGCGAACTCCCGCGTGGTCCACGACATCGAGGAGCAGCTGGGTGCCGCGGGCCCGGGCGGCGGGGTGCTGACCATCCGCGGACCGCTGGCCCGGGAATCGCTCCGCCTCGGCGTGCTTCGGCTCCCCGGTCCGAAGGCCCGGTTGGGCTGGCTGCTGACCCATCTGGAGGACCTGCCCGGCAGCGGCATCATCTACAGCCTCACGGTTTCCGCCGCGGAAGACACCGCCCGGCTGCTGCGCGAGGCCGGCCACCAGGTGCTCGCCTACACCGGCCGGACCGATCCCGCAGACCGGGAACTGGCCGAGGCGGCGCTGAAGGAGAACCGCGTCAAGGCGCTGGTTGCCACGAGCGCCCTCGGCATGGGATTCGACAAGCCGGACCTGGGCTTCGTGGTGCATCTCGGTGCGCCGTCCTCCCCGGTCGCCTACTACCAGCAGGTGGGCCGCGCCGGCCGCGGCACTCCCAATGCGGATGTGCTGCTGCTTCCCGGCGCGGAAGACCGGGACATCTGGGAGTACTTCGCGACTGCCTCGATGCCGAACGAGGGCACCGCCAACGCCGTGCTGCGCGAGCTCGCGGCGCCCGGGACCGTGCTCTCCACAGCCGCGCTGGAGACCCTCGTCAACCTGAAACGCTCGCCCCTGGAGCTGCTGCTGAAGGTCCTGTCCGTGGACGGGGCGGTGCGCAAGGTCGGCGGCGGCTGGGAAGGCACCGGACAGCCGTGGACCTATGACCGCGACCGCTACGAGCGGATCGCGAAGGCGCGGATGGCCGAGCAGAACGCCATGCTGGATTACGAGAACACCGGTGGCTGCCGGATGGAGTTCCTCGCCCGGGAGCTCGACGATCCTGCGGCGGCTCCGTGCGGCCGCTGCGACACCTGCGCCGGGACCTGGTACCCGGACACCGTGGCCGCCGAAGCGACCGAAAGCGCCGGCGCCTCCCTTCAGCGGGCCGGTGTCGAACTCGAGCCCCGGGCCATGTGGCCGACCGGGATGTCCCGGCTGGGGGTGGAGGTCAAGGGCAAGATCGGCCCGGCCGAGGCGAATACGACCGGCCGCGCGCTGGCCCGCCTGACGGACCTCGGCTGGGGCGGCCGGCTGCGCGAAATCTTCGGCCGGGACTCCGCCGACGGCCCGCTGGATCCGCAGACGCTGCAGGCGTGCGTGCGCGTCCTGGCCGAATGGGGGTGGACCGAACGTCCGGTGGCGGTCGTGAGCATCCCTTCCCGCAGCCGCCCGCAGCTGGTCCAGTCGCTGGCCCGCGGCCTGTCCGAGATCGGCCGGCTGCCTTATCTTGGCGAGCTCGCCGTTCCCGACGGCGGCCCGAGGAACGGCCCGGGCGGTAACAGCGCCTTCCGGCTGGCGGACGTCTGGGACCAGTTCCAGGTGCCGGACGGCGGCGAGGCCTGGCTCGCGGAGAACCCCGGACCCGTGCTCCTGGTCGACGACCTCGCCGACAGCCGCTGGACGCTCACCGTCGCGGGCCGGGCCCTCCGCCGCGCGGGCGCCGGGTCCGTGCTGCCCTTTGTGCTGGCCCTCAAGGCCTAGCAGGTCGCGCCTGGCGCGGGCCGGCCCGCGCCAGGCGCCAAGCCAACGCAAAAGGCCCCTGCGGTGTCCTTTCGGAACCGTCAGGGGCCTGACGCGGAGACGGGGGGATTTGAACCCCCGGTCGAGTTTAACCCCGACCCTTCATTAGCAGTGAAGTCCATTCGGCCGCTCTGGCACGTCTCCTGGTGCTGTTGCCAGCCCATCAAGACTACCCAGAATTTCCGGCCAGATCAAAACCAGCCCCGGCTGCGGGGCAACCGGGACGGGCCTTCCGCCGCGGCAGTCCGGGCGGCGGGTCAGTCCGTGAGCGCGCGCCACAGGAACGCGTGGGAGAGCGCCTGCAGCCGGGCCGCCTGCCGGTTGTCGCTCGCGCCGGCGTGCCCGCCTTCCAGCGCCTCGTGGAACCACACGTTCTCCACCCCCAGCCCCAGCATCCGCGCCGCCATCTTCCGGGCCTGCACCGGCCCGACCCGGTCATCCGAGGTAGCCGTCCAGATGAGCGTGTCCGGGTAGTCCGCGCCGGCCTCCAGCAGGTGGTACGGGGAGAACGTGCGGATGAACTCCCACTGCTGCGGATCGGCCGGGTCGCCGTACTCGGCGATCCAGGAGGAGCCGGCGGACAGCTGCGTGTAGCGGGCCATATCGAGCAGCGGGACGCCGCAGGAGACGGCGCCGAACAGGTCCGGGTAGCCGGCGAGCATGTTGCCCACCAGCAGCCCGCCGTTGGAGCCGCCGGAGCAGCCCAGGCGCTCGCGCGAGGCCACGCCGCGGCTGATCAGGTCCCGGGCCACTGCGGCGAAATCCTCGTAGGCGCGGTGCCGGTTGGCCTGCAGAGCGGCCCGGTGCCAGCCCGGCCCGTACTCGCCGCCCCCGCGGATGTTGGCCAGCACGTACACGCCGCCGCGTCCGGCCTCGTCGCTCCGCCGCAGCCACGCCTGCCCGGTCACGCCGCTGTAGCCGGGAGTGCGGCTCACCTCGAACCCGCCGTACCCGGACAGCAGGGTCGGGTTGCCGCCGTCGTACTCCAGGTCCTCGGGCCCGACCTGGAAATACGGCACCTTGGTGCCGTCCGCGGACACCGCGAAGTGCTGCTCCACGCTGTAGGCGGCGGCATCGAAGAACGACGGCGACTGCTTGACTTCCGTCGTAGGCCCGCCGATCGTGCCGCGGGAGAGGGTGGAGGGGGTGAGGAAGCCGGTGGCCACGAGCCAGTAGTCGTCACCGTCCTCCTCGTCCACCGCGTACGCCTCCACCGAATGCAGCGGCGGGCAGGCGTCCAGTTCCTCGGCGGCCCAGCCCGCAGACGGGTCCAGCACGAGGATCCGGGACGAGACGTCCTGCAGGAGATTCAGCAGCAGGTAGCCGGCGGTCCAGCTCCAGGACTGCAGCGAGGTGTTCGCGTCCGGCCGGAAGAGCACGGCCAGGTCCCGGCTGCCGGCCAGGAAGTCGTCGAGCCCGATGGCCAGCAGCGATCCCGCCGGAAAGGTGTCCTCGGCGGGCTGCCAGTCCGTCTGCGGCCGCAGCGTCAGCCACTGCCGGTGCAGGCCGACCTCCACGTCGGTCGGCACGTCGACGGGCAGCCAGTCCCCGGCGCGGCGCAGGTAGGTGCGGGCGTTGAAGAAGTCGATGACGTCCACCGCGAGCTCGCGTTCGAAACCCGGCGTGGGATCGTGCACGGCCTGGGCGAGCATGTGGTCCCCGGGGATCTCGAAGTACGGCTCGGCATCCGCCAGGGCGACCCCGCGGCGCAGGATGCGGCTGGTCCGCGGGTAGGACGAGCCGGTCATGGAGCCCGGTCCGTAGTCCGTGCCGAGCAGCAGGCTGTCCTCGTCCAGCCAGCTGCAGCGGCTCTTGGCCGCGGGGATGTCGAAGCCGCCGGACACGAACGCACGCTCCTCGACGTCAAATTCGCGGATCCGCACCGCGTCGCCGCCGTCGGGCGAGAGCCGCAGCAGCGCCCGCCGGTAGCTGGTGCCGTCGGCGGGGCGCAGGAACTGGGCTCCGCCGAAGACCCAATCGATGCCTTCGTCCGTCGCAAGCGCGTCCACATCCAGCAGGATCTCCCACTCGGGGTCGTCCGCGAGGTAGCCCGCCCAGCTGGTCCGCCGCCACAGGCCGCGGGGGTTCCGGCGGTCCCGCCAGAAGTTGTAGTAGTAGCCGCCGCGCTTGGTGACGGAGGGGATCCGGTCCTCGGAGTCCAGCACGGCGAGGATGTCTTCCTCCAGCCGCCGAAAGTCCTCGTCCACCAGCCGGGCCTCGGTCCGCGCGTTCTGCCGGCGGACCCACTCCAGCGGCTCCGGGCCGTGGATGTCCTCGAGCCAGATAAAATCGTCCGCGGGAAGGTGGCCATGCTCCGTCATGCCTTTCATCCTAGGCAGCCCGGTCCCTTGCCCGGGCACCCGGTCGGGCAGCCACGGCCGCTGCCGCGCGCGGACCGGTCGCTGCACCTGGCAGGCCGGCCCTGTGTCGGCGGCTCCGCTTTGGCCTTCCCGCTCCGGCTCGAGCGGGAGCCGGGAACCAAGCCGGAGCCGGCGCCGCCGTTAAGCTAGGGCTATGGATTCCGAGCACGGCCACCGCGTGGCGATTGTGGGCGCCGGCCCGCGCGGCCTCTCCGTGCTGGAACGGCTCCTGGCCCGGCTCCGGCAGCGCCCGCAGGACCCGAAACTGCAGATCCACCTGATCGATCCGTTTCCGCCCGGCCCGGGCCACGTCTGGCGGCACGGGCAGTCCCGGCTGTTCCTGATGAATACCCCGTCGTTGTTCCCCACGGTCGTGCCCGGGGACGGGCTCGAGGCCGACGCCGTGCCTTCCGTAGCCGGCCTCAGCTTCGATGCGTGGCGCGAGGGCGTGGCCGGCGGGTCGTTCGGCGGAGTGCCCGCGGATGACCGGGACGAGGCGGCGGCGCTGGGGCCGTCGGACTTCCCCAGCAGGCTGCTCTACGGACGCTACCTGGCCTGGATCTTCTCGCAGCTGGCCGAGGAAGCCGGGACCAGCGCTGCCCTCTCCGTCCACACCACCGAGGCCGTGCGGCTGCACCGGCACGATGGTGGCTACCGGCTGGACCTGGCTGACGGCGGGGAGCTGGAGGCGGACGCCGTCGTCCTGGCGCTGGGGCACCTGCCCACCGCCCTGAACCCGGAGCAGCAGCGCCTCCAGGACGAGGCCGCCCGCTTCGGACTGCATTACCTCCCGCCGAACGTGCCCCCGGACCTGGATTTCACGCGGATCCCTGCGGGCCGCACGGTGCTGGTCCGCGGCATGGGACTGAACTTTTTCGATGTGATGATCCAGCTGACGGAAGGCCGCGGCGGAAAGTTCCTGCCGGCGTCGGACTCCGGACCGCTGCGCTACCTGCCGTCGGGCAAGGAACCCCGGCTCGTTGCAGCGTCGCGCCGCGGCACGCCGTACCGGGCCAAGGCCAAACTGGAAAGCTACCTGCCGACCGGCCTGGACATGCGCTGGTTCACCCCGGCGGCGGCCCGGCTGTTCGCGGAGACCGGCGTGCAGCCGGGCTTCGACCACGACCTCTGGCCGCTGCTGCAGCGGGACGTGCTCTGGGCTTACTACTCCACGCTGGTGCGCGTGGAACCGCAGGCCGTATCCGTGCCCGCGCGGGATTTCCTGGACGGCCTTCAGGAGCTGTTTGCGCGGAAGTCCGCGCCGGGCAGCCGGGTGCTGCTGAACGCCGTGCACGCCTATCTTGCCGAGCGGGTCCTGCCGGACCGGCTGCTCGATGTCGAGGCGCTGGCCAAGCCGTTTGCCGGCCGGAAGTTCGCCTCCGCCGAGGAGTACCAGGCCGCGATGCTCGGGTACCTGGACGCGGATGCCGCCGGGTCGGCCCGCGGGGAGGACGACCCGCTGAAGATGGCCATCGGTGCGCTGAACGCCGGCCGCAGCCTGCTGAAGGAGATTGTCGCGGACGGTGGCCTGACCGAAGAGTCCTGGCTGGCCGAGCTGCGCGGCTGGTTCGAACCGCTGGTGGAAGGGCTCGCCAGCGGCCCTCCGGCGCAGCGGATCGAACAGCTCGCGGCGCTGGTGCGTGCCGGCCTGGTGGACTTCGTCGGGCCCGATCCGCACTTCGAGGTGGAGCCGGAGACGGGCCGCTTCCGTGCCACATCGCCCTGGGTGGAAGGTGCTTCCTATTCCGGGGCCTACCTGGTCGAAGCGATGATGCCCGCGAACCGCGTGGCCCATAACGTTTCGCCGCTGCTGCGCCACCTGCTCGAGGAGGGCCTGGCCCGGACCAAGCTGATGCTCGGGCCGGACCGTCTGCCGGTGCCTACCTCCGGACTGGACGTGACACTGCCGCCCTACCGCGCGGTCGGGGCCAACGGCCAGGCCACCCGCGGCCTGTACGTCCTGGGCCTGCAGCTCTCCTCCGCTCAGTGGGGGACCGCGATCGCCGCCGAGGCCGGGGCGCCGCCGGAGCAGGGCAGCCGTACCCTCAAGGATGCGGACGGCATCGCCGCGCACATCCTGGCAGCGGCCGACGGTCCGCTACCGGTTGCGGGCGGCTTCATCCCGCCGCGTCTTGATGAAGCTATCGACGACGTCCCATAGCGTGACGCCGATGGTGACGACGGCCACGGTGGCGGCAACCGAGGACTCGGCGGACGTCCACCAGGTGAGCCGGCCGAGGAACTCCGCGTTGAGCAGCGCGCCGGCGGACACCAGCCACAGGGCCGGCAGCGCGAAGGCCAGATCCAGTGCGAGGTTGACGGCGAACAGCGGCCAGCGCCAGCCGCCCGTGCGGTACCGGATGATTTCCAGCGCGGCGCCGGCCAGCATCACCGTGATGAAGTAGGGGAGCCAGAAGCTCCAGAGCGCCGGGTCGAGCAGAGGCACCGGCTCGCCGTCGATGACGAACGGCGAGCGGAACTGCTGCCAGACGATGTAGCCGGCCACCGCCAGGGACAGCACGACGGAGACGATGGTGTCCCCGAGCCGGGGCTGGCCCTGCTGGGGCACGTCGCGGAGCTGGTCGGGCTGCCAGCGAGTGAGCGGCCTGCCGTTGCCGGTCCGTTCCAGCACCGCGAAGACCGCGGTCACCCAGAAGCACAGCTGCACGAACACGCTGAGCGTGGTCGTGGCGGCGCTGGCGGCCGTGCGGCCCGGCTCGCCGTGCGCCAGCAGGTTGCCCAGGGTGGCGCCGATGGCGGTCAGCGGCAGGATCACCGCCAGCAGGACGGTCAGCAGCCGCACGTAGTCCGGGTAGAGGCCCGGGCCGATCAGCTGCAGCGGACGGTTCGAGTACTCGGCGGCGAGCCGGACCGGATCGCCGAGTTCCAGCAGGGCGGCCCGCTCGGCCGCCTCGGGTTCCTGGCCGGAGGCCAGGCGGGCCTCCGTCAGGTCGGCAACGGCGGCAGCGGTCTCCCTCTCGACGTCGGGGCGCTGGTCCTCGGGGACGCCGCGCGCCACCGCGGCGACGTAGCGTTCGGTGAGCGTTGCCATGGTGGCTCCTAGGATGCTCGGGCGGGCGGAGTGGGGCGCAGGGCGGTGATGGCCTGGTGCAGTGACTGCCATTCGGCCAGGAGCTGTTCCAGTACTTCCGTGCCGGCTGGACTGGTCCGGTAGAACTTGCGCGGCCGGGATTCGTCGGTGTTCCAGGTCGCCTCGAGCAGGCCCTGCTTCTCGAGGCGGCGCAGCAGCGGATACAGCGTGTTCGCGTCGACCGACAGCCCGGCCTGTTCCAACGTGTCCAGCAGGGCGTAGCCGTAGCCCGGAGTCGAGAGCGTCGCCAGGCAGGCGACCACCACGGTTCCGCGGCGCAGCTCCTGCAGGTGGACCGAGAGGCTGTCGTCGGAACTCATGGTCAAACAATACTGTGTTTCACACACTATTGTCCATAATACTGCCCAGTCGCACGGCAGGGGCCGGCGCCCGGAACAATCCCGGACGCCGGCCCCGGCGGTCCATATGCCTGCGCAGCCAGCGGTGGTTAGCGGCTGTGCGCCTTCTCCTTCGCCGTCGGCAGGTCCAGGCCGACGATGAGCGGGTCGTGGTCGCTGGCCCGGTAGGCATCCGGCGCATAGAAGTCGGTTACGTTGTAGTTGTAGCGGCTGTACTCCAGCGCGATGGATTCGACCGAGTTGATGTTCCAGACGTCGGCACCTGCCACGGCGGCATCCGCGGAGGGCGAGGCGAGGATGTGGTCGAGCGAGCCGACCATGCCGTCGAAACTGTAGGTGTGCTCGCCGGTCTTTTCGCCCTGGCCCACGTAGCCGGCCTCGCGGAGCACCCGGATGGGATCTTCCTGCGCATAGGAGTTGAAGTCGCCGGTCAGGAAGACCTTGTCCGTGCTGAACTGCTCCTGCAGCCCGTCGGCGAAGGCCACCAGGGACCCGGCCTGGGCAGTCCGCGCCGCGTTCCATGCGCCCTGGCCGTGGTCTGCGTTTTCGCCGGTGGCCCCGCCGGAGCCCTTCGACTTGAAGTGGTTGGCCACGACGATGAACTTGGTGTCGGCGCCGCCGTGCTTGACCTTGAAGGTCTGCGCGAGCGGCTTGCGGGCGTTGGCGAAGGCATCGGTGTCATTGTGGATGACGGACTCATCGATGGTCTGGACGGCGTCCTTCTTGTAGATGAACGCCGTGCGGATGAAGTCCTCATCCGCCAGCGCCGGCAGTTCGCCGGGCGACCGCACGTAGTCCCACTCCGCCGGTTCGCCCTCGGCGGCCAGGGCCTCGTTCAACGCGGCGGTCAGGGTCGCCAGGGCGGCGTCGCGGTCCTTGCCGAACTTCGCGGAGTTCTCGATCTCCTCGAGCGCGACGACGTCGGCGTCGAGGGCGTTGATGGCGGCGACGATCTTCGCTTCCTGGCGTTCCAGGTTCTTAGCGTCGTAGGCTCCGCGGGCGTCGCAGTCGCGCGCACTGACCGGGTTGCCGTCGCGGTCCGTGTACGCGGCACAGCCCGCAAGCTGGTCGCCCGTGGTGGTGAAGTAGTTCAGCACATTGAAGGAGGCGATGCTGACGTTTCCGCCCACTTCCTCCGGCGCGGCCGTTCGTGTGTTGGAGAACGACGCCGGCTGCAGGCCTGCGCTGTCATCTCCCGTTAGTTCTCCCACGGGCTGGAAGCGCCAGAGGTCGAAGCGGTAGTCGAGGATGACGTCACCGGTGAAGTCGGCGGAGGAGCCGATGCGGACCGGCTCCTCCGGGGACAGGTACGGCAGCGGGATGTCCTTGTTCCGGTCGCTGCCGAGGAAGTTGGTGGTGGCGCCGTCGTCCAGGGTGACGGCGAGCGCCGCGTTCTTCTCCGTCTCGGCCCAGAAGGCGTCCGAGCCGTACGCACCGACTGCGGTGGGCTGGACGAGCGGCTTCTCCCCGGCGGCCAGGCCGATCTCGCCGTACTGGTTCAGCGAGTAGTTGTCCGTGACGGTGAAGGCGCCCTCGGGACGCACCAGCATGCCCTCGAGCTTCTCCCGGTCCGCGTCCGTGGCGGGCCACTCGACGGCGGCGGCCTTGACGGCCTCGGCCGGCTGCGCCAGCTGGGCCAGGCCGCCGGCGTCCACGCTCAACTGGGTCATGCCATAGTGCTCGCTGACCTTGCCGGTGACCTCGACGAAGTCGCCGACGGCTACGTCGTCCACGGTGGCGGGGGAGTAGACGAAGACGCCGTCGGAGGCCGTACGCTCCGCAAGGTCCTGTTCCCCGCCGGTGCCCGGAGTCTGCAGGTAGTAGCCGTTGAAGCCGCCGCTGGGGTAGGCGGCGGTGACCACGCCGCGGACGGCCACGGTTTCGCCAGCCAGCGGAGAAACGTTTGACGTGCCCTGGATCTCGGCGATGGTCCGCAGGGCGGGAGCTTCAAGTTCGGGTTCCGCTTCAGGTTCCGGGGCGGCTCCGCCCGAGGCCACAGGGGTGACGGCGCCGCTGAGCGCGAAGTCCTCGGCGTTATTGTCGGTGTCCACCCCGCCGGAGCGGTTCATCGAGAGGGGGTTCGAGGTGCCGTTGGGGGAAGCGGCCGCGGCCGTCTCGAAGGTGTTGGAGCTCCCGTAGCCCAGCAGGTCCACCACCCGCTCGTCGTCCAGCACCGAGCCCGTGGCCAGTCCGGTGAGCGCGCTGGCCTGGCCGGCCAGCACGATGGTCCCGGAGCTGCCCGACGGATTGAGTGCGCCGCTGGCCAGGTCTGCCTCGGGGAGTGCCGCGCCGGTGCCGCCGTTGCTGCCGCCCTGGACCAGGAAGTAGCCGTTGGCCGGGATCGTGCCCTTCAGCGCGACCACCCCGGTGGGCGCGGAGGTGCCGCCCGAGGAGCGGTACTGCAGCGACATGCCGTCGAGCGTGACCGGCGCGTCGGTGGGGTTGAAGAGCTCGATGAACTTGTGGGTGTACGGCGCGTTGGCGCTGCCGCCGTTGACGTACGCCTCATTAATCACGACAGCGCCGGCAGCGGCCTGCGCGGCCGTGGCCGCGGGCGCTGCGATGGCGGGGAGCGCGGCGAGGCCGGAGGCCAGGACGCCTGCGGCGATGGCGCCGCAGGCGGCCGGTTTCCAGGGTTTCCTGGTCATGGTTCTCTTTCCTTGAGTGCGGGTGGTGGGAAATAGGTCGAAGGGAGGGGCTCCCTTCGCCGGAAGGAAGCCCCTCGGGATGCCGCTAGCGTCCTGCCTGCTTGCGGCGCCGGACCGCCAGGACGGCGGCGGTGCCTCCGCCGAGCAGGACCAGCGCCCCGATGCCGAGCGGCAGCAGGCCGCTGGCGCCGGTGAACGGAAGGCTGCCGCCGCCCGGAGCGGCCGGGGCCGATGCGCCCGGATCGGCGGTGCCTCCGTTGAGCGGACTGGTGGTGGGCTCGGCGCTCGGCTCGTCCCCGTCAGGCTGGCCGGTGGTGGGCTCGGCGCTCGGCTCGTCCCCGCCGGGCTGGCCGCCGTCCTCGTGCGGGAGGCCCGCCGTGGGCACCTCGATCGGCAGCCTCACCACCGTGCCGGACGGCGCGGCCGTCAGCGTGAACGCTCCGCCGCGCAGCTCGGACGGAACGGTGAAGGAAACCGTTGCGCCGCCGTCGGCCACGTCGAAGGTGCCCAGGTCCGCCGGCAGCGCTGCTGCGGGAACGGCGCGCGAGAAGGCGCTGACGCCGCTGTCCGCGGGCTCGTAGCGCAGGGTCAGCGCCGTATTTTCCGGGGCCCCGAGCGAGGTCAGGTCCAGTTTGGAGACCTGGAACGAGACGTCCTGTCCCGGTTCGACCGTCGCCGGGACGCCGGCGAGGGCGGCCGAACGCCGCTCGAACGACGGGGCCAGCGGGCTGTTCTTTTCCAGGTAGGAAATCCACGCATCGCGGTCGACCAGGCCGGAGTCGCGGGTGTTGGCTCCGTCGGCGAACACGTGGAAGTTGTCCCCGCCCTGGGCAAGGAAGCTGAAGGTCCCGATCCGGTACTCGCGGTCCGGATCCAGTTGCTCGCCGTCGATCCAGACGCCGGTGATGTGGGAGCCCTGGCCGGCGTTGGCATCGTAGGTGTAGCTGACGTTGTCCGAGAGGCCAAGCTGCAGGTAGGGACGGCTGGGGACTTCGCCGTCCGCGGTCAGCTGCCACTGCTGCTCGAGCAGCGTCTTGAACTGGGCGCCGGTCAGCGTGGTGGTCCAGAGGTTGTTGACGAACGGCAGGACTGCGTTGGCTTCGCCGTAGCTGACTTCACCGTCCCGGCCCCCGTCGTCATCCAGTGCCGGGTCGTCGACGTAGTAGAGCTCGGAGCGGAGGCCGCCCGGGTTGACGACGCCGATTTCGGCTCCGCCGAGTTCCTCAGGGGAGAGGGTATCCACCAGGGAGTCCGCGACGAGGTTGCCCAGCGTCGATTCGGAGGCGCGGTCGTCACGCTTGCCGTCCGCGAACGCGGTTGTGATGTCGGCCGTGACAGAGCCGACCGGCTGCGCGCCGACCGTCTTGGCCTCGGTGAGCGCGGCGTCGACGATTTCCTTGACCTCGGCCACGCGCGGGTAGGCCTCGGTCAGGGCGGCGTCGTCGGTGGTGGAACGTTTGACGATGTCCATCGAGTAGTCCGTGACGTCGAACGTCGGCTCGCCGCCTGCCTCGCCCTCGGTCACCGTGAGCTGAATCCGGCCGACGTTTTCGCCGTACTGGCCGGTCTGTACCACGGGCCGGGTTCCATCGCTGCCCGGGATCGGGGCGTCGAAGGTATATGCAAGGTGCGTGTGGCCGTTGAAAATGGCGTCGACCTCGGGCGAGGTCTCGTTGACGATGCGTTCGAACACCGGGCTGGCGGCGGTGGCGGCGCCCAGGTCCGCGGACGTGCTCGCACCCTCGTGGTAGGACGCGAGGATGATGTCCGCTTCGTCGCCTTCGCCGTCGGACAGTTCCGCCGCCACCCGGTTGACCGCCTCCACCGGATCGCCGAAATCGATGCCAGAGATGCCGCCCGGGCTGACGAGTGTCCGGGTGTCCTCGGTGACGACCCCAATGATGCCGACCGTCAGGCCGTTGACCTCCGCAAGCTGGTATTCGTCCAGCGCGGGTGTCCGGGTGCCCTTCTCGTAGACGTTGGCGCCGAGGTATGCGAAATCGGCCGGGTCCTTGCCGGAGATGACGTCGCCGGTCAGGTCCTCGTAGCCCTGGTCGAACTCGTGGTTGCCGACTGCCGAGGTCGCGAGGTCGAGCGCATCGAGGACGTCGATGGTCGGCTGGTCGTCCTGCGCCGCGGACGCGAACAGCGAGGCGCCGATGTTGTCGCCCGCGGACGTGAAGAGCGTGCCCTCGGGGTTCTCGGCCCGCAGTTGCTCGACGGTGCCGGCGAACTTGACGGTGTTGGTATCGATGCGGCCGTGGAAATCATTGATGCCCAGGAGGTTCAGCTCGTGGGTCCCGCCGGCGGAGGGCGCGGGCGCCTCCGGCTCCGGTCCGGTATTTGCCGCAACGGCGGGCAGGGCAGCGACGGGAAGGGCCAGCAGGCCGATCGACAGGGCGGCGCCCAATGTGGCCTTCACGGGTGAAGCAGCCTTTGGCACTTTATTCTCCAGTTTCATTCCCCACTATGGTGCGGCGGCGCGGCCGGCGGGGAATGCCGGCAGCTGCGGCAGGATGCGTCGCGCGCGCACGCCCGTTCCACCCCATCGCGACGGGATGAACTGCAGGTTACCGGGCGGTAAGAACACGGGGAATAGTTTCCTGAAACATTGCCTTCAGGACATGCTGTTCGTCATGTCTCCCCTTGACTGGGGGAGCGAAGGCCTATTTAACTGTGCTGATCATGAATGCGGCACCGGTCGGATCCGCCACCTGGGCCATGCGTCCGTAGGGCGAATCCCACGGTTCCCGAAGCACCGTGCCACCGAGCTCGAGTACCTTTGCGGCGCCGTCGTCCGCGTTCGCCACGGCCAGGTACACCTGCCACGTCGAGGGAGCCCCGGCCGGCAGGTGGGCCGCCGCATCGTAGATGCCGGCACTCGACTCCTCGAAGGGGGCGTTCAGGGTGTAGCGGAAATCGGCGGCATCGCTCATCTCTTCGGTTCTCCAGCCGAAGACCTTTTCGTAAAACCCGACGGCGGTGTCGTGGTCGCGGGTGGAGAGCTCGAACCAGGCCGGCGCGCCCTCGTCGCCCTCGCGCCCGAAGCCCTTCATCTGGTCCGGCTGCCAGGCGCCGATGACCGCGCCGGTGGGGTCGAGGAAAACGGACATGGAGCCCTGGTCCCCGACTTTCATGGGCTTGGCCAGGATCCGGCCGCCCGCCTCGGCGGCGGCATCGGCCGTGGACGAGACGTCCTGGCAGGACAGGTAGACGGACCACGAGTCGGGCTGGCCCTGCTGTTCGTTCCTGGCCAGGCCGGCCACCGGATGGCCGTCCTTGGAGAAGATGACGTAGTTGCCGTACTCCTCACCGGATGTCTCGGCGGTCCAGCCGAAGAGGCCGGTGTAGAAAGCCTGGGCCTTGTCCGGGTCCGAGCTCAACAGGTCGATCCAGCAGGGAATGCCGGAGGGGAAGGTTTCGCGGTCTGACATCTGGAGCTCCTTTGCTGGAAACGCAGGGAGACGGTCCGCTCAGGGGCCGGAAGGAGTGTGGAAATGTGGCTGGCGGCGCGCAGGCGGGGCCAATTCCGACAATAGCGGCGGCGGGGAGGACGGACAAGGGCCGTCCGGGCGCCCTCGGGCGGGCGCCGGGCCGCTTCGTTTAAGGGGGCCCTGCCCCGCAGGAAACCGGTCCCTTAAACGGAAAAGGCCCCGTTGCCGGGGCCCTCGCCGTTTTCAGGAGCGGAAGGTATGGGATTTGAACCCATGAGACGGGGTTGCCGCCTACTGGTTTTCAAGACCAGCTCCTTCGGCCGCTCGGACAACCTTCCCTGACTAGTAGTGTGGCATGGAGGCGCTGGAGATATCAAAAGACCAGTCCTCTTTCCCCGAGCTCCAGGAGGCGCAGATGAAGGCCGTTTTCTACCAGGGCGCAGGCGGACCCGAAGTGGTTGAGCTGCGGGATGTTCCGGCTCCGGAAGCCCGGGCGGGCGAGGTGATCGTCGACGTCGTTGCCGCAGGCCTGAACCGGGCCGATGTGCAGCAGCGCCGCGGCGTGTATCCGCCGCCTCCGGGCGCGAGCGACATTCCCGGGCTCGAGGTGTCCGGCCGGATCTCGTCCGTGGGCGAGGGCGTGGAGGGCTGGAAAGCCGGGGACGAGGTGTGCGCCCTGCTGTCCGGCGGCGGCTACGCCGAACGGGTGGCTGTTCCGGCCGGGCAGCTGCTGCCGGTGCCGCCCGGGGTCTCCCTGCTGGACGCCGCAAGCCTGCCGGAGACCGCCGCGACGGTGTTCTCCAACCTCTTCATGGCGGCCGGCGTGCAGGCAGGCGAGAGCGTCCTGATCCACGGGGGCGCCGGAGGCATCGGAACGATGGCCGTGCAGATGGTCCGCTCCTTCGGGGGGATCCCGATGGTGACGGCCGGCTCCCAGGCGAAACTCGACGTCGTACGACCGCTCGGCGCCCAGCTGCTGGTCAATTACCGGGAGGAAGACTTCGTCGAGAGGGTCAAGGAAGCCACCGGCGGCCGCGGGGCGGACGTGATCCTCGATGTCATCGGCGCCAAGTACCTGCAGCGCAACCTCGACGCGCTGGCCACCGCCGGCCGGCTGGTGGTCATCGGACTGCAAGGCGGGGCCAAGGCCGAGCTCGATTTGGGCAAGCTGATGGCGAAGCGGGCCGCGGTCATTGCCACCACCCTGCGCGCGCGGCCGGCGGAGGAGAAGTCCGCCATCGTTCAGGCGGTCCGTGATCATGTCTGGCCGCTGGTGGCTTCCGGCGATATCAAGGTGCAGGTGGGCCGGACCTTTCCGCTGGCGCAGGCCGCCGCGGCGCACGAGTACTTCGATTCGGGCGATCACATCGGGAAAGTCCTCCTGACCGTAGCTGAATAACCGCAGGTCAGCGGGATGATCCTCGGCCGGTGCCAGATTTAGCGGCCAAAGGCTGTGACCCATAGCATGCTGCTGTTAGCCTGCAATTATAAGGTCGCTTCGTTGATCGAGGGAGCATCATGAGCCAGACATCCGCACCACTGCCTGGACGGGACCGGGACCCGGACCCGGACTCCACAGTGTTGGTCCAGGACCCCAACCTTCCGCCCGTCGCCCTAGACCCCGCGGTGATCGCAGCCGAAGACCGGACATGGACGCCGACGAAGATCGCCATTTGGGTCGGCATCGCCCTGCTCGGGGGCGTGAGCTGGAGCATGATTGCCATCGTCCGCGGCGAGCCGATCAATGCCATCTGGTTCGTCTTCGCCGCGGTCTGTACCTATTTCATCGCGTACCGCTTCTACTCGAAGTTCATCGAGAACAAGCTGACGAAGCCGAATGACCTGCGGGCCACGCCCGCCGAGTACAAGGCGGACGGCAAGGACTACGTCGCCACTGACCGGCGGGTGCTGTACGGCCACCACTTCGCCGCGATCGCCGGCGCCGGGCCGCTCGTCGGACCCGTGCTGGCCGCGCAGATGGGCTACCTGCCCGGAACCATCTGGATCATCATCGGCGTGATCCTGGCCGGTGCGGTGCAGGACTACCTGGTGCTGTTCTTCTCGATGCGCCGCGGCGGCCGCTCGCTGGGCCAGATGGCGCGCGAGGAGCTGGGCGTCGTCGGCGGCACGGCGGCGCTAATCGCCACGCTGGCCATCATGATCATCATCGTGGCCATCCTGGCGCTCGTGGTGGTCAACGCGCTGGGCGAGTCCCCATGGGGCGTCTTCTCCGTGTCGATGACCATCCCGATCGCTCTGTTCATGGGCGTCTACCTGCGTTACCTGCGTCCGGGCAAGGTCAGCGAGGTCTCGATCATCGGGTTCGTGCTGCTGATCGCCGCCATCGTCGCCGGCGGCTGGATCGCCGAGACGGAGTGGGGGGCGGCCCTGTTCACGCTGGACCGCACCACCATCGCCTGGGGCATCATCGTCTACGGCTTCATCGCCGCGGTACTGCCGGTGTGGCTGCTGCTGGCCCCGCGCGACTACCTGTCCACGTTCATGAAGATCGGCACCATCATCATGCTGGCCGTGGCCATCGTGCTGGTCCGGCCCGAGATCAACGTCCCGGCCTTCAGCGAATTCGCCGGCCGGGTGGACGGGCCCGTGGTTCCCGGCGCGCTGTGGCCCTTCCTCTTCGTGACCATCGCCTGCGGCGCCCTGTCCGGATTCCACGCCCTGATCGCCTCCGGCACCACGCCGAAGATGCTGCACAAGGAAAGGCAGAGCCGCTTCATTGGCTACGGCGGCATGCTGATGGAGTCGTTCGTGGCGATCATGGCACTGGTCGCGGCGCTCTCGATCGACCGCGGGATCTACTTCGCCATGAACGCCTCCGCGGCGGCCACCGGCGGCACGGTGGAAGGCGCCGTGGCGTTTGTGAACAGCCTCGGCCTGGCCAACGTGAACCTGACGCCGGACATGCTGACCCAGCTGGCCCAGAACGTCGGCGAGGAATCGGTGGTCTCGCGCACCGGCGGCGCACCGACGCTGGCCGTGGGCCTGTCGCAGATCATGCACGGTTTGATTGGCGGCGTCGGCATGATGGGCTTCTGGTACCACTTCGCCATCATGTTCGAGGCGCTGTTCATCCTGACCGCGGTCGACGCCGGAACCCGGGTGGCGCGGTTCATGCTCCAGGACACCATCGGCAACTTCATTCCGCAGTTCAAGAACGTCTCCTGGCGGCCGGGCGTATGGATCTGCACGGCCATCATGGTCGCCGGGTGGGGGTACATCCTGATCCTCGGCGTTACGGATCCGCTCGGGGGCATCAACACGTTCTTCCCGCTGTTCGGCATCGCGAACCAGTTGCTGGCCGCCATCGCGCTCGCGGTTTGCCTGGCCATCGTCGCCAAACGCGGCGCCTTCAAGTACCTCTGGATCGTTGCACTGCCGCTGGCGTTTGCCTCGGTGATCACTATTTGGGCGTCCATCCTGAAGATCTTCTCCCCGGATGTGCGCGTGGGCTACTGGGCCAACAACGCTGCGTACCGGGGGGCGCTGGCCTCCGGCGAGACCAGTTTCGGCAACGCGAAGTCGGTCGCGGAGATGGAGGCGGTTGTCCGCAACACTACGGTCCAGGGCACGCTGTCCATCGTGTTCGTGGTCCTGACCATCATTGTGATTGCGACGGCGATCGCCGTCACGATCAGGGCGTGGCAGCGGGGCGGCGGGGCCTCCCACGAGGAGCCCGCCACCGTCTCGGCCACGTACGCACCGGCCGGCCTGATCGCCACGCCCGCGGAACGCGAGCTGGACAAGCAGTGGAACCAGTTGCCGGATGAGCTCAGGCTGGAGCGCGCACACCATCACGGGCAGCGGTCATGAACCATGCGCTGGCACGAGCCCGCGAGGGCTGGCACGGATTCGTCTGGTTCTTCAAGGGCATGATGGGCGAGAACGCCTATCGGGATTACCTGGACTTCCACCGCCGCACCCACCCCGGCGCCACACCGATGACCGAGCGGGAGTTTTGGCGGGACAAGACGGACCGGCAGGATCGCAACCCTGAAGGCCGCTGCTGCTGACACCACCGGCACGCATGAAGGCACCGCCCGCTGGCGCACAGCGAACGGGCGGTGCCTTTGTCCGTCGCGGACGACGTCGGCGGTGCCTGCCCGATGTCCCGCCGGAATGTCCCTATCCTCTGGCAAGATGAGACCATGACTGACGAGCAGATACCGCAGGCGGACGATCCGGTCCTCGAGGGCGCGGTGGCGTCCGGCGAAACGGACGCCGTCCGGGCCCCGGCCAAGGAGAACGGCAAGAAGGGCACCTCGCTCCACGACCTGGTGGATGAGCCGGCCAAGGTCATGCGCATCGGCACCATGGTCCGGCAACTGCTCGAGGAGGTGCGCAGCGCCCCGCTCGATGACGCCGCGCGCACCCGCCTCGCGGAGATCCACGAGCGGTCCATCAAGGAACTCGAGGACGGCCTGGCGCCCGAGCTGATGGACGAGCTCGAACGCATCAACCTGCCCTTCGGTGAAGACTCCATCCCCTCGGATGCCGAACTGCGGATCGCCCAGGCCCAGCTGGTCGGCTGGCTCGAAGGCCTCTTCCACGGGATCCAGACCGCCATCGCGGCCCAGCAGGCGGCAACCCAGCAGATGGCCGCCCGCCTGCAGCTGCGCCAGCTGCCGCCGGGAACCGTCATCGCGCCCGGCGTCGTCATCGGCGAGGACGGCGAGCCCCGCCGCGCCGAAGGGTCCGAATCGGAGAACGCGCCGGCCCACCCGCGCCCGGGCCAGTACCTGTAGCGGATGGAGTTCTTCGGCGCCGCCCGGCAGGCCCGCCGGGATGACAAGGAGCTGGGCAAGGGCATCTGGCGGCGCACGCACGACCGCTTCATGCGCGGACTGGACCGCTACCACCAGGTTCTTGAGGGCGTAGCGGATGACGCCCTCTACGACGAGCTCGTCGTGATCGCCAACGAACTGTCCGCCCAGCTACCGCAGGTCCGGACCTGCTGCGCGCAGGCCCAGAGGCTGCACCCGAGCGACGGACTGGACATCCCCGGCGGCAGCCTCTCGGCCGTCCACCGCTGCCTGTCCAAGGCCGGCAATTCCCTCGCGGCCGCCGCCGAGGCAGCCGCCATGGCGCGGCTGGCCACCGATGCGGCAGGCTCGGCCCGCGCGGCGGAAAGCGTTCGACGGCGGGCGGCCATCGTCGTCGAGGACGTCGCCGAGGCGGTCCGGCTGCTGGACGGGCGGGACGCGCGCTAGCAGCGCGCGGAAACGAAGGATCCCTGCTTCGCTCGGAAGCAGGGATCCGGTTCGCTCCAGGCAGGCGTCAGACCACAAGCGGGACCGCGTGCACCTCATCAGCGCGGTGGCCGGCGCGCTCGTGGATCCGTTGCACCGCGTCGGCCGACGGCGCTTCGGACAGGCAGTAGACGACGCCGCTCTCGGGATCTGCCCATGCCTGTTTGAAGACGACCTTCTCGTCGTCCTGGATAGCAAGGTCCGCATTGTGCGCTTCCCTCAGCGCCTCGGCGGTGATCCCGACCATGTTGTGATGAACATCCATGAACTCAGGCATGATGACGTTCCTTTCTTGGCCATGTTGCTGAACGGGCGCTGTTCGGCGTCCGCTGTTCCTGATGATGGCGGCAGGCGCCGGCATCATCAGGAACGGCGCGGATTCGACAGGTCTGCCCAGGAATCCTAGTTCCATAGTGCTCTTCCCCGCGGAACCATGACAATGGCCGGCGGCGGGAACCTGCGGGGTCAGGCGACAGGCTGTTCCTGCCCGGCGCGGCCGGCGTCCGACGCTTCCGGGGCAGGGGCCAGGCGCTCGATGCCATCGGGCGTGACCAGGACGGCGCGGGCGGTGGCGATGTCGTAGAACAAGCCGATGGCCTCAATACGCCCCTCCGCCAGTGCCGGCCCGGCCGCCGGATGCTCCTCGAGCTTGCGCAGCTGGAGGGCCACGTTGACCATGCTCAGCTGGTCCAGCTTGCCGTAGCCGGCTGCTGCCGCGGCGCGGGCGACGGGGTGGCCGGACGCCAGCTCCCGATGGCTTGGGCGGGCATGGTCGAGCCACGCGTCGAAGCCGCTGCCGAGCGAAGGGGAACCCGCGCCCTCCGCGTCGGCCAGCACGGCCTTCATGGCCCCGCAGTTGGAGTGTCCGCAGACAACGATCGAGTCCACGGACAGACCGTGCACGGCGAAGGAGAGCGCCGAATCCACGGAAGCATCGCTGGACACCACGTTGCCGATGTTCCTCAGGGTCAGGAGGTCGCCGGGACCGCTGCTGGTAAGGAGGTTGGGGTTGACCCGGGAGTCGACGCACGCGATGAACAGGGTGTCGGGGTTCTGGCCGTTCGCCAGGTCCTGCACCAGCGGGCGGACCTTGTCGGCATACCGGCGGTGGTACTTGTCAATGCCCAGGAGGATGGACCTCAGGGGAGGCTCGCCGCCGTCGTCGTTACCCGCCGCATCCGCCGCTGCGGTTTGCCCGCCGACAGCGGCCGCGGCCGCAGCCCCGGACGGCGCGCCGGGCGCGGCCGCCGGATCCGGCTGCCAGGAGGCCCTCGGCGGCAGCGGAAACTCCCGCGGTTCCTGGCGTTCGGGCGTGCAGTCGGCGGCATCCCGGAACGCGGTGGTCCCGTGCTCTTCCAGCACGACGGATCCGCCCAAGGCGCAGTACTGGCCCTGCCAGGCGAGCAGGGCCTCGCGGAAGGAATGGTCCAGGTAGTCGGCGTTGAGCTCCACCACCACCTCGCGGCCTTCGGGCAGCGAATGGAGCACGTGGTTCAGCCGGGGCAGGGCGAAGAAGCTGCAGGATCCGGCGATCGTGACGCGCCACGGCGCCGAGGGCATGGCCGGTTCGTGCACCTGCATCGGCGCCCGGAGGATCCGCCACAGCACGCATGCCGCGGCCAGTGCCAGGCCGATCAGGACGCCTTCCAGCAAGTTGAGGAAGACCACGCACCCGAGCGTGGTGACGTAGACCAGCAGGTCGCCCGTGCGGCGGCTCGTCTTGATGTCGGCCAGCTTGACCAGCCGCGCGCCGATGACCACGAGCAGGCCCGCCAGCACCGCCATCGGAATCAGCTGGATCAGCCAGGCGAACAACGCCGAGAACACCAGGATCCAGACGCCGTGCAGGACCGCCGAGGTCCGGGATGCCGCGCCGGCCTCGACATTGGTGGCGGAGCGGACGATGACGCCGGTGACCGGCAGCCCGCCCAGCATCCCGGAAACCATGTTCGCTGACCCCTGGCCCACGAGTTCACGGTTGAAGTTCGTGCGCGGGCCGTTCTGCATCTTGTCCACGGCAACGGCGGAGAGCAGCGACTCGATACTGGCAATCAAGGCCACCGTAACGACGGCGAGGGCGACCCCGCGCCAGTTGTCCTCCGGCAGGCTCGGCAGCGCGACCGCGTCGAATATCGAACCGCTGAACGAAATCCGTTCGACGTCCGCCGCGAGCAGCACCGACAGCGCCGTCCCGAGGGCCACGGCCGCCAGCGGTCCGGGAACCCGCCGCACCGGACGGGGCAGGTACTTCCAGCCGAGCAGGACGGCGACGACCGTCCCGCCCAGCAGGAAGGCCTGCAGTTCAAGCGCCACCACCGCGGCGGGAAGGGCGGCAATGTTCGCGAGCGCCGAATCTTCCGGCTGGCCGCCGAGCAGGACCTGGACCTGCTGGAGCACGATCGTGATGCCGATGCCGGCCAGCATCGCCTTGACCACAACGGGCGAAACGGCCAGGGCGGCCCGCCCGACCCTGCTCAGGCCCAGCAGGAGCTGCACGACGCCGGCGGCAGCGGTGATCGCGCAGGTCACCTGCCAGCCGAACTGATCGACCAGTCCGGCGACGACAACGGTGAGGCCCGCGGCCGGGCCGCTGACCTGCAGCGCCGAGCCGCCAAGGCTTCCGGCCACGATGCCGCCCACGGCGGCGGCGATCAGGCCGGCCATCACCGGGGCGCCGGAGGCGGCCGCGATGCCGAGGGACAGCGGGAGGGCCACGAGGAAGACGACGAGCGACGCGGGGAGATCGGCGCCCAGGTTGTTCAGCAGCGGTAGGGACCTGAGTCTGGTGCGGCCGCTGGCCGGCCGCCTCCCGTCACCGGCAGGGCCTCCGGAAGTGCCCGAAACAGCAGAATGGTCGTTTCGTCGGGTCACGCGCTTCCCATCATTCGAGATACAGGGGTCGCGACCACGGTACGCAGGATGGCCGTGGCATTTACAGGCTGACTAGGGCATTTATTGGCGGATGTGAGGGAAACAACGCTGGCGGCAGTCCTCCAGGTGAACAACGCCGGGGCCGGGGCCGCTGTCCTGGCCGAGGTCTGTACAGCGGGGAGTGCGGCTGCTAGGGGGCGGCGGGCATCCACCGGACACGAGGCATCGGACAGCGGAAAAGCCCTCGGACTCCACTGGAATCCGAGGGCTTTTGAACGGAGCCCCCTGCCAGAATCGAACTGGCGACCTTTTCATTACGAGTGAAACGCTCTACCGACTGAGCTAAGGAGGCGGAGGATTCACTCGGCTGTGCCGGGCGGAATCCACAAGGAATAACTATAGGAGAGCATCCGCGCGCGGGTCAAAACAGGCTTAGCAAACCGCCCCGTCCTTCGGCATGGTGCCGTCGATGAAGTAGGCGTCCACGGCGTCCTGCACGCACTTGTTGCCGCGGCTGTAGGCGGTATGGCCCTCGGCGTCGAAGGTCAGCAGGGAGGCTGACTCGAAGGACGCGGCCATGGATTCGGCCCACTCGTAAGGCGTCGCCGGATCCCCGGTGGTACCGACTACCAGGATGGGGTCCGCGCCCTCGGCCTTCACCGGCGCCGGCGTCCGCACGGCATCGTAGGACCAGTTCTCGCAGGTCGTCCCGCCGTAGGCCAAGTAGCGGCCGAGGGTGGGGGAGGCGTCTTCCAGTGCCTTGGCTTCCTCGCGCATGGCGTCGAGGCCGGACTCCATCGGGTAGTCGAGGCAGTTGATCGCGGTGAAGGCCTCGGTGCTGTTGCCGGTGTAGCTGCCGTCCGGCTGCCGCTCGGCGCCGAGGTCCGACAGCCGCAGCATCTCCGTCGGGTCCCCGCCGAACGCGCCCTTGAGCGCCGCGGTCAGGGCGGGCCAGTTCTGGTCGTTGTAGAGCGGGACGATGAGCCCGGAGACGAACATGCCGACGGTGACCAGCCGGCCGTCCGCGGCCGTCATCGGATTGTCCTCCACCGCGGCGATCAGGTCCCGGATCTGGCCCACCGCGGCATCGGCGGTCCCGTCCATGGGGCAGTCGGAGGACTGCAGGCAGCTCTCCGCGTAGCTATGGATGGCGGCCTCGAACGCCTTGGCCTGCCCCAGGGTGACTTCGGCGTTGCTCAGCGACGGATCCAGTGCTCCGTCCAGCACCAGGCGGCCCACGCGCTCGGGGAACAGATCGGCGTAGGTAGCGCCCAGGAAGGTGCCGTAGGAGAAGCCCAAGTAGTTCAGCTTCGCGTCGCCCACCGCGGCCCGCAGGATGTCCATGTCCTTGGCGGCGCTGACGGTGTCCACGTGGCCGAGCACCTCGCCGGTCTTCTCGGCGCACTCCTGGGCCAGCTCCTTGGAGTCCCGCGCGGCCTCGGCCAGGCCTGCGTCCGTGTCCAGGTCGTACTGGACCTGCCGCGCCTCGTCCTTCTCCTTGTCCGACATGCACTTCACCGGGGCCGAGCGCTTCACGCCGCGCGGGTCGAAGCCGACGATGTCGTAGTTCCGGCGCAGCTCCTCGGTGGTCATGTACGCGAGCGAGTCTTTCACCGTGTCATAGCCGGAGCCGCCGGGGCCGCCCGGATTCAGCAGGATGGACCCCTTCGAACCGTTCCCGGCCGAGCTGCGGATGGCCGCGATCTCGATCCGTTCACCGTCCGGCTCGGCGTAGTCCATCGGCACTTCGACCTTGGCGCATTGGAACTGCTGTTCGCAGTCCTTCCAGGCAACGTCCTGCGCGTAATAGGACTTGAGCGCCGGATCGACCGTGCCCGGATCCGCCGCGTTCCCGGATGCGGACGGCTCCGGCGGCTGGGGGAGCAGCCCGCAGCCCGCGAGCATCAGGAGTACGACGGCGGCCGCTCCGGTTGTGAGGGCACGGCGGCTTCGGCGCGGTGATAGGCGCATTAAAGGATTCCACTCCTGGGTCGTCGGCAAGGGGAGTCGGGGACCGGACGCTGCTTCACAGCAGGCTGACCACCATGGCTTCCATGGCAAGCACGGGCGCCACATTGGTCTGCAGGCGCTTGCGGGCCTGGGCAATCGCGTCCAACCTGCCCAACGTCTGTTCGGGGGAGGATTGTTCCGCGAAGGCCGCCAGCTCGGGCCGCAGGTACTCGTTGACGAGTTCCGTCCGGGTTCCCAGCTGCAGCGTCAGTACGTCGCGGAAGAATGTGGTCAGGTCGATCATCACCCGGTCCAGCGAGTCGCTCAGGCTGCGTTTGGCCCGGCGCTTCTGTTCTTCCTCCAGCGCCTTGAGCTGGCTGCGCATGGCCGGCGGCAGGGTTCCGGTTTCCGGTGCGCCCAGCGTGTGCAGCAGCGCCTCCCGCTCGGCTGCATTGCGTTCCTCGGCGGCGGCCGCCGCTTCCGCGTTGGAAAGTTCCACCAGTTCGCCCGCGGCCATCACGGCGTCGGAGACTCCGCGGAGGCGGAGGGGAAGCCGGACGATGGTGTCCCGGCGGGTCCGGGCGTCCTCGTTCCGGGCCAGGCGGCGGGCCACTCCGATGTGGCTCTGCGAGACACGGGCGGCAAACTCGGCCAGCTCGGGGGTGGCCCCGTCCCTGCGGACCAGCAGTTCGGCCACGTCGCCGATGGACGGTATCCGCAGTCCCACCGGGCGGCAGCGCGAGCGGATCGTGACCAGGACGTCCGCCGGACTCGGCGCGCAGAGCAGCCAGACGGTGCGCGGCGGAGGCTCTTCGATGGCCTTGAGGAGCACGTTGGTGGTGCGTTCGGTCATCCGGTCGGCATCTTCGATGATGATCACGCGCCACCGTCCCGAGGACGGCTTGTCCTGTGCCTTCGTCACCCACTCGCGCACGTCCTCGATCCGGAAAGTGACGTTCTCCGTGGCCATGACCGACACGTCCGCGTGGGAGCCGGCCAGGGCCGTGCGGCAGGCATGGCATTCCCCGCAGCCGCGGTCCTCCGGCCGGGGCTGCTCGCAGACCAGCGCGGCGGCGAAGGAACGGGCCGCGTTGGAGCGGCCGGAACCGGGGGGCCCGGTGAACAGCCAGGCATGGTGCGGGTGCTCGGCAGCCGCGGCACGGCTGAGCTGCTCCACCACGGCGTCCTGTCCGGGAAGGTCGGTCCAGACGCTCATCCGCGCATCCCGCAGATCCGTTCCATGATGGCCTCGGTCAGCTCCTCCCGGTCCTGCCCGGCGTCCAGCACCAGGTAGTGCTCCGGCCGGGCGGCGGCAAGCTCCAGGAAAGCTGCGCGGATGCGCGAGTGGAAATCGTCCGGCTCCGATTCCATCCGGTCTTCGCCCTCCGCGGCGCGGCGGTCGCGGCCGCGTTCCGGGTCGACGTCCAGCAGGACGGTGAGGTCCGGAAGGACTCCGCCGGTTGCCCACAGATTGAGTTCGCGGACGGCTTCGAGCCCGAGTCTGCGGCCGGCGCCCTGGTACGCCACCGAGGAGTCGATGAAGCGGTCGCACAGGACAATTTCCCCGCGTTCCAGCGCGGGCACGATGACCTGCCGGACGTGGGCCGCGCGCGAGGCGGCGAAGATCAGGGCTTCGGTGCGCGAATCGATGTCCCCGTGGCCGTGCTCGAGGACCAGGGCGCGCAGCTTCTCGCCCACCGGTGTTCCCCCGGGCTCCCGGGTGCGGAGCACGGTGCGGCCGAGTGATTCCAGGCGGGCCTGGACAGCGGCAGCCTGCGTGGACTTTCCCGCCCCGTCGCCTCCTTCGAACGCGATGAACAAGCCGCCGTTCCTCGCCGGCGCGGTGGCCGCCGCAGGGACAGGCAGGGGATGGCTCTCGGAAGTCACCAGACCAGCCTATCGGGTCCGGCGGGGCGCCGGAGAAGTCACAGTTATCCTGTGGACAGCCGCCGGGTCTACCCTTCTTTCATGAGCCAGCACTCGTCCCAGCATCCCGAATTCCTGGCGCCGGACACCGTTGTGGTGGCCGGCGGTCGCCCCGACCGAACGCACGACGCCCCCGTCAATCCGCCGGTGGTGCTGTCGTCGACATTCGTCGGCCAGGGCGAGGTCTACGAAGGGGACCGGGCCTACGGCCGCTACGCGAACCCGAGCTGGGATCCGTTCGAGGAGACCCTGGGCCAACTGGAGGGGTCGGAGCTTCCCGCCCTCGTCTTCGCCTCCGGCCTCGCCGCCGTCTCCGCCGCGTTGTCCCTGGTGCCCTCGGGCGGCGTCGTCGTGATGCCGCGGCACAGCTACCAGGGCAGCCTGGCGTTGTCGCAGGACCTGGCCGACCGCGGTGCCCTGACGGTCCGCCCCGTGGACATCGCCGACACCGAGGCGGTCAAGGCGGCGTTGGACGGCGCCGACGCCCTGTGGCTGGAAAGCCCCACCAACCCGATGCTGGAGATCGCCGAGATCCGCGTCCTCGCCGCCGCGGCGCACGACGCCGGGGCCCTGGTGATCGCCGACAACACCTTCTCCACCCCGCTGGGCCAGCGCCCCCTGAAAAGCGGAGTCGACGTCGTCGTACACTCCGTCACTAAGTACCTGGCCGGCCACTCCGACGTCGTCCTCGGCGCGGTGGTGACCTCGGATCCAGCCCTCCGCACCCGCCTGCTGTCCTACCGCTCGCTGCGCGGCGCGATCGCCGGGCCGTTCGAGGTCTGGCTGGCCCTGCGCGGTCTGCGCACGCTCGCGCTGCGGATCGAGCGCTCGCAGGCCACCGCCATGGAGCTGGCCCGCAAGCTGCAGGAACACCCGCGCGTGGAGGCCGTGCGCTACCCGGGGCTGCCCGGCGACCCCGGACATGAGCGGGCCGCCGCGCAGATGGACGGCTTCGGCTCCATCATCGCCATCACGGTCCGGGGCGGCGCCGAGGCTGCGGACGCCGTCGTGGAGGCCCTGCAGCTGTGGACTCCCGCGACGTCGCTCGGCGGAGTCGAGTCGCTGATCGAGCGCCGCCGGCGCCATGCCAACGAGCCCGCCTCCGTGCCGGAACACCTGCTGCGGCTTTCCGTCGGGATCGAGAACGCCGCGGACCTGTGGGCCGACCTCGACCGGGCGCTCCAGAAAGTGCAGGACTAACCGGACTCCGAACCGTTAGGCTGGAGACGTGCTGATTGCGTATGAGATTCAGGAATGGCTCTACCGGTGCCTGGGCTACGTGGCCCTCGGCATCGAACTGTGGGCGCTCATCGACTGCGTGGGCCGCAAGGGCGAGCACTTCCAGGCCGCTTTCAAGCGCACCAAGGGTTTCTGGATCGGCATGACGGCCGCTGCAACCGCGGTCGGCGCGCTGTCCCTCTTCGGCGGTGGATTGGGCACGTGGATGCTGTTCCAGCTGGCCGCCGTGATCGCCGCCTCCGTCTACCTGGCGGACGTCAAGCCGGCACTGAATGAGCTCAAGGGCTCCGGCGGCAGCGCCTACGGGCCCTACGGCCCCTGGTAGGTACGGGGACGGCCTAGTCCGGGCGGACGGCCGTCCAGCCGACGGTGATTTCCCCGAGCCGCCACCGCGCCGGGCCGTCCTGCACGGGCCAGCCGGCCGTCCGCATCATGCGGCACATGGACAGCCACCGCTGGCGGTTCCCGAAAGAGGCGACGGCGGCAGATTCTGCCCAGCACCGGTCCAGCGCCTGCAGGTAGGAGTGGACGCGTTCGCCGGAAACATTGTGGTGGATCAGCGCCTTGGGCAGCCGCTCGGCCACGTCGGAGGGCCGCTCGAACGCCCCGAAGCGCAGCGAGATGCTCAGGGAAACCGGGCCGCCCGGCTCCACCGCGACCCATGTGGCCCGGCGCCCGATTTCGTCGCAGGTGCCGTCTATGAACACACCGCCCGGGGCCAGCCGGTCCCGTACGGTGTCCCAGTGCGCGCCGTACTCGGACTCGGCGTACTGCCGCAGGACATTGAAGGCCCGCACCACTGCCGGCCGGCGTCCGGGCACCGGGATCTCGAAACCGCCTTGCCGGAAGCTCAGCCCGGGGCGTTCCAGCGGCTTCGCCCGCAGGACGCGGTCCGGCTCGATCTCGACGCCGATCACTTCCACGTCCGCGCGCAGCCTGGAGACCCGGTGGTGAAGTTCGACGGCGGTGGTCGGCGACGCGCCGTAGCCCAGGTCGATCACGAGCGGGTCCGCGGCCGAGCGCAGCAGGGCTCCCCGGGGACCGCACAGCCAGCGGTCCATCCGGCGCAGCCGGTTCGGATTGGTGGTGCCCCGCGTGACCGCTCCGATCGGCTTGGCGGTTTTCGGGCGGACGGCAGCTGCGGGACGGGAGCTCGGCACGGAAAATCAGAATAGACTCCGCGGACGCCAGGTTGTTCCATTCAGCACCTGCGAGTGCGTAACGTCACGGCACGGGAGAGGGCCCGGCATAGGCTGGCGGATAGGATGAACGCCATGACTGCCTCGACGAACTACAAGTTGATTCTGCTGCGGCACGGCCAAAGCGACTGGAATGAGAAGAACCTTTTCACCGGCTGGGTGGATGTTCCCCTGACCGACCAGGGACGGGCCGAGGCCAAGCGCGGCGGCGAGCTGCTGGTCGAGGCAGGCATCCTTCCGGATGTGCTCTACACCTCCCGGCTCAAGCGTGCCATCGTCACCGCGAACATCGCCCTCGAGGCCGCTGACCGCGACTGGATCGACGTCAAGCGCAACTGGCGGCTGAACGAGCGCCACTACGGAGCCCTGCAGGGCAAGGACAAGACCCAGATCCGCGAGGAGTTCGGCGACGACCAGTTCATGCTGTGGCGCCGCTCCTACGACACCCCGCCGCCTGAGCTGGACGACTCGAGCGAGTGGTCGCAGGCGAAAGACCCGCGCTACGCGGACCTGGCCTCGGTCCCGCGTACCGAGTGCCTCAAGGACGTGCTGGAGCGCTTCCTGCCTTACTGGGAGTCGGACATCTCCAAGGACGTGCTCAGCGGCCGCACCGTCATGGTGACCGCCCACGGCAACTCCCTGCGCGCGCTGGTCAAGCACCTCGACGGCATCAGTGACGATGACATCGCGGCGCTGAACATCCCCACCGGCATCCCGCTCGTCTACGAGCTCGACGAGAACCTGAAGCCGGTCAAGGCCGGCGGCACCTACCTGGACGCCGACGCGGCGGCCGCGGCAATCGAGGCGGTAGCCAACCAGGGCAAGAAGTAGCAGCCCCAGGACACACAGAAGGCCGGTTCCCTGCTCGGGACCGGCCTTCTGTCTGCTCGGATGCCGGCTAGACGGCGTCGCCGTTGACGGTCCACTCGCCGGTGACCAGGTAGGTCACCTTGCGGCTCACGGAGATGCCGTGGTCCGCAAAGCGCTCGAAGTAGCGGCTGGCAAGGGCAACATCCACGGCGGTCGCCGGCGAGCCCGAGAAGTCCGGGGCGGCAATGGCCTTGAAGATCCCGGCGTGGAGCTCGTTGACCCGGTCGTTGTGCCGGGCGATGTCGCGGGCGAGGTCCAGGTCGCGCGTGTCCAGCAGCTGGGTCAGCAGCCGGGAAATGGCGATGTCCTGCTCGGCGAACTCGTCGAAGGTCGGGCGCAGGTGCTCGGGGACCACCAGTTCCGGGTAGCGCATCCGGGCCAGCTGGGCGATGTGGCGCGCCAGGTCGCCCATGCGCTCGAGCGAGGCGCTCATGCGCAGCGAGCCGACGATGACGCGCAGGTCCGAAGCCACCGGGCCCTGCAGGGCCAGAATCTCGATGGCGCGTTCATCCAGGTTGTTCTGGAGGAAGTCGATCCGTGCGTCGGAAGCGATGACGTCCTGCGCGAGTTCGGTATCCGCAGTGGTGAAAGCCGTGTTCGCCTTCTCGATGGCCTCGGTCACGAGCCGCGAGATCTCGACCAGCTGTTCGCCTACCTGATGGAGCTCCGCTTGAAATACCTTTCGCACAGGCCGTCCTTTCATTTTGTCTTTAGCCACACTCAGTCGACCGCGCAGCAGCCACAGTCACAGTGGAGACTGCCACCGCGCCGTTAACATCCGGTGCTTCTCTAAGTGAACGTTAGTTGAACCCCTGACTGAATGCCACCAAATCCGGGGAGGGTGACGTCTGCCGCGGCATAAGCTATAGGCGTGGAACCTCTGATGATCGCCCTGCTGGCCGGGCTGGTCGGCCTGCTGATGGGCGCCTTCGGCGTGCTGGCCTTCCGGCTCAGCGAACGCCAGCGACGCCAGGTGGAGGTTGCCGAGCCCACCATCCGCGAAGGCGCAGCGGAAGTCCTCGCCGTCGTCGGACGCGCCTATGTCATTGTCGACGTGATCGACGGCGTGGTGCGTGCAAGCCCGGGTGCGTACGCCTACGGGCTGGTGCGCGGCCACACCGTGGTCCATAAGGAACTGCTGGAGCTGACTGCGAGGGTCCGCCGCGACGGCGTGATCGAGGAGCGCCAGCTGGAACTGCCCCGGGGCCCGTTCGGGCAGGGCAGCATCATCGTGCAGGTTCGGGTGGCACCGATTGGGGACGACTACATCCTGCTGCTGGCCGACGACCGCACGGAAATCACCCGCACCGAGGCCATGCGCAACGACTTCGTGGCCAACGTCTCGCACGAACTGAAGACCCCGGTCGGGGCGCTGTCGCTGCTCGCCGAGGCGATCGAGGGCGCGGCCGACGACGAGGAGGCGGTCCGCCGGTTCGCGCTGCGGATGCAGAAGGAAGCCACGCGGCTGGGCGCGCTGGTGCAGGACATCATCGAACTCTCCCGGCTGCAGGCCGCCGACGTGGTCCAAACCGGCACGGCCGTGGACCTTAACCCGGTGGTGGCCGAGGCCGTGGACCGCAACCGCCTGACCGCGGACAGCAAGGACATCCAGATCATCGTGGGCGGCAAGGTCGAGGAAAAGGTCTACGGGGACCCGGACCTGCTGATGACCGCCCTGCGGAACCTGATCGAGAACGCCATCAGGTACGCGCCCGAACACTCCAAGGTGGGCGTGGGCCTGCGGTTCCGCGACGGACTCGCGACCATCTCCGTAACGGACCAGGGACCGGGCATCACGGCCGAAGAGCAGGACCGCATCTTCGAACGGTTCTACCGGGTGGACGCCGCCCGTTCCCGCCAGACCGGCGGAACCGGCCTTGGGCTGAGCATCGTCAAACACATCATTTCCCAGCACGGCGGCGAGGTGTCGGTGTGGTCGCAGCCCGGCCAGGGATCGACCTTCACCGTCCGCCTGCCTGAGATGGACCAGACCGAAGAGGAAACGGAGGCCGGCGGCGAGCCGGCTGAGCCGACAAAAAAGGGCTCCAACGGGGCCCGTGAGCAAGGAGTTAGTGCTTGACCCGCATTTTGGTTGTCGAAGACGAAGAGTCGTTGAGCGATCCGCTCAGCTACCTTCTGGGGAAAGAGGGCTTTGAAGTGCAGGTCGTCGACAACGGGCTGGACGCCGTTGTCGAGTTCGACCGCTCGGGTGCCGACCTGGTCCTGCTGGACCTCATGCTTCCGGGCCAGTCCGGCACGGAGGTCTGCCGCCAGCTGCGCCAGCGCTCGAATGTGCCCGTCATCATGCTGACGGCCAAGGACGCCGAAATCGACAAGGTCGTCGGCCTGGAGCTGGGCGCGGATGACTATGTCACCAAGCCATACTCGTCCCGCGAGCTCGTCGCGCGGGTGCGCGCGGTGCTGCGCCGGCAGGGCGAGCCGGAAGAGCTGATCTCCAACACGGTGCAGTCCGGCCCCGTGCGGATGGACGTGGAACGGCACGTGGTCAGCGTTTCCGGGGAACCCATCTCGCTGCCCCTGAAGGAGTTCGAACTGCTCGAAATGCTGCTTCGCAACGCAGGCCGCGTCCTCACCCGCGGGCAGCTCATCGACCGGGTCTGGGGTTCCGACTACGTCGGGGACACCAAGACCCTCGACGTGCACGTCAAGCGCCTGCGCGGCAAGATCGAACCGGACCCGTCCGCACCCCGCTACCTGGTGACGGTCCGCGGGCTGGGCTACAAGTTCGAGCCCTAGGCAGATGCTTCGAAGCGACCGCCGTGGCGTGGACACATAGGCTCACGCCGGCGAAGCAAACGCAAAGGAGGGCCGCATCCGTTCAAGGATGCGGCCCTCCTTCGTGAGTCCGGTAGGGGCAGCCCGGTTAGTGACCGGCCTCGGTCGGCGCCGGGGTGGCGGAACCGGAGGGAGCCGCGGCACCGCTCTCGGCCGGTGCCGGGGACGCCGCGGAGCTCGGAACGAAGGGCTTGTACTCGGCCAGCGACCCGTCCAGTACCGGCACGCCGAGCTCGGTGGACTCCGAGTTGACCTTTACCTCGAGGTTCACCAGGGCACCCGGGTCCGCGCCCGGGGTCTCGACGATCGTTTTGTTCTCATCCTGTTCGAAGCGGATCTGCCCGTTCGCCGGAACCGTGACGCTCGCCGTGCCGCCCGTACCGGTCACCGTCACCTGCACGGGGGAGTCGGAGGAGTTACTGGCGGTGCCCAGCACCCGTGCCTGCGAATCGCCGTCGGCGGCGACCAGCATCAGGTTGCGCAGCAGGATGGGGCCGACGTTGGCCACGATGCCGTCGCTTGCGGCGTACGAGAAGGTAGTCGCCTGGTCGTTAATGGTGCTGCACCCAGCGGACCCCAGGAGGGCTAGCGCGGCGGTGCCAATTGCTAGGGCACGCTGCACACGGTTCTTCGGCGCAATCTTCACGGCAGGGACTCCTCATTCAAAGGCTTTACATCGAGCGGGAGCTGTACACAGCTCAGCCATAGCCTACCGGCAGTCCCGGCAAAAGTTGGATTCCTCCGGCGTAACCAACCTGCCCGCATGCATCAAATTCGCTCTTCGTCAAGGGGTGGCCGGCGCCGAATCGCTGCAATGGCGCGGATCGGCGCCCACCCGGCGGCCCGGGGAGACCGTAAGCGGCATGATAAACTTGTCTGTGGGAAAGGGGAAAGTCCACATGGTATTTGAGGTCGGCGAGACGGTTGTTTACCCTCACCACGGTGCTGCGAAGATCGAAGAGATCAAGATGCGCACCATCAAGGGCGAAGAGAAGATGTATCTCAAGCTCCGAGTGGCTCAGGGTGACCTGACCATTGAGGTTCCGGCGGAGAACGTAGATCTGGTAGGCGTTCGTGATGTGGTGGGCAAGGAAGGCCTGGAGCACGTGTTTGACGTACTCCGTGCCGAGTTCACCGAGGAACCCACGAACTGGTCGCGCCGCTACAAGGCCAACTTGGAGAAGCTCGCATCCGGCGACGTTATCAAAGTTGCCGAGGTAGTGCGCGATCTGTGGCGGCGGGAACAGGACCGCGGCCTGTCGGCAGGCGAAAAGCGCATGCTGGCCAAGGCCCGGCAAATCCTGGTTTCGGAGCTGGCCCTTGCGGAAAAGACAGACGAAGACAAGGCGGCGGCAGTGCTGGACGAGGTGCTTGCGTCCTAGCAGCCTAGACTGCCCCTGAAAGCCCCGGCGGCCGGTCCCAGCGGACCGGCCGCCTTTTTCGTGCCGGTAGGCTTGACGCGTGTCTACACCTCCCACGCTGCGCATCGGCGTTGTCATCGTGGCCGCGGGTTCCGGCCAGCGGCTCGGCTATGGCATCCCCAAGGCCGAGGTCGAACTGGCGGGGCGCACCCTGCTGGAACATGCGCTCGACTCGGTCCTTGCCTCCGGCGTGGCCGCCCGCCTCTGCGTTGCGGTTCCTCCGGGCGACACCCGGCTCCGCGGCATTTGCGCGCGCGCCGGCGTGAAGACCCTGGTAACAGTGGTGGAGGGCGGCAGCAGCCGGGCGGAGTCGGTCGGCAGGGCGCTGGCGGGGCTCGGAGCCGGGCTGGATGCCGTCCTGGTGCACGACGCCGCACGTGCGCTGACGCCGCCCGAGGTCTTCAGCCGCGTCGCAGCAGCGCTGGCCTCCGGGGCGCAGGCCGTCATCCCCGCCGTCCCGGTCACGGACACGATCAAGACGGCGGTTCCCAGTTCGCCGCAGGAGCACGGCATCGCCGCCGAAAAGGTTGCCGGGACACCCGAGCGGGCCATCCTCCGTGCGGTCCAGACCCCGCAGGGCTTCGATGCCCGGATCCTGGCCGAGGCCCACGGCTGGCTGGAGTCGGCCGGCGAAGACGCCGAAGGGATCACGGATGACGCGATGCTGGTCGAGCGCAGGGGAGTGACGGTATTCCTGGTGCCCGGTTCGGAAGAAGCCCTCAAGATCACCACTGAATTGGATCTGATGACGGCGGAGGCGCTGGCGGCCCGCCGGCTCGCCTCCGCAGCTGCCCCCGGACAGGAAGGCCAACAATGAGCGGTCCCAGCAACGTCCCCCGCACCGGCATCGGCGTCGATGTGCACGCTTTCGCTCCCGACGACGAGCCGCAGCCCCTCTGGCTGGGCGGGTTGCTCTGGGAAAGTGAGCGCGGCCTGTCTGGACATTCCGATGGCGACGCCGTGGCCCACGCCGCGGCAGATGCGCTGTTCTCCGCCGCGGGCCTGGGGGACCTCGGGACGCATTTCGGTACAGACCGCCCGGAGTACGCCGGCGCCTCCGGTGTCCGGCTGCTGGGCGAGGCCGCGAGGATCGTGCGGACCGCCGGCTTCGAGATCGGCAACATCGCCGTCCAGGTCATCGGCAACCGGCCCAAGTTCGCCCCCCGGCGCGGGGAATCCGAGGCGGTGCTCAGCAAGGCGGCCGGTGCCTCGGTCAGCGTTTCGGCGACCACGAGCGACGGGCTCGGCTTCACCGGCCGCGGCGAGGGCATCGCAGCCGTCGCCACCGCCGTCGTCATGGCAGTTGCGCCCCAAGCCGCAGGCGCGGCTAATCTGGAGCGGTGAGCCTGAGATTCTATGACACCGCCGCCGCAGAAGTCCGCGAGTTCGTCCCGCTGGAGCCGGGCAAAGTAGGCCTGTACTACTGCGGCGCCACGGTGCAGGGGGATCCCCACGTCGGCCACATCCGCTCGGGTATCGCCTTCGACCAGCTGACCAGGTGGCTGCGCTACAGCGGCTACGAGGTCACGGTCGTCCGAAACGTCACGGACATCGACGACAAGATCCTCGCCAAGTCGGCTGCCTCGTTCGGGCCATTCGATCCCGCCGACCAGGACGCGCCGGCCATCGCCAACGAGCCCTGGTGGGCGCTGGCCTACCGCTACGAGCAGGCCTTCCAGCGCGCCTACGACACGCTGGGCGTCGCGCGGCCGACCTACGAGCCCCGTGCCACCGGGCACATCCCGGAGATGCACCAGCTCATCCAGCTGCTGATCGACCGGGGCCACGCCTACCCGGCGCTTGACGACTCCGGCGACGTGTACTTCGACGTCCGTTCCTGGGCGGAGTACGGCTCGCTCACGCGGCAGAACATCGAGGACATGCAGGCCGCGCCCGACGCCGGTCCCCGGGGCAAGCGCGATCCGCGCGACTTCGCGCTGTGGAAGGGGTACAAGGAGGGCGAACCCGCCACCGCCAGCTGGCCCAGCCCGTGGGGCACGGGCCGCCCGGGGTGGCACCTCGAGTGCTCGGCCATGGTCACGAAGTACCTGGGCACCGCGTTCGACATCCACGGCGGCGGGCTGGACCTGCGGTTCCCGCACCACGAAAATGAGGTGGCGCAGTCACGGGCGGCCGGCCACGGGTTCGCCAGCTTTTGGATGCACAACGGCATGGTCACCTACGAGGGCGAAAAAATGTCCAAGTCGGTCGGCAATATCGTGACCCCGGCCGAGATGCTCGCGATCGCCCGCCCGCTGGTGGTCCGCTACTACCTCGGGCAGGCCCAGTACCGTTCGGCGCTGGACTACAACCCGGGCTCCCTTGCGGAGGCCGCGGCCGCCGTCGAACGCATTGAAGGCTTCATGCAGCGGGCTCTGGCCTTCCTCTATGGCGAGGGGGCCGCCGTGCCGGCATCCCGTGAGCGCGTGCCGGAGGCCTTCGAGGCGGCGATGAACGACGACCTGAACGTGCCGCA
The DNA here is from genome assembly GCF_037144715.1 of Arthrobacter sp. USHLN218. NCBI lineage: Bacteria > Bacillati > Actinomycetota > Actinomycetes > Micrococcales > Micrococcaceae > Arthrobacter > Arthrobacter sp. USHLN218. The sequence goes on from NZ_JBBCYT010000011.1 coordinate 112,625, forward strand.
GGCGCTGGCCGCCGTGCACGAGGCCGTGCGCGCCGGCAACACGGCCCTGGACGCCAAGGACAAAGACGCGGCGGACCGTGCCCTGCACCAGGTCATCGCCATGACGGACGTGCTGTACATCAACCCGCTGGATCCGCACTGGCGCAGCGCCGCCGGCGATGGCGTCGAGCACCAGGCTCTGGACGCCCTCGTCCGCGCGCAGCTCGAGGAACGCCGCTCGGCCCGCGAGGCCAAGGAGTGGGCGCGGGCGGACGCCATCCGGGACACCCTGGCTGCGGCGGGGATCACGGTGGCGGACTCCGCGGACGGCGCCACGTGGTCCGTGGCAGACCGCTAAACTCTATTTGACCGGCATCATCCCAATGCGACCGGCGTCCGCCGAGTCGGTGCAGACGCTGCCAGCTGATCGAAGGTAAGTATCATGGCCAACAAACCCCGCCCCGGAGCGGTGCGCAAGTCCAAGAAGGGCCCCACCACGGGCACCGGCGGGCACGGCCGCAAGGCTCTCGAGGGCAAGGGCCCGACGCCAAAGGCCGAGGACCGGCCCTACCACAAGGCCTACCGCGCCAAGCAGTTGGCCGAGCGTTCCTCCGCCCGTCGTGCCGGCGGCAAAGCCGCTCCCGCCCGCCGGGCCGGCGGCAAGGCTGCCGAGGAAATGGTCACCGGACGCAACTCCGTCGTGGAAGCGCTGCGCGGCGGCGTGCCGGCGAAGGCGCTGTACGTTGCCGTCCGGGTGGAGATGGATGACCGCGTGAAGGAGTCGCTGAAGATCGCGGCCGAGCGCGGCATCCCCGTGCTGGAGGCCCAGAAGCCGGAACTCGACCGGATGACGGAGGACGCCGTACACCAGGGGCTGGTCCTGCAGGTGCCGCCCTACGATTACCCGGATGCGCTGGACCTGGCCGAGGAAACCATGGCCAAGTTCACCAAAGGCTACATCCGCAACGCCCCGCTCTTCGTCGCGCTGGACGGCATCACGGATCCGCGCAACCTGGGTGCCATCATCCGTTCGGTATCCGCGTTCAGCGGCCACGGCGTGATCGTGCCCGAGCGCCGGGCGGTCGGCATGACGGCCTCGGCGTGGAAGACCAGCGCCGGTGCGGCAGTCCGGGTCCCGGTGGCCCGCGCCGCCAACCTGAACAACACCCTGAAGGCCTTCAAATCCATGGGCATCTTCGTCCTGGGCCTCGACGGCGGAGGCGACGTCTCGCTGCCGGGACTGGAGCTGGCCACGGAGCCGATCTGCCTGGTCGTGGGTTCCGAGGGCAAGGGCCTCTCCCGCCTGGTGCGCGAGCACTGCGACCAGATTGTTTCCATCCCCATCGATTCCGACATGGAATCGCTGAACGCTTCCATGGCCGTGGGCATCAGCCTCTACGAAGTCTCCCGGCAGCGCGCCGGGCAGTAGCCTTTCTCGGAAGCAGACAGCGTTGGCCGAACCACAAGAAAAGATCCCCGCCGAACTCCGGCTCCGCCGCGACCACCTGTCGCGGCCTTTTCCGCTGGGCGTCAGCGACGCGGGGATCGATGCCGGCGGCCTGGTGAACGTGGCGGTTTTCGCCCCGGAGCTGAAGGCCGTGGACGTCCACTACACCGCCGGCGGACGGTGGCGCAGCGCCCCGCTGACCGAGCTGACCGACGGCATCCACCACGGGGTGGTGTCCGGCCTGGGGGAGGGGAGCCGCTACGGCTTCTGGCCCCGCGGCGGCGGCCAGGTGAAGCACCGGCAGCTGCTGGTGGACCCGTACGCGCGCGCCATCACGGACGACGGCGGAACCTTCCATTCCGTGTTCGTCGAGCCTGGCTTCGACTGGGACGGCGCACGGCCACCGCAGGTTCCCTGGCGCGACACGGTGGTCTACGAGTGCCACGTCAAGGGCCAGACCATGCTGCATCCGCAGATTCCGGCGGGACTGCGCGGCACCTATGCCGGGCTGGCCCATCCGGTGATGATCGACTACCTGCTGAACCTCGGCATCACCTCGGTCCAGCTTTTGCCCGTGCACTTCCACCTGGACGAGCCGCACCTTCAGGAACTCGGCCTGTCCAACTACTGGGGGTACAACACGCTGGGCTTCTTCGCTCCGCACGAGGAGTACGCGACGGCCGCGGCGCGCCAGGCGGGGCCCAAAGCCGTGCTGGACGAATTCAAGACGATGGTGAAGACCCTCCACGAGGCCGGGCTCGAAGTGATCCTGGACGTGGTGTACAACCACACGGCCGAGGGCGGCAAGCACCAGCGCACCTACTCCTACCGCGGCCTGGCCGACCACGCCTACTACCGCCACGACGGACACGGCAACTACCTGGACACGACCGGTTGCGGCAACACGCTCAATCTCAACGAGCCCCGGGTGCTCCAGCTCGTCATGGATTCGCTGCGCTATTGGATCGAAGAATTCCATATCGACGGGTTCCGCTTCGACCTGGCCGTCTCCCTGGCCCGGGACGAGAACAACCATTTCGACCCGAACCACCCTTTCCTCGCGGCGGTAGCCGCCGACCCGGTGGTTTCCCGGGCCAAGCTGATCTCGGAGCCGTGGGACGTCGGCCCCGGCGGCTGGCAGACCGGGAACTTCCCGCAGGGCTGGGCAGACTGGAACGACCGGTTCCGGGATGCGGCCCGCAGCTTCTGGCTGGAGGACGCCAGCGCGCTGAACCACGGCGGAAGCGGATCCTCGGTCGCGCGGCTGGCCAGCTGCCTCGCCGGCTCGGCCGAGGTCTTCGCCGGTTCCGGCCGCGGGCCGCTGGCTTCGGTCAATTTCGTCACCGCCCACGACGGCTTCACCCTGGCGGACCTGACGTCCTTCGACCGCAAGCACAACGAGGACAACGGCGAGGAAAACCGGGACGGCTCCAACTACAACCGCAGCTACAACCATGGTGTCGAAGGCGCCACCGGGGACAGCGCCGTGCTGGACGCCCGGGCCCGCGCGGCCCGGAACCTGATGGCGACCCAGCTGCTTTCGCTCGGCGTCCCGATGATCACCGCCGGGGACGAGTTGGGGAAGACCCAGCACGGGAACAACAACGCGTACTGCCAGGACAACGAGCTCAGCTGGCTGCACTGGCGGCTGGACGACCGGCAGGAGCAGTTGTTCCGGACCACCCGGCGGCTGCTGCGGATTCGCAGAATCTTCCTGGCCAACCAGCCGTACGGCTATCCGGCCACGGAGCACGGCTCGTACCTGCTGTGGTTCAACGAGAGCGGCGAGCCCATGACCCAGGACCAGTGGACGGACCCGTCCAGCCGCACTGTCCAGCTGCTGATGGGGTCTCCTAGCGGCACCATCGACGGGCTGGTGATTGTCAACGGCCGGCTCGAGCCGCGGAAGATCATGATGCCCAGCTCCGCCGCGCTGCGAGATTTCGGCGTCGCCGAGAACCATGGCCGGACCTTCGAGCTGCTCCTGACGACCTCCGACTACGATGACCGCCGCCGCGGCGCGCGGATCGCGAGCGGGGAGCGCGAAATCATCGGCGCCAATTCCATCAGTATCTACCGCGCCTGAATTACCTCCTGCCGCACAAAGGCGACAACGACGGCGGACGCCAAGGTCCGCCGTCGTTGTCGCCTTCAGCGCAGCAGGGGCCTTAGTACTGCCGCGGCTGGTCGTCCTGGACGTTGGTGCGGGCCTCTTCAGCACGCGACTTCACGTCCTCGGCGGCGTACTTGCCTTCCTCCTTGACGTGCTCGGCGGAATCCTGCGCCGAGGACTTCAGCTGTTCGGCCGCCTCGCGGGCCGGCTCCTTCAGGTCCTGGGCAACCTGCTGGGCGGAGCTCTTGGCTTCCTCCACCAGCGGCTGGGCCTCTTCCTTCACGCGCTCGGCGGCGCGCTGTTCCGCCCTGGTGGCCGGGAACAGGGAGGAAACCAGCATGCCGGCGCCGAAGGCGATCAGGCCGGCCGCCAGCGGGTTGCCCTCGGTCTTGCGGGCAATGGTGTGCGGCGCCTCCTGCACGGCATGGCCGGCGTCGTGGGCCGCGGAACGGGCGGAATCAGCCGTGTCGTGGACCGTGGACCTGGCGGAACCGAGGGTGTCGTCCGCGCTGCCCATGACCTTGTCCTTGGCCCGGTTGAAAGTGCCCTTCACTTTGTCGGTCTGCCGGTGCACGATGTTCGACGGCGAGACCTTCTCGGCGACGGCGTCCACATCGGTGCCCAAGCGGCCGCGGGTGCGTTCGATATCGGCCCGGATTTCTTCAGGTGACTGGCTCATCGTGCATCCTCACTTGGTTTGAGAGTTTCGGGAATTTTCTTGACGGATTCCTGCGTCCGCGGGATACCTTGGACGCTCTTCAGCTGCTTCTTGCCAACGGCCGCGAGGATCGCTGCGATGATTGCCCAGATGACGGCCACGATGATCGCGGACCAGACGTAGCCTGAACCTTCACCCAGGGCGAGGCCGAGCCCCCACCAGAGGGCGATCGAGAGGAAGAGCAGCACGAAGTGGCCGGCGACGCCGGCACCGGCCAGCATTCCCGCGCCCTTGCCGGCTCGGGTGGCCGACTCCTTGGCCTCGGCCTTCGCGAGCTCCAGCTCCTGCCGCATCAGCAAGGACATGTCGCGCGAGACGTCGGAGAGCAGATCTCCGAGCGAGCTGGTTTCGGCCTTGACCTCGGCTTGTGTCGGCGGAGGGTTTCCGGTTTCCGGGTAGCGGTCACTCATCGGCTGCCACCGCCTTCATATGGATCCCGCTCCGGGATGGCCGTGCCGCCGGGCAGGTCGGTGTCGGTCTCCGGGTAGCTGATGCTCTCCGGCGATCCTGCCGCACCGCCGACCGAGCCGGAGGTGTCATACCGGTCCGTGGCACCGGTCGGGGTGGCCGTCGGGTAGCCGATGGTTTCCGGGTAGCCCGGGGCGCCGCCGTAACCGGATCCGGCCGGCCTGTCCGGAGCCGCGAAGCCCCTCGCGCTTCGGGTGTCGTAGTCCGTGGTGCCGGCGCGTCGGGCCGATCCGCCGGTGCCGCTGTCCGCGGTCAGCCCACGGGTAAGCCGGCCGGCGACCAGGCCTGCGCCCGCAGCGATCGCGAGGAAGGCGCCGGGCCGCTGCCGCGCGAACCGCTTCACCTCGTCGAGCAGCGAGCCCGGATCCCTGTTCTCCAGCCATTCGGCGACGGAGTGGGCCTTGTCGGAGGCCTGGCTGACCAGATGGGTCGCGTTGCCGGACTGCTCCGAGTTCCGTGCCATGGACGCGAGCTCTTCGCCGATTGAGCGCAGGCCCGAGGCAACCTTCTGCTGCTGCTCGCCGGCCTGGCTGTGCACGTTGTCGCCGAGCTGGGATACCAGGGAGCGCGCCTGTTCCTTGGCCTCGTGGGCGACCTGCTTCGCTTCGGTCTTGGCGGTTTCCGCCACGTGCTGGCCGGCGGCTGCGCCCTCGCGGCCCACTTCCTTGGCTTCCTGCTTGGCCGTCTCGGACTTGGACTGTTCCGGCTCGAAGGTCGTTACCGGTTCGGTGAGGGGCTCGGCCGGCCGTGCCGGCGGGAGGGTCTCGCCGCCGACTCCGCCCGGACGTCCAAAGGTGCCGCCTGTCGGGCCGAGGCCTGCGGTGTCGTCGTCGTAGTTACCTGGGGTGTTGGTCGTCATAGCAATTCCTTCTGGTGTCGGTCAGTCGATGGGGCGGATGGGCAAACTAGGTGCGCCTGCTGTCCTCGTGGCTCTCGCCCAGGTCGCGGCGCAGCGAACGTCCACGCTCTATGTCCTCCTTTTCCTTCTTGAGTTGCTTGTCGCTCTTGCGGGTATCGCGCGGCGGCAGCTGGATGGTCTCTTCCGCCTCGATGCCTGCCTGCAGCTGGCGCCCGCGCTCGGCCTCGGCATCGAATTCGGCGCCGAAGAGCAGCGACAGATTCGACAGGTAGAACCAGAGCAGCAGGACGATCACGCCGCCGATGGCGCCGTAGGTGCGGTTGTAGTTGGAGAAATTCGCGACGTAGAAGGCGAATCCCAAGGTGGTGACCGCCAGGACCAGCAGGGCCAGGAACGCACCCATGCTCATCCAGCGGAATTTCGGCTGCTTCACGTTCGGCGTCGCGTAGTACAGCAGGGCGACCACGAGCACCGCGAAGGCGACCAGGATGGGCCACTTGGCGATGTTCCACACGGTCAGCGCGGCGTCGCCCAGGCCGATGGTCGCGCCGATCGCCTCGGCAACCGGCCCCGACAGCACCAGGATCAGCATCATGACGGCTGCGAGGAGCACGACGATGAGCGTGACCGCGAGCATCGTGGGACGAAGTTTCCAGAAGGGCCTGCCTTCGTCGACCTCGTAGATGCGGTTCATCGCCCGGCCGAACGCCCCGACATAGCCCGAGGCGGACCACAGGGCGCCCGCGATACCGACGACGAGCGCCAGCCCGGCCGAGGGCGCACTTGCCAGTTGCTCGATCGGCTGCCGCAGGGTGTCGGCGGCCTGCCCGGGGGCTACCCGCTCAAGCGTGTCCAGCATCGCCGTCGTCGTTTGTTCCCCTTGGCCGACAATGCCGAGGATGGACACCAAGGCGAGCATCGCCGGGAACAAAGACAGCACCGCGTAGTACGTCAGCGCCGCGGCCAGGTCGGTGCACTGGTCGGCCGAGAACTCGCGGACGGACTTCCGGAAGATGTACTTCCACGAGGGCTTCTTGACCTCCGCAGGAGTGTCCGGTTTGCGATCATCCTCCGGATGCGGGGCCGTGGCGGCCTTCGATGAGCTGTTCTCCTTTTCCATGCCTCCTCCTTTCCCGGTTTTGTTAGTAACGGGAGCAACAAGACTCATGCTATTTCTAAGTATGCTTATAAGTAAGGGGGATCGGCAGAAAGGGCCAGAATGAGGAAACCCACAGCGCGGGGTCCGCTGAGCAGCGCAGTACTCGCGAACCTCGCCGGAACACCGCAGGAACGGCTGGCGGAACCGCTGCCGTTGCCGGGGCCTGATGCCTGGTCCGAACCGGAAGATTTTGTGTACGACGGCGATGTGCAGCTTGCGCTGTTCTGCCTCTATGAGCTGCATTACGGGGGCATGGACGGCGTCGCCGACGGCTGGGAATGGCACCCGGAGCTGATCCGGGCGCGCACGGGCCTGGAGCGCGGCTTCGAAGGGGCCCTGCGCCGGATGGCAGAAGTGCCCACGCTACCCGAGCCTGCCGCGGAGCCCGTTGCAGCGGGGCTGTTCGCCCTCACCGCGGACGACGGCGGTCCCAGCCTGTCGCGGTACGTCGCCAAGGAGGCGACCGGCGAGCAGCTGCGCGAGTTTTTGATCCTCCGTTCGATCTACCAGCTAAAGGAGGCGGACCCGCACAGCTGGGCGATCCCGCGCCTCGGCGGACGAGCCAAGGCGGCGCTGGTGGAGATCCAATCGGACGAATACGGCGGCGGCCGGCCCGAGCGCATGCATTCGGGCCTGTTTGCCAGGGCAATGCGCGGAGCAGGGCTGGACGATGCCTACGGTGCCTATATAGACGCGGTCCCCGCCGTGACCCTCGCGGCGGTCAACATGATGTCGCTGTTCGGCCTCAACCGCCGGCTCCGCGGAGCGATCGTGGGACATCTGGCCGCCTACGAGATGACGTCGTCGATCCCCAACAAGCTGTACAGCCGCGGGTTCCGCCGCCTGGGCTACGGGTCCGACGTCCGCGACTACTTCGACGAGCACGTCGAGGCGGACGCCGTGCACGAACAGATTGCGGGGCGCGACATGGCGGGAGGGCTCGCCGAAGCGGAGCCCGGACTGCTGGCGGACATCTTCTTCGGGGCTGCCGCCGCGCTCGCGGTGGATGCGCTCGCCGGCCGGCACCAGCTGGAGGCCTGGCAGGCGGGGCGGTCGGCGCTCATGGTCCCCGCCGAAGCCCCGGCATGACAGCCCCGCCGGACCTGGCGGAGGCGGAGTACATCCTGCCGCTGCGCTGGTCCGAGGACAGCAGGCTCGACGAGCTGATCGGCTACCTGCGGGTGCTCTCCGGCTGGATGCGCATCACCGTGGTGGACGGCTCGCCGCCGGGGGTGTTCGAGGCGCACCGCCTCGCGTGGCAGGGCCTGGTCACACATATCCATCCGGAGCCGGGGCTCGGCCGGAACGGCAAGGCGGCCGGCGTCATCAGCGGAGTGCGCCGCAGCGGGAGCGAATTCCTGGTCCTGGCGGACGACGACGTGCGGTACGCCCTGCCCGGCCTGCGCCGGCTGGTGGTCCTGCTCCGGGACGCAGAGCTCGTGCGGCCGCAGAACTACTTCCTTGAGTGGCCGTGGCACGCCCGGTGGGACACCGCGCGGACGCTGCTCAACCGGGCCTTCGGCTCCGACTATCCCGGGACGCTCGGCGTCCGGCGGAGCATGCTGGAGGCAACCGGCGGCTACGACGCGGACGTCCTGTTCGAGAACCTTGAGCTGATCCGCACGGTCGAGGCCGCTGGCGGGCGGCAGATCCGGGCCGACGGCCTGTTCGTTGGAAGAATGCCACCGGCTTTGGCGCACTTTCGCGGACAACGGGTCCGGCAGGCCTACGACAGCTTCGCCCAGCCGGGAAGGCTCGCCGCCGAGCTGTCCCTGCTGCCGTTGTTGTGCTGGGCGGCGCGCCGGCCCGCGCGCCTGGTCGCGCTGCTGGCCGCCTCGATCGCCTTGGCGGAAGCGGGCCGGCGGCGGCACGGCGGCACCGCGGTCTTCCCACCGGGTTCGGCACTGTGGGCGCCCTGCTGGGTGCTCGAGCGGGCGGTCTGCAGCTGGCTGGCCCTCGGGCTGCGGCTGGCCGGCGGGGTGCACTATGCCGGCGGGCGGATTCCCCGGGCCGGCACCTCGGCCCGGCAATTGCGACGACGGTATCGGACGCAGGCCACCGGCGCTCCGATCCAACGACGAGGAGGCCAACGAACATGGCTGTAAGAGCAACGAACCCCGAACCCGCGGCGGCAGCGGACCAGCCGGCGGAAGCCGCAGCACACCCGGAGCCGCCTGCGGCGGCCGGGCGGCCGCCGGAAGAGCCGGCCGCCGAACCGCGCCCGAAGCCGGCGGCAGCGACGGTGGTGGCCTGCCCGAACGGGCCGCTGCTGCTGCGCGGAGACGTCGAAATCCTGACGGAAACCGGCGAGCCGGTGCCGCGCCTGCGCCGGACCGTGGCCCTGTGCCGCTGCGGCGCGTCCTCCATCAAGCCCTACTGCGACGGCACGCACAAGCTCACCGGCTTCACCACCGGGCCGACACCGTCGGCCGCCGGCCCGGCACGGGACGGCTGACCGTCCCTCCAGCAGCTGGGGGTCAGGCGTTGGTGACCAGGCCCAGTTCCGTCTTGGAGGCCAGCGACGGGTGGTGCGGCAGGACCCGGACGGTGTAGCCGAAGGAGCCCGAGCGGTCGATCTGGACCTCCCCGGAGAACAGGAAGCGGCCGTCGCCGAGGTCTTCCTTCAGCGTGAGCTGGTCGAAGGAGGTATCGAGCAGCTCATCGCCCTCGCTGACCTTGCCGTGCGCAATTTCCACACAGACGTCCTCGGGGGCCAGGGAGCCGAGCTGGATGAAGGCGCTGACACGTACGAGGTCGCCGATCTGCGGGTCGTCCTGCATGCCGAGCGAGTCCACATGCTCGACGGCGACATCCTTCCACGCATGGTGGACCCGCGTGGTCCAGCCCGCAAGGTTCCGCGCCGCCGCGAAACCGTTATTCCTGATCGCGCGGCCCGAGACGGACGCCGGCGTGTACAGCTGGCGCACATAGTCCTCGACCATCCGCTCGGCGGAAACGGCCGGCCCCAAATTGGCCAAGGTATGCCGGATCATGGCGATCCACTGATGCGGCAGCTGGTCGTCCGTCGCCAGCGGCTCGGACGGACCCGCGGCTCCCGCGCCCTCGGCTGCTTCGTCCGCGTAGAAGCGCGGCGCCACGTGGTTCTCCAGCAGGCCGTACAGCGCCGAGGCCTCGATGTCGTCCCGCTCGTCGGCGCTGAACAGCGAATCGGCCCCGCTCGCGGTCGACGGATTGGCGGTCGGGATCGCCCAGCCGTTGTCGCCGTCGTACATTTCGTCCCACCAGCCGTCCAGCACGGACAGGTTGAGGCCGCCGTTGATCGCCGCCTTCATGCCTGAAGTGCCGCAGGCCTCGAGCGGACGCAGCGGATTGTTCAGCCAGACGTCGCAGCCCGGGAACAGCGTGCGGGCCATGGCGATGTCGTAGTTCGGCAGGAAGACGATCCGGTGCCGGATCTCCGGGTCGTCCGTGAAACGCACCAGGTCCTGGATCATGCGCTTGCCCTGCTCGTCCGCCGGATGCGACTTTCCGGCGATGACCAGCTGGATCGGATGCTCCGGATGCAGCAGCAGCGCCTTCAGCCGCGCGGGATCGCGCAGCATCAAGGTCAGGCGCTTGTAGGTCGGGACGCGCCGGGCGAAGCCGATAGTCAGGACGTCCGGGTCCAGCACATGGTCGGTCCAGGCGAGCTCCGCGTCGGTCGCGCCGCGCTTCTTCCAGGACGAGCGCAGCCTGCGCCGGACATCCTCGATCAGGTTGCCGCGCAGTTCGCGCCGCAGCTGCCAGATTTCGGCGTCGGAGACGTCGTAGACCTTGTCCCACTGCCGCTCCCGGACGCTGCCGTTGCCGAACTTGGCCAGCGCCAGTTCGGCAATGCGCGGATCCACCCAGGTCGGCACGTGGACGCCGTTGGTGACGGAGCTGATGGGCACCTCGTTGGTGTCGAAGCCCGGCCACAGCCCGGAGAACATGCCGCGCGAGACGACGCCATGCAGCTTGGCCACGCCGTTGGCGCGCTGTGCCAGCCGCAGGCCCATTACGGCCATGTTGAACTTGATCGGATCCCCGCCGCTGTAGTTCTCCTCGCCGAGCGCCAGGATCTTGTCGATGGGGACGTTCGGCGCCAGGCCGGCCCGGAAGAAGTGCCCGACCTGCAGCCGCTCGAAGCGATCGATGCCGGCCGGCACGGGAGTGTGCGTGGTGAACACCGTGTTGGCGCGGCCCGCAGCGAGGGCTTCGTCCCAGGTGAGACCCTCGTCCATGAGCTCGCGGATGCGTTCGATGCCGAGGAAACCGGCGTGGCCTTCGTTCGTGTGGAAGACCTCGGGGGCGGCGCAGCCGGTCAGCCGCTGGAAGATGCGCAGCGCCTTTACGCCGCCCATGCCGAGCAGGAGTTCCTGCTGCAGCCGGTGGTCGCCGCCGCCGCCGTAGAGCCGGTCGGTGATGTGCCGGGCAGCCTCGTCGTTTCCGGCCACGTTCGAGTCGAGCAGCAGCAGCGGGACGCGTCCGACGTCGGCGCGCCAGATGTGCGCCATCAGGCGGCGGTCGTTGGGGAGCGGCAGTTCCACCTGCGCCGGAGTCCCGTCCGCCTCGCGCAGCAGCGACAGGGGGAGCCCGTCCGGGTCCAGCACGGGGTAGGTTTCCTGCTGCCACCCGTCGCGGCTCAGGGATTGCTTGAAGTAGCCGGCTGCGTACAGCAGCCCGACGCCGATCAGTGGCACGCCCAGGTCGGACGCCGCCTTCAGGTGGTCGCCGGCGAGGATGCCGAGGCCGCCGGAATACTGCGGCAGCACGGACGCGATGCCGTACTCGGGGGAGAAATAGGCGATGGATTTAGGCGCATCGGCGCCCAGGCTCTGGTACCAGCGGCTACCGGTCAGGTAGCGGTCCAGGTCCTGGCTCACCTCGTGGACCCGCGCGACCAGGTCCTCGTCCGCCGCGAGCGCCTGCAGCTGCTCGCGGCTGAAGGAGCCCAGCAGGGCCACCGGATCGTGGCTTTGCCGCCAGAGCTTGGGATCGAGGCGCTCGAACAGCTGCTGGGTTGGCCGATGCCAGGACCAGCGCAAATTGCTCGCCAGCCGCGCCAGCGGCTGGATGCGCTCGGGAAGTACAGTGCGGACGGTAAACCTGCGGATTGCCTTCACCCGGCCTACGGTAGCGCAGATCACGGCGGTGCATGGTTTCGAATTTGTAAACGCGACGCGAACGCGTCGTTTTTGTTCCGGCTTCCGGGTTGGCCTTAGCAAACGGCCCTTTTTGTCGCTAACGTCTAGCGTGTGAGCACATTCACCGAGGATCCGCGCCCAGCCCCGTCCCAGGCCCACCTGCGTTTCGGCAGGATTCCGATCACCGACGTCGCCCCGGTGATCGAAAGCGGCCGCTTCCCGGCCAAGGCGATCGAGGGCGAAGACATCCCCGTCGCCGCCACGGTCTTCCGCGAGGGCCACGACCGGATTGGCGTCACGGTTGTCCTTTATGACCCGGACTCCAACGCCGTGCAGCGCCGCCAGCTGGATCCGCCCGCCAAGGGCCTGGACCGCTGGCACGGAGTCGTCCGCCCCGGCGCCCCGGGACTCTGGAGCTTCGCGATCGAAGGCTGGGCGGACCTTTACGCCACCTGGCACCACAACGCCGAAGTCAAGATCGCCGCCGGCGTCGACGTGGACCTGATGCTGGCCGAGGGCGTCCACCTGTTCAACGAAGCCGCGGCGCAGGAGGGGAGGCCGGCGGACAACGCCGAAGTGCTGCGCCAGGCGGCCGGCGTCCTCGCCGACGGCGGCCATTCAGTGGAGGAACGCCTGGCCGCAGGCGGCTCGCATGAGGTGCTTTCCGCGGTCCGCAGCCATCCCATCCGCAGCCTCGTCACGACGTCGGAAAAGTACCCCCTGCTGGTGGAACGCGAGCGGGCCGGGCGCGGCGCATGGTACGAGTTCTTCCCGCGCTCCGAAGGCGCGGTCTTCGACCACGCCGCCAACACCTGGACTTCGGGGAACTTTACGACGGCGGCGCATCGCCTTCCGGCCGTAGCCGCCATGGGCTTCGACGTCATTTACCTGCCGCCGATCCACCCCATCGGGTTCACCAACCGCAAGGGGCCGAACAACACGCTGCACGCCGGCCCGATGGACCCTGGGTCGCCGTGGGCCATCGGCGCCGCGTCCGGCGGCCACGACGCGATCCACCCGGACCTGGGCAACTTCGACGATTTCGATGCCTTCGTCGCGGCCGCCGCGTCGAACGGCCTCGAAGTGGCGCTGGACCTGGCGCTCCAGGCCGCGCCGGACCACCCGTGGGCCTCCGAACACCCGGAATGGTTCACGACCCGGCTGGACGGCACCATCGCCTACGCGGAGAACCCGCCGAAGAAGTACCAGGACATCTATCCGCTGAACTTCGACAACGATCCGGACGGCCTCTCGGAGGAAGTGCTCCGTATCGTCCGGCTGTGGATCAGCCACGGCGTGAAGATCTTCCGGGTGGATAACCCCCATACCAAGCCGGTCTGGTTCTGGGAATGGCTGATCGGCGAGGTCAATCGCACCGATCCGGACGTCGTTTTCCTCGCCGAGGCCTTCACCCGGCCCGCGATGATGCACGCCTTGGGGCGTGCCGGTTTCCAGCAGTCATACAGCTACTTCACATGGCGCAATACAAAGCAGGAGATCGAGGAGTACTTCACCGAGGTCAGCCACGAAAGCGCCGACTACTTCCGGCCGAACTTCTTCGTGAACACCCCGGATATCCTCACCGAGTACCTGCAGTACGGGGGACCCGCCGCGTTCAAGATCCGCGCCGTGCTGGCCGCGACCGGCAGCCCGCTCTGGGGCGTCTACGCCGGGTATGAACTGTGCGAGCACGTCGCCCGGCCCGGTGCCGAGGAGTACATCGACAACGAGAAGTACGAGTACAAGGCCCGCGACTTCACGGCCGCCGAGGCCGAGGGCCGCTCGCTGGCGCCCTACCTGACCAGGCTCAACGAGATCCGCCGGTCCCACCCGGCCCTTGGCGAACTGCGGAACCTGACCGTCCACAGCAGCACGGACGACGCGACCGTGGTCTATTCCAAGCACAAGGAAGACCTGCCGGGCGGGGGCAAGGACACGGTCATCGTCGTCGTCAACGTGGACCCGCACAGCGCCCGCGAATCGACGGTCAGCCTGAACCTGGGTGCGCTGGGCCTCGGCCCGGAGGACCTGGGCGAGGACGGCCTCTTCTGGGTGGATGACCTCATTACCGGCGAGAGCTGGCGCTGGGGCGAGCACAACTACGTCCGCCTGGACGCTTACCGCGAGCCCGCCCACGTCCTGCACATCCGGAGGAGCCGCTAGTGGCCAATCCGTTCCAACTGCACGCACCCGGCCTGGCCCATGACCCGCACTGGTACCGCAAAGCGGTCTTCTACGAAGTGCTGGTCCGCGGGTTTGCCGATGCGAACGGGGACGGATCCGGCGATTTCTCCGGCCTGATCGAGAAGCTTGACTATCTGCAGTGGCTTGGCATCGATTGCCTGTGGATCCCGCCGTTCTTCAAGTCGCCGCTGCGCGACGGCGGCTACGACATCGCGGACTACTACGATGTGCTGGACGAGTTCGGGACGATCAGCGACTTCAAGCGGCTCGTGGCCGAAGCCCACGCCCGGGGCGTGCGCGTCATCATCGACCTTCCGCTGAACCACACCTCGGACCAGCACCATTGGTTCGAGGCCTCGCGGCGGGAGCCCGATGGCCCGTTCGGCGACTTCTACGTCTGGAGCGACACGGACGAGAAGTACCAGGACGCGCGCATCATCTTCGTCGACACCGAGGAATCGAACTGGACGTTCGACCCGATCCGGCGCCAGTTCTTCTGGCACCGCTTCTTCAGCCACCAGCCGGACCTGAACTACGAGAACCCCAAGGTCATCGAGGCGGTTTTCGACGTGGTCAGGTTCTGGCTGGACCAGGGAATCGACGGCTTCCGGGCCGATGCCATTCCCTACCTCTTCGAGGAAGACGGCACCAACTGCGAGAACCTGCCCGCGACGCACCGGTTCCTGCAGGACCTGCGCGCGATGGTGGACGCCGAATACCCCGGCCGCGTCATCATCGCCGAGGCGAACCAGATGCCGAACGAGGTGGTCGAGTACTTCGGGCAGGCGGACGACGCCGGCGGCTTCGTTCCGGAATGCCACATGTGCTTCCATTTCCCGATCATGCCCCGGCTCTTCTACGCACTGCGGGACCAGAAGGCCGCGCCGATCATCCGGACCATGGAGGAAACGCCGGACATTCCGACCGGGGCGCAGTGGGGCACCTTCCTGCGGAACCACGACGAGCTGACGCTCGAGATGGTGACCAACGAGGAGCGGGAGGCCATGCTCGGCTGGTACGCCCCGGACTCCCGGATGCGCGCGAACATCGGCATCCGTCGGAGGCTGGCGCCGCTGCTGGACAATTCCCGCGCCGAGCTGGAACTCATCCACGCGCTGCTGCTGTCCCTCCCGGGCAGCCCGTTCCTGTACTACGGGGACGAGATCGGGATGGGCGACAACATCTGGCTCGACGACCGGGATGCCTCGAGGACCCCTATGCAGTGGAACCCGGACCGCAACGCCGGATTCTCCACCGCGGACCCGGGCAAGCTCTACCTCCCGGTCGTCCAGTCGCTTGTCTACAACTACAACTACGTCAACGTCGAGGCTCAGCTGGCTCACAGCAGCTCGCTCCTCCACTGGGTACGGCAGATGCTCGCGGTCCGCAAGTCGCATCCTGCCTTCGGCCTCGGCACCTACCGCAACGTGCCGACCGAGGCGGAAACGGTGCTGGCTTTCCTGCGGGAAATCCCGGCGGATGATCCCGCGGGCGCCGAACCGGAGTCCCTGCTCTGCATCTTCAATCTCTCCCAGCACCCGGTCGCGGCCTCGCTGCGGCTGCCCCAGTTCGCCGGACGTGGCCTCCGTGATCTCTTCGGCGGCCTGCCGTTCCCCGTCCTCGATGACGCCGGCCAGGTGACATTGACCCTGGGAAGCCACGATTTTTTTTGGCTGCGCATCCGCTCAGCCCGATCCAATCCGGCATCGCCGGTGACCGAAGCCATCCCCGTGATCACTCCGGTGAGCACCCGAACAGAGGTGGAATCCCCGTGAAGTCTCCCGTAATGACACTGCCCGAACTGCTGCGCGACTGGCTGCCCGGCCAGCGCTGGTTCCCCGCCCAAGGCAAGGACATCTCGCTCCAGCGCCTCGGCGGGGTGCGGCTGCAGGACCCGAGCGGCGAGGCGGGCCTTGAAGTGCATATTGCCGCCGTCGAGACCGACGAGGACTCGCTCGTCGTCAACGTGCCGGTCAGCATCCGCACCCGCCCCCTCGAAGGCGGCGACCAGGCGCTGATCGGCAAGCTCGGGCCGGACGCCGAACACGTCGACGAGCGCTGGGTCTACGACGGCACCCATGACCCGGTCTTCATCGCGGCCTGGCTGGAGCTGATGCGGGCGGAGTCGGAGACTTCCGACGGCCGGACCCGCGGCCACGCCGGCGCCGGCTTCGCGGACCGCCAGCCTTTCACACCGCCGCTCGACGCCTCGGTGCTGCCCGGCGAACAGTCCAACACCTCCGTCGTCGTCAAGCGCGACAACGAAGCCCTGATCGTGAAGTTCTTCCGCGTGCTCGAAGCCGGACCCAACCCGGACGTAGAGATCGGCGCTGTCCTCAGCGAAACGGGGGCCCGCGAAGTTCCGGCCACGTACGGCTGGGTCACCGGCGGCTGGATGACTCCCGGGCAGGATGCCTCTTCCGAGACCGATGAACTGTGGGACTCCGGCCACCTGAGCGTGCTCCGCGAGTACATCAGCAACAGCGAAGACGCCTGGCGCAGTGCGTCAGCGGCGGCCCTGGCCAACACCGACTTCACGCGCGAGGCAGAGGAACTGGGCCGCGCCACCGCCCGCATCCACCGCCGGCTGCGGGACGGTTTCGGCGGCCACCAGGCCACGGACGAGGAGTTCGCGGTTCTGGTGGGCGACCTGCAGGAGCGGATCCGCTGGGGCTGGCAGCAGGCGGGCGCCGCCGTCGGGCCCTACGACGACACGGTCGAGGACCTGCTGACCCGGCTCGCCGAGCTGAAGGACCGGCCGGAGGTCCAGCGCATCCACGCGGACTACCATCTGGGCCAGGTGCTGCACTCCGCCGAGCGCGGGTGGGTCGTGCTGGACTTCGAGGGCGAGCCGCTGCGGCCGCTGAGCAGCCGCGGGGCCGATGACCTGGTGCTGCGGGACGTGGTGGGCATGCTCCGGTCCTTCGACTACGCCGGCGGCGTGGCCGTCACCTCGGCGGCCGGCAGCAACGCGGGGGAGACGGAAGCCGCCGCGGAGCGCTGGGTCGATGCCGCCACCCGGGCCTTCACCGCCGGGTACGAGAGCGAATCGGGCACGCAGGTGGACAGCGGCTCGCCGTTGTTCCTCGGCCTGTGGCTGGACAAGGCACTGTACGAAGTCGTTTACGAGCAGCGGAACCGGCCGCAGTGGCTCAACGTTCCGGTCAAGGCCGTCCGCCGCGGGCTCGAGCAGCTCCGCGGCGGAACCAGCGGGGCGGCAGGCCGGACCGACGGCCCGAAGCATGCCGCCGAACCGGCCGCGGCGTCGCTGCCACTCGCGGAGACCCCCACTCTCGCCGGCGATCCCGTACACGTCGACTCACACGTCCTCGCCGCCGTCGCACACGGAAGCTACTACCAGCCGCACGCCGTGCTGGGCGCGCATCTCGACGACCACGGCAACGTCACGGTCCGGACGCTGCGGCCGCTGGCCGACTCGGTCGCGCTGGTTACCCCGACCGTGCGCGTGCCGATGAGGCATGAACAAGACGGCATTTGGGTGGCCACGCTGCCGGCCGAGCGTGCCGGCCACGTGCCGGATTACCGGCTGCAGGTCGCCTACGGCGGCGGCGCACCCGAGATCGTGGACGATCCTTACCACTACCTGCCGACGGTCGGCGAAATCGACCTGCACCTGATCGGCGAAGGCCGGCACGAAACGCTCTGGACCGTCCTGGGATCCCACGTGCGCCACTACACCTCGACACTCGGCGAGGTGACCGGCACGAGCTTCGCGGTGTGGGCCCCCAACGCCCAGGCCGTTCGTGTGAAGGGCGACTTCAACGGCTGGAACGGAAGCATCCACGGGATGCGCTCCATGGGCGGGTCGGGCGTGTGGGAGCTGTTCATTCCCGGCGTCGCCTCCGGCAGCATCTACAAGTACGAACTGCTCGGCCGCGACGGGCACTGGCACGAAAAGGCGGACCCGCTCGCCCGCTGGACCGAAGTGCCCCCGCTGACCGGCTCCCGCGTGGTGGATTCGCGCTACAACTTCACGGATTCGGAATGGATGGCCCGCCGCGCGGCGCGGGACCCGCACAACTCGCCGATGAGCGTCTATGAGGTCCACCTCGGCTCCTGGCGGCTCGGACTGGACTACCGCGACCTGGCCGAAGAGTTGGTCGACTATGTCCGGTGGCACGGCTTCACCCACGTGGAGTTCATGCCCGTGGCGGAGCACCCGTTCGGCGGGTCCTGGGGCTACCAGGTCACTTCGTACTACGCCCCGACTTCCCGGTTCGGTCATCCCGACGACTTCAAGTACCTCGTGGACAAGCTGCACGCCGCCGGGATCGGTGTCATCGTCGACTGGGTGCCCGCGCACTTCCCCAAGGACAGCTGGGCGCTCGCCCGGTTCGACGGGGAACCGCTCTACGAGCACGCGGATCCGCGGCTGGGCGAGCACCCGGACTGGGGGACGCTCATCTTCGACTTCGGCCGCACGGAGGTGCGCAACTTCCTCGTAGCCAACGCGCTGTACTGGCTCGAGGAGTTCCACATCGACGGGCTGCGGGTCGACGCGGTCGCCTCGATGCTCTACCGCGACTACTCGCGCAAGGACGGCGAATGGTTCCCGAACATCCACGGCGGCCGGGAGAATCTGGAGGCGATCTCGTTCCTGCAGGAAGTCAACGCCACGGCGTATAAGCGCGTCCCGGGCATCGTCACCATTGCGGAAGAGTCCACAGCGTTCGACGGCGTGACCCGGCCAACCAGCACCGGCGGCCTCGGTTTCGGGCTGAAGTGGAACATGGGCTGGATGCACGACACCCTCGAGTACATCGCCGAGGACCCGATGTACCGCGTCTACCACCACAACAAGGCCACATTCTCGATGGTGTACGCCTACACGGAGAACTTCCTGCTGCCGATCAGCCACGACGAGGTCGTGCACGGCAAGGGCTCGATGCTCCGGAAGATGCCGGGGGACCGCTGGAAGCAGTTGGCCAACCTCCGTGCGTACCTGGCGTTCCAGTGGGCCCATCCGGGCAAGCAGCTGATTTTCATGGGCACGGAATTCGGACAGGAATCCGAGTGGTCGGAACAGCACGGGCTGGATTGGTGGCTCGCGGAAAACGTGCCGCACAAGGGCCTGCAGAAGCTGGTCCGTCAGCTGAACACGCTCTACACCGGGACCCCCGCCCTGTACGAGCGGGACAACGAGCCCGCCGGGTTCCAATGGATCGATGAGAACGACGGCACCCGCAACACCCTCTCGTTCATCCGCTGGGACACCCACGGAAACCCGCTGGTCTGTGTGGTCAACTTCGCCGGGCACCCGCATGAGAGCTTCCGCCTCGGGTTGCCGTGGGCCGGCAGCTGGAGCGAGGTGCTCAATACCGACGACGAGGAGTTCGGCGGCTCCGGGGTCGGCAACCCGGGAAGTATCGAAGGCACCGAGGGTGCCTGGAACGGACACCCGGCCTCCGCGGTTGTCAACGTTCCGCCGCTCGGCGCGATCTACCTCAAGCCCACCCCGCAGGCCTGACCCGAAGGTCGAATCCGACCCTCGGACCCACGCCTCTGACATCCTGGGCCGACGGGGTTTTACGCCCCGTCGGCCCGCTGCCCGGCAGCGGAACCGGTTGGCCTTGCCGGCGCGCGCCACCCGGAATTTACATTCCCGTAACCGAGGTGTATAGTTTCTATCGCGCTGAACGGAACGTTGACAGCCCCAATCCCGCATGTAGCTCCGGTCGAAGACCGGACGGTACGAAGCGGGGCGGGACGATTTGACAGGAACGGGAAGCGCAGGTAAGTTAGAAAAGTTGCTCCGGAGCGATGCGGGGGCCCTTGTGGGGGTTCTGCTGGTGCCGGGTGCTCCTGTTGTTTGAGAACTCAATAGTGTGCCAAGTTTGTTGATACCAATTTTTTGTTGGTTGAGATTGTGTCGTGGTGTGCCACCCCCGTGGTGTGCTGCGATGTTTTATCAGCCTGGATTTGAATTTTGTGCATGCCTGGCCGGCTAATTTTCCTTGG
>NZ_JBBCYT010000012.1:0-104928 GCF_037144715.1 Arthrobacter sp. USHLN218
CTGCACCCGGGAGGGTGTGGGAGAGTAGGTCACCGCCGGACACAACCACCACGATGAGGGGCACCGCCAACGACGGCGGCGCCCCTCACCGCATTTAACCACCACAACACACACCACACTTCCGGGCTCCGCCGCACCCCCGCGGCCGGAGCCCGCCCCCGTTAAAGCCGGCCCTACCGGCGACCGCCCGCCGCCGGAGGAAGAACGGTTCGGCCCGTTCGGCCGGTCTGCGGCTAGGGTTACTTCATGGCGTCTTCCCTGTTTTCCCATGCTCCACAGCCTTCCGAGCCGGGCAGGTCCGCGGCACCGATCATTTGCGAGGTGTCCGTTCCGCACGCGCGGGAGCAGGCCTTCGAAGGCTTTAGCGAGCTGATCCATCTCTGGTGGCCGATAGCCGACTACGGGGTGTTCGGGGAGGGATCGCATCTTGAGTTCGAGGAGCGGGTGCTGGTGGAGACCTCCGACCGGGACGAGATCGAGATCTGGGCGGACATCCTGGAGTGGGCGCCTGGCGTGCAGATCCGGCTCTCCTGGCATCGGGGCTCTGGCCCGGCGGCAGCCAGCCGGCTTGAGGTGTCGTTTGAGGCGGACGGCTCCGAAAGTACTACCGTGCGGCTGGTTCATTCCGGGTGGCAGCATGTCCCGGCCGGAGAGGCGGCGCGGGAGGAGTACGCCGGGGAGTGGCCGGAGATTCTGGCGAAGTATGCCCGGTTCATGGGCGGCATTCGTTCCAGCGTGCGGGTGCTCCCGCCGGGGCTCTAGGACGACAGCGGCAGGCACACAGGGACTTGGGCGAGGAGGCCTTGCAAGCCATGAGCGAATCGATGATTGAGTCGCTGCGGGCGGCGTTGCCGGCGGAGCGCTTCAGTACGAGCGAGGACGTTCTAGTGTCCTACGCAGTGGACCAGGGACCTGTACAGGATCGCTGGCTGCCCGCGGCCGTGGTCTGGGCTGAAAGCATCGGCGATGTGCAGGCGGTGATGCGGCTTGCGGACCGGCATGGCGTCCCGGTGGTGTGCCGCGGGGCGGGAACGGGCCTCTCCGGCGGAGCGCACGCGACTCCCGGCTCCGTGGTCCTGAGCCTCGAGCGCATGAACCGGATTCTGGAAATCCATCCGGAGGACGAGGTCGCGCGGGTCGAGCCGGGGGTGATCAACGCAGACTTGAATGCGGCGGCGGCCCAGCACGGCCTGATGTACGCACCGGACCCGGCCAGCTACAGGCTGTCCACGATCGGCGGGAACATCGCTACGAATGCGGGTGGCTTGCGCTGCGCCAAGTACGGGGTGACCAGGGAGTCCGTGCTCGGGCTGGACGTTGTCCTTGCCGACGGCTCGCTGATCAGCACGGGGCGACGGACCTTCAAGGGCGTCGCGGGCTATGACCTGACCGGGCTGTTTGTTGGTTCGGAGGGAACGCTGGGCGTGGTGGTCGGGGCCACTCTCCGCCTCCGCTACCTCCCCGCGGAGGTGCAGACGATTGCGGCGTTCTTCCCTGAAGTGACCGCTGCGGCGGCGGGTGTGCTGGCGGTTGGTAAGGCACGGGTGCAGCCGTCGATCATGGAACTGCTCGACGGGCATACCTTGGCCCAGCTGGACCAGGACCAAGGATCGGACCTGCGCCGGCGCGGCGGAGCTCTGCTGCTGATCCAGACGGACGGATACGGCGCCGGGATAGAAGCCACGATCATCCGCAGGGTGCTCACGGAGCTGGGAGCCACGGTGACGGCGGAGGTCAGCGAGGAGGCAGTGCAGTTGGTGGAACTGCGGCGCCACAGCCGCGGCGCGGAGATCGACGACGTGTTCCGCGTCGGCGAGGACGTGGCGGTACCTCGCTCGCAGCTGGTGCACTACATCGCCGAGCTGGAACGGATCGCAGCAGAGCGTGGCGTCGGGCTGAAAGTAGTGGCGCATGCCGGCGACGGCAACCTGCACCCGATGTTCTGGGTGCCGGCGGGGCAGTCGGAGAAGATCCCGGTCCTGGACGCGGCGCTGGACGAATCGATCGAAGTCGGGTTGCGGCTCGGCGGGACGATCACCGGGGAGCATGGCGTGGGGCAGTACAAGCTGCGGTGGCTGCCGCTGGAGCAGCGCGAGGAGGTGCTCGAATTGCAGCGCGGGATCAAGGAACTGTTCGATCCGAAAGACTTGCTGAACCCGGGCAAGGCGCTGCCGGAACGGGTGGAACCGCAGGTCTCCTAAGGCCCGGCGGGCGGCCGCGAACCGGAGGCTGTCGCCGTCGTCGTTAGCGCGTAGGCTGGGAACGTGCGGAAAGAGACTCTGTGGGAAGCCCAGAAGCGTAAGAACCCGGGCCACTCGGCGTGGTACATCCAGCGGTTCGAGGCGATGCGTTCGGAAGGCATGGACCTCCATGGCGAGGCGCGCATGATCGATGCGATGGCCGGCCGGGGAAGCCGGATACTCGACGCCGGATGCGGCCCGGGGCGGCTGGGCGGCGAGCTTGCCGGGCGCGGGCACGAGGTGGTCGGGATCGATGTCGATCCGGAGCTGATCGAGGCGGCCGGCAAGGACCACCCCGAGGTGCGGTGGCTGGTGGGAGACCTGGCCGAGCTGGATCTGCCGGCCCAGGGCATCACGGCGCCATTCGACCTGATTGTCAGCGCCGGAAACGTGCTGACGTTCCTGGCGCCCGGCACAGCGCCGGAGGTCCTGGCGCGGCTGGCACGCCATCTGACGCCGGCCGGGCGGCTGGTGACCGGTTTCGGTGCGGGCCGGGGCTATGAATTCGAGGTCTTCCTGAAGGACGCCGCGGGTGCCGGGCTGGCCGTGGACCACCTGTTTTCCACGTGGGACCTGCGGCCGTTCTCACCGTCGTCGGACTTCCTCGTGGCGGTCTTCAGCCGGGCCAGCTAGGGCCGCTATTCGGCGTCGTCGTAGTCCGCCAGGCCTGGACCGCCCGCCGTGGGGTCGAGGATGATCGCGGCTTCGTCCCGCCGGTGCGGCAGCACATCGTCCAGGTAGGCCTGCAGCGCCTCGGCGAGCGGGACGTTGCGGTGCTGCGCCTCCGAGATGTACCAGCGGTGCTCGAGTACCTGGTGGACCACTTCGGCCGGTTCGAGCTTGCCGGAGAGTCCGCGCGGGATGGACTTCACGATGGGCTCGAAGACGTGGGTGACCCACTCGTGGGCTGCCAGCTCTTCATCCTGCGCGGTGCTGGTGTCCGTCCGGTACGCGTCGATGTCGTTGAGCAGCCGGCGCGCCTGGTTTTCCTGCACGTCAAGGCCCGTCAGCCGCAGCAGGCGCCGCTGGTGGTGTCCGGCGTCGACGACTTTTGGCTGGAGCTGCACCTCGGACTGGCCCGGGGCCGTCAGGATGGAGTACTCCTCCACATCGAATCCGAGTTCGTTGAGCCTCCGGATACGGGCGTTGATCCGCCAGCGCTGGCCGAACTCGAAGCTCTCCCGCTCGGTCAGAGCCGCCCAGAGATTCCGGTAGCTGTCGATGATGCGTTCGCTAACGGCAATTGGGTCCACGGCCTCCTCGACCAGGCCGCCCTCGATCAGGTCCATCAGCTCGCCGGCAATGTTGACCCTGCCGACCTCCAGATCGTACTCGCGCTGTCCCGTGGAGAGCTCCGGGTAGAGTTCGCCCGTCTCGGCGTCCACCAGGTAGGCGGCGAATGCGCCGGCGTCCCGGCGGAAGAGCGTGTTGGACAGGGAGACGTCGCCCCAGTAGAAACCGAGCAGGTGCAGCCGGACCAGCAGCAGCGCCTGCGCATCGATCAGCCGCGTCAGGGTGGCCCGGCGAAGGGTCTGCGAGAACACGGCCCGGTACGGCATGGAAAAGCGAAGGTGGCGCGTGACCAGCGCGGGCTTGAGGTCCTCGCCGGCGGCATTGCGCCGGCCGGCGACGATCGCCAGCGGTTCCACGCACGGCACGGCCAGCCGCTGCAGCTTGCGCAGCATGTGGTACTCATGGCGCGCCACATGCTCGTTGGTTTCCTTCACCGCAATGACGGAGCCGCCCAGGTGCGCGAACCGGACCACATGCCGCGAAATGCCGCGTGGAAGAGCGGCCAGGTTGTGCACCGGCCACTCTTCCAGCGCCACATGCCACGGCAGGTCGAGAAGTTCCTCGTCCATCGTGGCGGACGTGATGCTCAAGGGACCCAGCCGAGCCGCTTCCGAGGGCCCGCTGCGCCGCGGCAGCTTGCCCATCTGGCGGAAGTCGGTGGGCTCGTTCTGCCAGCTGGCGTCCATGGGCATCCCGGCTCCGGCGCGGGCCTCAGGCCCGGTCGCTCGTCTCCACGGCTGATTCCAGGTCGGTCAGGGAGGCCTGCGGGGTAGCGGGGTCGTGGCCGCCGAGGCGCAGGCCGGTCTGGGAGTCGAAGAGGTGGACGTGGTCCGGTTTGGGCCGGACGTAGACGGTGCTGCCGGCTGTCGGGGGCCGGCGTCCGTCGGTGCGGCCGGTGATCTCGTGGCGCTGGCCGTCGAGCATGGTGTGGCCGTAGACGTAGGCGTCGGCGCCGAGTTCCTCGACCACGTCGACCGCGACCTCGAGGCCCTGGCCGTCCTCGGCGCGTTCCAAGTCCTCCGGACGCACGCCCAGGGAAACCGTGGTGCCGTGGGCTTCGCCGAGCACGTTCCGCGGCACCGGGTAGACCGTGCCGCCGAACTGCACGCCGCCCTCGGTCACGGGCAGTTCCAGCAGGTTCATTGCCGGGGAGCCGATGAACCCGGCGACGAACACGTTGGCCGGCCGGTCGTAGAGGTTCCGCGGGGTGTCGACCTGCTGCAGGATCCCGTCCTTGAGCACCGCGACCCGGTCGCCCATGGTCATGGCCTCGACCTGGTCGTGGGTGACGTACACGGTGGTGACCCCGAGGCGGCGGGTCAGCGAGGCGATCTGCGTGCGGGTCTGCACGCGCAGCTTCGCGTCCAGGTTGGAGAGCGGTTCGTCCATCAGGAACACCTGCGGGGAGCGGACGATCGCCCGGCCCATCGCGACGCGCTGGCGCTGGCCGCCGGAGAGCGCCTTGGGCTTGCGGTCCAGGTACTGCTCCAGGTCCAGCAGCTTCGCGGCTTCCTCGACCCGGCGGCGCCGTTCGTCCTTGTCGATCCCCGCGATCTTGAGCGCGAAGCCCATGTTGTCCGCGACCGACATGTGCGGGTAGAGCGCGTAGTTCTGGAACACCATCGCGATGTCCCGGTCCTTCGGCGGGACATCGGTGACGTCCCGGTCGCCGATCAGGATCCGGCCGGTATTGACGTCCTCGAGGCCTGCGAGCATCCGCAGCGAGGTGGACTTGCCGCAGCCGGACGGGCCCACCAGGACCAGGAACTCGCCGTCGGCGATCTCCAGGTTCAGCGCGTCCACCGCCGGCTTATCCGTCCCCGGGTACAACCGGGTAGCACGATCGAACGTTACCGTTGCCATGTTCATATCCCTTCACGGGCAGGTACGTGCCCGACGATCCGTAGTGAAGCGGTAATTCAGTTGTGTGTGCTCAGTATTGCACGCCGGATTCGACGGCGGTACGGCGCAGCTCGGACAAGGCCTCCAAGACACGGGTGAAATCTTCCGGCGAGTCCACCCGGTGGGCCGCGCGGGAGGCGCCGGGCCCGATTCGGATGCCGAGGTCCTGCGATCCCAACGCCCCGATGGCGTCCTCGTCCGTGACATCGTCGCCGGCAAAGACTACCGCCGTGGCGCCGGTGACCCCGCGCAGCAATTCGATACCCTGCCCCTTGTCCGAGCTGATTACGGAGGTTTCCAGCACCCGCTTGCCGTCCTTCAGGTGCACTCCCGCGATCGCGGCCAGCTGTTTCCGCGCGCTCTCGGTGGCCGCAAGGGCCACGTCGTCGTCCGCCGTACGGGTGTGGAGTACGACGCCGGCGGGCTTGGCTTCCAGCCGGGTGCCGGGATGGGTTGCGACGACGCTTTCGACGACGGCGGTCGCCTGCCGCAGTGCCAGCGCCTGGGCGTCGTCGAGGGTCAGGGCGGGGCTATCCGGTCCGGTGAAGACCTCGGCGCCGTGCGAGCCGATCAGCAGCGTTTCTTCGCCGGGCGAGGCGACGACCCGAAGGCTGTCCAGCGCGCGCCCGGAGATGAAGGCGGTGTAGGTCCGGGGGAGCGCGGCAAGCTCCCGCACTGCGGCGGCCGACGCCGGCAGGGCCCGGGCGTGCTCGGCACGTTCGACGATCGGGGCGAGGGTGCCATCGAAATCGAGGGCGACCAGCAGCCGCTGCGTGCGGCTGACCGACCGCAGCGCCTCCAGCAGTTCCGGGGCGAGTCCGTCCTTCACTGTTCTTCCCCCTCGGCCTCTTCGCCGGGTCCGGCCTGCAAGGCCCGCAGGAAGCTTTGCGACCACTGTTCGACGTCGTTCTGCAGCACCTGCCGGCGCATGGTCCGCATCCGCCGGGTCGCTTCGCCGGGGGAGATGTTGATGGCCCTCATCACCGCATCCTTGAGTCCGTCGATATCGTGCGGGTTCACCAGGAGAGCCTGCTTGAGATGGTCTGCCGCCCCGGCAAATTCGCTAAGTACCAGGGCACCGTTGATCCCCGTGCGGGAGGCGACGTACTCCTTCGCCACCAGGTTCATGCCGTCGCGCAGGGCAGTCACGAGCATGACGTCGGCCGCGAGGTACAGGGCCACCATTTCTTCCTTCGGATAGCTATGGTGCAGGTACCGGATGGCCGTATTGCTGAGCGTGTCGTACGTCCCGTTGATCCGGCCGACGGAGGCCTCGATTTCCTCGCGCAGCAGACGGTAGGACTCCACCCGCTCGCGGCTTGGGCTGGCGACCTGGATCAGCGCCGCATCCTCGACCGTCACCTGGCCGTCCTCGAGGAGCTCGCCGTAGGCCTTGATCCTGTGCCCGATGCCCTTCGTGTAGTCCAGCCGGTCCACGCCGAGCAGCACGGTCTTGGGATTGCCGAGTTCTTCGCGGATCTGGCGAGCACGCTCGATGACGTCGGGGCGGTTGGCCAGTTCGTTGATCTGGGCCACGTCGATGGAGATCGGGAAGGCGCCGGCCCGGCAGATGCGGGTGCCGGAGTCTGACTTGATGTTCACGTGCTGGGATTTGATGGGGTGGCCGGTAAAGCGGCGGACACAGCGCAGGAAGTTGCTTGAGTCGCTGGGCCGCTGGAAACCCAGGAGATCCGCTCCGAGCAGGCCCTCGATCACCTGTCGGCGCCACGGCAGCTGGGCGAAAATCTCCAGCGGGGGGAACGGGATGTGGTTGAAGAAGCCGATCTTCAGGTCCGGGCGGAGTTCGCGCAGCAGCTTGGGCACCAGCTGCAGCTGGTAGTCCTGTACCCAGACGGTGGCCCCGACGGCCGCGACCTTCGCGGTGGCATCCGCGAACCGCTGGTTGACCGTCTTGTAGCACTCCCACCAGGTCCGGTGGAACTCCGGCGGGGCGATAACGTCATGGTAGAGCGGCCACAGCGTCGCGTTGGAAAAACCCTCGTAGTAGAGCTCGACGTCGTCGTCGCTCATGGGAATGGGGACCAGGCGCATGTCGTCGTGGTCGAACGGGTCCAGGACCTCGTTGGCGGAGCCGGGCCAGCCGATCCAGGCGCCGTCCGTCTTGGCCATCACCGGGGCGAGTGCCGTTACCAGGCCGCCGGGCGAACGGCGCCAGGAGGTCCCGCCGTCGTCGTCCTGCACACGGTCCACCGGCAGCCGGTTGGAGACTACGATGAAGTCGTATTGTCCGTAGTCAGAGCCCTCCGGTTCCGCGTCCAATGATGTGGGCTTAGTAACCATATGACTCTCCTGTAGTTGTGAATCCTGCCATTGACTCTATAAGACCGGAACCAACGGCAGACTGCGGTGCGTTAATTAACAATGGAACCGCCGGCATGCTGCGCGGTACCGTTAGACCGTTGTAGTTTCAACAAAACTGTCCCCGAGGGCGGCCGCCACGGTGCCCGAAGACTGAAAGACTTGAGGACTTATGGCAAGCCAGAACACACCGAGGCCCACCAAGGCCGAGCGCACCGCGGAGGCACGCGAAAAAGCCCGCCAGATGCGTGAGGCCGAGCAGCGGAAGCAGAAGCGCAATTCGCTGCTGGTGCGCTGGGGTGTTGTGGCCGCAGTCGTGGCGATCGTGGCCATCATCGCCGTCGTGGTCGCCACCAACCAGCGCGGCGACTTCCCCGACGCAGGCTCCACGCCCGCGCACGGCAACAAGTACGGCGGCATCACGCTGACGTCCAGCACGGAACTGGCCACCTCCGACGCCGCCACGGTGGACGTCTCCACGGTGGATCCGGAGGCCAAGCCTCCGGCCGTGCCCAGCGGGGTCGCAGCAGCGCCCAAGGGCGATCCGGCCCAGATCGTCATCTACGTTGACACAGCCTGCCCCCATTGCGCGGAATTCGAAGCCGCGTACTCGGGCCAGCTGAAGAAGTGGCTGGACAGCGGAGATGCCACGGTTGAATACCGCACGGTAGCCTTCCTGGACCAGCCGGCCACCGGCAACTACTCGTCCCGCGGCGCCAACGCCTTGGCCTGCGTGGCCAATACCTCGCCCAAGAGCTTCCTGCCCTTCATGGAAACCCTCTTCGAGCGCCAGGTCCCGACCGGCATGGACAGCGACGAACTGGCCAGCATCGCCTCCGAGGCCGGAGCAGGCGGGGCCGAGAGCTGCATCAAGGACGGCACCTACCGCCCGTACGCCAAGTACACGGACGCGCTGGCCAGGGCCGAGGGCGTCGGCGGCACCCCGGCCGTCTACGTCGACGGGAAGCTGTGGGACAACACCGGTGACTTCGTCGAGTTCGCCCAGCCGATCCTGGACGCCCGCGCGTAGTCCAGGCAGCTGTGTCCCGGGTGGGCGCCGCGGTTTCACGCCGGGCGTCCACCTGGGCTAACCTTATCTAGCTGGTCTGATCCAGCCGCGCTGGTCCACGACCAGTCCGCCTCCTTAGCTCAGTTGGCCAGAGCGCTGCTTATCTCTAGGCGATGAGCCGGAGTGCTGGCAAATCCGGGCGTCAGCGTGGATGACATGTCCTCGAAGTGGGGCGTGTAGGATAATTGAATATTCCTGCTGCCTTGGCGCAATTGGTAGCGCAACGCACTTGTAATGCGTAGGTTATCGGTTCGAGTCCGATAGGCAGCTCTGGTAGTAAGTCGTAGTGTGAGGCGGCCCGCGGGCGAGGGCCCGCGGAGCCGCCGTCTATGTTTGGCGCTATTATCGCGGTCCCGCATTCTGGGCGGTCGCCCGAAGAGGAATATCCCGATAGCTTATTCCGTCAGTATCAGAGGGAAGTCACCCTAGAGCGCCACTCAACGCTTCAGAGCAGCGATCTTAGTAGGGATTTTCAGCAGCATAATTACTGACCGGCTCTCTGCCGTTCAGTTCCTCGCTCAATTAGGACGGTCGTAGCCTGATGTTTGTTCCTGAACATCGGCGTCCCCCAACGGTTGGTCATCCGTTCCAGCGGCTCCACCATCGTCAACAGAATGTTGTTGGCAGCCTGAATGGGAACGTCTCTTGTGTCAAGAAGTGACTGCGCCTCTTTAAAGCGCCCGCCGCTCACGAGAGGCATGACTTCATTCGACATCTGGACCACCAAGTTATGCAGCTGCCCTGCCTGTTCTGATATGTGAACGTCGGGGGCCCCGTAAAGGAGAGAGACTGCTCGGCGACACTGCCTGTAGGTATCATTCAGTTGATCGAGGGCTTCATTAAGATCTGTCTGAGTTTGCCCGCGTTGTGCAGCGTTGATTACGTGACGGAGACTGCCGACATATTCCATGGTCAGGGCCCCCGCCTCAGCCGCCCTGGTGCGGACTTGCTCTATCTGGGTCTGGCGAACTGACCAGTGCTGTGAGGCGCTCGTGATAATTCCTCCGAAGGCCACCCCAATAACACCAATGACGGCTACGGCTAGCAGAACGGTTGGGTCAGTTGATTCGCTGGCTGAGGCGGTCGCGGAGAGCATTGCACTATTGTGCCCCATTCGCTCAGCTATGCCTGACGTGAAGGGGAGCAATGGTTTAGCGCCTTCCGCCCGGTCCGTTGCCTCCGGCGTAGGGTTCGCCCGTCGGAGCAATCGCGGGAGGTTTCAGCAACTCTTCAACACCGACGTTCAGGGCCTCGGCTATGTCCCAAAGGCGCTCGTACGCGATGCTTCTTTTTCCCCATTCAAGGTGTATGAGCATGTTGCGGCTCATTCCCACTTCCAGTGAGAGGGCTTCTTGGGTCAAACCTTGAGCCAGACGCAGCTCCCTTATCCGCCCTCCCACTTGTGCCCTTATTCGGGACCATCTGTACTGCTGCGTCTTGGGGGTCTGCTCAGGTCGGATAGGCACACTTCATGCCATTAGAATTGACCATGATTGTCTGCCCTACTAGTAGTACATGTGGCAAGACTCATGTACTACTAGCTCTATCAGGAGTTCATTTTGCCCGTTCATGCGTTTGTAGACCTTGCCGGACCTGTGAGCGTCCGGGACCTTCAACAATTTCTGGAGTGTGTGCCGGAAAATGCCGACCTTGATCGAGATCTGCGCTGGTCAGAAGGTGGAAATAGCGCAACTCGGTACCTTGGGCTCAGTATTTTTCTGGGCAGAAGCAACCAGGCTAAGTAGCCCGGCCATAGTAGGGAACCGAACGGTGATCGAGAGAAGCGAGGACTGCCTCGGAGAGATTCTCAGAGCGGCACGGGAGGTTGGAATCGATAGGGTATGGGTCGTTCCTAACTCGTCTAATGAATACTTCGAGGGGCTTGACCATCTGTATCTCCTTGTGCAGACACAACAGCCGGAGGCTGGCGGGGAAAGAGCGCGTCTGCTGCTGTCTGCAGTGCAGCAGATACTGCCCGCCCGCAGGATCAGCGTCGAGATCGTTGACGACCTGGACGGGGCAGGCAATCCAGCGGACCGCCAAGACTTGCTAACTATGGTGGAAATTACGGACAGGCTGACAGATCGCGAGGAGGGCCGGTGGCAGGTCCGCACTGTCTCTGGGACGCTCTACGTGTTCGACCTTACGCATGGCAATCGGACTATGACTCGTTTGCCGAGTCATAAGGACATGTACGGAGATTCGGATCGATTTCCCTCTTCCGATCTGAGGAGAGACGGGGAAGCTCTGAGACTCCTATCGATATATCGACTCCAGATTGGCCATTCGGGTGCGTTGCTCGTTGATGTGCGCGAAGACGGTATACCCACCTTCCGCGGCACCACGCCTCTAATCTCCATTTCAAGAATCGAGAAGACATGAAACCCCGATGGAACTGGCCGCGCGAGTAAAGAAAACCGGTGACTGTTGGATTGCTGAAGTGCCGGAGGTGCCCGGTCTGTCGGCTCGTGCCCGAAAACTAAACGAAATAGTGGACGCTTTGGCTGCTGAGTACGAGATCCTCCGCGGCTCGCCGCCGCAGCATTTTGTCGTCGCACTGGAGGTGGACGGTGAGAGCTGGCGTATGTACAGGCCACACTGGCCCGTCAGAAGCAAATGGAAAGACGTGTGGCTGTCGCCTGTCCCTGCAACAGGCGTGTGTGAGAACAAAACCCAGGCCTGGCTTGAAACCGGAGGGACGGACATATGACGGAAAATCCCTTCGCCGGGTTACCAGCGAGACCGAGAGACCGTATTGACCTGCTCCTGGGACTTATCGCGTTTGATTGGAAACGGAGTGGATCCGACCAACGATTCTTTCAGTACGTCGCCAACCTGCAGCACCGCCTCGGTGTTGATGACGGCTACACGTTCGAGGACCATAACCTCATCGCGGCCCTGTCTGTCTCCCAAGGTGAAAGCGACTTCGGCTCTAATGCCTGCTTGCCGACCAGTTGGACCGATGGCTCTCGGCGTCGACGCCGGCGGACTCCCGCGCAGCAAGAGGCAGCGGAGCGGAGGGTCAAGATTGAGGCAGCACGGTTGCGTTGCGAGCTCGATAAGCATTTGGGCCGTGAGACGCCGAAGTGGGTCATCGAACTGGCGCAGGAGAAACCGGAACGGCCATGAATTATGTGCGGCTCCATCAAAGATGTCAAAAGGAGGGGGCAATGGATGTCTGAGATTGCGAAGCCGGTCGCTGTTGCCGGTGACTGGCATGGCGACGTTCCCTGGATGCGGGCTGTGGTTGATGCCGCTGCTGCCGCTGGTGCTGAACTTATTCTGCATGTCGGTGATCTTGCTGTCTTATGGCCGGGCCGGGACAAGGGAAAGTTTGACCGCAGGCTTCAGCAGCGCCTGGAGTTACGGGATATGCGCCTTGTCTTCGTGGACGGCAACCACGATAACCATCAAGAGCTGCGTTTGTTGCAGCTTGACGATGAGGGGCTTGCGCCCCTGCGCCCGCGCATCAGGTACTTACCGCGGGGCGCACGCTTCACATACGCCGGGTTGACCATTGCTGGTTTGGGCGGCGCATATTCAATCGACCAGGAATGGCGTACAGCAGGCAAAGACTGGTGGCCTGATGAGGACGTAACCGACGAAGACGTTGACCGGCTGATCGCAGGCGGTCCAACAGACATTCTCGTTACACACGACGTTCCATATGGCGTAAGAGTCAAGAGCGACCTGCACCTGCCTCCAAAGGTCCTAGAGGCGTCAGAGGCAACGAGAGCGCGCCTTCGTCGCGCCGTTGACGCGCTCCGGCCAGCGTCAGTGTTCGCTGGACACTGGCACCAGCGCGTGATCGACACGATCGATCATCCGAACGGAGAGCAAACCCGCGTCGATGTTCTCGACATGAACCTCAGCCGCGACGGGAATGCAGTCCTAGTTTGGCCGGGTAACTTTCCGTTGCGGGTTGAACCATTGCGAATCTGCGGGTCGCCCAGCAGATTGCCCTGCGGATAAGGCAGTCGGGTCACGGCCACGACCTCACGGTGGTTTGCTCCCTTGCCTGCAGGATGCCCATCCGCCTGTTGTCGCGGACGGACGATTGATTTTAGAAAGGGAGCGGGCGAGCATGGGAATATTTGCGCTGGGGCAGTGTAAGACGAAGTCATCGCTGCGGGCAGCTGCTGAGGCTAGCCAGCAGGAACGCATCAGGATTCGAGCTGCTCGCCTGCGCGTAACGACAGACAGGAAAATCGGGTTGGAGACGCCTAAGTGGATACGAGAGCTGGCAAAAAAGCCGCTGCGGTAACGGTCCGCCATGCGAAGCGCCTACTTCAGGAGCAGCAGGGCGGCCCGCTAGGCTTCGGGGGCCGTTTCTGGATGCAAGGTCTCATGTCCCGCAGCTCCACTGGGTAACCGGGCCGCTCTCAGCGGCAGAGTATGGTGAATTAACCGATTGGCCTCATTCACCATTCTCATCGAACGCTTCCTGCTCAGGACGAGGCTTTCCAGCCTGTTCCTGTGGGGACGCGAGTCGGTAGAACGGGATGCCTTTGATGAAGCTGCCCGGGTAGCCCAGAGAGTTGTACAGGGCTTCGTGCACCTTCAGGCCGGGGATATGCGTGGCCGCACCTTGAGGAACCCCGGTCAGGCCCAGTTGTTCCAGTTCCCGCAGGCTCACGCTGGGGACCTTGTGGATGAACCATGTGAGCAGCGGTTCGCCGTAGTTCGCTCCGCTGGTGCGGAAATGCGACAGGTACTGGGAAGCGAGGATCACGCCGAACCCAAACTCGCGGCCCTGAAGCATGAGGTCCATGAGGACGGGGAACTCGTACTTCATGATGTTCACCGCCTCGTCAACGAGCAGGAAAGAGTTCAAGCGCCTCAACTGGGGGTCCTGGCCTACGTAAGGCCATTTCGGTGCCTTGAGCATGTAGTCGTAGTACATGTTCAGGAATAGGACTACTAGGGCGTTCTTGGCATTTTGGTCCATCCCGAGATCGCTGAGGGCGAGCACGAGGACCTTGTCGTGGATGAGCTCCTCAAAGGGGACGAGGCTTTCTGACTCGTCACTGAAAATCTCGCCGAGGACGAAGGTGTTGAGTATGCCGGTTACGGCATCGGGCCTGCCGCCTTCGTCGCGGTACCGCTCAAGGACCTGAGTCAATGTGGGCGGCCTGCCGTTCTGATCCTTGTACAGCTGGGTGATGGCCGTAACGAGCCGATCACGCTGGACGGGGCCTACACCGGAATAGATCTTGCCGATGATGTCGCAGAAGGCCTGGGCCCTTTGGAAGGCCGCAAGCGGAGTGTAGCCGGCGGGCAGGGCGAAGATATTCAGGGGGATACGTTGGGGACGGAGGACTTTGCCCCCCACTGCTTGGAGGAACTGCTCGTCCTGAAAATCGCGTTTGTAGTCGAAGACGAGCATGGACAGCGGGTTCTGTTGGACCTGGGCGGTGTTGGAACGCAGTTGGAGGATCAGCGACTTCAACAGCTGTGTCTTGCCCGTGCCTAGGTCTCCCACCACGCCGATGTTCAGTTGGTTGAGCGCCGTGTTGCTGGGCCAGAATTCGGCCTCGCCCTTGCCGACCCTGCCGAGCAGCTCGCCGACGGGGAACCGGACTCCGCTGCCGTCGGGCATTGTCACTTTCCCGTTTCCTGTTTCGGCAGGGGGTATGGGGCCGTGGTTTCCGGCAGGAGGCGTGGACGCCTCGGCCAGTGGCTCCTCAGCTGCAGGATGGCGCGCGACCGTCACTAGGACGTTCTGCTCGGCTGCTGGGGGTTCAGCTGCGGCCTGCCCTGGTACGGGCGTAAGGGCGGTCTCTTCGCCCGGGGCCGGCTCTGCCGGCGTGGCTTCCTGGTCGGGGGCCGGTGCGGCGGCCCAGGAGATAACGTCCTGCCACGCCCCGAGGATCTCGCTGGAGGCCTGCCCCACTTGTTCGAAGGCGGCGCCGGCATTCGCAACCAGCGCGGCGTATCTTCCTGCTGAGGCGGACTTGGACTCTTCGTCCAGATAGGCGGCGAAGTCTCGGCCTTGTGCCGTGAAGGAGTCGTGTCTGAAATAGGTGAGGATGGGCCGGCCGACCTTAACCGGAATGTTTCCGTCTACTAGGCGCTGCAGGCGGGATGCAAGTTCGCTGGAAGGTTCGTCCGTACCGGGGCGCAGCCTTGCTCCTGCCTCGACCAGCGTCGCCAAGCCATTGTGCCAGAGGGCACGCTCGGCGATATTCCCCTGCAGGTTTAGGTCCGTCCACCGCGCCTGAAGCCTGCGGAGCAGCCCGACAGTGGAGTCGAGCTGTTGGAGCGCGCGTTTGAAGGTATCGTCGCCGGGTTGCGGAAGGTTGGGGGCTGGCCCGGAGGCATCCAGTCCGTAGAACTTGATTTCTATGGGAATGAGGGTGATGGCCTCGTCGTCGAGGCGAACGACCAAAAGGTCAGCCCTGCGGGTGGACCCGCCGTGGTTGGAGTCCGAGGCAAGGGCCTTGAGGAAAGTGTCGCACGCGTCGATGGGCAGGACGAATTGTTCGCAACCGTCCACTGGCAGTCTTTCCATCAAAGAGAACGCCAGATAGAAGCCGAGGGCGCCGGCGGCATGAGTACCACCCATGGAGAGCAGGGCGGAGAGGCCGACGCCGCGGGCGCCGAGCTTGCCAAGCAGGTCATTGACGGCTTCCTCCCCTACGGGACGGTCGTGGACCTTGTTCAGCATGGTCTTGATTTGCTGGCGAAAGCTGGCGGGCACGCGGGCCACGGAGACGAAGGGCCGACGCTCAAGCAGCGGTATGTCCTCGGAGGGATCAAGGAACGGGGGCCGCCACTCCCACAGCATCTGGCTGCCGCCGCCAGCATTCCTCACTAAAGAGGCCATGGCGCTGGGACCCATGAGCGCTTCTCCTGAAACGCTCCAATCGGCGCTTCCGTCCACTAACAGGGCCTTGAACAAGCGGGAGCTGATGCGTGGCTGGCTGTTTGCGCGTTCGACCAGCATCAAGGCGTTCGCGAAGGGTTCCCATCCTGCTCCGGGCTGCAATGCCGGTCGGGATTCCGACAGCTGCGAACTACCGGAGGGAGGCTGGTGCGCTTCGAATCGCCGCAGCGGCACCATTCCGACGATGCCGAGGTTTCCGTTCCCGGCGGAACCCACTTCCAGCTGCACCCCCGAGTCTTGGAGGAGACGGATGTTCGAGGTCTTCGCGGCGGCGGCGTCCGGTTCGTATCGGGACCAGGTCAAAGGAACTCCTGCACTGCCCCTGACCAGACGGGTCACCGCTTCCCGGGGCGCTTCGCCACCCCTGTGCAGGGAATCCCAGATCCGGGCGCCTCCCAGCAACTGGGCGTCCTTGCCCTGCGTCCACTTCTCGACGGCTGCCAGCACCGCCTCGTCGACTTCCGCCAGCCGGGCGGTCGGTCCGACCGCGGCCAGGTCGATGCTCAGCGTGGACACGTGGGGATTCATGTTTCGGTAGCTGCGGAGCGCTGCCGCAGCTGCCGTGGCGTTCAATCCGCTTGCGGCGCTTCCGGGCGCTGGCAAGTTGCCCAGACGGGTCGGCGCCTTCAGAGGTGTGTGTCCATCAATGGAAGCCTCTACCAACATGGACCAGCCGAGGAAGACTTGATCTTCGCCGTTGTCCATGGGAACCGCCACCATCCGGCCACTGGAAGTCTCCCGGGGACCCAGCAGCGGGAAGTTCCAGCCTTCGATGGTCCCGGCTAGGTACCTAGCCTCCCGCGCCTCCCAAAGGGTGGCTTCGACTCCGGCGAGCCAGGTGAGGCGCAGCGGGTGGAACGGGCTGAGCAGGACCGCCTGACATTTGCCCGTTGAGACCGTGTCCCACACGCTGGCACTGAAGGGATACGTCGCCCAAAAGACACCAAAGGGATCGCCAATGTCCCTAGCCCGTCCGATTAAGTCCGAATACGCATCAAGGTACCGGCCCAAGGCTTCCTTCTTATCAAGCCAGAGATGGCGCCAAGACGTGCGTGAGGGCCACTCCGGTACCGCCGTGATCTCGGTGGGCCCGCTTTGCAGCGTCTCTCCGATCTCAAGCGCTGCCCACGCTTCCCGGAACCGCTCTGCCTCCACGGAGCCGGCAAGGGAGGGGGGGACGGAGACACCGGTGACGGCCTTCCACGGCGCCCGGATGCCGGGGCTCATCAACAGTGCGTCATCGCCCTCGGTATGCAGATCGGCGACAGGGGTGTCCCTGTCGGAGGGAAGGACGATGTGTCCGTGGGCGCGCATCCACTCGGAGGTGTCGGCATGCCGCGCGATGAGGCTTTCGAGGACTCCGCGAACGGATTCCTCGGTCTCGGGTGCGGGGCGTTCTGCAGAGATCTGCTGGCCCGTGGCAGCGGCGACGACGGGAGAATGGCATGCTGCCTTGGGCTGCGGTGTGCGCAGTTCGAAGGTAGCACCGTTAACCGTAACTTCATCAAGTCCGCTCGGCTGCAGGACCGCAGCGAAGATCCCTTCTCTGTTGCGGAGCAGCGGCAGGGCGCGACGCTCCATGTACGCCTGCTCATCGTTACCGGACGCCCAGGCCAGGATCTGGAAACGGGATGTGGCGTCGTCGAAGGTTCCCGCGAACCGACTGTCCTCGGCCGCCTGTTCGGGATCCGGCTCGAAGGTGTCAGGGCCGACGTAGGTGGCCCGCCCCAGCGCGCCGCCCCGCTTGATGGCCATGAACACCAGCCCGGGGCCGGATGGCGGCAGCAGGTAGAAGGATGACGATACTGAGTTGTCCACGATTCCCACCAAGGGATCCACGGGGCTCGAGCGGACGGTCAACTTCACCGGACCCATGGTGATCTTGTGTGGGGCCTTGCCAGCGTTCCGGATGAAGCGTCCGACGGCCCACAGTGCGCCGTCGCGGTCGAGCTCCAAGTGGCCGGACCACTCCGTTTTCTGGCCCGTGGCACAAAGTGTCAGAGCCGAGGCCTCGACATCATCGTGGCTGGGAGAGGCGAAGGTGGGAATCTTCACCCGAACGGGCTCGGACCGTAGCAGCATGCCCGACGTGTCTGAGGCCTCGACCTCGGAACGCAGGACGAAGGGGCCCTTGTCGGAGTCTTCCGATGCCGCGAGGCTTCGGCCTTTGCCGTCGCGGACGTCAAGCTGGCTGAGGCGGCTCGCAGAACCGAGGGGGTTAAAAAACTGG
The DNA here is from genome assembly GCF_037144715.1 of Arthrobacter sp. USHLN218. Classification (NCBI taxonomy): domain Bacteria; kingdom Bacillati; phylum Actinomycetota; class Actinomycetes; order Micrococcales; family Micrococcaceae; genus Arthrobacter; species Arthrobacter sp. USHLN218. The sequence goes on from NZ_JBBCYT010000012.1 coordinate 17,940, forward strand.
TCCTCCGTCAAGGTCGCGAATGCATCGATGGCATCCGTCGATGCAGCGTGCCGGAGCAGCGCAATGAGGTGGTTGTCTTCTGCGGCGAGGGTCCGGTCGAACCCGGTCCAGTCCAGCTCGGACACGGGGTGCGGCTCGCCATTGCTGTCCGGATGATGGGCAAGTTGCTTGGCGGTGGTGACGATTGCCGCGGAGTCCAGCCACCAGGAGTTCACGGCTTCGACGATGGCTTTGCCGACGGCAGTGTCTCCGTTTTTCAAGGACACGCCGGATTTGGGTGCGGGCAGGGCGAAGCAGGCGTACGTGTATTGGGCGAACAGCTGGTCTAGGTCTATGTCCGTCCTTGCGGCGAGGACTTTTTCCAAGGTATTCAACCCGTAGTTCACATGCTCGAACCAGTAGGTGTTCCAGCCTTTCGTCCCTTGGCCCAGGGCTTCGTGGGCCAACGAGAGCTGGCTAAGGCAGCTGGCCAGGCGCTCTTCGGCTTGTGCGCGGTTCCAGATTCTGCCGGCGGCTGCTCCGGCGCCGGCCAAGACCCCGTCCAAGGCGGCGGCGGCGACCTTCTCTAGCGAGACGGCGTCTGCGGCGGAGCCGGGGTAGGACTGGCCCAGAACTTCACGGAACGCCTGCACGAAGGAAGCCAAATCGGGATGGCGGCCGACCACGACAGCGAGCCGGTCGTCCTGCCGGTACTGAATGGCGGTCTGCGGTGTGAGGCGCAGGCAGCATTCATCGGATAGGTCTTCGGGTTCCATCGATACCAGAATCGCGAAGGGGGGCTTACCCGGCCTCCGAAAGTTGGCTGTGTGCACTATCGCTGCCGCAGCCGATTCGGAGACGCCTTCGGGTATGTAGACGGCGTTGAGGGTGTTCAGACGGGCCAGACACAGTCCCAGTGCGTTGGCCAGCAATTCCTTGGTCACGATTTCCTCCTAGAACGCACTTTGGACCACGACGCCCTGATCGGCGTCGGCGCTTCCCCTCGCCAGACCGGCACGCTCGAGTAGGGTTACGAGGTCTGCCAGCTCTGGGCGCACCCCCAGCTGGCTCAGGGACGCAAGCACCGCTCCAACGTCAGTTGGTGTCCCGGGTCGGGGGCAGGCCAGACTCGCAACTACCGCCATCCACTCGGTTCCCGGATCGACGGTCAAGAAGCGACCATTTGATTGGAGCAGGCCGTAATAGTCGGCGAAGGGGCCGCTGTTCTCCCTGGTTTTGAGGGCGTACTTCACCGCTTCCCAGAGATTCCCTCCGGATGCAGTGCGCCGCCGGCTGCCGAGAGCCTCGGCGAGTCGGTCGCAAAACCTCTCATCGGCATGCATACGGTGCAACGCGGAGGTAAAGTCCTCGTCCTGCTTTCCGTTATCTTCCAGCCATTCGCCCAGCAACCCTCGGATCTGGTCACCGCGGTGCACGCGGCGTCCGAGCAGGGGAGCGACGTCCCGGATACCGAGGCCGGCACGGGATGACTTCCAGGGCAGAGGCGATGCCATGCTCGCTTTTACGCCGTCCCAGGTAGGGGACTTGAGGCCGAGGACTTCCCGAGCCAACGCCTCGTACCACGCGGCTTCCCAAAGGAATCCAAGGCCAACCGATAAGCGGAGGACAGTGGTGGCCCAGTCCACCCATACCCGTGCCGGCAAGGCTTCAACCCAAAGCGGCTCATTCAGGCGGGTCCACGAACTGGCGAACCATTCGAACGGCGTGTCAGCGAAGAGGCCTTGCCATGGCTCGGCCCGCTGCGTGCGATCGGTTATACGCCGCTGTCGGGCGCCGTCCAGCAACGCTGCATCGGCGGCGCGGTCGAGGGCACTCACCAGGGGGTCGGTTTCCATCCGATGTTCTGTCGAGGCCAGCCAAAGTTCGGCCGGTCCGTCCGAGCTGGCGCCGGCTGGGAGGCCCATGCGGAAAAGCGATTCGATGATTTCGGCAAAATCAGGCGGATTTTTGGCACCTTGGAGCCCGCGCATGTTCTGCAGGAGGGCCAAGGCGGGCGTGATAGGGCTGGCAGGCTGCGATCCGCTTTTTCCTGCACGCACGCCGGCAATGCTGCTAGACACAGCCCGGGCGAGGGTGATGGGGTCGCCGGAGGTCTTTAGTCCTTCCTTCCGCAGTGCCTCGCTGAAAGCTCGCAGGCGCTCACCTTCAGGTTCGGTCGCGCGGATAGTTAGGGTCTTGGTCTGCTTAGGGTTCGTGCGAAAAAGTAGCCCGACGTGCTTGCGGGTGGGGTCGGGCTGGACCTCAACGTCGAATACGCGCCAGGCCAGTGCGGTTATCAGCGCTTCCGGCACAGCCACGTACTGGGGCCTCAGCAACGGCAGGAGCATCTTCTTGGCATCCGGAATCATGACTGCCCTCCCACGACGAGGGCGTGTTCCTCTTTGCCCGAAACCACTGTGAAATGTCGGGTCTCCCGCAGCTGGCGGGGCACCAGCCGTGCCGCCCTGAACCGTTCCAGCCGGGGAGAGGTAGCGTCCGAGAGCTCCGTGATTCCGGAATGCCCGGCTTCGCATGCCAAGGCTTCCCGCATCAGGGCGAAATCGAGGCTGATTTGGGCCACTTCGCGGCCCTTTTCTGTCAGATGCAGGAACAGCGACTCAGAGTCGGTCGATGTCTCGATGTCGAAGTCATCGGAGCGAAGGGCAAGCTTAGGGTTGGACAGGTTCCCCATGATCGGGTTGGTCCGGCTGTCAAACAGGGGAATGAGGGAAGCCGATCCGCCTTGTCCGGGGACTCTCAGTGGCCGAAGCAGGGTCCGGAGCCGGGATTCGAATTCGGTGATGTCTGGGGCCATGTACCAGGCTCGGGTCCAAGCCGCGACTTCCCTTCGGTATGCCGGTATGCCGTTGGCTGTGGCATAGAGCCTCATCAGGTAGCCGCCGTACCAGGCGATAAAGGCGTAGCGGTCCCCATCGGAGAGCGAAGGATGCTGGGTCGCTTCGACGAAGGCCCGATCCACCTCCTCGTCGAAGGAAGTCACGGCAGAGGGGAAGGCATCCTCCGGGTCCAGCTCCGATAGCAACGCCTTGAGTGGGGACCCCGGGCTGATGGTTCCGGCGAAAGCATCGGCCAGAGGAGTGGCCCAGCCGGAGTTCCAGGTTCCGTCGAACCGGCCCGGTATGGAGTCCTTGACCGGGTCGATGACGTGAGTCAGTTTGGTGATGGGGTTCCGTTGGGGATCCAATCCGGGGATACCCGGGCCCGAGACCCCGAACAGGGCCTGAGTGTAGCGCAGCCCGGCGAGCCGCCGTAGTTCGTTAAACCGGTCGATGGCGTCCACCGATGTGGGTTGGATCAGGGAAAGATAGTGCTCCAGTCCGGTGGGTCCGACCAGTTCCGGGGTCTCCCCGATCAGGCAGCGCGTGAGGGCGCCCCATACCTCGCGGTAGGTCATGCGCTGGGTGCTGGCAATCTCTGAGGCCCGGAGAACGGATAGCAGGTTGTTGCGTACGCGAGGGTTGGACAGGGAATGTTGGTTCGCCAAGATCGGATTGAACCGTGGGTTGATGGAATCCGATGGCGTGGAGTTTCCGATTATTTCCAGAACTTCGGTCAAAAGCGCTCCTGCTGGTGTAGCGGAGGCGTCCATTGCGGATCGTTCCGAGAAGTCGCCGATCAAGTACGCTTCTGCCCGGACCTCGAGCCGGTCCGGGGAAGGCTGGGCGAGAGCTACCTGCGGGCTTCGCTCCAGAAGCGAGCACACATCGACGAAGACCGCCAGCACCCGGGCGACTGGGCGGCCGGACCGGATCAGGTGGCCGGATCGGATGTAGGAACGCCGCGAAACGTCCGTGTCGATGGTCCACTCAGCACCGGGCTGGTCACTTTCCCCGTGGAGCCACCGAACGGCCGCTTCCCCTGCTCCGCCGGACCCGGGGGATTGTCTCGTTCTGGAGGATTCCTCGACCAAAATCCCGCGGTTCACGCAGGCCAGAACGTGTGATCCTGTCGAGATGGCTTCGTTGATGTCGGTGATGAGCGGTGGCTGCTCTTGGGTGTCGCTGCCGATGGTGGCATCGTTAATCAGGAGCAGGTCCCGGTCGGCTGCTTGGTAACGGTAGCTTCGGTGGGCCAGTCCGTCTCCCCTTGCGCTTCGTTCCGTGAGCGACGCGACGGTTTCCGCCGCGGCATGGGATTTTCCCGCTCCCGGACCACCGACGAGGAAGAGCATCCGCGGTTCCGCTGTGGACGCCTCCAACCCTTCCCTGATCCACTGGCACGCCTCTTCAACTCCGGGCGGGCGCGGCGCGGTGGGCCATACGTCATCGGTCTTGGAGGAGGGGCGGGCGGCGACGTCGCTGCCCCCGGTGGCCTTGTCCCAAAGGCGGCCGAGGATTTGCCAGTAGCCAGGCCTGGTGTCTTGGGTGGTTGCGTTGTTCATCATGCCCCATTGCTCTTTGGAAAGGTCCAGTTGGGATGCGTTGGCGAGCAGCAGTTGCCTGCCATCCCATAGGGTGACCAAGATGTCCCCTGCGTGGATGTACTTGCCGAGACCGGAGAACCAAATCCTTGGGTCTCCGTTGCCCGTTCCAGGCCGGTATAGGGAGGCAGCCGTCGCCACTACCTCTCCTGAGGGGTCGAGGAATCCGGCTGCGAGAATGCGCTTGCCATCCCTTCCCCGGGGCTGCGACCCGTAGTCGTGGATGCCGTTGCGCGCAAGGAAGTCCCGGTAAGGCCCGGTTGCGTCCATGATGCTTTTGGCTAGTCCTGTTGGGGTAGGTTCAAGCAGGCCAAAGTCGAAGCCGCGAAGTTTCAGGAACGCTAGGTTACCGGCTTCGAAGTCATTCGGATCCCTCATGTGTTTCCTGGCCCCCCACGATTTCGGAAATACGTTTGCCCACTGCCCACGATAGCCATGGGGAGACAGCATTTCCTACTTGTGAGTACTGTGGTACTTCCAGACGCCGCCGGTGTGCCCCGGTCGTTTCCTTGCCGAGGAATTCGAACCCCTCGGGAAAGCCTTGGAAGCGGGCCAGTTCGCGCACCGTGAAGATACGGGGTTCTGCCGGATGGACGTAGTCATCCGGCAGGGTCACGACGGTGCGAGCCGGCTGGTCCCAGCTAAGAACTTTTTGCGAGTGCTTCCGGGTGGCAAGGGACAGGACGAAGTCGGTAAGTTCTTCCAGCGTCGTGGCGATTACGGTCTCGTCCGGCGACACCGCAGGCAGGTCTGACTCGGCGAGCCGGGTTTTCACTAGAAGCCGAGCGTCTGATGCTGATAGGTCCGCGACTCGGCTCACAATCCGTTGGTCCTGGCCGCAACCGGCCAGATATTGGTAGAGGCGGAACCGGTTCTTGGTTCGCGGCTGGTGCTTCCGTGGAACATGGTTAAGCAGACGATCCGTCGAACCATGGCGTGAATTCCACGCGTCCTGCCGCAGCTCGCCGAGGTACCGGGCGTTGCCTGTCCCTGTCCGGTCTCCGTGGGGGGACAGGTCCGCAATCGCGTCGGCCACCGTCCTCAAGTCCCCTCGCGACACTGTAGGAACCGGTGCAAGGGGCGCGAGAGGCGTTTGCATAACGTCCGTGAAGTCCGAGCGCCACAGCAAACCCGTTGAAGTTATGTTCCTTTCCGCCGCGATGTCTGATCGAAGGGCAATGATCATGAGCCGAGGTCGATGCTGGGGCGCGCCGTAGTGCATGGCGTTCACATGCACGCCTTGGACCACGTACCCCGGTTCCGTTTCAGCTAAAGCCTGTTGGAGCTGCAGGAAGGATGATTCCTCTTCGTTGCCGAACCTACGGTTCATGCCGACGACGTTCTCGATGACGACTGCTTTTGGGCCCGTGCGCTCGACGAATTGCAGGTACTCCCACGGCAGCTTGTTGCGGACGTCATCGGGATTCCTGCGCCCTGCCAGGGAGAAACCCTGGCAGGGCGGCCCGCCCACCACGAGATCCAGTTTTTCCGCGGCTAGGCCCTCCATCGCCTCGTCATCGGACAGGAGCGCGCTTAGCTCACGGACCACAAGCCCGGCCTGAACCTGTTCAGTGACGGGTGCGGCGGCATACCGTTCCCAATCTGCCGGGTCCGAAGCGTCCCCGATGAGGTTGTGACGGAAAGTCCGCGCCGCCATATCGGACTTCTCCACTGCTACCACCAGCTCGCCGCCAGCGCGTTCGATGCCGAGGGAGAGCCCACCACAGCCTGCAAAAAGGTCTACGTACTTCATCACTACCCTATTCTGCCGGAGCATGGCGACGATATTGCGCAGCGTACCCGGCCGCGAGGGTGTCGTCGGTCATCTATGAGGATCGGGGCCGGTGCGCGAGCCTATAGCGTCTTCTGGCATGCAGCGGCTGCAACGGGCGTACCTAGAATGGATGCATGGCGGACTTCATGAGTCCCGAACAGCGAAGCGCCCATATGTCCAAGATCCGGTCCAAGGACACCAAGCCGGAACTGAGGTTGCGACGGATGCTGCACGGGGCCGGCTACCGGTACAGGCTCCACGACCGCAAACTGCCCGGACGGCCGGACTTAGTCTTTGCCGGACGCCGAAAAGTCATCTTCGTGCACGGGTGTTTTTGGCATGGCCACGAATGCCCCGTTGGTGCCCGCTTGCCCAAGACCAATACGGAGTTCTGGGCCGGCAAGAGGCGGCGCAATCAGGAACGTGATGCCATGCAGAGGAAACTGCTCGAAGATATGGGCTGGGGCGTCCTCGTTGTCTGGGAATGCGAGGTGAAGGCCAGCTCCGGCGTGAGCGCTACCTGGAGCGAGTTCTTAGACGCCGATAGACGCGGAGCAAACTGATCTCCAGGCCACCAGACAGGGCCCGCAGTCGTTCGTTCCCTGATGGTGCGCTGGGAAGAGGGAAATCGCAGTTCTCCAGATCAGCGGAAAGGGAGTCGCGGATGTCCAAACAGATTCTTTGGGTCTGAAGCAATTTTGTGCGAGGGGACTACCGACAATGGCGGCGCAGGAGCCCGCCGTAGAGCTGCAAACCGGCTAGGATTTGGGCCATGAGTGTCGACTGGACCCGCGATGAAATCATTCTCGCGTGCGATCTGGTCCAGCGAAATGGCTGGAAGGGCATGAACCCTTCCCATCAGGACATTCGCGAATTGTCCCGGTTGCTAAAGGCGAGCCCGCTGCACCCCGTTCAGGACCGGGATGACAAGTTTCGCAATCCCAACGGCGTGGCTCGTAAGACGTGGGACATCGCCACGCAGCACCCTGACTATCCAAAAAAGCGCACCAAGGGCAACCGGCTTGACCGGGAAGTGCTCGAAGATTTCCGCATGGACCCGCAAGGAATGCGAGCTGCCGCCAGGGAGATCAGGATAGCGATCGAACGTCAGGAGGTTCCCACGCTTTTTTGGCTGGAGCCCGAGGGCGATGACGAGGAAGGGGCTGTTGAAGGACGGCTTCTCTTGGCCCGTCACCGCAGACGTGAACGCGATCCCGGGCTTCGCCGGAAAAAAATAGAGGCACACCAGAAAAATGGCCAGGCAACCGTGTGCGAGGTCTGCTCCTTCGACTTCGGGACAACGTACGGTTCAAGGGGGAAGGATTACATAGAGGTCCACCATGTGCTGCCGCTCCACGTCTCAGGGGAGACGCGCACGAAACTGGGCGACCTCGCGATGCTGTGCGCCAACTGCCACCGGATGATTCACCGTGGAAGGCAATGGCTGACGCCGGCGGAGCTGAAAGACCTGATTGAACGGATTCGAGCAGGACTTCCAGAGGCAGCCATGGAGGAGTCTACCGGGCCTCAATTAGTATGAGGTCATGGCTTCTGGAACTATCTACGCTGCCGAATCATCCCTGCTCGCGTGGAGCCGTCCCGACGAACCGGAACTGGCATGGTCTCGCACGCCAGTCCGGCCGGGAGTGTACAAATGGTTCCTGATTGGGGAGCTGCCTGCTTCGTTTGACTGGCCCAGCCTGCTCACCCCCATTAGGCAGGGGGACTTGCTGTATGTGGGAAGAGCCACTAGTCTGCGTTCCCGCACCAAGCACCATAAGCATTCTTCAGCAAAGTCGACGTTGCGCAGGACCATCGCGTCCCTAATGGGCTTGCAAGCCGTCTGGCAGGGACGTTCAGCTCATCCCCGCCTGATCCAGGAACACGAAACAGCTCTGAGTGCATGGATGAGCAACAACCTCGCCCTGTCCTATGTCGCGCTCCCGTCAGCGGATGAAACGAAGCCCTTAGAAGAGGAACTCCGTCTGATGAGTAAGCCCCCCTTCAACAGGGATGGGCAGACGGCGGAGCAACTGCACGTTAGCCGCTGCGCTGCTGCTATGCAAGGCAAAGCTCTGGGAGCAAAGTCCCTTTAGTACACTCAGCCTTCCGCTCAGGGGCTTAATAGGGCATTGCGCTGAGGACCTCGAAAACCGAAATAATTCATGAGGAGCAGGCTTTTCGGCGCTTCGATAGTACGCCAAGAAGAATCTGGGCCAAGAGGGTTGGGCGTCGAATCCATGGTCGTAGAACCGGACGCCGCCCCGATCCTCGACGACCGGATCCTCGCTTGGCTTCGGGACTGGGCCGGGGCCGCGCCGTTAGGGCCGTTGACGGTCGAGGTGAAGTACAACCACTTGGTGAAGTAGGAGGATCTGAGGAAGGATGCTGCCCTCGTTGTTCATCAACCGGAAAGCGTCGAGGGGCCTGTTTCCGCGCACTGATTTGACTCCTGCTTCCGGTCGGTCTGCGACAACGGAATTCACCGGTTCCAAGAAGGCGTCGGTGCTCTTGGCCTTGCTCTGGGTGAGTACCCAGCGTGTGCGCAGCGCAGCCATGCCAGCGGTCGTGCCCCCATCCCCACACCATCACCGCGCTGAATGCGGGTAGGACCCTGACCGCATTCAGCTCCGCCAAGACCGCATCGCGGGTTGAGTGGCGGCTGACTCGCTCGGGAAGACGGTCGAGGAGCGACAGACACTCTGGAAGGTCGTGCATTTGGTCAAGCCACGGCTGCTTCATCCAAGAGAATGTGTTCTGGGGTCGGGCTTCGCCATCGAGGGCTTCCGCCAGCACGGCGGGGATGCGCGTGCGTCATATGCCCATCCTCGCCCAGTGCAGGGACATCCTCTCAGCGCGCTGGCATGTCATTGGCGGGAATCAGAATGTGGCAATAACACCGTCCCGAGGAATACGCTCACATCATGCCTCAAATCAACGCCAGTCATGAGCCACAGCTACTGAAGAACGCCCTTGACTTCATCACCCGAGCTGTTGAAGAAGTCAGCGTTGATTCAGGACAGAGTGAAGAAGAGAACAAATATGCTGTCCTATACATGGCGTCAGGAATTGAAGTTCTCCTGAAGGCCCGGCTAATTAGGGAACACTGGTCGCTTGTGTTTGAGGATCCAGGCAGGGCCAACCTTGCCAACTTCCATTCGGGCAACTTCATTAGCGTTCAGGTCTCCAAGGCCGGAAAGCGCCTGAACGATATATCCGGTTTGCAGTTAGAGCTAGACCAAATCGACAGAGTTTTTCAACTGAGGAACAGGATCGTCCACTTTGCTCCCGCTGCCGAAGAGGAGGCGGTGCGAGTGATTTTGGCCCGGGCGCTCAGCTTTGTCACGAATTTCATCGAGAATCAGCTGAAGCCACACGTTCAGCAAGAAGATTTGCCCAGCGTTGAACAAGCTCAAGCTCGCATTCGATTCACGTTTTCCGAGCTTCGCGACTTTGCAGAAAAACGAATGATGCTTCTAAGGGATGGGGATCTTAGAGGAGAGGTTGTTCTGGAATGTCCTCGATGCACGCAACCTGCGCTCGTGACTGGACTGGGCAACGACCCGAAGTGCTTCTTCTGCCACTATGCTCTCCCAGCTACCGAAATGGCCCATGAGTATCTCTCTCAGGTCGCCCATTTTGACTTCTACTACGAAATCAAGAGCGGTGGCGACGCCCCCATTTACAACTGTCCGGAGTGTGATATGCCTTCTTCGCTGGTAGGCCAGGTTACTGTAGTTGGCCAGCCTGACGTGGATCTTGTTTGTTTCTCCTGCGGGCACACCTTTACAGAAGAAGAACTAACCGCATGCGAAAGATGCGGAAGCAGGATTTATTCTGCGGAGGATGACTGGCGGATCTGCGCGGACTGCGAATCCTATGGATTTGGATAGGGCAAGTCATTCACGCCTGTAACTCGTCTCGTGTGATGCTCGTCGTGCGGAGATGCGCGGAACCACGACCTTCAGGTTCCGTTTAGCGCCATCAATCCGCATGCTCTCATGACTGAGTAACGACGCGATTCTTCCCCCATCAAGGACTGCCTCCTTGTCCAGATGCACGGTCACTGACTCTTGTTCGTGTACGGCGTCGTAAAAGTTACCGTCTGGCCACATCCTGTAGACGATGGCGCGCACATCTTCAGCGATGAAAAGCAGTTTCGCTTCGACGAAAACCACGAGATACACGGGTTCTGGCGCAGCAAACCAATATTCGAGATGTTCAACTTTCACACTCACGCTAGCCTCCGCTGCTGCATCGAACTGCTCAGCGGAAAGGGTGGCGACTCGCTTTCCTTTGGCTTGGAACCAGACCCGCGTATGGGTGGACTGGAAATTATTACCCGGGCCCTCGAGGAATAGGTGAAGGCCAGTATCTATCGCGGCGTGATCCCGAGGACATTCGACTTGAATACCGTCATTGGCCAGCGGTGCACCAAAGCTGCGCCATATACCTATTCTCGAACTGATCATGTTGACCTTGCAGTGGCATTCTTACATGGTTACACGAACCCGAAGGAGCACGGCCCTATCGCTACCAGGGCCCCGGATGAACCTCGCCCTTGCTTATGGATGTGGGGGCACAAAATCATGTTTGGCCGGGGCCGGTCCCTCTGAGGATGCCCTCTGCACCCCACCAACCTCTTGCTTAAAGTGCAGAGGGGGGAGATGGCGGTATTTGACACCCAATGGATCGTCATCGAACACGCTGAAATCAACGAGGTTGACGGAACCTTCAGTCCATTTCTTTAGCCGTTCCGGCAGATCCAGCACTAGATGGCTGCTGATCCCTGACGATGAACGTCTCGGTCTACGCCGACTGGATGCGGCACGAATTGCTAGAATTGTGGGCAGTTCGGGCCAACAACGAGTCAAACCATTCACGAGTTCATGCTCATTGTCCTGTCCTTCGGTAAGTGCTAGCACGACGTACGAGAGCATTTTTCGTACCACTTGTTCGAAGTTCGTTGGATGATCGAGAGCGATCCAGCTGCCTCTGTGTGCCTGTACATACTCCAGGGAGTCGCGGAGTCGCGAAATCACCATGTCAGGGAACCGTGCATTCTGGTTCAGATCCTCTACAAGGCCGTTGATGATCAGCTCTAGATGGGGGCTCGGAGCAGTGCGCATCCCGGTGTTGAAAACCCCGTCAATCATCCACCAAGCCACGCCGGGCACCCACCCGTAAAGGCCATAACACACGAAGTATTCCCAGACTTCCTCCGGGTTCTTTGCCGTCAATCCTTTACCTAGGAGCCAGTTCACGATGACTGGGTCTGAGAGCGATGCGAGTTCATCTGCGTAGGCTTCCAACATCTCTTCTATAATCGGAGCCCAAATTCCGGTGAATCGGTTACCCGATCCGGATAGCTGGAGACTGGACCACCCATAAAGAAATTTTCTCCGCGCAAGGGAGCCCGACGCAGGGCGCAGGTATTCGTCTTGGAAATGATCCCTGGCAGGCCCGCTTATTTGCAGCAGAGCAGTGAAAAGCTCAGCGTCTAACGTTAATTTCCAGTCTCGCATAATGAGCTCGAAACCTTTGGACCGTGCATGAGGTGCCAAATTAGCGCCGTCCATCAATCTAAGAAGAAGAGCGGGAGGAGCCGCATCTTGGCAGAGACTGCTGAAGACGTTTGTTGCACCGCGGGTGCGGGTCTGATCGAAGCTTTGGATGAGAAGCTCGGGCAGCACGGAAGTACTGTCCTTTTCATAAGCTTTCCGCAGCCGCCCGGCCATATCACCCGCGTTTTCTGCTTCCCGTGCGAAGGCCTCTGCGGCGAAAAATTCGTAGAAGGTTCGATGGGTAAAAGAAAATATTCGATGGCCCCCGTGCTTACTGGTGCCGGTGACGCCCAGAAGCCACGCGCGTCCCGCGCAGAAGTCCAAGAATTCGCTGGCAGTTGATTCCGCTTTGCTTTGCAAGAAGCCAAGGTCTGACACCATGTAATTCGAGAGGGTCTTGATGATGACTTGCTCTTCCAGACCCGCCTGTGCCGCGGACGAAGTGTAAATCCACCGAGCGATTTCTTCCATCAGTCTGTCTGTATAGTCCGGCATCACCTCGAACTGCTTTATCTGCCGGTGGGCATCCCATTTATGGAAGAGTAGTTGCGCGCACTCTCTATAGATGCCTCTCCTATTTGCGGGGATGGCCCCGCTGTCACGGTACAGAATACAGAGCAATGACAAGAGAAGGGGATTGGATCGTAGGTCACTGACTGCTTCAGATTCTGCAAGGAAGTGGTCGACCAAATGACCCTTGTTGTTCTTTTTGAACCACCTATGGCAATACTCCTCGACTTGAGTATAAGTGAATTCCTGAAGTCTTACGCTGCGGAAGACCTTCGTGTTCAGAGGGGCGTTTACATAACCCACCTCTCTTGTGGTGACAAGGATGGAGGTTGATGGAAACTGTGCAGTAAGGCGGTGTATGCGCTTCACCATGTCTTGGCGTCGCGGCAGGTCGGTTATCTCATCGAGCCCATCAAATATCACAGAGATTTTGCCAGTCAACAGCAGCGCTTCCAGCGCGTCATCTGACACCGGCTGAAATTCAGCTGTCAATTGCTTGGCTGCAAAGCTGACCAACGAACCAGAGAATCCCTCTCGGGCGTAGTCGCGGCATTTTATTACCACACTCGGTAGAGCAGGATTGCGTAACTGGGGATTGGCTAAGCCAGCGGTGAGGAACTTTACGAATGTTGATTTGCCAGCTCCGGGAGAACCCATGATGAGCACTCGAAAGGGGACCCCGGACGATACTAATCCTCCTGAATCTTCGGTGGCTTCTGAGCTGACGTCAATGAAGTCACGGCTGACATAGAGATCGTCGAAGCTCACCTGGTTATCTACTTCGGCATGGCCAATGATTTGTTCTTGATCCCCGGCTAGGATTGACTCGGCGAGTTCGCCGGAAAGCTGGGCAGTTCGTCTGAGAGTTTCTAGGTCGCCTGTAAGAGCCAGCAAGCGACCTACATATGCCCGGTGAGCCCCCTCGTTTTCTTGACCCCTTAGCGGGGTCGCAAGAAACTCAGAGTATGCCTCGATCTCTTCGTGTAGTTCCTCCGAGTGTTTAGCGTCAGGCAGTACACCCCGAAAAAGTTCGACAACCGAGTCGAAAATTGCGTCGCCCTTAGGAGCCCACTTCAGCTCTGACTTAATTCCCCACCGCTTGCACTCGTTGAGAAATCCGACGCGAGCACCATTCACTACTTCCTCAGCGTCGGAAAGAACTGTCCCGACAGCGAGAAGCGCCAAGATCGGCTTGACCGAATCGCTTTCGAGGAAAGCATGTATATCATCGACTTCAGCAGCAGAAAGCAGCACGTCTTTGCCTGAAAGGGCACCTAACTTCAGCCAGCTCTGGTCGATCGTCCCGCTCAACCGGGCACGGCGATATGCAGACCGGACACCTTTGGTCGCGGTCTGCATAAGACCCACGGTTCCGTTGGCTATAGAGACAGATGCAGCGACGGCACTAATGGCTTCCATACAGGAACTTTATCCAGCGCTGCTGCACAGTTGATGTTGCCGTGCTGGACCACCTGCAGTGTCGTCTTGGAAGGGCTGCCAGTAGGGGCGTCTAGTAGCTCGACGTGCCCGTCCTGGGTCTATTGCCTTGAGCGCATCGAGTGTCCAGCATGGCAGCGCGGCATCACTCGCACGCCTTCAGCGTCCTACGGGCGGGATTCCGCCTGCGACGACGTGCATACTTCTTCACAAACGGACCGTGGGCCATACGGGGGAACTCTGTGAGCTCGATCGCTCGAGGCAGGAGAGAGGCTGCCGAGGCCGGCTATGCTCCATCCGCTGTCACTGCTGCGGCTTGGCGCAGGTACTGGTAGACCGTCTCTCGACTGATGCCGTAATCCCGAGCCAGAGCGATGCCCTCGCGCTGGCGCTCCGTGATGAGCGAGCGTTCGAACTCGGATGTTCGTTTTGGTCTAGGGTGCTGACCCGAACGTACCCGATCCGCTGCCCCGTCACTGCGCCTCCGACCCTTGATTGTCAGGTTGAAATCTAAGAGTTTCTAAAGGGAGTGTCACGATCGACGCGGTCAGGTCCGCGGCCAGCTCCGAAACGACGACGGGGTTGCTACTCATGAAGAAGGCCTTCAGAAGTCGTCCCGGTGGCGAAAACTATTACGTACCGCCCGGCAAAGGGTAGGGGGTAAGGCTCTTCACTTCGCATGGCAGCTGGTATCGGAAGCACCACCTTCGCCTGAAACCTCTGGAAAAGCGAATTTTCAGTGTGGGGAAGGGCCGAGCTATGCAGCTTTGGCGCTAGACAGCACGTGCAGTTCAATCGACTCGCTCCGCTCTTCGAATGTACCGCACGTGCTGTTTGGTAAGGACGGGCAGAATCAGGCTGCGCGGAAAACGGTCAGAACCGACGCCGGCGAAGCTGGGTTACGTTCTCCTTGATGGGAGGGTTCTGCAAGTTCACTATGGCCTCAATCAGTTCCGTATTGTGCGCCTTCAACGATGACATTTCGGATTTCAGGCGCTCGATCTCGTCCAGAGCGGCAATAAGCCGTGTTTGCAGCGACTCTTGAGAGCCGCCGGAACTGGCTTTTCCGCTGGAAGCGAGCGTGCGGGGACGTTCTCTTCTAGCCCTGTCTACGATCTCCAATGCCTGGGGCGTGGTGTAGATGAAGTTCCGGGACACGCCTGCCGCTCGTGCCACGGATGCAACAGTCACGGCTTCGCCCCTGGAACGCAGTACCCTGACTCCGTTGCGGACAGCAGAAATGCATTTGGCCGTTCGTTGTGATGCGTGCTCCGCCAGCGCGGAGGGCTTCATCGACGCGTCAGACATACGTCAGCCTACGCCTGCCGGTCTTGGTTCCTCCAAGGTCTCCAGCTTGTCAATGAGGTGCGTAAGCGCTTCAAACGGTTTGGTGTTCTTTTCCACTATCCGCTGGTAACCTTCCCGCTCCGCGAGCTCGATCATCTGCCGGTGTTCTTCGCGTTGCTCGCGTAGGACTGGCAGGTATTCTGGCGTGGTCATGAACAGCGGACAGGTCAAGCAGGCATTGGCATGTTCGCAGGTTTCATTACAGGGCATGCCGCAACGGCCATTGGGCAGGGCCTGAGAGGCTCCGCCCATGAAGGCGTGCGTCCAGGCGGCCTCTTCCAAATCGCTCATGGGAAAATCGACTAGGTCGCCTGTACGATTCACGGCACGCATCTTCTCCCACTCCTCCCGGACTTTCTTCTCGCTCATTCGAGCGTAAATCTCGGTAGTGCTGAGGCTCTTATGGCCTAGTAGCTTCTGGATGACAGGCATGGGAACGCCCTGCTCCAGCCAGTCCGTGGCGTTCTGGTGTCTAAACATGTGCGGGGTCACGGACACAAGGTCTCCCGCAGAGTCGCGCAGGTCGAGTAGTTCGACGTAGTCCTTGAGTGCATTGTTGACGAGCGTCAGGGTGAGCACACGGTCTGGATCCTTCCGCACAAATAGCTTTGTAGCGTGCGGGAACCGTGCGCGTTTGTGCTGAATAAACTCTCCGATTGTTCCTGCCAGCTGGGGACTGATAGGTATGCTTAGAGGCTCAGCACCCTTTGTATTCATGTAGCGGAGGGACCATTTGTCGTTTCCTACGTCGATCAGGCAATTCATGGAAATTCCGTAAACCACATCACGTCTGCGTAGGCCCGTCTCGGCAATGATATTGATCGCCATCCTGAAGTCTGGATCTTCAATCAGTTTCAAGTTGTCGGGGTGCCGCAGGCGGGCAGCATTCTGCTGCCCCATGAGTTGCGGATCGTTCTTTTGGGGGCGGGGCCTTTCATGACGGAGCCAGCGCACAGACCTGGAAATATCAGCCCATTCGTTCATGCTGGCTTCTTCGATGAATACCGAGATATGGCTGACGATGGCGCCGAGGTATTTTTCACTGTACGTTTTTCCATCAGGCATACTAATCTTGCGCAGGTAGGTAAGGAAATCCAGCAGGTTCTGCCGTTCCAGGTTTCTCCACGAATTGACGCCGATGGAGCCGAGCCAGCAGCAAAAGAGTGTCATGTGCGAGACAATGCTCTGAATGTACGACGCGGTCCCAGCTTCGGCTTGGATACGGTAGTTCATTCACCGCAGAATCGAGGCCCGGAACTCTTCGTTTTCTATCTGGTTCAGGTTCACAAATGCGGAACCACCTCCCGATCCCATACCCAGATGCCTGCGGGTAGGTTCGACACCCTGGAGTTCACACAACTCGTCGAGCGCATCCAGCAGGAATGCTTGGGCCGTATCGCTGTAACCGCCGCATGCGGCAGTAAGGTCGCAGATCGCGATGCGGTTGTACCGCAGTTCTACTATTGACCGGCACGGATTTTTGGCGAGTTCTCGCGCCAAACGATTCAGTACTTCAGGTTTGGTAGCCACGTCACGCTGCCCCCGCCGGTAAAGGCCGTAAGCAAGTTCCATCTGCAGGACTTCGTTCTGCGCGAGGGCAACGTCGAAATGACCTAGGGTCGACCTTCCGTCCCGGTGGTTCCGGACCGGCCCTGAGACGGACGCAGCCCATGCTTCAACTTCCAAGCCGGGACTTTCTCGCAGAGTCCGGCTGAAGTCCTCCCCATGTGGCCGGCAAAGATCAACATTGGTGCGCTTGCTGATGCGGATGCACCCGGACACTATGCACACCTTGCGGGAGTACCTGCCGGCAGGATCTGCAGGTATGGACCCTTCAAGAAACTGCTTTGGGAGGCGCGAGAGCAACTCCCTTAGATAATCGCTGGCTTGTTCAAATGCAAGATTACCTGTCATCCCAAACCCCCGCTTCCATGAGTGCTTTCCTGGCGTCATCAACCTCTAAATGCAGGTACGTGTCAATGGTCGTGCTCACTGAGGAATGCGTCACCAGATATGAGACGACTTCCATGGGGACTCTGGCGTTAAGGAGCCGGGTGACAAACGAATGTCGGAAGGTGTGCACCGACCAGCCTCGAATGCCAGTCTTCTCACGGATCCGCTTGACGGTTTGTTCGACGGATTTGTATGACAACGACGCACCGTAGCGTCCGTTCCAGAGGTTCACGAATACGAAGTCCGAATCAAGCATCTTGTATTCTGCGTGCATGTAGGCCGCATAGAGGCGTATGACGCTTCCTCTGACGGGAATGTACGCATACTTCGGGCTCTTATTCCTTGCTTCCACGCCAGGTTGGACGTCCCTGCGAAGTATCCGAACGAACGATTTGGGAACATTGATGTCCGAGTGCCGAAGGAGAAGCAATTGGCCAATTCGCAAGCCGGTCTCGGCCAGCAGGGTGAACATGAACTTGTCTCGCAAGTTCTCTGCTGCATCGGTAATGGCAGCAATCTCGTCATTAGTCAGCACCGGGAGCGGTGAACGGCTCACAGACAGGCGCGGTCCGGCTGTGACCACCTCTTGGCCTTGTTCCGTCAAGAAGACCCTGCGGCGCCTGGCTGTGCGGAGCAGTCGAGGATACACCGTATCGTTGGCAGCGTCGTATAGAAAACGGGCAAACGAGACAACGGCCGCCAAGCATCGATTGACCGTCTGGGCGCTCCGAATCCCCTCGGGATTTGACGAACGCACCACTGTCAGGGACGGTGTCCGCAGGTACGCAATAAAGGAACCCAAAACCTCATTCGTCACTGCATTCCAAGCAATCTGCTGCAGCTCCATGAAGGTATAGAAGTGGGCTAAATCGGATGCATAAGCCTTGACCGTATTGTCAGAACTTTCCGTCTGAGACAGATGGCGCAGGAAACGGGACACCTCTGCGATGGGTAACCCCCGCTCGTCTAACACGGCCCACTTCTCCCGAAGGTTCACTCTCCTCACCTTCGCCATAGGTGCCTCATGGAGGACATGTTAGGCAACCGTGTGTCATCAGGACACCCCCAAGAGTCATCGATGACGTCGATGACGTGCTGGGTTCGGCCTAGAGATAACACCTGTCTTGTAAACAGGGGGTCGCCGGTTCGAATCCGGCAGGGGGCTCCGCAAAACCCCTTTTGACTAGGCAAAACGCCAAGTTGGAAGGGGTTCTTCTTGTTCAGAAATCGCTCACACCGAGAATATTCGGTCCGGCCCCGCCGGGGAGATACTGCTGGTCAATCCGGCCAGCGGCAAGGAGAACTTCGAGATGGGGGCCGGGTTCGTGGGGACACTGGAGTTGTCCGCAAAGAACTGCGTGATCGGTGTCGATGGCAGGGGAGTGAAGTACACGCTGATGTTTCCGGCCGACGCCCGTTTCGGCGACGGGGAGGATCTGACGGTGCGGCGGTGCGCGAATCCGCCCCGGGCCGTACGCTCATGGCGTTGCGAGATATTTCGACGTGCAGGAGCAGCTCGACCATCAGCTGGAGGCCGTGGTGGATTCCGGCGAGTGTGGATCGGAACCAACAAACCGTGGTGGACTTCTTTAGTGGCTGCGGAGGTCGTGCGGCGCGGTGCCGGAGGCCCCTCCCCATTCGAGTAACGGCCCTGGTTCCGTTTTTCCTGCTCCTTAAGAGCCATATCCATCACCGACTGATGGCGGTTTGCCCCGGGGCCGCTAGCCTTGGCGTACTTGCTGCATTTTCAGCTGCCATGCAGTGCCTGTGGCGCCATCCGGCAGCGGAAGGGACGAGTGTGAAATGGAAATTCCCGGCGTCGGCCAAGGTAACGACGACACAGCCGCCATTCAGGCAGCCATTGATAATGCGCCGAGTGGCGCCAAGCTGCGGTTGCCCTCCGGGCCGACGTGCAACGTGAGCAGCTACGTGAACATTGCCAAACCATTGACTCTCATGAACGGCAGGATCCAGGCCGGCTCCAACAATCAAATATTCAATGTGACCAGCAGCGGCGTGCACCTCGAAGGGATTGAGCTCGTCGGGGCTGGACAAGCCGGTACCTACACCATCGGCAACAACCTGATCAATGCGGTTGGCAGCGAGCAGAACCCGTTGAGCGGTCTCACCATCCTCCGGTGCTGGCTGCACGACACCAGCGGAGAGGCGATGCGCCTGACCTGGCTGCGGAACGCGGACGTGGCCCAGAACTTCGTCGAACGGGTGCGCTATGCCGGGATCATGGCTGTTTCCATGAAAGACAGCCGTATCCATGACAACCTGGTCCGGGACGCCTTCGCCCACGGCGGGGTCGTGGCCAACAGTTACGGGATCGCGCTGACCGACGTCGGCAACTATGAGGCTGCCCGGTCCGAGCGTGTCAACGTGGACGGCAATGTGATCCTGAACTTCCCCGAGTGGGCCGGGTTCGATACCCACGGCGGAAAGGCCCTGACCGTTGCGAACAACATCGTGGTCAACTGTCGGCAGGGGCTGGCCATCGTCCTAGGCAACAGCACCAGGGTCATGCCGCCGCAGGACCTGGTTGTCGCCGGAAACTACGTCGACGGAAGGAACATCGCCGGTGGTTACGGCATTTCCCTCTTTGGCAAGAGCGCCGCGGTCAAAGGCTCAGGGACCTTCACGGGAAACCGCATCGTCAACTGCGTCGGGCCGTGGAATACCGACCCACAGTCCACCTTCATCGATTGGGACAATTCGGCCTGGGCCGGCAACACTCCCGAGCTGTACAGCAAGGGCGAAAGCTGGCAGAACTTCCCCGTGCCCGGCGGAGGGCTCTCACCGCACGCTACCAGCCTGCCGCAGTACCGCAAGATCGGCAGGCAGGTATTCCTGCGGGGGGCGTTCATCCGTACCGTCGGCGGGAACTTTACGGCAAACTCCTTCGTCACCGTTCCCGGCTTCCTGCCTGCCGGCTATCGGCCCACGCAGGATGCCAAACCGGCGGCCGGCGGCACCACTTACCAGAACTCGTCGTTGGCCCATATCCAGACCAGTGGACAGTTGCGCATCCGCACAGGTAACACAGCCTCCAGCGAGATCTGGATCGACGGCGTCAGCTGGTTCGTGGACTAGGGTGTGTCTCCCAATGCCTGGGGAGGGGGAGCGGGCTCGGCTGGCGCTGCCGGGGCCTCCCCGGCTGACCCCGTGCTATCACCGTCACTGCTACCGCCGCAGCCCTCGGTAGCGAGAACCAGAGCTGCGGCTGCGGTGGCCATCTTGAGCCGATATTTGGTTTGCATGTGATCCCGCGTCTTTTCGGTGCGGTGGCAGCAAACGTAAATCCCGAACCTGTGCTCGGGTAGGGCCTAAGGTCAGGTGGCCTAGACAACCTTGCTGCCGACTGACTAGAGGGCAGGGTAGAAGTCGTTATGAGCGAGGACAGGAGCACACCAGGAGCCTCCGGCAAGCGAGGCGGTTACCGGAGCCTCAGTGCCTCAGTCCACTCAGGTTTGCCATGAATCGGATGTGGATGACCGCGTTCGTGATTTCGGCGATCCGCCGATTGGCCAAACTATCGTGGAGTGCAGGCGGGTTTCTACACGCTCGTCTGTCCTCTTCGTCAGTGGACGGAAGCCCACAGACTTTGCGCCGACGATCCGATGTTTTTGCAGTGTCGCCTGTCATCGGGGCAGGACCTCGTCCGAGAGCTCGGGAGGGCCGGTGAAGTAGACCATGTAGTCTGCGGACCCGCCTTCCACGGGGATGAATCCGAAGGACTCCCAGTAGGAGCGCACGGCTGACTTGACTGCGCCCTGCTCCGGAGTTTCCTCCTCGGGTACGTCGTGTTCCAGCGGCGGTGCAGCACACAGCGCGACGAGGGCGACGCTGCGGCCAATGGTAGCCAGAACAGCCAACAGCACGTGGTGGCCGAGCCATTGCCCCCGGTAGGGCGGTTTGATCAGCAGACTGGACAGGATCATTAGATCGCCACCGAGATCCCTCATGCCGGCCGCATCCAGGAGGTCGGGGTGCAGCACCCCGAGGATGTTGCCGAACGATGCCAGATTCTTGTCGACGTCGAGGGTGCTGGCCAGATCGATGCGCCCGGCGTCCGGAACCGTGTAGACCATGGCGGAGCCAATGCTGTGCTCTTCGACGGCGTCGTTCTCCGCGAAGACCTCGGCGTATATGTTGATGCGCCACGCCAGGGGGTACGTCTCGGGTGATTCTTGTGCGTCGGGCACACCCAGGTACGTCAGCCGGTAGGAGAGGATCAGGTACTCAGGATCAACGTCGATCATGGCTGTCCCGTTTCAGTGGTGTGCCGTCTGGTAGGACAAGTGTAGGGGGCAGGCGTGCGGCGCCAAGGCTGGGGACACGCCGCCACAATGCGTCGTTTTGCTGATTAAACGTGCTATATCAGGGCATCTGCACTTACACTTGCTGACCATGGGGAAAGTACTTAAACCATTCATGGCGCTCGCAGTCCTGGTTGTCCTGCTCTTTTCGGGCCTTAGTCCCGCAGCGGCCATCACCAGGAGTTCCACTGATCCGGTGGTCAAGGAGATCCTTGCGCAGGTGAACAAATACCGCGCCGAGAACGGACTCTCCCGTGTGGTGTGGAACCAGGGCGTCGCCAACGTGGCACAGGAATGGTCCGAGGTGCAGAACACCCGCATCAACAAGGGCACCTACAGCCTCGAGACGATCCACCGCTCCGGCTACGGCACCCAGCAGATCCCGTCTGGCTTCGACTACGGCACGGAAATCATCGCCTACAACAGCACGCCCAAGGCGATTGTCGACTGGTGGATGAGTTCCCCGGTCCACCGTTCAATCGTGCTGAGCCCGAAGGCGACCGACATCGGGATCGGCTACATGAAGACGACGAAGGCCGGCTGGTACGGACAGTACTTCGCGGTGGCCAATGTGGCCGGGTATCCGACCACGCGAAGCAGCCTTCCGCCGCACCCCGGCGGCGGCCAGAGTGCCACCGGGGGGACCATCAGCCCGGGCGACATCGCGGCGGTAGATTCCGCCGGCTACCTCTACGTTTATCCCTCCGCGGGCGGCGGAGACCTCTGGGACCGCACCTACGTCTCCGGCGGCTGGCAGGGCGCCAAGGAAGTCGAAACCGCGGACTGGAATTCCGACGGTGTCCAGGACATCGTGGTGAAGTGGAGCAACGGGCGCCTCACCGTCAACTACGGGCGTTCCGCAGGAGGCTTCGATGCCGCCTTCACCATCGGGTCCGGTGGCTGGGCCGGGTATGACATTCTGGTCACGGACTGGAAGCAAGCGGACGCGTATCCGGGGATCGTCGCCAAGAATACCGCGACCGGGCGGCTCTACTACTATGCCAATCCGTCCGGCACCAAGCATGGAGCGAGGAAGCAGATCGGCACCGGCTGGCGTTCCCTCGAGATTTTCGCACTGGATTTCGATGCCGACCGCAGGACCGACCTCGTCGCCAGGACCTCTGCCGGGCAGCTGAAGCTTTACCGCGGCAACGGCGCTTCCGGCTTCATCTCCGAAACGCGCCGCACGGTAGGCAGCTCCGGATGGAACGCCATGGACCATCTGACCGCCATCGAGAACCACCTGGGCAACGGGTTGCCCGGGATCCTGGCGCGCGACCGGTCCGGCAACCTGCACCACTACCCTGTCGCGGGCAACAGGATCAAGGGACGCGCGACGATCGGCGTCGGCGGCTGGAACGGGCTGCTGCTCGGCAGCTGAGCCGGAGTTCGGTCAGGAGGCCTTGGCCAGCGCCGGGTAGTGTGCCCAGGCGCCATGGTCCACCTCGAGGACGCCGCCGTCCTCACCATAAAGGATGTTGACGGCTTCGCCGAAGTGTTCGCAGCCTTGGTCGGGACACGCCTCCGACAGGTCGCCGGCATACTCGTTGGCGAAATGCTGTTCCCACTCGTCCACCTTGGCCATGGCCCAAGGGTCGCCGGCCTCGGCGAGGCTGACCAGCTCTTCGATGGCGTACCGGCGGCCGCGCTGCGGGTGGGCGGCCGCTTCGGCTGCAACTGGGGTGATGTTCTTCGTCGTGCTCATGGTCCCAACTTAACGCCGGGCTCTGACAGCTTCGGCCCACTGCCGCGGCGCGTCCGAAATGCGGCCGGCCGGGTCCGGGGAGCCGGGAAATGTCTTGACGCCGCGGCGGGGGAGCTGGCTGGACGGCGGAGAGTTGGGCTTGGTCGCAGAGAGTGGGCAGCAGCGTGAAGCCTGCCCGGGGAAACCACACGCCATCCTGGCCCCTATCGACTCTGGCGGTGGCCGCCGTCGTCCTCGCCGCGGGTGCACCGCGCCGGTCAACCAGGAAGAGCCGCCGGTCACGCAGTCCTCCTCCGCTGGCCCTCGTCGACCTGATCCTGACCAATGAGCACGTCATCCGCGGCGCGGACAAGGTGGAAGTCGGCGACGTGGTCGTGTCCCTGGCCGGCCAGCCGGTGGAGACGCCCGAGGACCTGCTGGTGGTGCGTCGCGGACACGCTCCGGATGAGAACGTGGCCGTGGAACTCAGCCGAGGCGGCCGGCAGCAGGACGTGAAGGTCAGGCCGGTCGACCGGCCGGTGGGCTAGGGGCGGGTCAGGCGACGCCGCGGCTGCGTCCGCCGAAATCGCTGGCGATGGCCTCCGCTGCCTGCTGCAGGCGGGGCAGCACGGTTTGAGCGATCTCCGCTTCCGGCAGCCGGTGCGTCTGCAGGGAGACGTTCAGCGCGGCGATGAGGTCATTGCCGCGCCGCACGGGTACGGCCAGGCCGCGGAGTCCGTCGTCGAGTTCCCGCGAGACCAGTGACCAACCGAGTTCTGCCGCACGGTCCACCTCGTTGCGCAGGGCGTCGATGCTGGCGACGGTATGTTCCGTGAAGGGGGTCAGCTGGATGCTCTTGTAGTAGGCCTCGCGGTGGGCCGCCGGCAACCCGGCCAGCAGGATGCGACCCATGGATGTGGCCCAGGCCGGGAACCTCGTGCCGACGTTCACCGAGACGCTGAGCAGGCGGGGCGCCGCGACGCGGGCGATGTAAACGACGTCGGTGCCGTCCAGGATGCACAGCGAGGTGGTCTCGTTGAGATCGACGGCGAGCTGGCGCAGGTGCGGCTCGGCGATCTGCGGCAGGGTCAGGTTGGCCAGGAAGGACGCGCCGATGTCCAGGGCCCGCGGCGTGAGCTCGAAGTGCGTCCCGTCGGTGCTGACGTAACCGAGGTCGGCAAGGGTCAGCAGGAACCTTCGGGCGGCGGC
Organism: Arthrobacter sp. USHLN218; assembly: GCF_037144715.1. Taxonomy (NCBI): domain Bacteria; kingdom Bacillati; phylum Actinomycetota; class Actinomycetes; order Micrococcales; family Micrococcaceae; genus Arthrobacter; species Arthrobacter sp. USHLN218. The sequence continues at coordinate 42,160 of NZ_JBBCYT010000012.1, forward strand.
GCGGCTGAGGTCGGCCTTGGCCGCGACCCGGGTCATCGTGAGCCGCGGCTCGTCGGAGGTGAAAGCCAGCAGGACCGCGAAGGTCTTCTCCACTGACTTTACGTAGTAGGCCGGTTGCTGCTCGGCCGGCTCGGTCACCATATGCTCCTCCGATGAATCATGCTCAAAGGCCCGGGGGCCGAGAGCTAGGATACAGCGGCGCACCCCTGCCGCCGGATTCGGCCTAGCCGCGTCCGTGCCGCGTGCGCGCGTACTGGGCGGCGAGCCGCACCGGCGTGTTGGGCGCTCCGTAGCCGTCGTAGCCGGCCCTGCGCTCGACGACCTCGAAGAACACATTGCCCACCGTGGCCGTATAGAAATGCAGGAACTCTCCGTCCTCGTCCCGGTCGTACAGTAGGTTGTACTGCTGCAGCGTCTCGAGGAAGCCCTCCTCCAGCCTGAACCGGGCCTGCAGGTCCGCGTAGTAATTGGCGGGAACCGGCAGGAAATCCAGCCCGCGTTCCAGGGCGCGCCGCGCGACGGCCACCAGATCCGTGCAGGCGAAGGCGACATGCTGCGGGTAGCCCGGGGCCGACGCCGGATGCTCCAGCGCCAGCGGGGCGATATTCAGCGCGAGGCGGATCCTGCGGTCCTCCGTGCGCATGACCTGGCTGCGGACGAGGCCGATCGGGCTCGGCACTTCGGTTGACGCCTGCCGGTCCAGCGAGAGGGTGCTTTCGTAGAAGAGCACGGCCTCGTCATAGTGCTGCCACGGCTGGGCCAGGTTCACGTGGTCCACATGGGTGATGAGGCCGGCGGCCGGCACCCCCGCGGCGTAGTACGGTGCCCCGGTCCGGGGGTCGAATTCCTTCATCCAGGCCACGGTGCCGTCCCCGGAGGCTTCGCACAGGAAGATTTCGGTCGAATCGGGCGCAGAAACGGCCTGCAGCACCTCCTCATCCGCCTGGCTGGGGCGGAGAACCGGGGTGGCCTTCAGCTGTACGGCACGGGATGCGGCCGCCACCGGGTCCTCGACATCGAACCCCAGCGCCGCGATGGTGGGTTCCATCTTCCGTGCCTGCTGTTCGTTGATGATGATGCGAGCCTGCCCCTGGGTCCACAGCTGGACGGGCTTTGTCCGGTGCCGGCCGGCGTAGCCGAAGCCCAGCTGGTACAGCAGTTCCTGCACCTGCGCGGTGTCTTCGGCCTTGACCTCGGTGAAGTTGAATCCGGTTGGGTCGTCCACCTTGGGCAGCGTCGCCAGTTCCATGGCGTAGCGGCTTCCCTGCCCGTCCGCCTCCTGCAGGTGCAGCAGGGTCTGTTCCTCGAGCCAGATCAGCGACCGCATGGCGTCGACGGCGGTGCGCACCTCGTCGGTCTGCCGGAACACGTCGTTGAAGATTTCCAGCGAGACCGGGCCGTCGTACCCGGCGCGGACCAGGTGTCCCATGAAGCCGGCCAGGTCGAAGTCGCCCTCGCCCGGAAACACCCGGTGGTGCCGGCTCCAGGAGAGGACGTCCATGCTCATGCGGGGGGCGTCCGCGAGCTGGACAAAGAAAATCTTCTCCGCCGGAATCTTTTCGATGCCGGAGGGGTCCCAGTTGCGCGAGAGGATGTGGAAGCTGTCCAGGCAGGTGCCGAAGTTCGGCAGGTCGACCAGCTCCGCAATGCGCCAGGCGTGCTCGAAGTCGTTGACGAACCTGCCCCAGGCCAAGGCCTCGTAGGCGATCCGGACGCCGTGCTTCGCGGCCAGCTGGCCCAGCCGGCGCAGCTGGGCGGCGGCGGCCTCGTCATCGTCAATGGTGGCCGTGGCGACGTTCGTGCACAGCAGCATGGTGTCGATGCCCAGCTGGTTCATCAGCCTGAACTTGGCCTCGGCACGGTAGAGGTTGGCCTCCAGCAGGTCCTCGCCGACTCCTTCGAAGTCGCGGAAGGGCTGGTAGAGGTCGAGGCTGAGCCCGAGCTCGTCGGCCAAGGCGCGGATCCGGGCGGGGCTGCTGGGGGAGACGAGCAGGTCCTGCTCGAAGATCTCGATGCCGTCGAAGCCTGCGTCGGCGCAGGCCTGCATCTTCTCCTCAAGCGTTCCGCTGAGGCAAACGGTGGCGATGGAGGTTCTCATGCTGCTGCTTTCCGGCCCGGGCCTAGCGGCCTTGCCCGATCAGTTCAAGGAAGTGCTGCCGCATGCGGGCGGCGTCCGGCGCGATGCCGGTGATCAGCGCGAACGCGTCGACCGCCTGGCCGACGGCCATATGCCCGCCGTCGAGCACCCGGCAGCCCTTGGCCGAGGCGGCCCGGACCAGTTCGGTTTCCACCGGCCGGTAGACGACGTCGGCGACCCAGTGGCGCGGCTGGAGCAGGTCCGCGTCGATCGGGAGGCCGGGATGGCTGTGCATGCCGACGGGGCTGGTGTTGACGAAGCCGTCCGCCTTGGACAGTGCATCCGCCAGGCCGTCACGCCCGGCTGCGGCCACCTGGCGGCCGGGGAAGAGCTCGGCGAGGGCTGCTGCGCGGGTTGCCACGCGAGCCGGGTCGAGGTCGATGAGGGTCAGCGACTGCACGCCGGCCTTGAGCAGGGCATACGCGACGGCGGATCCCGCCCCGCCGGCGCCGAGCTGCACGACGTTATCCAGCGTCGCACCGGGCAGCCCGTGGGCCAGGCCGGTGCCGAATCCGGAGAAGTCGGTGTTGTGGCCGATGAACTTTCCGTCCCGGACCAGTACGGTGTTGACGGCCCCCAGCCGGGCGGCGTCGTCAGAGACCTCGTCCAGGTGGTCCAAAACCAGCTGCTTGCACGGGTGGGTGACGTTGAAGGCGTTGAAGCCGAGGTTCCGGCCCTGCCGCAGCAGGTCTCCGACGGACTCTCCCGGGAGCCCGATCTCGGTCAAGTCCACCGGCCGGTACAGGTAGCGCAGGCCGTGATGGTCCGCTTCGCGCTCGTGCATCGGAGGCGTCAACGACGCGCTGATGCCTTCGCCGATGAGTCCGACCAGGTATGACTCGCTCACAGTGCTCATGCGAGGTTCGCTTTCTGTTGGCGGGCATTAAGTGCCCGATTTCACGGCCTGTTCGATTCTTGCACAATTGTGCGTATATCGCACTAGCTGGACGGACTGATTTTGCCGGCCTTGCAGGCTGCTGTGATACGCGCTACCTTTACTCAGTGTTCGATCTACGCGCAGTTGTGCGTATGGCGCACAACTTGTCCCGCCGAGCCTTCGAGCTGCCGGACCCCCAACCTCCCCGTACACCAAGGACTTCTCATGAGTGCACCGATGCAGGAGAGCGTGGAACACGCGCGGACTCCCAAGAAGGCGGCGCTGGCCAGCTTTATGGGCAGCGCGGTCGAGTACTACGACTTCTTCATTTTCGGATCCGCCGCCGCGCTGATCTTCCCGCATGTGTTCTTCCCGGACGAAAGCGCCCAGGCCAGCATCATGTCGCTGGCCACCTTCGGCTTCGCCTACATCGCCCGGCCCATCGGTGCCGTCTTCGTGGGCCACTTCGGCGACCGGATCGGCCGCCAGAAGGTCCTGATGTTCACGCTGGTCATGATGGGTGCCGCGACGTTCATCATCGGCTGCATCCCGGACTTCAACACCATCGGCTGGTGGGCCCCCGCGATCCTGGTGCTCTGCCGCCTGATGCAGGGACTGTCCGCGGCCGGCGAGCAGGCCGGCGCCAGCTCGCTGACCTTGGAGCACGCGCCGGACGACCGGCGTTCCTTCTTCACCTCCTGGACGCTCACGGGCACCCAGGGCGGCCAGATCCTCGCCGCGCTCGTCTTCATCCCGGTGGTCGCGCTGCCGGACGAGATCAAGTACAGCATCGGCTGGCGCATCCCGTTCTGGCTCTCGGCGATCGTCGTCCTGGTCACGTACTTCATCCGCCGCTCGCTGCACGAAACCCCGACGTTCGAGGCGGCCAAGGCCAACAACGAGATCGCCAAACTGCCCGTCGGCGTGCTGCTGAAGAACCACTGGCGCGACGTGCTCCGCGTGATCTGCTGCGCATTCATCGCCGCGGTCTCCACCGTCTACGGCACCCTGGCCATCAAGTACGGTTCGGAGGTTGGCAGCGTCGACGAGGGCATCACGCTCTGGCTCGTGGTCGCCGGCAACGCCGGTGCCCTGTTCACGCAGCCGCTCTTCGGCACCATCGCCGACCGAATCGGCCGCAAGCCGGTCTTTATCTACGGGGCCGTCGGCAGCGCCGTGTTCATGCCCTTCTACCTGCTGTCGATGGAGTCGGGCAACACGCTGCTGCAGTTCGCGCTGTCCGTGCTGACCTTCTCCTGCGCCTACGCGGCCGCCAATGCGGTGTGGCCCTCCTTCTACGCCGAGATGTTCAGTGCCAAGGTCCGGTTCTCCGGCCTGGCCATCGGCACCCAGCTGGGCTTCCTGATGGCGGGCTTCGCTCCGTCCATCGTGGCCGCGATGGGCGGCATCCAGGAAGGCGGCTGGGTCGCCACCAGCCTCTTCACCGCCGCGATCTGTGCCGTTGCCGCAATCTCGGCGCTCACCGCCCGCGAAACCTACAAGGTTCCCACCGCCGAACTGGGGGAGCGCCAGGCCGTCACCGTCTAGCCGCCGCAACCTGCGCGTACGACGCCGGGAGGAGACTTTACAGCGAAAGTCTCATCCCGGCGTCGTTGGTTAAGCGCACCTGGGGGTGCGGCGCGAATCAGCCGGCAAGCAGCTCGCGGACCAGGGGCGCGACCTTCGTGCCGTAGAGCTCGATGCTGGCCATCAGCTTTTCGTGGGGCAGGGTGCCCAGGCTGTACTTCAGGTCGAAGCGGCTCAGGCCCAGGCCCTTGGCGACCTTGGCGATCTTGGCGGCCACCGTCTCCGGGGAGCCGACGAAGAGCGCCCCGTCCGGGCCTGCCTCCGCCTCGAACTGGGCCCGGCTCATCCGGCCCCAGCCGCGCTCGCGGCCGATGCGCTCCTGCATGTCCGCATAGGGCAGCCACATTTCCTCGCGCGCCTGCTCGTCCGTGGCCGCGATGTAGCCGGGGGAGTGGGCGCCGATGGGCAGCCGTGGCCGGCCGAACTGGTCGAGGGCCCGGTGGTAGAGATCGGTGAACGGGGCGAAGTTCATTGGGGCGCCGCCGATGATGGCGAGCATCAGCGGCAGCCCGTAATGCGCGGCGCGGACCACGGACTCCGGGGTGCCGCCGACCGCGATCCAGGCCGGCAGCCTGCCCGAGCCCGTGGGCGGATAAATCCGCTTGTTGTCCAGCCGGGGACGGGTGCGGCCGGCCCACGTGACGGCCTCCTCCTTGAGCAGTTCCGTGAAGAGCTGGAGCTTTTCGTCGAAGAGGAGGTCGTAGTCTGCCAGGTCCAGCCCGAACAGCGGGAAGGATTCGGTAAAGGAGCCGCGGCCGAGAATGATCTCGGCGCGGCCGCTGGAGGCGGCGTCGAGCGTGGAGAAGCGCTGGAACACCCGCACCGGGTCGTCGGAACTCAGCACGGTCACCGCCGAACCGAGGCGGATGCGCTTGGTTTGCCCGGCGATGGCGGCCAGCACAACGTCCGGGGCGGAGACGGCGAAGTCCTGGCGGTGGTGTTCGCCGATGCCGATAAAGTCCAGGCCGACTTCGTCCGCGAGGACCGCCTCCGCAATCACGTTTCGGATCACCTGGTCGTGCGGCAGGAGGGCCCCTTCGGGGCCCGCGGTGACGTCGCCGAAGGTGTCCAGGCCGAGTTCTAGTGTCTGTGCCACGGAGGCCGGGCCTTTCTGTCGAATGGTTGATGCATTTGCATCTTATTGAACCGCGCGGGGGAACGGGCTATTCCGCCGGACACCGCCGGCGGGGCCGGGGCAGGAATACCCGCGGCGGGGCGGCGTTGTGCCATGTGTGCAGCTACCGTCGATTCCCCTCTCCATCCTGGACCGAGCCAACGCCCGCGAGGGCCAAACGGCGGCGGACGCCCTGCATGCCACCGTGGCCCGGGCGCAGCGGGCCGAGCGGCTCGGCTACCACCGCTTCTGGGTGGCCGAACATCACGGCGTTCCCGGGATTGCGGGTTCCGCGCCGACGGTGCTGATGGCGGCGGTGGCGGCGCGGACCGCACGCATCCGCGTCGGCTCCGGGGGCGTCATGCTGCCGAACCACCAGCCCTGGTCGTCGCGGAGCAGGCGGCGACCCTGCAGGCGCTCTTTCCCGGACGGATCGACCTGGGGCTGGGGAGGTCTGTGGGCTTCACCCCGGCGGTCCGGTCCGCCCTGCGCCATGACCGGGACGCCGCCGACGCGTTCGCCGACGACCTCGCCGAGCTGCTGTCCTACCTGCGGGGAGGCGCGGCAATCACGGCCCGCCCGGAGGATCGCGGGGCAACACCGCCGTTCGTGCTGGCGACCGGAAAGGGAGTGGACACCGCCGCCAAGGCGGGCCTCGCCGTCGTTGTTGGGGGTCCTGCCTTCAGCGGGCGCGCCTCCGCGCTGGCGCTCGGCGCGCTGGAGCGCTACCGGCGGAACTTCCAGCCGTCCGCCTACTACTCCGAGCCGTACGTGATCGTCTCGGCCAACGTGGCGGTGGCGGAGAGCGCGGACGCAGCGGAAGAACTGCTGCTTCCGGAGGCGTGGGCGATGGCACTGTCCCGGACCTGCGGGGAGTTTCCGCCGCTGGCGCCGGTCGAGGCCATCAGGGAGGCGAAGATGTCGCCGCGCCAGCAGCAGCTGGTAGCGGAGTCGCTGTCTGCGTCGGTGGCCGGAACGGACGCGGCGGTGGCGGAACGGCTCGGCCGGCTGCTGGACGCGACCGCGGCCGACGAGCTGATGGTCACCACGAACACCTTCGACACGGACGCGCTGGCCGCGGCCGACCGCCGCCTCGCTGGGCTATTCGGGCTGGCCTAGCCGGCGCTGCGGCGGGCGGGAAGCGGCCGTCAAAGCCGGCTGGTCGGGGCGACCAGGAGGCCGACCGGCCGGCGGACCCACCACTGGCCCGTCCGGCGCAGCTCCGACCAGGTCGAATAGCGGTAGTGGAACACACGGGCGCGGACCTGCTTCGGCGCAGCGCCCTCGAACGGGTCCCGGCCGAGCATCCGCAGCGTGCGCCGGTCTGCGGCCAGCAGCCTGCGCAGCAGCGGGATGAACCAGCTATCGCCCGGGGCGCCGAGGGCAAGGAACCACATCAGCCAGTCCAGGCGCAGATGATAGGGCGCAAACTGGCGCGGCAGCCGCCGCGGGTCGCCGGGCTTGCCCTTGAACTGGTATTCCTCCCACCGGTCGCCGTCGAGCGTTCCTTCGACGACGATCTCGAAGCGCTCGCGGGTGATGCTGCCGAAGGCGCCGTAGGCGTTGGCAAGGTGCCAGCGGTTGAAGCTGGCGTTCATCAGCTGGCGCTTGGCGAACAGGTTGCGGGCCGGCCAGTAGCTCAGCACTACCATCAGCGCAGTGACGGCGAGGACGATGACGGTGAACCAGAGCGGCGTGGCACCGTAGTCCGGCGTCAGGGCCGGATCTCCGGGAAGGACGGCGGCGATGGCCCGGTCGCCCAAGGCTGCCGAGGCGATGATGATGGTCAGCCAGTTCAGCCAGGCGAAATTGCCGGAGAGCACCAGCCACAGCTGGGTGATGATCAGGATGGCGGCGGCGATGCTGCCGATGGGCTGGGGGAAGAACAGGAAGAACGGGACGACGAGCTGGGCGAAATGGTTGCCAGCCACCTCCGCCTTGTGCAGCGGCTTGGGCAGATGGTGGAAGAACCAGCTGGCAGGGTTCGGCATCGGCTGCGTCTCATGGTGGTAGTACAGGGCCGTCAGGTCCCGCCAGACCCGGTCGCCGCGGATCTTGATCATGCCGGCCCCGAACTCCAGCCGGAAGGCCAGCCACATGAACAGCCAGAGCACCGTGACCGGCGGCGCGATGTCGTTGGAGCCCAGGAATGCCGCCAGGAAACCGGCCTCCAGCAGCAGCGTTTCCCAGCCGAAGCCGTAGAAGGTCTGCCCGACGTTGACGATCGACATGTAGAGGCCCCACAGCAACAGGAACGCCGCCATCGGAAGCCACGGCGGCCCCGCCTGCGGCACGCCGGCCACCAGCAGCAGCGCCACCACCGCGCCGGTCCAGGCCACCGCCAGCAGCAGCCCGTCCGAGTACCGCCAGCGGAACAGCGTGGGTCCGCGGGCGGACGTCCGGGCCAGGTAGCGGGGAACGGGCAGCAGTCCGTGTTCACCGAGGAGTACCCGGAACTGCGCCACCGCGGAGAGGAATGCGATCGCGTAGACAGCGGCGATGCCGCGCTGCAGCACCTGCCGCGCCACCTCGAATCCGTCGGCCTCCAACCAATCCATCGCACTCTCCACGTTAGGGCGGTGGCCGAGGGTGTCAAGGTAATGCGGAGGACGTGCTGCAGGACCGCTGCGCCGTTTACCCGAAGAGCGCGGATGCCTTCATGAGTGTCTGCGCCACTCCGTAGAGCAGCGGGACGCCGACCAGCAGCCATCCCATTGCCACTTGTGCCTTCTTCATCAGTGCCTGTCCTTTCCTGCCACGGCGGAATCGAGATGCGCAGGCTCCGCAGCCGCCGGTTCATGGTGCTTGGAGTCGACCGGTTTGACCAGCAGGTTGGCGGCGAACCCCAGCACCAGCAGGCCGACCATCGTCAGCAGGGCCGGCTGGTAGGCCGCCGCCGTCAGCTCGCCCGGCTTGCCCTGCGCGTCGAGGAAGGCGTTGACAATCAGTGGTCCCGCGATGCCGGCCGCGGACCAGGCCGTCAGCAGCCGGCCGTGGATGGCGCCGACCTGGAAGGTGCCGAAGAGGTCGCGCAAGTAGGCGGGAACGGTCGAAAATCCGCCGCCGTAGAAGCTGATGATGACGAAGGCAAGCAGCACGTAGAGGGAGGTGGCGGAGTGGCCGACCAGCGCCAGGGCAACGTAGAGCACCGCGCCCACGCCAAGGTAGATCATGTAGATCTTCTTGCGGCCGATGTAGTCGGAGGTGGTTGACCACGCGAACCGGCCGGCCATGTTACCGATGGACAGCAGCCCGACGAATCCTCCCGCCACGGCCGCGGTGACGAGTGAACTCCCGTCGGCCTGCCTGAAGAAGTCCTGGATCATCGGCGAGGCCTGCTCGAGGATGCCGATGCCGGCGGTGACGTTGCAGAACAGCGCGATCCAGACCAGCCAGAACTGCGGGGTGCGGATGGCGTTGCGGGCCGAGACGTTGGCGGTCGTCACCAGCTCCTTCGCTTTTACCTTGGAGGGATCGAAGCCGGCGGGCTTCCAGCCGTCGGCGGGGACTTTGATGGTCATCGCGCCGAACATCATGTACAGGAAATAGACGACGGCGAAGGTCAGGAAGAGCTTGCCGACGGCGTCTCCGCTGGCGACCCAGCCGGGGGTGCCGTCGAAGGAGGGATCGTAGAACTGGAGCAGAGCGCCGGACAGCGGGCTGGCGATCAGCGCCCCGCCGCCGAAGCCCATGATGGCCATGCCCGTGGCCAGTCCCGGACGGTCAGGAAACCACTTGATCAAAGTGGAAACGGGGGAGATATAGCCAATGCCGAGCCCGATGCCTCCGATCACCCCGTAGCCGAGGTAGACGAGCCACAACTGGTTGCTGAAGATTCCGAGTGATCCGACGAGGAATCCCGCGGACCAGAAGACCGCCGCCGTGAACATCGCCTTGCGGGGCCCGTTCCGGTCCACCCAGGTGCCCATGACGGCAGCGGACAGGCCGAGCATGACGATGGCGACGGAGAAGATGACGCCGATTCCGGTGAGGCTGGCATCGAAGTGCGCGACCAGGGCGTTCTTGTACACGCTTGTCGCGTAGGCCTGTCCGATACACAGGTGGACGGCCAGGGCTGCCGGCGGAATGAGCCAGCGGTTGAACCCCGGCGGGGCGATGGAATTTTTGCGGTCCAGCCAGGCCATGCAGGTGCCTCCCGGGTGATTAATCGTTTGTTCCCTCCTGTGCGTTATATCACAACGCCGCCCTCGGGTCGGCTTAGACCGGGTGCTTACGGTTGTCCGCCGCAAGGGCGAGAATGAGTCCATGGAGACCGGCGCAAAGGGCCGGCACCGGTCGCGCCGGGTTGAGGCCGCACGGGGTGTGATGCGATTCTCGGCCGAAGCGGACTTCTGGTTCCGGCCGGTGTGTCACCATGAAATCCGGCCCCGGCGGGAGCGCCGGGACACATAAGGAATGGAGGGGCAGTGCAGGAGAAGGACGGTCAGCGGGACACGGAGTCGGTGACGACGCCGCGGGCCGGCATGCTGCCCATCGTCAGGCCGGTGAACCAGGCCGGCGCCTCTCCCGACGGGACGGCGGCCGGCCAGCCTCGACCGGGCCGTCCCGTCCCCGAATCCGCGGACGATGGCCCGGTGGCCACGAAACAACAGCCCCGGCAGGCGAGGGCCCAGTCCCGCCGGCACCACAGGCACCGGGGAAAGCCGGAGCTGCCGAAGAGGCCTGTGGCGAAGGAAGCCAAGCCGGTCCCCGCCGGCACGGCTCCGCTGCCCCTGCCCAAGAACCAGCAGCGGACCAACGCGGCCGCTCGCCGGATGCTTCGCAAGCTGGTACAGGGCGAGGCCCCTCCGACAGCCCCGATGAGCATCGTCGAGCGCCTCGCAGGCAGCCCCTACGCCAACCCGCTCGTGCAGAGCTCCGGGGTGGACGCGTCGGCGCGCCTCACACTGGACTTCGCCCTCGACGTCGCCGAAACTATGCTGAGGTTCGGTGCCGGTGCGCTGGAGGTCGAATCCAGCATCATCGCAGTGACGGCCGCCTTCGGGCTGCGCGACGTCGACGTGGACATCACCAACCAGTCCGTGGTGATCAACTATGCCCGTCCGGACACGGTGCCGATGAACGTCCTGCGCGTCGTGCGCTCGTGGACCAACAACTACGCGGGTCTGTCCGCGGTGCACCAGCTCGTGACGGACATCGTCAACGGCGGCGTGGGGCGGACCGAGGCCAAGGAGCGGCTGAAGCAGATCACTTCGCGTCCCAAGCCGTTCCCGCGCTGGATGGCGATCGGTGCCGGCGGCGTGTTCTCCGCCGCGATCACCGGATTCATGGGCGGCGGAATCTTCGCCGGCCTGGTGGCGCTGCTCGCCACCGTGCTGATGGGTCTGCTCGGCCGGAAACTCAACAAGTGGCGGGTCCCGGACTTCTTTGTCACCGCCGTTGGCGCATGCCTGGCCACCGTCGCGGCACTAGTCTTCTTCCAGCTGCGCGTTCCGCTCAGTCCGGCGCTGGTCATTGCCGGGGGCATCCTCTATCTGCTGCCGACGGGCCGGCTGGTGTCCGCCACCCAGGACGCCATCAACGGCTTCCCGGTCACGGCCATGGGGCGTTACCTCTCAGCCTTCCTGACCTTTGCCGCCATTGCCTCCGGGGTGGCCGTGGGACTGGTTGCCGGAAACCTGGCGGGGGTCAGCCTGCCCGAAATCTTCGTCGAAGGAGGGATCAGTTATCCCTTCATCGTCCGGGCCGCCCTGCTGATGGTCGCCACCATCGCGATTTCCATCACGGAGCAGACCCGGGCGAACATCCTGCTGCCGACTGCCCTGGTGGGGGTTGTCGGGCTGATGGTCTACGAGGCCGTCCTGCTGGCCGGACTTGGATCGCGCATCAGCCCGTTTGTTGCCGCCGTCGTTATTGGTTTCCTCGGGCGGATCGTCGGACTGCGGCTGGGCTCCCCGCAGCTGGTAGTCGCCGTTCCTGCAGTGCTCTTCCTGCTTCCGGGCTTCTCGGTCTTCCGCGCCATCTATGAGCTGACGATCAGCACCGAGCAGGCGTTCAACGGCATGATCGGCTTGCTCGGCGCACTGACCGTGATCCTGGCGATGGCCGGCGGCACGGTGCTCGGCGACTATCTGGCCCAGCCCCTTACCCGCGATCTCGGGTCCAATGAGGGCCGGCGGCGGAACCGCCGCCGCTAGCCCGGATAGTTCTCGGGAAAGATCTGGCCGGCGGGGGTCTTCTTCTCCGCCTGGAAAGCATCCTCGGCGCGGCCGTACGCCCAGTAGCCCGAGATCGACACCTGCTTGCGGTGCAGCCCGTGGTCCTTGAACAGAACATCGCGCAGTTCCTTGACCGCGCCGCGCTCGCCGTGCACAAATGCGTCCACGTCTCCGGCCGGCCAGTCCAGCTCCGCCACCGCGTCGCGCAGCAGCGAGGTGGTGCCGGCGGGACGGCCCTGCCGGTAGAGCCAATGCACTTCGACCCCGTCCGGAGCGCCGAGGTCCTGCCTGTCCGCGGGGGAATCGACTTCCAGGAACGCATGGCCGGCGGCGCCCGATGGCAGGGCGTCGATGGCGGCGGCGACGGCGGGCAGCGCGGCGTCATCGCCTGCGAAGAGGTACCAGTCGGCTCCCGCTGCGGGGGAGTAGGCGCCGCCGGGTCCGGTCAGCATCAACCAGTCGCCGGCACGCGCGGAGGCGGCCCAGGGGCCGGCCACGCCTTCGTCGCCGTGGACCACGAAATCGATGGCCAGCTCGCCGGCCTTGGTGTCCACACTGCGGACCGTGTAGGTGCGGCTGACCGGGAGCCGGTCGGCGGGCAGGCTTTCCTTAAGCTCCGCCACATTCGCGGGAAGCTCGACGTCCAGGTCCGGCGGGAGGAACCAGATCTTCACATACTGGTCCGTGGCCGGTTTGGGCTCGAACTTCGCGAACCCCTCGCCGCCGGCGAAGACACGGACCATGTGTTCGGAGAGCCGCTCGGTCCTGGTGACCTGCAGGTTGATCTGCGGCTTTCGGGTCCGGGCGGGTGCTGCGGGCTGGCTCGACATCGACTGCTCCTGGCTTCCTTGATACTTAGGCCAACCTAACCCAGTAACGCGCCCGTGCCCAATTGGCGTTACCTGCCGGGGCTGGCCGGAAGGCGCCAGTCCACCGGGGCCGCCCCCTGTGAGGCCAGCAGCCCGTTGACCCGGCTGAAGGGGCGCGAGCCGAAGAAGCCGCGCGCTGCCGACAGCGGGCTGGGGTGCGCGGACTCGACCCTGGGGACATTGCCCAGCAGCGGCGCAAGGTTCTGGGCGTCGCGGCCCCAGAGCACAGCCACCAGCGGACCGCCGCGGGCCACGAGGGCGCGGACCGCCAGCTCGGTCAGTTGCTCCCAGCCCTTGCGCCGGTGGCTTCCGGCCTTGCCCGCTTCCACGGTCAGCACCCGGTTCAGCAGGAGCACGCCTTGGCCGGTCCAGGCGCTGAGGTCGCCGTGCGGCGCCGGCGGAATGCCGAGGTCCGACTGGAGCTCCTTGTAGATGTTGGCCAGGCTGCGGGGCAGCGGCCGCACACGGCGGTCGACCGCGAAGGAGAGGCCGATCGGATGGCCCGGCGTCGGGTACGGATCCTGGCCCACGATGAGCACTTTCACCGCGTCGAGCGGCTGTTCGAAGACCCGCAGGATATTGGCCGGCGCAGGCAGGATCTCGTGCCCCTCGCGCCGCTGCTCGGCCAGCTGGTTAGCCAGGGCATGGACGGTTGCGGCCGCCGGGGCCAGCGCCTCCGCCCACTGCGGATGCATGACGTCCCCGAGTTCGGCCGGGGCGGCAAAAGGGTAGGCCGCGGCTGCCGGCCCCGCGCCTTGGCGGGCCGGCAGCGGAAACAGGGCACCGTCGTCGTCAGTCATGCCCCCTATGGTGCCGGGAACAGGGACGGAAGCGCGAGCCGGCCCGGGCGTCGGCAGGATCACCGCGGCCGATAAATGACAACGCTGTGCTTCGGCCTTAAAATGGGCAGGACAGTTTCCCCGGCAAACCAAAGGAAGTGACGGTACGTCGTGCCCGGTCCCGCCGAAGCCAGCGCCTTCTCCCTCGACACCGAAGTTGACGAGTCGAGCCCGCTGAGCGAACGGGACCAGAAGATGCTGGCCCTGGAGCGGCAGTGGTGGAAGTACTCCGGCGCCAAGGAGCAGGCGGTCCGCGAGCTGTTCGATCTCTCCGCCACGCACTACTACCAGATCCTCAACGCGCTCATCGATACCGAGGAAGCGCTGGCCCACGATCCGATGCTGGTCAAGAGATTGCGTAGACTACGTACGTCCCGGCAGCGCGCCCGCACGGCCCGCCGGCTGGGCACCAACGCCTGATCCGGGTCCTCCGGACATCCACTGACAAGGACGCACTCTTCAGCGATGACCAAGTATCCCCGGGACGAGTTTGACCAGGTTCCTGAAACGTATGACCGGCACGGTGTCCACCGCGCGCACGTCGACGTCAGGAAAAGCAGCGGGCTCGGCCTGATCATTCTGGCCTCCGTGCTGGCCCTGGCCGTGGGCGCGGTGTCCTTCTTCGTCGTCCCGCTGCTGGGTGCAGGCGGAACCGGCCTGCCGGCCACGCAGACGGCGACCGCGGCGGAGTCGCCGGCCGCTGCAACGAAGACGGCCGAGCCGACGGAGCCGGCAGCCTCGAAACAGGCCGCAAAGCCCACGGAGGCGGCCACAAAGGAGGCCAAGGAGGCCACCGCCGAACCGACGGACGAGCCTACGGAAGAGCCTTCGGAGGATCCGAGCGCGGAAGCGGCAGGCGAGGCAGTCAACCGGGCCGACCCACTGCTGATCTTCAATGCCGCCGGCGTCACCGGCTTGGGCGGCACGGTGTCCGGGCGCCTCAGCGCGGACGGCTGGTCCGTCGCCCTGGTCGACAACTGGCAGGGCGGGGCAATGCCGAACTCGGTCATCTACTACAACCCGGGCCAGGCAGCCAACGCCGAGGCGGTCGGCCAGCTGCTGGGCATCACCGACCTGCGCGAGACGGCCCAGGGCGCAGTGTCGCTCTACGTGACCGTGGTACTCGGTCCGGGCTTCCAGTAGCCCGCGGCGGCGCGCAACCGCCGCATCATTACACCTCCATAACGTTCAATGTGCCGCGCCTCACATCCCGGCCCGGGTGCCGATAGAGTAAACGCACCTGATTGCCGGGAGCAGTGGCTGCAGGGGGAACTACTGGACTGGAGAGCAATATGGCGCTGGGAACCGTCAAATGGTTCAACGCGGAGAAAGGCTACGGCTTTATCACCGTTGATGAAAACAAGTCGGACGTATTCGTGCACTGGTCGGCGATCCTGATGGACGGCTACCGATCCCTCGAGGAGGGGCAGCGCGTCGAATTCGAGATCGGGGAAGGCCAGAAGGGGCCTCAGGCCGAAGACGTGAAGGTCTCTGCCTGACTTATTAAGTACGACGGCGGCGGGTGAGGTTTCGTGAGGATCTCGCCCGCCGCGGTCGTCGCCGAATGCGGTTAGCCCGGCCGCTGCGCCGGGACCGGTCCTACTCCTTGAGCGGCACGCCCTTGGCATCCCGGCGGAACATCTCCGCGCCGACGAGGATCATGATGCCTTCGATAAAGCCCCAGATGGCACCGACGCCGAAGGTCACCAGGGTCACGGCGATCTGGGCGATGCCCAGGCCGACGTAGCCCAGGTAGAAGCGGTGGATGCCTAGCCCGCCCAGCAGGATGCCCAGGAGCCCGGCGACGAGCCGCGACTTCTGTTCGGGGTAGCCTCCGTAATACGGCTGGCCGTAGGGCTGCTGGCCGTAGGCGGGCTGGCTGAAGGGCTGTTGGCCGTAGGGCGCCTGGCCGTAAGGCTGCTGGTAGGGGCCACCCGCCGGTGCCTGCGGATAAGGGCCGGCCGCCGGTGCCTGCGGATAGGGGCCGCCCGCTGGTGCCTGCGGATAAGGGCCGGCCGCCGGTGCCTGCCGGTCCGGCCCCGGGCCGTGCTGGGCCTGCCCGTAACCGGGCAGGCCGGGCTCCTCCTGCTGGGGCGGTGTCCGGCCGGGTTCCTGCGGCCTGCCCAGCGGCCGGGTGGGATAGGATCCGGCGCCGGCCAGAGGCTCGGTGGGATTCTCTTCGGGTTGGTCCTGCCTGCTCGGATTCTCCGACATATCGACGGCCCTTCACTCGGGATTCACTGATGCTCGAATACCAATCTACGGGCCGGCCGGATGCCGAGCCATGGGGGGCCACCCTGATCCTGAGGTCGGGGTGGCCCGGGAATTTTCCGCGTCTCGCGAAGACCGGGCCGCGGGCGCCGTGACGGCTTGCACTCGAGGTGGCTGAGTGCTAATTATGGAGTTGGCACTCTCGCAGGCCGACTGCTAACGCGGCCGGTTCGGCGGGAGAGAGTGAAATTCCTAAGCCACTGTGGTGAGGGTCCCGGCGCGGTGTGAAGAGATCGCCGCCGCCGGAATCCGTCCGTCGCGGGCACCGCCGTGGCTAGCAGCCGGGTGATTTCCGGTTGCGCCCGCTGTCTACTGTCCAGAAGGGACGATGCCGCCATGGCAAAGATCATTAGCTTCGACGAAGAGGCCCGCCGCGGCCTCGAGCGGGGTCTGAACATCCTCGCTGACGCTGTTAAGGTGACCCTCGGCCCGCGCGGCCGCAACGTGGTCCTCGAGAAGAAGTGGGGCGCCCCCACGATCACCAACGATGGCGTTTCCATCGCCAAGGAGATCGAACTCGACGATCCGTACGAGAAGATCGGCGCCGAGCTGGTCAAGGAAGTTGCCAAGAAGACCGACGACGTCGCCGGCGACGGTACCACCACCGCGACCGTGCTCGCCCAGGCCCTGGTCAAGGAGGGCCTGCGCAACGTTGCCGCCGGCGCCGATCCGCTGAGCCTCAAGCGCGGCATCGAGAAGGCTGTTGACGCCGTTACCGCCGAGCTGCTGGCCTCCGCCAAGGAAATCGAGACCAAGGAACAGATCGCCGCTACCGCATCGATCTCCGCGGGCGACCCGCAGATCGGCGAGCTGATCTCCGAGGCACTCGACAAGGTGGGCAAGGAAGGCGTCATCACCGTCGAGGAGTCCAACACCTTCGGCCTCGAGCTCGAGCTCACCGAGGGCATGCGCTTCGACAAGGGCTACATCTCCGGCTACTTCGTCACCGACGCAGAGCGCCAGGAGACGGTCCTGGAGGATCCCTACATCCTGATCGTCAACTCCAAGATCTCCAACGTCAAGGATCTGGTTGCCGTCCTGGAGAAGGTCATGCAGTCCGGCAAGCCGCTGCTGATCATCGCCGAAGACATCGAGGGCGAAGCCCTGGCCACCCTGGTGGTCAACAAGATCCGCGGCACCTTCAAGTCCGTCGCCGTCAAGGCTCCGGGCTTCGGCGACCGCCGCAAGGCCCAGCTGGCCGACATCGCCATCCTTACCGGTGGCCAGGTCATCGCCGAAGAGGTCGGCCTGAAGCTGGAGAACGCCACCCTCGACCTGCTGGGCCAGGCCCGCAAGGTTGTTGTCACCAAGGACGAGACCACCATCGTCGAAGGTGCAGGCGACGCCGAGGAGATCGCCGGCCGTGTGGCTCAGATCCGCGCCGAGATCGAGAACTCCGACTCCGACTACGACCGCGAGAAGCTGCAGGAGCGCCTGGCCAAGCTGGCCGGCGGCGTTGCAGTCATCAAGGCCGGTGCCGCAACCGAGGTCGAGCTCAAGGAGCGCAAGCACCGCATCGAGGACGCTGTCCGCAACGCGAAGGCTGCCGTTGAGGAAGGCATCGTCGCCGGTGGCGGCGTAGCCCTGATCCAGGCCGGCGCCAAGGCGTTTGCCAACCTGCAGCTCGAAGGCGACGAGGCCACCGGTGCCAACATCGTCAAGGTTGCCATCGATGCCCCGCTGAAGCAGATCGCCTTCAACGCCGGCATGGAGCCGGGCGTTGTGGTCGACAAGGTCCGCGGCCTGGAGCCCGGCCACGGCCTGAACGCTGCGACCGGCGTCTACGAGGACCTGCTGGCTGCAGGCGTGAACGACCCGGTCAAGGTCACCCGCTCTGCCCTGCAGAACGCGGCGTCCATCGCCGGCCTGTTCCTCACCACCGAGGCCGTTGTCGCCGACAAGCCGGAGAAGGCCGCTCCGGCCATGCCGGGCGGCGACGACATGGGCGGCATGGGCGGCATGGGCGGCTTCTAGCCTCTCCTGCCTGTCCTGCCGACAGCGCGCCACGTCTGCAAGGTGCGGTTCCCGTCACGGGGGCCGCACCTTGCGGCGTTAAGACCGGCCAGTGCCTCGAACGCGCGCGGCCCTGGCCGGGCACGTACGGGGGACAAAGCCGCAGGCTAAGCCGACAACGTCAGGCCCGGGGAATACGATGGGGCTTGTCCGACCCAACTCGAAGACTCCGGGCAAGCGTCCGGCGGCTATCGGCAAACCCGGCCCGGAACCGGACCGCAGGAGTGGAGGCATCATGGCGGAGGCTGAGGTCCTGTCCGGCCTGGACAATGAACTCGGATGGCAGCGCGAGCTATACCAGGATCTCCATCGGAATCCGGAACTCAGCCTGGCCGAACACCGGACCGCGGAGCTGGTCCAGGACAGGCTCGCGGGCTTCGGCTACGACGTCCAGCGCATAGGAGGCACCGGCGTCGTTGGTATCCTCGCCAACGGAGACGGACCCACGGTTCTGGCCCGGGCGGACACCGATGCCCTGCCGGTCACGGAAGCGACGGGCCTGCCGTATGCCTCGACGGCCACCGCCGTGGACGAGAGCGGCAACATCGTGGGCGTTATGCATGCCTGCGGGCACGACTTCCACGTTGCTTCGCTGCTGGGTGCGGCGAAACTGATGGCTGACGGCCGCAGGCACTGGTCGGGCACCTACATCGCCCTGTTCCAACCCGGCGAGGAAATCGGGGCAGGCGCCCAGGCCATGCTCGACGACGGCCTGGCGGCGAAGGTGCCGAAGCCGGACGTGGCCCTGGCCCAGCACGTCATGCCGTTCGCCGCGGGCAGGATAGGGACCACGCCTGGGCCCATCCTTTCCGCCGGCGACTCGGTCAGGGTTACGGTCTACGGGAAGGGAGCCCACGGCTCCATGCCGCACAACTCGGTGGACCCCGTGGTGCTGGCGGCCTCGATCGTCATGCGGCTGCAGACCATCGTGTCCCGCGAGACCAAGCCCGGCGACTTCGCGGTGCTCACCGTGGGCGCGCTGAACGCGGGCTTCAAGTCCAACATCATTCCGGACCGCGCCACCCTGCTGCTGAACATCCGGACTTATGACATGGGGCTGCGCGGACGGATCATCGACTCGATCGAACGGATCGTCGGGGCCGAGTGCGAGGCGGCCGGCTCTCCGCAGCCGCCGGAATTCGGCTACTACGACCAGTTCCCGCTGACCTCCAATGATGCCGCGGCCACCGAGCAGGTGACTAAGGCCTTCCGGGCGCACTTCGGCGGCGAGGCGGTCTTTTCGATGAAGCCGGCTACCGCATCGGAAGATTTCAGCCGGATCCCCGATGCTTTCGGGACGCCCTACACCTATTGGACCGTCGGCGGCGTCGACCCCGGGACATACCGCGAGGCGGTGAAAAACGGCAGCGTCGACCAGGACATCCCCGCCAACCATTCGCCCTTCTTCGCCCCCACCATCGATCCGACCCTCGGCATCGCAACCCAGGCCCAGGTGGTGGCGGCACTGTCCTACCTCGGTGCGGACGACCCCTCCTGACCGGCACGGCCCGGCAGCCCATCACCGCCGGTGCCGTCGGACGGCAGGTAGCTGACCGCCGGCAGCGGCGCGGCCGGTTGTCCCGGCAGCTCGGCAGCTAGCGGGGATCCCCGGCCGGGGCCGACGCCAGCTCGGCCGCGAGGTTGGCCCGTGCCTGTTCCAGCCACAGCCTGCGGCCGGCGGCCGTGCGGTAGAGGGGATCCAGTGCCAGCAGCCGGCGTACGACGGCGGCGCGCCCGGCCGCGAAGTCGGCGTCGGCGATGTGTGTGTACTCCTTGCGGACGTTGCGCAGGTACCGGCGATAGCCGTCCGGCTCCTGTCCGAGGACGGAGAGGTCGGCGTCGCAGAGCAGGGCCCCGGCGGCATCCTGTGGCTCGGGCGAATGGGCCGCGGTCAGCAGCACCAGCCGGACCACCTTCTCCACCTCGGCCGCGGCAATGCCTGTGGAGGGCAGCATCCGGGCGGCAAGTTCCGCCGAATCCTGTTCGTCCCGGCCGGCCACGCCGTTGTAGACCGCGTCGTGGAACCAGGCGGCCAGCGTGACGGCTCGGGGCAGGGGGCCGGGGTCTTCGCCCGCCTCCCGAAGCAGGTCGAGGCTGTCGAGCACAGCCAGCAGGTGCACCCGGTCGTGGTAGTGCCGGTGCTCTTCGCCCCAGCGCCGGATGAGTTCGCGGCCCAGCCCGGGATGATCCGGCATGACGGTGGCCCAGCGCGAGGCGAGCGCCGTGCCCAGCTTCCCGGACCGGCGCCGGGCGGGCACCCGCAGTCCGCTCCCGATCAGCCGGCGCACGAGCTCCGCCCCGGATACTTCCTGCGCGCCGAGGACCACGAGTTCCGCATACCGTTCCAGCGGCACATCGTAGTGGTCCAGATCAAACGCCCGCGGCGGCACGTCGGCGGCCGCGGCGAAGGCATGGAGCTCCTCCAACGAGTCGTCGGAAACCAGATGCGAGAAACGTGTTCCATGGGCCGGCCAGCGGGGTGGATCGATCAGGATTGCCATCTACGCAAGCTTAGATCCATTACCGCGGTCCAATACCGCCTGCGGTGATCTGAAAAGATAGGTCCATGACCATTACTGCTGCCGCCGACGGCTCGGCCCTCGGCAATCCCGGACCCGCGGGCTGGGCCTGGTTCATTGACGAGAATTCCTGGGCAGCAGGAGGCTGGCCGCACGGAACCAACAACCAGGGCGAGCTCATGGCCGTGCTGGACTTGTTCAAGGCGACCGAGCACATCCCGCAGGAACCCTTGCGCATCCTCTGCGACAGCCAGTACGTCATCAACTGCATCACCAAATGGATGCCGGGATGGAAGCGCAAGGGCTGGCGCAAGGCGGACGGCAAGCCGGTCCTCAACGTGGACCTGCTGCAGCAGATCGACACCGCGATCAAGGGCCGCAGCTACGAGTTCGAATGGGTCAAGGGCCACGCCGGGCATGACCTCAACGAGGCCGCCGATGTGCGGGCCCGGGCGGTGGCCACGGCTTTCCAGAACGGTTCCGTCATCCCGCACGGGCCGGGATTCGCCGGCGCCCTGCCCCGCCACGCCGAAACCACCTCGGCTGTCGCCGAATCGGCGATTCGGGCCAAGGAACCGCAGCTTCCGCCCTCCGAACCGGACTTGTTTTCCGCCCTCGAGGACTACGACGAGGCCGGGCAGGAGCCGGCCGAGGACGTGGTCCTCCGGCTCGAGAAGGAATTGCTGGATCCCGGGACCCGGGCGGACTTTGGCCGGCTCGGCGTGCTGCTGCATCCCGACTTCGCGGAGATCGGGCAGTCGGGCCGAATGTGGACCAGGGATGCCATGATCAGCTCGCTCCAGGAGGATCCAGAGACCGACGCGTCCTTGGAGGTCTTCGCCGCTGAACGGTTGGGCGAAGACAGCATCCTGCTGACCTACCGCACCAGCACGCGGACCGGATCCGCCCTGCGCAGTTCGCTCTGGCTCAGGGACGGGGAGCAGTGGCGGCTGCGGTTCCACCAGGGGACTCCGGAACGGAACTAGCACCGTAGGCCGCGGGCAGCCGGCCGCGGGGAATCGAACGCCTCGCGCAGGAGGGTGGCGCCCGGGAACCGGCGGGCCCAACTGCTGTGCTTGGGTCAGCCCATGAACATGCGGGCGTTGGCCTCCTCCGCCTGTGCGTACTGCTGGGAGGCCTGCGCCAGGGCGGCATTGATGCTCGCCAGGGATTCCTCCACCTTCAGCTGCGTGGCCCGCCAGTCGCTGACGAGCTGCTGGAAGTTCGCGGACGCGGAGCCGGTCCAGAGGGACTCAAGTTCGCGCAGGCCGGCCTGCATGGTGTTGACCTCGGCCTGGAGCCGGCGGATGGTGCCCTGCACGGCCATGCTCTTGGCGTTGAGGGCTTCACTGTCTACGTGGAATACCGCCATGATCGAATCCTTCGAAGTTGAGGCTTGATGACACTTCGAGGCTAGGCGCGTCCCCGCTGCCGGACGAGGACCGGATTCCGGGTTGTGGATAACCTCAGCCGTCAGTCGATCTCGTAAACGCGGTCAGGATCCTCGGGGAGCGGCTCGTACGGGATGCGGATCGACATGGTGGCCCCGCCGCCCTCCGTTTCGCTGAGCCGTACCGTGCCGTCGTGCTGCGCCACGAGCGCGGCAACGATGGCCAGGCCCAGGCCCGTCCCGCCCGTTTCGCGGTAGCGGGAGGTGTCTGCACGATAGAAGCGTTCGAAGACCCGGGCGGCGTCCTCGTCGGAAATTCCGGGACCGTGGTCCCGCACCTCGATCACCGAGTCCTTGCGGTCGGCGATCACCGGCTCCACGCCGACGGCAATCTCGATCGGGGAACCGCCCGGCGTGTAGCGCAGGGCGTTGGTGACCAGGTTCGCCATCACCTGCCGCAGCCGGCCTTCGTCGCCCACTACGGGGGCGGAACGTGGTGCGGCCCCGTCCAGCCCGATCACGCTAATGTCGCGGTCGGGGGCGCTCGCCCGGGCATCCATCGCGGCGTCGTTGCCCAGCAGCAGCAGGTCCAGCGGCTTCGACTCCAGCGGACGCTGCTCGTCAACGCGGGCCAGGGTCAGCAGGTCCTCCACCAGCTGCCCCATGCGCTGGGCCTCGGCCTCGATCCGGCCCATCGCTGCCTTGACGTCTTCTTCCGTCTGGAGGGCCCCGTGGCGGTAGAGTTCCGAGAAGCCCCGGATGGTGACTAGGGGCGTGCGCAGCTCGTGGGAAGCGTCGGCGACGAACCGGCGCATGCGCGTCTCCGAGGTGGCCTTGGCGGCGAACGCGGTTTCGATATGGGCGAGCATCGCGTTCAGGGAGCTCGAGAGCCGTCCGATTTCCGTGGCCGGGTTGTCCACCTCGACGCGGCGGGAAAGGTCCCCGGCGGCGATAGCCGCCGCCGTCTTCTCCACCCTGGCCAGGGGGCGGAAGGCGCGCGTGACGGCAAGCCATGCGATGGCCGACGCCGACACGGTGGCAAAGAGTCCCAGCAGCAGGCTCAGCGCCGTGGCGGAGTCCACGGTGTCGTTGATTTCCTTGTAGGACCGGGCGATCACGACCGTGCCGCCCTGGTTGGGCAGCGCGTAGGCAAACGCGCGCCACCCCGGGCTTCCCGGGGCGGTTCCCGCGAGATCATAGATCGCGGCATCGCCCCGCCCGAGGATCTCCGGCATGGTCAGCCCCGGTATGGCCGGAGCATCGCCGTCGACACGCGGTGTCTTCCTGATGCTGGTGCCGTCGGGAAGCAGGAGCGCGCCGTAGTAGCCGCTCAGCCGCAGGTTCGCGTCGTCGCGGGACAGCAGGACCCCGCCCATAATCTCCGCGTTGCTGTCGAGCCCGACATCCATCCGGTCAATCAGGTCGCTGCGGATGAAGGCGATGGTGATAGCCGAAAGCAGTGCGATCGTGGTGGCGACGAGCACGCTGATGATCGCCACCAGTTGCGTCCGCAACGAGACACGGTTCCACCGCTCGAGCAAGGTCAGCGCTTTTCCGACGTGCGGAGCAGGTACCCCACTCCGCGCTTGGTCTGGATCAGGGCGGGGGCGTCCGGATTGATGTCAATCTTCCGGCGCAGGTAGGAGATGTAGGACTCGACGATGGACGCGTCTCCATTGAAGTCGTACTCCCAGACGTGGTCGAGGATCTGGGCCTTGGAGAGCACGCGGTTCGGGTTGAGCATCAGGTAGCGCAGCAGCTTGAATTCGGTCGGGGAAAGGTCGATGACCTGGCCGCCGCGGCGGACCTCGTGAGCGTCGTCGTCGAGTTCCAGGTCTTCCACCTGGATGACAGCGTCGTCCTCCAGCAGCGGCTGCGTGCGCCGCAGCACGGCGCGGATACGGGCCACGACCTCGTCGAGGCTGAACGGCTTGGTGACGTAGTCGTCGCCGCCAACGGTCAGGCCGGTGACCTTGTCCTCGGTTTCGTCCCGGGCAGTCAGGAAGACGACGGGGAAGTGCCGGCCCGCGGCCCGCAGGCGCCGGGTGACCGTGAATCCGTCCATGTCCGGCAGCATGACGTCCAGCACCGCGAGGTCCGGGTTGTGCTGCTCGGCCGCGGCGAGGGCGTCGCGCCCGTTCGCGGCGGCAACGACGTCGAATCCGGCGAAGCGCAGGGAGGTCGAAAGCAGCTCCCGGATGTTGGGTTCGTCGTCGACAACGAGCAGGCGTGCTTCGGGTCCGTTCTTCTTCACATTTCCCAGTATGCTCACAGTTTCTGGGAGTTGTCTGCACGTCGGATGGGAGCGGGCCCAGAGGCACCTTTGCGCCGCAGGGACGACCGCGGTCCCCGCTCCGGCGGCCGCGTGGCCCGCCGTACCGCCTACTCCGCCGGGTTCGGGATGTCCTGGGCATCCATGATCGTGTAGGCATAGCCTTGCTCGGCCAGGAAACGCTGGCGCTTGGCGGCGTAGTCCTGGTCCAGGGTGTCGCGGGCGACCACGGTGTAGAAGCGGGCGGCGCGGCCGTCCGACTTGGGCCGGAGCAGCCGGCCCAGCCGCTGGGCTTCCTCCTGGCGGGAGCCGAAGGAGCCGGACACCTGGATCGCCACCGAGGCCTCCGGGAGGTCGATGGAGAAGTTGGCCACCTTGGAGACCACCAGCGTGTGGATACTGCCGGCGCGGAATTCGTCGAAGAGCCGCTGCCGTTCCTTGACCGAGGTTTCGCCCTTGATCACGGGGGCATCGAGCCGCTCGGCGAGGTCGTCCAGCTGGTCGATGTACTGGCCGATCACGAGGAGCTGCTCCCCGCGGTGGCGGGCGGCGAGACGCTCCACGACGTCGGACTTGGTGTCGGATGCCGCGCACAGACGGTACTTGTCGCCGTCGTCGGCCATGGCGTAGGCCACCCGCTCGTCCCGGGGCAGGTCCACGCGCACTTCCACGCAGTCCGCCGGGGCGATGTAGCCCTGCGCCTCGATGTCCTTCCATGGGGCGTCGTAGCGCTTCGGCCCGATCAGCGAGAAGACCTCGCCCTCGCGGCCGTCTTCGCGGACCAGCGTTGCCGTCAGGCCGAGCCGCCGCCTCGCCTGCAGGTCCGCGGTCATGCGGAAGATCGGGGCGGGCAGCAGGTGCACCTCGTCATAGATGATCAGGCCCCAGTCGTGGCCGTCCACCAGTTCCAGGTGCGGGTAGATCCCGCCGCGGCGCATCGTCAGGACCTGGTAGGTCGCGATGGTGACCGGCCGGACCTCCTTGACGGCGCCGGAATATTCGCCGATCTCTTCCTCTGTCAGCGTGGTGCGGCGCAGCAGCTCGTCCTTCCACTGCCGCGCGGAGACGGTGTTGGTGACCAGGATCAGCGTGGTGGTGCTGCTCGTGGCCATGGCCGCGGCGCCCACGAGTGTCTTGCCCGCGCCGCAGGGCAGGACGACCACGCCGGACCCGCCGGACCAGAAGTTCTCCGCGGCCACCTGCTGGTAGGGCCGCAGCTGCCAGCCGCCGGTCTCCTTGCCCGCGCCGGGGGTCTCGGTCAGCCGGATCGGGTGCGGCGTGCCGTCCACGTAGCCGGCCAGGTCCTCGGCAGGCCAGCCGAGCTTCAGCAGCAGCTGCTTGAGCTGGCCGCGCCCGGAAGAGTGCACCACCGTGGTTTCGCCGTCGATGCGCGGGCCGAGCAGGGGCTTGACCTTCTTGGCGTGCATGACCTCTTCGAGCACGGGGTAGTCGTTGGTCCGCAGCACCAGCCCGTGCTGCGGGTCCTTCTCCAGCCGCAGCCGCCCGTAGCGGGACATCGTCTCTTCGATGTCGACCAGCAGCGCGTGCGGCACCGGGAAGCGCGAATAGTTCAGCAGCGTGTCCAGCACCTGCTCGGCGTCGACGCCGGCCGCCCGCGCGTTCCACAGGCCCAGCGGCGTGATCCGGTACGAATGCACGTGCTCGGGCGCCCGCTCCAGTTCCGCGAACGCGGCGATGGCGTGGCGGGCCTCGGTGGCCTGCTCGTGGTCCACTTCCAGCAGGATGGTCTTGTCGCTCTGGACGATCAGCGGCCCGTCAGCCATCCGTTTGCTCCTTCTCGCTGCCGGTGTCCTCCACCAGCTCGATGTCCATCACGCGGTGGATCGGCACCACCCGCTCGTTCCCGCGGTCCGGGTCCGCTACGCGGAGCCGGCCGCCGCCGACCGACAGCGGCTGCAGGATCTCCCGCCGGTGGTTGCCATGCGGATCCACGATACCCATCCGCACGCGCTTCTTCATCCGGATGGCGCGGCGCAGCGTCTCCAGTGCCAGCAGCGGCTCGGCCTCGGCCGCCCTGCCGGCACCATCGGCGGCGCTCCCGTGCAGCAGTTCCAGCTGCGCCTGCAGGTCCTCCTCCGTGAGCTGCCACGGGTTGGTGGTGACCGCGAACGACGGCGGGATGGCTCCTTCCGTCCGGGCGCTGCGTTCGGTGTTTTCGGGCGCGCTCCCCGTGCCAAGCGCCGGCATCCCGTCCCGGTCCGGCGCGGGGGAGTAGCCCAGGCTGCGGAGCGAAGCCAGCAGTTCCGCGGCGCTCGCCGGGGCGGCGAGGACGGTCGGGGCGAGGCGGCGCAGCCCTAGGCCGGCGGCGCGCGGATCGGCCAGCAGGTCGTCCAGGAGATCGGGGTCCTCGCTGCGGAGGTAGGAACCGGCCGATCCGACCCGGATGGCGCCATGCCGCCCCGCCGTGTCCTCGACCAGATAGCGCAGGGGCTGCGGCACGCCGGTGGCCGAGTGCCGCTCCAGGAACGCGAGGATTCCGGGCGCGTCCCGGCCGGCGTCGAGGGCCCGCCGGATGGAGTCCGCGGAGAAGCGGTGGATGGCGGCCGGGCCCTGGCCCTCGGCGCTGGAGAGTTCCTGCAGTTGCCGTGCGACGGCGGGTTCCAGGTACCCCGGGGCGACGGCGGTCAGGTCGCCCTGCAGCATGAAATGGGCCAGCGGGGCCGGCAGTGCGCCGGCCAGGAGCTCGGCCGCGGCAGCCGGATCCTCAAGCAGCAGGGCGCCGAAGGCGGTCAGCGCGCCCGATCCGAGCAGGCCCAGGCTCGCAGCTTCGTCCAGCATGCCTGGAACCAGCCGGTCGAACTTCCGCTGCTGCCGCGGCGACTGCCAGCCCAGGTACGCGATGACCTGGCCCGAGGATGGGGCGGGGACAGCGCCGGCCCGGTCCGGCGCAGCGGGTCGGGTGAGTTCCGCCAGGGCCGCCAGCATTCGGCGGCGCACCGGCGGGGCATCCGGACGGGCCGCCTCGGCGGCCAGCACGTTGATCTGCGCTCCCCGCGGCGCGGCAGGTCCGGCCGCCGCCTTCTCCGTTCCGCGCCGCGGCGGGGAGGGGGCGGAACCGACCGTCGGGGTGCCCGCGAGGGAGGGGGCGCGGCCCAGCTCGAGCCAGGCCGTGGCCAGCAGCTGCCACTGAAGCTGCCGGTCCAGTGCCGCATAGCCTTCGGCGCCGTGCGGGACCCAGCGGGAGGTATCGACATCCAGGACCAGCAGGCCCGCGGCCGCGGCGAGTTCCAGCAGCCAGCCGGTCTCCCTGGTGCCGGCCTGCAGCTCGTCCGCCAGCCGCCGAACTTCCCGGACGCCGACGCCGCCGGCGCGCAGGGTGGCTACCGGCGACCGGGCCGCAGCGCCGAGCAGGTCCGACATCAGGCGCAGCGTCTCCGCCACGGCGGAGTAGGCCGCGTTGTCCCGGATGGCAGGGCGGGCGGTCCCGGCCTCGCCGGCACGGAAGGAGCCATCCTCGGTTGCCTCCGGCGCGAAAGCCAGCGGGGGACGGACATGCCACGGGTCGGCGACCGCGCCCCCGCGGAGCAGGAGCCCGACGGCCCTCGGCAGCTCCACGTGCGTGTTGTCGAGCGGCACCAGCAGGCCATGCGCCAGCAGCCAGGGCACCGGCTGGCGGAGCGGCTCCGCGACATCCACGGGACGCAGCGCGTCGGGCACGGCACCCACGGGCGAGGAATGGAAGCGCTCCAGCAGGTCCACCGTCTTCGGGGGAGCGTCGGCCAGCAGCGCGGGCCACACGTCCGGCTGCTGCAGCCAGCTCTCGAGCGCGGCCGCGGCGCCTTCCCCGGCGCCACCTTCCTCCGCAGCACCGTCCTCGGCCGGGCCGGCCAGGGGGTGGCCGGCGGCGCCCAGGGCGGTGGCGACGGCGGCGAGCCTGCCGCCGGTGGACGTATTCAGCGCGGCGAGGGTGCGGTGGCTGCGGCCCAGCGCCGCCGGGTAGGGGCCGAGCACGTCCACGAGGCTGGCCAGCGGAAGATAGGCGCAATGCCTGCCCCCGCCGTTGTTATTCTCCGCATCCTCCGCGGCTGGCGGCTCTCCGTCCGCGCGCACCAGCAGGCCCAGGGCGTGGAGGCGCCGGAGGTAAGGAACCGGCTGGTCCGGGGCGACTCCCTCGGGCGCGGCCAGCAACGGGGCGAGTCCGGTGGCGTCGGTCGCGGTCCCGGTATCGACGTCGGTGGCCAGGACCAGCGCTTCCAGCAATTCCAGCTCGGGCCGGTTGAGTTTTTCCAGCGCGCGCTGCAGGCTGACGCGGGTGCAGGCGCGGGCGGCAAGGGCGGGGAAGTCCGGAACGGGAGGGAGGCAAAGGTCCGGCCGGGCAAGGAACAGCTCCCGCAGCTGGTGGTTGCTGCGGGCCGCCAGGTCGTGGGCCAGCGCCCGGATGGAGGACACCGTATTAACGGTACCCGCCACGGCCTATGGGGGCTGCCGGGCCGCCGGCGCCTTAAAGACTGCGGCGGCGGCGGATGTTACGGATGACCATGGCGCCCATCAGCAGGAAGGCGACGGGGAATCCGACCCAGGCGATGCCCACGAAGCCGGGCCACGTTTCGGCGCCGAAGAGTGCTCCGATCAGGATGACAGCCAGGCTCACAATGCCGGCGGCGGAGATTACGGCGGCCAGGAGGATTAGCGTGACGACCAGCTTGTTGGCCTCGGAGCTGCCGCTGGGCTGGGGAACGGGAGCGTGGCCGGACATGTCCATAACGCTAACAGCGGACAACATGCCGGCAAAGTCGTGGAAGGGGCAGCCGGACAGGCTAATCTAGATACGGACTTCCCGTCTGCGACGGAGCCAGCGCAACAGCGCGCCGGCGGCCGGAATCCAGACGGAACAGCAAGGCAGCACCGGGCGAGAAGCCGGTGCATCAAACCGTAGAACGAGGTAGCTCAAGTGCCAATCGGCAAGGTGAAGTGGTTCGACACTGAGAAGGGATTCGGCTTCCTGGCCACGGACGAAGGCCAGGAAGTCTTCCTGCATGCCTCGGCCCTGCCCGCAGGGGTGAAAGAGGTCAAGGCCGGAACCCGGATGGAGTTCGGCATCGCCGAGGGCCGGCGCGGCGCCCAGGCGCTCTCCGTGCGGATCATCGATGCCAAACCGTCGGTTGCCAAGGCCACGCGGAAGCCGGCCGAAGACATGGCGGTCATCACGGAGGACCTGATCAAACTGCTGGATGCCATTTCCAACGGCCTCCGCAAGGGCCGGTATCCGGAGAAGGCGCATGCGGCCAAGGTCGCCGCGGTGCTGCGCCGTGTCGCCGACGACCTGGACGCATAGCCGTCGAGCCGATGACCAATCCCGAACCGGAGACAGCGGCCGCACCGGCCCCGAAGCGGCGCGTCTACCAGCGTGCGCCGAAGCTCGACGCGCTGCTGGCGGACGCCACCGAGCGGGCCCGCCACGGCGTGCTGGAGATTGCCCCCGCCGATCAGGTAGGGCGGCACGTCAGTGCCGTGGCCGAGGGCGAGCGGCTGGTGGTGCACCGCTTCGAAGCGCAGGTCCCCGGGTACGGCGGGTGGCAGTGGTTCGCCTCGGTGGCGCGGGCGCCGCGGAGCAAGCACGTGACCGTGTGCGAGGTAGGGCTGCTGCCGTCCGGGGAGTCGCTGCTGGCGCCGGACTGGGTGCCGTGGGCAGAGCGAGTGCGCCCGGAGGAAGCAGCCGAGGCCCAGGAAGCCGAAGCGGCGGAAGCCCAGGCTGAGGGCGAAACGGCGGAAGCCGGGACGGAAGGCGACGCAGCCGGGTCCTCCTCCGACGGCAGTGCCGGGATCGCAGTACCCCCGGCGGAGGACGCTTCGGACGAAACTTCGGACGCCGCCGTCGTTAGCGAAGAAGGCCCGGAGGCGCCGGAAGACGGCTCCGGGGACGGCCCCGAGGTACCGGAGCACGGCTCCGTGTCCGCGGCCGGAGAGCCCGATGGCGCGGCTGACGCCGCCGAGACCGCCGACGCGGCACCGGAGGCCAACGGATAGCCACCCGGCCGTCCGCGATGAGTCCTGCAGGAGGAAGGGAAAGTGAGCTCGATGTTCCGATCCCTGCAGTTCTTCAACTACCGGATCTGGTTTGTCGGCGCCATCGTGTCCAACGTCGGCACGTGGATGCAGCGGACCGCGCAGGACTGGCTGGTCTATGACATCCTGACCGACCGGGACGCTGCCGCGATGGGCATCGTGATGGCGCTGCAGCTGGGGCCGCAGCTGCTGATGGCGCCGTGGTCCGGGCTGATCGCGGACCGGTTCGACCGGCGGAAGATCCTGATGGTCACCCAGCTGAGCATGGCGCTGCTGGGGCTTGGGCTGGGGCTGATGGTCATAGCGCAGGTGGCCGAACTCTGGCACGTCTACGCGTTCGCCCTGGCCCTCGGCATCGTCTCATCGGTGGACGCGCCCGCGCGGCAGACCTTCGTCTCCGAACTGGTGCGCGACGACTACCTGCCCAATGCCGTGGCGCTGAACAGCACCTCCTTCAACCTGGCCCGGATGGTGGGCCCGGCGGTGGCCGGCGTCCTGACCGTGGCCGTTGGACCGGGCTGGGTGTTCCTGATCAATGCGGCGACTTTCGCCGCCCTCATCGCTGCGCTGCTGGCCATCCGCGGCTCGGAGCTGAGGGTGCTGCCGCGGGCGCCGAAGGGCAAGGGCAAGATCCGCGAAGGCTTCCGCTACGTACGCCACCGGCCGGACCTGGTGGTGGTGATGTGGGCAATCTTCATCATCGGCACGTTCGGCCTGAACTTTGCCATCTATATTGCGGGGATGGCGCGGACCGAGTTCGGCGGCCATGCCGGGGACTTCGGCCTGTTGTCCTCGGTGATGGCGGTCGGGTCCGTGGCGGGCGCCCTGCTCTCGGCCCGGCGCGAGCGGCCGCGGCTGCGCTACGTTTTCGGGGCTTCGGCGCTCTTCGCGGTCACCTGCACCGCGGCGGCGCTGATGCCCAATGCCTGGCTTTTCGGCGCCACCCTGGTGCTGGTCGGGGTCTCGTCGCTGACTATTATGACCAGCGCCAATGCCTACGTGCAGACGACGACCGATCCCGTGATGCGGGGCCGCGTGATGGCGCTGTACATGGCCATTTTCATGGGCGGGACGCCGCTCGGGGCGCCGTTCGTCGGCCTCATCTCCAACCTGTTCGGGCCCCGGTGGGGACTCGGCGTCGCCGCGATCTCCGGCGTCGTCGCGGCCTTGATCGGACTGATCTGGGCCTGGCGTGCGCGGCGGCTGCGCTTCGAGTACGACAGGGTGGCCGGGCGCCGGCTGCGCATCGTGTATCTGCCCCAGCGCAGCGGCTCACAGAACCGCCTTTAAACGGCTGAAGCGCCCCGTTGCCGGAGCGCTTCAGCCGTTGCGCGGACGATGTCAGCCGTTGAGCTGTTCCACGACGTAGTCGATGCACTTCAGCAGTGCGCTGACGTCCTCGGGCTCGATGGCCACAAAGGTGGCGATGCGCAGCTGGTTGCGGCCGAGCTTGCGGTACGGCTCCACATCCACGACGCCGTTGGCACGCAGCACCTTGGCGACCGCCGCGGCGTCGATGCTCTCGTCGAAATCGACCGTGACAATGACATTGGAGCGGTGCTCGGGGTTGGCCACGTACGGGGTGGTGTTCTTCGAGGCTTCGGCCCAGCTGTACACACGGCCGGCGGAATCCGCGGTCCGCTCGGACGCGAACTTGAGGCCGCCGTTGCCGTTGAGCCACTCGATCTGGTTGTTCAGGGTGACCAGCGTGGCCAGGGCCGGGGTGTTGTAGGTCTGGTTCTTCAGCGAGTTGTCGATCGCCGTGGTCAGGTTCAGGAAGTCCGGCACCCAGCGGTCCGAGGCGCCGATCCGTGCGGCACGCTCCAGCGCGGCGGGGGAGAACAGGCCCAGCCAGAGGCCGCCGTCGGAGGCGAAGTTCTTCTGCGGGGAGAAGTAATAGACGTCGCTTTCGGCCACGTCGACGTCGAGGCCGCCGGCCGCGGAGGTCGCGTCGATGAGGACCAGGGCGCCGTCGTCAGCGCCGGCCACCCGCTTGATGGGAGCAGCGACGCCGGTCGAGGTTTCGTTCTGGGCCCAGGCGTAGACGTCCACGCCGGCCTCGGCCTGCGGCTCGGGCAGGGAACCCGGCTCGGACTTGATGATCGAGGACTCAGCCAGGAACGGCGCCTTGTTCGTGGCCGCGGCGAACTTCGAGCTGAACTCGCCGAAGGAAAGGTGCTGGGCCTTCTCCTCGACCAGGCCGAAGGCAGCGATGTCCCAGAACGCCGTTGCCCCGCCGATGCCGAGAACCACCTCGTAGCCTTCCGGTGCCTGGAAGAACTCCTTCAGTCCTTCGCGCACGCTGCCGACGAGGTTCTTGACGGGAGCCTGCCGGTGGGAGGTTCCCAGCAGGTTCCGGCCTGCCTGAACTACGGCATCGATCTGCTCGGGGCGGATCTTCGAGGGACCGGCACCGAAGCGTCCGTCCTGGGGGAGCAGTTCTGTGGGGATGCTGATGGACTGGTTGTCGCTCATCTGGTCTCTTCCTGGCCGGCTACGGTGTTGACTGGAGTTCGCCCTTGAACCGTCTATATTCTGCCGTACCCTCCGGCCGGCCCGTAAGCCAGCGGGCGGTAGTCCCGCATTATGGAACCGTCAGAGCGCGCGGGCTGGCGCCCCGTTACCTGCCCAGCGCGGCAAACAGGCTAATCTGGACTGTGGGACAACGACGCCGGTGCGTCGGTTTGAGAAGCGGATTCCCGCCATCTGCGCCGAGGAGCAAGAAATAAGTGACTGATCTCATCGACACCACCGAGATGTATCTGCGGACGATTCTCGAGCTGGAAGAGGAGAACATCGTTGCCCTTCGGGCACGCATCGCCGAGCGGCTGCGCCATTCCGGTCCCACCGTTTCGCAGACGATCGGGCGGATGGAGCGCGACGGCCTCGTGGTGGTTTCGGATGACCGCCACCTGGAACTGACCGAGCACGGGCGCCGGCGCGCGGTCGAGGTCATGCGGAAGCACCGGCTGGCGGAGCGGCTCCTCGCCGACGTGATCGGGCTGGAGTGGGCGTATGTCCACGATGAAGCCTGCCGCTGGGAACACGTGATGAGCGAGCGGGTGGAACAGCGTCTCTATGAGCTGCTGGGCAGGCCCAAGGAATCGCCCTACGGCAACCCGATTCCCGGACTCGAAGCTCTCGGCGGCGAACCCGCCGCCGAATTCGCGACCGGGATGGTGAACCTGACCGAGGCCATGCGCGGCTACTCGGCGGAGCAGCGGGTGGTCATCGTCCGGCTGGCCGAACCGATCCAGGTGGACCCGGAACTGCTGGTCCAGCTGGAAGAGGGCGGCCTCAAGCCGGGTGCGGAGCTGCAGCTGGCCACGGCCGGCGAGTACATCTCGGTCCGTGTGCCCGGCATCGATGGAGCCCTCGAGCTTCCGCCCGAAGTCGCAGCCCACATCTTTGTCGCCCTGGGCTAGGAACGTCTCCGCCCTGGTCACGACGGATAAATCCGTTATCCACAGAGTTGGATAACGGATTTATCACTTGCGGCGGTATGCCCCTATAGTTGGTGCTTGGCGCCGATGCATTGGCGTTACCTGATCCGCAGCCGAACCCTGTCGGCGGATCAGCGTCTCGATCCGACAGGGGCGGAGGACCCATCCAAACGGCAGCACCGTTCAGCTGCCTTGGGGTGAAGCCTCGCCCGGGTTCGGCACCAGCTGCGTTTGTCCGCTGATGCCGCATGCCCGGCGTGGCCGAGTTTCTTCTACTCGAACCCGACAGCTAACTTCGCAGGCTTCCAGGAGAGGGAAGACTGTTGTCAGAACTAAGAGCAACGGGACGGCGCCGTTCAGCCGCGCCCGCTCCGGCCCGGCGGCCACGCACCGCAGCCACCGGCCGCCGCCGCGCCGAAGTTGCAGCATCACCGAGGCCGTCGTTCCGCGGGGCAGGCCACAAGGCTGCCGTCGCCGCCGCTGCCTCGGGGCTGGCGCTGACTATCATTTTGCCGACGACGGCCGGAACGGCCGCCCCCGGTGCGGACCTGCCCGAGGCAGCAGGAGCGGTCGCGGTTTCCGGACAGCCGGTCACTGCCGCGGCCGAGGTCGAACTCCAGTTCCAGCGGACCGGCCTGGGCAGCACGTTCGACCCGGACACGAAGCTCGAGCAGGTCATGGTGGCCGCCGGGGAAGACGCCAAGCCGATCGGCAGCGAAGGGACGCTGTCCCAGCCGATGGACAGCATGAAGATGACCTCCCCGTTCGGCTTCCGGGTCAACCCGGTTACCGGTTACGCCGGGGAAATGCATACCGGCCAGGACTACGGGGCAGCGTGCGGCAGCCCGGTCTACTCGGCAGCCGGCGGTACCGTGACCGAAGCCGGCTGGGCAGGCGGCTATGGGAACCGCGTCGTCGTGGACCACGGCAACGGGCTGAAGACCACCTACAACCACCTCACCAGCATCAGTGCCGAGGTGGGCGACAAGGTCACCCGCGGCGACCTCCTCGCCCAGAGCGGCACGACCGGCAATTCCACCGGCTGCCACCTCCATTTCGAAGTTGTCGTGAATGGGGACATGGTGGATCCGAAGGGCTGGCTCTAAACCTTTCCTCGGCGGCGGATGAAATGGCCGCAGCGGTATCCGACGAAATGGCCGGGCCTGCCCTGCCTGGAATTTTCTCCGCAATGCCAAGTCCGTTCCGTTGTCATTCCGCAACGATTCCGCGGTGCTTAGGCTGCTGTGGCGGAATTCACTTCCGGCCGGTTTAGCCCGGCTTTTGCTCGCAGTTGGTGAATCGTTCCGACCTGCGACGCTTCCGTCGTGATCGTTCCGTCGCCGCGCTGTGATCTGAATGTGACTTATATCCGGTGATCGTATATTCTCTAACTCGTGCCAAATCGCAGAGATGATTTGGCTCCTCCGGATGGATTGCCGAGCTCTGCCACCGACCGGGGTCCGTTCGCACAAAAAATTCGCATGGCAGGGGCGGGGGAACCACTTTACGGGTTTCAGTAGAAACCCTTGGGGTTAAGTTTTGGGCC
This sequence comes from Arthrobacter sp. USHLN218, assembly GCF_037144715.1. Classification (NCBI taxonomy): domain Bacteria; kingdom Bacillati; phylum Actinomycetota; class Actinomycetes; order Micrococcales; family Micrococcaceae; genus Arthrobacter; species Arthrobacter sp. USHLN218. The sequence continues at coordinate 77,243 of NZ_JBBCYT010000012.1, forward strand.
ATTTACGGACAATTGCCGGAAATGCCCATGGCCGGATGACTCCCATCCGAACCCGACAGCTCACCTCGCAGGCATGGGGAGAGGTATTGATCGTGTCTAAGAACACTTCTGTCACGGGTCGCCATCGTGCCGTCCCCGTGCGTACCAGCCCGTTGGAGACGATCTCCAAGGCTGTTTCCTCGAACGCCGGTTCCGTAGGTCGCCAGGCTGCGGTCATCGCTGCTGCGTCCGGACTGGTCCTGACCGTTGGCGTTCCCGCCCAGGCAACCGCCGTCCAGCGCGACGCCTCCGTCCAGGCAGCCGCCTCCGCTCCCTCCCGCATCCAGGTCGAGGCCGTCCAGGCTTCCAGCACCGCCGACCTCGAATTCGACCGCCCGAGCATCAGCTCCACGCCGGCGCCGGTGGAAGAGCCGGAACCGGTCGTTGAAGCTGTCGCTGAAGAAGTGGCGCCCGCCGAAGAAGCACCCGCCTCAGAGTCACCCGCCGAAGAAGCTCCGGCTGCCTCGGCCCCCAAGGAAGAGAAGAAGACCGATGTAGCCGCCAGCGGCATCGGTGCCGCCCTGGTCGCCTCCGCCTACAGCCAGATCGGCGTTTCCCAGGACTGCACCGCCATGGTCGAGAACGCCCTGCGCTCCGCAGGCATCTCCGTCGGCGACCTCGCCCCCGCCCAGTTCTTCGCCTACGGCACCCAGGTCTCCACGCCCCAGCCGGGCGACATGATCTACTACGACGACGCCGGAGCCGGCGTTCCCCACATCGCCATCTACGTGGGCAACGGCCAGGCCATCCACGGCGGCTGGACCGGATACACCACGACCCTGGCCGACGCCTACATCGGCTCGGGCCCGGTCTTCATCCGTCCCAGCGCCTAAGCACGACCCTAAGCCGGCCGGTTGCACAGCATCCCGGCGGCCGACGCGTCCACGGAACGCCGCACCGCAACGGTGCGGCGTTCCGTCGTTAATGCGTGGCGACAAAAGGTTTCAGCTGATGCCCGCGAGAAGCGGCGCCGGTCCGGCAGCGGAAAGAATTAGCGCAGCGCCGCGAATTGCGCTTACTCTAACTCTTGTCGGTGACGAAACATCATGGCCGGGCACAGCAGTGATCCCGCTGACCGGACGTGGTCGGACGAACAGGAATGTGCGATGCGCACACTCGTTCTGAACGCTGGATATGAGCCGCTGGCGGTAGTGACCTTCCGCCGGGCGCTGCTCCTTGTGCTCACTGGCAAAGCGAGCGTCATCGCCGAAGACGGGGACCCGGTGGTCGGACCGAACGACATCCTGGGACGTCCCTCCGTGATCCTGCTCAACCGCTACATCAAAATCCCGTACCGGCAGGACACGACGGTCACCCGCCGCGGCGTGCTGCGCCGGGACGGCTACCTGTGCGCCTACTGCGGCAAGACCGCCAACACGGTAGACCATGTCAAGCCGCGTTCGCGCGGCGGGGAGGACAGCTGGGAGAACCTTGTGGCCTGCTGCCTGCGGTGCAATAACGCCAAGGGGGACCGCACCCTGAACCAGCTGGGCTGGCACCTGCGGATCGTTCCGCGCGCACCTCACGGCACTCATTGGCGGATCCGCGAACTCGACCGGCCCGCCCCGGCCTGGAGCGAGTTCCTGGACCGCAATCCGGCGGCCTGATGGACCGTACTTTTGACGCCGTCGTCCTGGCCGGCGGCAGATCCTCGCGCCTGTCCGGCACGCCGAAGGCCTTGCTGCGGCTGGACGGCAAAACGCTGCTGCTGCGGACCCTGGAAGCAGTCAGCGGGGCGCGGCGGATTGCCGTGGTTGGCCCCGGAGAGCTGGCTGGCGAGTTGGCCGCGTTCCGCCGCGGCGCCGACGCTCCCGCAGTCGTCTTGACCCGGGAAGACCCTCCCTTCGCCGGTCCGGCCGCCGGCATCGCGGCCGGTGTTGCGGCGCTGGACCAGGGAACCGGAAAGGAGTACGACGGCGGAGGCGCGCGGGGCGCGGGCCTCACCTTGATCCTTGCCTGCGACATGCCCGCCGCCGGTCGGCTGCCCGGGCAGCTGCTGGACGCCGTCGCCGCCGATCCCTCCGTGCGGCTGTGGCTGCCCGTTGACGCCGGCGGACGGGTCCAGCCGCTGGCGTGCTGCGCGGACAGCCGTGCGCTCCGGGAGGCACTGGCCCGGTTCACCGCGGCCGAACTGCAGGGGCTTTCGGTGCGCAAGCTGATTGCGGACCTGCCCGCGGCCCGGTTTCCGCTGGCCGCCGCGGCTACCGACGACGTGGACACGTGGGAGGATGCCGGGCGCTTTGGCATCGAGCGGCCTGCGCCGTAGCCTGATCTAAAGATCGTGCCTAGCCCCGCCCGCCGGGGAGAACATCGGAGGACCGGATGGCCGCCGTCGAAGAGCAGCTGCAACCCTTTGTCGCGGAACTGCTCGCCGCCCTCGAAATCGAGGACACGCCCGTCGACCTTGAATCGGTACTCGGCCTGGCCGGCGTGGCGGCCCACAGCGTGGTCCGGCCCGCGGCCCCGGTGACGACGTTCATTGTCGGCTACGCCGCCGGTTTGGCCGTGGCTTCCGGCCAGGCCTCCGCCGAGACCGCGATGCGCGCGGCGAGCCGGGTTGCAGACGAGGTGGCCCGGCGGCACGGCGACGCAGCCGACCCGGACCAGCCAGCGCAGGCGTGAGCGCCGAGCCTGACTCCGTTGCCTGGGCGGCGGCCAGGGAGAAGGCCTGGTCTGCCGGCCGCGAAGTGCTTGGACAAGACCCCGCCGGGTCGGCCGAAACCGTCCCGCTGGAGCGGTGCCTGGGCCTGGTCCTCGCCGAGCGGGTGGCCGCACAGCTCCCGGTGCCGCACTATGCCTCCTCAGCCATGGACGGCTGGGCGGTCTCCGGTGCGGACCCCTGGCTGCTGCGGCCTCCGGGCAGTGCCCTGCGCTCGGGCGAGGCTGCCCCGGTCGTCACCGGCGGCCTGATCCCGGAAGGCACGAATGCCGTGCTGCGCAGCGAATACGGCGTGGCCGGAGAGGCGCACGGTCGGCCGCTGCTGGAGAAGGCACCCGGCGTTTCCGGCGAAGAACCCGCGCCCGGGCGCCACATCCGTCCCGCCGGCGAGGAGGCGGCCGCCGGGGACACGGTGGTGGAGGCGGGGACCCGGTTGACGCCGGCCCACCTGGCCATTGCGGCCGTCTGCGGCCACGACGGACTGCCGGTCCATCCGGCTCCCGAAGTCGCCCTGCTGCTCACCGGCGACGAGGTCGTGACCTCGGGGCTCCCGGCACCGGGCCACGTCCGCGACACCTTCGGGCCGACGCTGCCTGCCATCGTCTCGGCACTCGGAGGAAAGCCGTTCCTGCCGTGCCGGCTGCCCGACGATTTTGCGGCGACCCGTGCCGCCATCGAGGGCTGCGGAGGCCGCGTCGTCGTGACCACCGGCGGCACCGGGCACTCGCGCGCGGACCATCTGCGCGCCGTGCTGGAGGCGGTGGACGCGCAGATCCTGGTCCCCTCCATCCGCATGCGCCCGGGGCATCCTGCCCTGCTGGCCCGCCTTGCCGACGGCCGGCTGGTGGTCGGGCTGCCGGGCAATCCGCTGGCGGCCATGATGGCCCTGCTCACCCTCGGCGCGCCGCTGCTCGCCGGCCTGACCGGCCAACGGCTTCCGCCGCTGGGCAGCGTGCAGTCCGGCGTCCGCTTGGCTCCCCTCGAGGGCAGGCACCGGCTCGTCCCGTACGCGCTCGACGAGGAGGGCGCCGTGCCGGCAGACCACGTCGGATCGGCGATGATGCGCGGCCTCGCAGCGGCGTCCGGCGTCGTCGTTGTTCCCCCGGAAGGCGCGCGCCGGGGAGAGCAGTTGCCAACCCTGCCGCTGCCATGGTGACTTAGGCTTGAACGGGAGGAAAACATGGGACGCGTAACGCAGCGCCGGAAGGTGCTCAAACTCAGCCTGGCGGGCCCGCCGCGGCGCCGGGAAGACGTCTTGGCGGCCGAAGAGCCGTTGGAAATCCGGCTGGACCGGAAGCCATTTAGCGTCACAATGCGCACGCCGGGCGACGACTTCGACCTGGTCGCCGGGTTCCTCGTCTCCGAGGGTGTCGTGTGGCAACCCGAGCAGCTCGGTGCAATGCGGTTCTGCGCCGGCGAGGATGAGGAGGGCCGGCAGACCTACAACGTCATTGAGGCCCAGCTGGCCCCGGGCGTGCCGCTGCCGGATACCTCGCTGGAGCGGCACGTCTACACCTCCAGTTCCTGCGGGATCTGCGGCACGGCCTCCATCGACGCAGTCACCAAGAATTCGCACTTCGAGCTGGAACCGGCGCCGGAGGGCGGCGGCCTGGCGCTGGAGACACTGCTGGCGCTGCCGGACCAGCTGCGCCGGCGCCAGCAGGTGTTCGAGCGCACCGGGGGAGTGCACGCGGCCGGGCTGTTTACGTTCGACGGCGAACTGCTGTGCCTGCGCGAAGACGTCGGACGGCACAATGCGGTGGACAAGGTCATCGGGTGGGGCCTGCGCGAGGGCCGCCTGCCGCTGCGCGGGACCGTGCTGCAGGTCTCGGGCCGGGCCTCGTTCGAACTGGTGCAGAAGGCCTACCTGGCCGGAATTCCGGTGCTCTCCGCGGTGAGCGCGCCGTCATCGCTCGCCGTCGAGCTGGCAGAGGAGACGGGCCTGACCCTCGCCGGCTTCAGCCGCGGCGAAACAATCAACGTCTACTCGCACCCGGAGCGGCTGGTCCGCGCCGGAATCGGGATTTCCGTGTGACGACAGCTACATTAGGTGCATGGCCCGCCCTGCACCTGTAAATGACATCAATGAGAACGAGCTCGAAGTCCACGACCCCAAGTCCGCCGCGGCGGGGGTCAAGGCCGTTATGGTCTCGATGGAACGGGGATTCTCCCAAGCCGGCGTGAACCGGACCGTACGCTCCATGCTGCGGGTCAACCAGCACGGGGGCTTCGACTGCCCGGGCTGCGCATGGCCCGAATCGATCACCGGCGCGCGCAAGCCGGCCGAGTTCTGCGAGAACGGCGCCAAGGCCATCGCGGAAGAGAACACCGTGCGCACGGTCGGCCCGGAGTTCTGGGCGGCGCATTCGATCGCCGACCTGGAAGGAAAGACCGAGTACTGGCTGGGCCACCAGGGCCGCATCACCGAACCGGTGATGATCCGCGAGGGCGAGACCCACTACAGCCCGGTGTCCTGGGCCGAGGCGTTCAGCGTCATCGGCGAGCACGTCAGGTCGACGACGCCGGACCGCTGTGTCTTCTACACCTCCGGCCGGACCGCGAACGAGACGGCGTTCCTGTACCAGCTCTTCGCACGCTCGCTGGGGACGAACAACCTGCCGGACTGCTCGAACATGTGCCACGAATCCTCCGGCTCAGCGCTGAACCCGACCATCGGCATCGGCAAGGGCACGGTATCGCTGGAGGACCTGGGCGAGGCCGAACTGATCTTCGTCGTCGGGCAGAATCCCGGGACAAACCACCCGCGCATGCTCTCGGCACTGAAGGAATGCCGGGAGAACGGCGGCAAGGTCGTCGCGATCAACCCGCTGCCGGAGGCCGGGCTGCTCAACTTCAAGGATCCGCAGGATCCGGCCAGCCTGCTGCGGGGCGGCGCGCAGATCGCCGACGAATTCCTGCAGGTCAAGGTCGGCGGCGACCTGGCGCTGTTCCAGGCGTTCGGACACCTGCTGCTCGAGGAAGAGGAACGGGTCCCGGGCTCGGTGGTGGACAAGGCGTTCATCGAGGCGCAGACCGAGGGGTTCGAGGCTTACCGCGAGGCCCGCCGGGAGATCGACTGGGAAGAGACGGAGAAAGCCACCGGGATCTCCCGGATGGAGATCTCGGCCATCGCCGGCATGCTGGCGAAGTCCAAGGCCACCATCATCTGCTGGGCGCTCGGGCTGACCCAGCAGCCGCATTCGGTGGACACGCTGAAGGAGATCATCAACCTCCTGCTCCTGCAGGGCAACTTCGGCAAACCCGGCGCCGGCGCCTGTCCGGTCCGCGGCCACTCGAACGTCCAGGGCGACCGCACCATGGGCATCTGGGAGAAGCCCAAGGAATGGCTGCTCGAGGCCCTGGACAAGGAATTCGGCATCCAGTCCCCGCGCGAGCACGGCTTCGACTCGACCGAGACGCTGCAGGCGTTCGAAGAGGACAACGTGGACGTGTTCGTCTCGCTCGGCGGCAACTTCGCGCTCGCCAACGCGGACACGGCGGCACTCGAAGCGGGCATGAAGCGTGCGGGACTGACCGTGCACATCTCCACCAAGCCCAACCGGTCCCACGTGGTGCACGGCCGCACCTCCATCATCCTGCCCACTCTGGGCCGGACCGACACGGACGACAAGCACCCCAAGGGGGCCCAGTTCCTGTCCGTCGAGGACTCCATGTCCGTGGTCCATTCGACCCGGGGGCGGCTGGCTCCGGTCTCCGACCACCTGCTGGCCGAGCCCGTGATCGTGGCGCGCATGGCGCAGGCCGCCCTGGGCGACGACCATCCGGTGGACTGGCGGGCCATGGCGGAGGACTATGACGTGATCCGCGACCACATCTCGCGCGTGCTGCCCGGGTTCGAGAACTTCAACGAGCGGATCCGCAACAAGAACGGCTTCGTGTTGCCGAACCCGCCGCGCGATTCCCGCTCGTTCGCCACGGACATCGGACGGGCACGCTTCACGGTCAGCCCGCTGGAGTATCTGGAGGCCCCGGAGGGCCACCTGATCCTGCAGACCATGCGCAGCCACGACCAGTACAACACCACGTTCTACGGGCTCGACGACCGCTACCGCGGCATCTCGAACGGACGCCGGGTGGTCCTGGTCCACCCGGAGGACCTGGAAAGCCTGGGCTTCGCCGACCGCGACCTGGTGGACGTGGTCAGCACGTTCCGCGGCACCCAGCGGCGGGCAGACCGGTTCCGGCTGGTGGCCTATCCGACGGCACGGGGCTGCGCGGCGGCCTACTTTCCGGAAGCCAACGCCCTGGTCCACCGCGAACTGGTGGCGCGTGAGTCCAACACGCCCGGATTCAAGGCGATGACGGTGCGGTTCGAGCCGCACCAGGCCGACCAGCTGAGCTGATCCGGCGGGGCGGGCGGGCGGATTCGCCGCCCGCCCGTCCCCAGGGGTTCCGCCCTCGGCTGACAGGCCGCCCTAGCCGGAACAGCGGCGGGACGCGAATGGTTCTAGGCTTACAGATGAACCATCGTTAGGAGCCAGCATGTCCATGGAAGGCGCAGCCTGGAGTTCGGTCTACCGGCTGTCACATTCGTCGGACAAGGGAAAGCACGGCTTTTCCAAGGAGACGGTCAAGCGGACCATGGCGTTCGCCGCGCCCTACAAGGGCCAGCTGATCCTCTTCGTCGCCATGTCCATCGTCACGGCCGCTTTGGCCGTGGCGACGCCGGTGCTCGCCGGCCGGGTGGTGGACGCCATCGTGGCCCGCTCCGACGTCGGCACGGTGATCTGGCTCGCGGTGGTCATCGCCGCCGTCGCCATCGCCGATGCCGGGCTGAGCATGGTGACGCGCTGGATCTCCTCCAGCCTGGGGGAGGACGTGATCCTGGACCTGCGCACAGCGGTCTTCGACCATGTGCAGAAGATGCCGATCGCCTTCTTCACCCGGACCCGCACCGGGGCGCTGGTGAGCCGGCTGAACAACGACGTGATCGGCGCGCAGCGGGCCTTTGCCGGAACCCTGTCCGGCGTGGTGAGCAACTTCGTCTCCCTGGTGCTGACGCTCATCGTGATGCTGACGACCTCGTGGCAGGTGACGGTGCTGGCGCTCATCCTGCTGCCGGTCTTCCTGCTGCCGGCGCGGCGCATGGGATCGCGGCTGGCCGACATGCGGCGCGAGGCCGCGAACCACAACTCGGCCATGAGCACCCAGATGACCGAGCGGTTCTCCGCCCCCGGCGCCACGCTGGTCAAGCTGTTCGGCCGGCCCGCGGAGGAATCCCGCGAGTTCAAGGTCCGCGCCGAGCGGGTGCGCAACATCGGCGTGAAGTCGGCGGTGCTGCAGTGGACCTTCGTCACGGCGCTCACGCTCGTTTCCGCCCTGGCGCTGGCGCTTGTCTACGGGCTCGGCGGCTTCTACGCGATCATCGGCCAGCTGGATCCGGGCGACGTGGTGGTGCTGGCGCTGCTGCTGACCCGCCTGTACGCCCCGCTCACCGGCCTGGCCAACGCGCGGGTGGAGATCTCCTCCGCGCTGGTGAGTTTCGAGCGGGTCTTCGAGGTGCTGGACCTGGACCCGTTGATTAAGGAGAAGCCGGATGCGGTCGAGGTCCCGGCGGGCCCGGTTACCGTGGAGTTCCGGGACGTGACGTTCGCCTACCCCTCGGCCGACAAGGTATCGCTCGCGTCGCTCGAGGAGGTGGCAGTCCTCGACACCCGCGGCGGCGAGGAGGTCCTGCACGGAATCAGCTTCCGTGTGGAGCCGGGAGAGACCGTCGCGCTGGTGGGTTCCTCGGGTGCGGGCAAGTCCACCATTGCCTCCCTGCTGGCCCGGCTCTACGACGTCGACCAGGGGGCCGTGGAGCTGTCCGGGCGGGACGTGCGGGACCTGAGCTTCGACGCGCTGCGCGGGACCATCGGCATGGTGACCCAGGACGGGCATCTCTTCCACGACACGATCCGGGCCAACCTCGCCCTTGCGCGCCCGGAGGCCACGGACGAGGAGCTGTGGGAGGTGCTGCGGCGGGCCCGGCTGGAGCCGCTGGTGCGCAGCCTCCCGGACGGGCTGGAGACCATGGTCGGGGAGCGCGGCTACCGGCTCTCCGGCGGTGAGCGGCAGCGCATGACGATCGCGCGGCTGCTGGTTGCCCAGCCGCACGTCGTGATCCTCGACGAGGCGACGGCTGCCCTGGACTCAACCAACGAAGCCGCGGTCCAGGCAGCCCTGACCGAGGCACTCGCCGGGCGCACCGCCGTCGTTATTGCCCACCGGCTGTCCACGATCCGTTCCGCGGACAAGATCCTGGTGGTCGAGGGCGGCCGGATCATCGAACGGGGTACGCATCCGGAGCTGCTGGCGCGGGGCGGGCGCTACGCCGAGCTGTACCGCACGCAGTTCGAAACGGAAGAGGCGCCGGTGCGCTGACAGGTTTTCCAGGCGGCGGAGGGAGGATGTCCTCGTCGGTTGCGTTCGTCTACAGTGGCATAGGTTGGCCAAAGTCAGGACCAGGTCTTGGGAGCGGGACTCATTGATGCAGCGTGGTACCAATCTTGGCCGTCTCGGGGGCTATAACCAGGCGGTCATCCTCGACACGATCCGCCGCGCCCAGGACGGAGTGGCCAGGGTGGAGCTGGTGGAACGCACCGGGCTGTCGCCGCAGACCATCTCGAACGTGGTGCGGCGGCTCGTAGACCAGGGCCTGGTGCGGGAGGACCGGAAGACCGTCTCGGGCCCCGGGAAGCCGCGGACGGTGCTCGAGCTCGAGGTTTCCAGCCGCTTCGCGATCGGCATCCACCTGGACCCGGCCGTGATGACCGTGGTGGCACTGAACCTCACCGGCCAGGTCGTCGCGCGGGCCCGGCATGCGATGCCCGGCGGTCCGGAGCCGGACGGCACCGTGGAGTCCATGGCCGCGGCCGTGAACGGCCTGATCGAGGAGGCCGGACTGGACCGCGGCCGCATTCTCGGCGTGGGGCTGGCGGCCCCGGGACCGATCAACATGCCTGAGGGCATGATGGTCTCGCCGCCGATGCTGCCGGAGTGGGACCGGGTGCCGCTGCGGGAACCGCTGGAGCGCCTGATCGACCTGCCCGTGCTGCTGGACAAGGATGTCACGGCTGCGGTGGTGGCCGAACTCTGGGCCGGCGAGCGCGAGTCCCCGGCCAACTTCGTCTTCATCTATCTCGGCACCGGGCTGGGGGCCGGCGTGGCCCTCGGCGGCGAGGTGCTGCGCGGTTCGTCCGGCAACATCGGCGAGATCGGCCACTTCCCGGTGCCGGACGAGGTCCCGTTGTGCGGCTGCGGCCGGCGCAACTGCGTGGGCATGAGCCTCAACTTTGCGGGGCTGATCCGCCAGGCCATCGATGCCGGCATCTTTCCGCCGAACCACGATGCCCAGCAGCTGCCGGAGACCACCGCGGCGATCCTCGAACTCACCCGGCTGGCGGAAACGGGCCACCCGGAGGCGCTGGCCATCCTGCGCCGAGCCGCGCGGAACCTCGCCTTCGCCGTCGCCCAGGTGGTCAACGTCCTCGACGTGGATACGGTGATCTTCGGGGGACCAATGTGGGATGCGCTGGCCGGCCTCGGCCTGCCGGTGCTGCGCGAAGAGCTGCCCCGGGACGTTGTCGCCCGGGAGATCCACGGCCTGGAAGTGGTGGGATCGTCGCAGGGACCGGAGGTCGGCGCCATTGGCGGCGCCTGCCTGATCCTCGACGACGCCTTCTCGCCGAGGGCCAGTGGGCTGCTCCTGGGCAACTGAAGCGTAACAATCGCCACAGAAGGTCATATGCGGAAAAGTTCACGTGCGGTTAACCTGTTGAACTTGATTAAGTAAATCAAATGGATTTATATATCTAACAACAGCAGGTGTTCGTATGACCACGCCATCTCTTGGAATGAACGGTCCAAGAGCGGGTGCGGCCCTGGGGAGGGGCGCCGGCTGTTGAACCAAGCAGGAGACTGTGGCGGCCTCGGGTTCCGGGAACGGGAAGTCCGGAACCCAAGGCGCCCGCTCAGGGGCGTCGCGGCCTTCTGCCTGGTCAAGCACCATGAAGCGGCCGCCGGCTGCGCATCCGTGGGGGGATGCGCAGACGACGGCCGCTTCAGTTAAGCGTCCTGCCTATGGGTATCCTGGATCCTGCCCGGCCGGTTCCGGGGCGGGTGTCCTCGGTGCCCGCGCAGGCATGGCGGGCATCGACCGCCTGGGTCGAGCTATTCCGCGGCCCGCTGGCCGCCGACCTGAAAGTGCCCCCGATTGGATTCGAACCAACGACACCGGCTTTAGGAGAGCCGTGCTCTATCCCCTGAGCTACGGGGGCAACGGATCGAGTTTAGCTTAAGCGTTGCCGTCCGCGGCGGCGGCCCGGGTCCCGCGGGGCTCGGCGAAGACGGCGACCAGGGCGGCCGCGATGCTCAGGCCGAACAGCACGGACTTGGCGATCGTGAGGAAGCTGGCCCAGCCGGCGTCGCCCACGGGATCCGTGGCCAGCATCGCGTCCACCGCCAGGTTCTCCGCCAGGTCCGCAATCACATACAGCAGGACGGGCGCCCAGCAGAGCCAGCGCAGGGTCCGGCCCTTGAGCTGCTGGCCGATCAGCAGCAGCCAGGTGAAGCCGAACAGCAGCGGGAAGATCGTGTCCGCCGTCTTGTGCCAGTAGCTGTACTGTTCCACGCCCTCTGCGCCGAGGGCCGTGCGCAGCTGCTGGGCATAGTCGGTGGAGTAGCCCGTGATCAGCGTGTCCGGCACCGCGAGGCCGCCGCTGAGCTGCTGCAGCTGCGGCATCACGATCAGGAACGAGTAGCCGAACAGCAGGGCCGCGGACACGGCGCCGGCGATGATGATGGCGGAGGCATTGCCTGCGGCCTTCCGCGGCGTGCGGTCTGTGGAGGGATTGACGACGCCGGGGTTCCCGGCTGCGGCAGCGGCCCCGCCCGGGCGGGGCGCACCGGCGGCGGGGCCGTGCTTGCGTGCTCGCTGTGCGGGAGTCTTGGACATGGCTCCATTATCCCCGCTCCCGTCCCCGCGGCCGGAGGCGACTGCGGCCCAGCCGCGGCCTGCGGACCGCTGCGCGGCTCGGCCCTAAGCGGATCCGTCCGCCGCTGTCAGTGGCGGCGAATAGACTTAAAGGACCATGGATTTTCTGACAGACCCGGCTTATGACGCACCGCCCGCCCCAGCCCTGCCGACGGCGCAGGAGTTGCTGGCCGGACTGAATCCGCAGCAGGAGGAGGCCGTCAAGCATGCCGGCTCCCCGCTGCTGATCATTGCCGGCGCGGGATCGGGTAAGACTCGGGTGCTCAGCCACCGGATTGCCCACCTGCTGGCAACCCGCCGCGCGCGGCCCGGGGAGATCCTCGCCATCACCTTCACCAACAAGGCCGCCGCGGAGATGCGCGAACGGATCGAGTCCCTGGTGGGGGAGCGGGCACGGAACATGTGGATTTCCACCTTCCACTCCTCCTGCGTGAAGATCCTGCGCCGCGAAGCGAAGAACGTCGGCCTGAACTCGAACTTCTCCATTTACGATTCGGCGGACACGCTGCGGCTGATCACGCTGGTGGCGAAGGGCCTGGACCTGGATCCGAAGCGCTTCGCGCCGAAGGCCATCGCGCACAAGATTTCGTCGTTGAAGAATGAGCTGATCGACGAGGAGTCCTACGCCTCCACGGCCAACTACTCGGACCCGTTCCAGCAGGCCGTGGCGGACGTCTACAAGGGCTACGCGGAACGCATGCGCCAGGCCAACGCCTTCGATTTCGACGACCTGATCGCCCAGGTGGTCTACCTCTTCCAGGCGTTCCCTGCGGTGGCGGACTCCTACCGCAGGCGTTTCCGGCACATCCTGGTGGACGAATACCAGGACACTAACCACGCCCAGTACGTCCTCGTCCGGGAACTGACCGGCGCCGGGGACGCGGACACTCCTCCGGCGGAACTCACGGTGGTCGGGGATTCGGATCAGTCCATTTATGCCTTCCGCGGGGCGGACGTGCGCAATATCGTCGAATTCGAGAAGGACTATCCGGACGCCCGCACCATCCTGCTGGAGCAGAACTACCGCTCGACCCAGACCATCCTGTCCGCGGCGAACTCGGTCATCTCGCGGAACCCTGACCGCCCGGCCAAGCGGCTCTGGACGGCTGAGGGAGACGGGGCCAAGATCGTCGGTTACGTGGGCGAGAACGAGCATGACGAGGCGCGCTTCATTGCGGACGAGATCGACCGCCTGCAGGACGCCGGGCAGGTGCGTCCCGGGGACGTGGCCATCTTCTACCGCACCAACGCCCAGTCCCGTTCCATCGAGGACCTGCTGATCCGCGTCGGACTGCCCTACAAGGTCGTCGGCGGCACACGCTTCTACGAACGCAAGGAAATCAAGGACGCGCTGGCCTACCTCCGGGTCCTGGTGAACCCGGATGACGTGGTGAACCTGCGGCGCATCCTCAACGAGCCCAAGCGCGGGATCGGCGACCGTGCCGAATACGCCGTGGCAGCGCTCGCCGAACGCGAACGGATCTCCTTCATGGAGGCGCTGCGCCGTGCCGAGGAGGCGCCGGGAATGGCCACCCGGTCGGTCAACAGCGTGGCCGGCTTCGTCAAACTGGTGGATGACCTGGCAGAGGTGGCCAACGGGTCCGGACCGGCGGCCGCGCTGGAGGCCGTGCTGGAACAAACCGGCTACCTCGCGGCCTTGCGGCAGAGCAACGATCCGCAGGACGAGTCCCGGGTGGAGAACCTGGCTGAACTGATCGCGGTGGTCCGCGAGTACGAGCGGGACAACCCCGAGGGCTCGCTCGGCGGCTTCCTGGAGCAGGTAGCGCTCGTGGCAGACGCGGACCAGATTCCGGACGCGCCGGATGACGAGGGGGCGAAGCTCGCCAAGGACCAGGGCGTGGTGACGCTGATGACCCTGCACACGGCCAAGGGCCTGGAGTTCCCGGTTGTCTTCGTCACCGGGCTCGAGCACGGCGTGTTCCCGCACCAGCGGGCGATGGCGGACCCCAAGGAACTGGCGGAGGAACGCCGCCTGGCCTATGTGGGGCTGACCCGGGCCCGGCAGCGCCTGTACCTGACCCGGTCCGAATCGCGCAGCCTGTGGGGACAGAGCCAGTACTACCCAGCCAGCCAGTTCATCGAAGAGGTCCCGGCCGAGTTGATCGAGTGGAAGCGGGAAGGGGCCCGGCGCCCGGCCTTCGTAGGTTCCGGCGGCGGCTCCAGCCGCTTCGGCGGATCCCACTGGGGCGCGGGCCGAGCCTCCGGCCAGCAGGTCGCCCCACAGCCCATGGCCTCCGCGGCCGTGCGCCAGGGACGGGTCCAGCCGCAGAAGGAGGTCATCGCCCTGACGGTCGGGGACAAAGTCAGCCACAGCAGCTTCGGCAGCGGCACGGTGCTGTCCCTGGAGGGCGCCGGCGACAAGACTGTGGCGAAGGTCAAGTTCGACGTCGGGGAGAAGCGGCTGCTGCTGCGCTACGCGCCGCTGACCAAGCTGGACTAGGGGCTTTTCGCCGCGCCGGCAGGGGCGGCCCGGGGGAGCGGGACCATTATCCCCGTCCGGCCCGGCGCGGGAACGGCCGGAGCATTTGGGTTACGGGCCGATAACGCCCTACCGTTTTGACCATGGATTTTCTCGCGGTGGATGGCGCCGACGTTGCGGCAATGGGTTCCTTGGATTTCTGGCTGGATAAGCCGCTCCGTGTCAGTGTCATCATCATCGGGGCGTTCCTGCTGAACCTGGCCGTGCGCATTGTCATCCGCCGCACCACGGGGAGGATCGCCGACGGGGAAACCGCCAAGCTGGAGAAGCTGGAAACCGCCAAGGTCGGCAAGAAGGACCCGCGCTACTGGCTGATGCAGGATTCGCCGATCGCCGTGGTCCGGCGTGCCCAGCGGGCCAAGACGATCGGCTCGGTGCTGCGTTCCATCGCCACGGTGGCGATCTCCGCCATCGGCGTGCTCATGGTCATGACGGAGCTCGGCTTCAACCTCGCCCCGCTGCTCGCGAGCGCGGGTATCGCCGGCGTCGCCATCGGTTTCGGTGCCCAGACCCTCGTGAAGGACTACCTGTCCGGACTGTTCATGGTGGCCGAGGACCAGTACGGCATCGGTGACGTCGTCGACCTCGGTGAAGCCTCCGGGACGGTGGAGTCGGTCGGGCTGCGCGTGACCCAGGTCCGCGCCGTCGACGGAACGCTCTGGCATGTGCGCAACGGCGAGATCCTGCGGGTGGGCAACTCGTCGCAGGGCTGGGCCCGGGCCGTGCTGGACATTCCCGTGCCCTATGACGCCGACGTCGAGAAGGTCAGCGATCTGATCCTGAGCTCGGCGAAGGAACTGCGCGAGGATAGCGAGTACGGCCGCCTGATCCTCGACGACCCGGAGCTCTGGGGCGTCGAGGCCCTGACCGGCGAGTCCATCACCATCCGGCTCGCAATCCGCACCAAGCCGCTGGAGCAGTGGGGCGTGGCCCGTGCGATGCGCGCGCGGCTCAAGCGGGACCTGGACCGTGCCGGCCTGCGGATTCCGCTGCTGAACCAGACCGTGATCCGCGACGGCGGGACAACCGTTCCAGCCGGGTCGGAGAGCCATGCCGACGCCGCGGAGAGCGTGGCGCAGCCGACTGTCTAGGCCAGCGGGCCGGGCACGAAGCGGTTCCGGCGCGTACCGCAAGTCGTGACAGTTCTACAACCGATAGAACTGTGCCCTTGATCACTAAACACGGTAGTCTAGGGCCGGCGCCTCGTGCCAAGGGACTAAAGTTCCCCATGGAGCGTGATCGCATCGGCCCGGGCCACCTGCAGGCGGCCCGCCGAGGATCATCCGCTCCGAGTCAGAAACGACTTCGACGTAGAAGGACACAACCCGTGGACCTGTATGAATACCAGGCGCGCGATCTCTTTGAAGCACACGGTGTACCCGTGCTGGCTGGAATCGTTGCGTACACCCCCGAAGAAGCCAAGGCAGCTGCGGAAAAGATCGGCGGCGTCGTCGTCGTCAAGGCGCAGGTGAAGGTTGGCGGCCGCGGCAAGGCCGGCGGCGTCAAGGTCGCAAAGACTCCGGACGAAGCCTTCGAGTACGCCTCGAACATCCTCGGTATGGACATCAAGGGCCACACGGTCAAGAAGGTCATGATCGCGCAGGGCGCGGACATCGCCGAGGAATACTACTTCTCGATCCTGCTCGATCGGGCCAACCGCAACTACCTGGCCATGTGCTCGGTGGAAGGCGGCATGGAAATCGAGCAGCTCGCCGTCGAGCGCCCCGAAGCGCTGGCGCGCATCGCCGTCGATCCCGCTGTCGGCATCGACCAGGCCAAGGCTGACGAGATCGTCGCCGCCGCCGGCTTCGCCGAGGAACTGCGCCCGAAGATCGCCGAAACCCTCATCAAGCTCTGGGACGTCTTCAAGAAGGAAGACGCCACCCTGGTCGAGGTCAACCCGCTGGTCAAGACCGGCGCCGGCGACATCATCGCCCTGGACGGCAAGGTCTCCCTGGACGAGAACGCAGACTTCCGCCAGAGCGGCCACGCCGAGCTCGAGGACAAGGAAGCCACGGATCCGCTCGAGGCCCGTGCCAAGGAACTGGACCTGAACTACGTCAAGCTGGACGGCCAGGTCGGCATCATCGGCAACGGCGCAGGCCTGGTTATGTCCACCCTGGACGTCGTCGCCTACGCCGGCGAGCGGCACGGCAACGTCAAGCCCGCCAACTTCCTGGACATCGGCGGCGGCGCTTCGGCCGAGGTCATGGCCAACGGCCTCGACGTGATCCTCAACGACGACCAGGTCAAGAGCGTGTTCGTCAACGTCTTCGGCGGCATCACCGCCTGCGACGCTGTCGCCAACGGCATCGTCAAGGCCCTGGAGATCCTGGGCGACAAGGCCACCAAGCCGCTGGTTGTCCGCCTCGACGGCAACAACGTGGACGAGGGCCGCCGCATCCTGCGCGAGGCCAACCACCCGCTGGTTACCTCGGCCACCTCCATGGATGAGGGCGCCGACAAGGCCGCCGAGCTGGCGAACGCCTAAGGATCGAGGAAAAAAGAACATGGCTATCTTCATCAACAAGGACTCCAAGGTCATCGTCCAGGGCATCACCGGCGGCGAAGGCTCCAAGCACACCTCCCGCATGCTGCATGCCGGGACCAACATCGTCGGCGGCGTGAATGCCCGCAAGGCCGGCACCACCGTCAAGCACAAGGACCAGCACGGCGCCGAGGTCGAGCTGCCCGTCTTCGGCTCGGTCAAGGAAGCTATGGCTGAAACCGGCGCCGACGTCTCCATCGTCTTCGTCCCGCCGGCCTTCACCAAGGACGCCGTCGTCGAGGCGATCGAAGCCGAGATCGGCCTCGTCGTCGTCATCACCGAAGGCGTGCCCGTGCAGGACTCCGCCGAGTTCTGGGCCCTGGCCCAGTCCAAGAAGGACGCCAACGGCGAGCAGGTCACCCGCATCATCGGCCCGAACTGCCCCGGCATCATCACTCCCGGCGAGTCGCTGGTCGGCATCACCCCGGCCAACATCACCGGCAAGGGCGGCGTGGGCCTGGTCTCCAAGTCCGGCACCCTGACCTACCAGATGATGTACGAACTGCGCGACCTGGGCTTCTCCACCGCCATCGGCATCGGCGGCGACCCGGTCATCGGCACCACGCACATCGACGCCCTGGCTGCGTTCGAAGCCGATCCGGACACCAAGGCGATCGTCATGATCGGCGAAATCGGCGGCGACGCCGAGGAGCGTGCGGCCGAGTTCATCAAGAAGAACGTCACCAAGCCGGTCGTCGGCTACGTGGCCGGCTTCACCGCCCCGGAGGGCAAGACCATGGGCCACGCCGGCGCCATCGTCTCCGGCTCCTCGGGCACCGCGCAGGCCAAGAAGGAGGCCCTCGAGGCCGCCGGCGTCAAGGTCGGGAAGACCCCGTCCGAGACCGCCCACCTGCTGCGCGAGGTCTACCCCGAGCACGAAGAGGCCTCGAACCTCTAAGCACGAGGCGCCTTCAGGAGCCTTCTGGCGGGTTGATTGCCCGGCTGAGCCCCGTTCCGCCCGGAACGGGGCTCAGCTGTTTCCTGGATCGGGGAGTACGACGGCGCCCGTTCACCTTCCGTTCGAAAAGGTGGGCGGGCGCCGTCGTACTTAAACGTGGCGCCGCGGCAAGCCGGCCCGACGGCGCTAATCTGAAGACGCATCCCACAGACCTAAGGAGAGACGCGTGCGAGCTGTCGTTATTCACGGACCGGGAGACGTCCGCGTGGAAGACCGGGACTACCCCGAGCTGAAGCTGCCGACCGATGCCCTCGTCCGCGTCACGGCGGCGTGTGTCTGCGGTTCCGACCTCTGGGGGTACCGCGGTGTGCGTCCCACCGAAAAGCCCCGGGCGATCGGCCATGAGTTTGTCGGCGTGGTCGAGAGGGTCGGCGACGCCGTCTCCACACTGGCGCCGGGGGACTTCGTGATCGCGCCGTTCGTGGTCAGCTGCGGCAACTGCCCGTCCTGCCGGAACGGCATCACCGTGGCGTGCAGCCACCGGGCGGGTTGGGGCGGGGAGGACGAACACGGGCACTATGTCGACGCCGGGCAGGGCGAGGCCGTCCGGGTCCCGTTGGCGGACGGGACGCTGGTCCCCGTCCCCGGTGTCACCGAGCCGGAGGCGGCGCTGGCGGCGAGCCTTTTGACACTGTCGGACGTGATGGCCACAGGGCACCATGCTGCCGTGAGCGCCAAGGCGGGCCCGGGACGGAGCGTCGTGGTGGTCGGCGACGGCGCGGTGGGCCTGTGCGGAGTGCTGGCGGCCAAGCGGCTGGGCGCCCGGCGCATCATCGCGATGTCCCGGCACGCCGACCGCCAGGCGCTGGCGCGGGAGTTCGGCGCCACCAACATCGTGCAGGAACGCGGCCGGGACGGTGCGCAGAAGGTCCGCGAGCTGCTGGGTGGAGTGCTGGCCGATTCGGTGCTCGAATGCGTCGGGACCAAGGAATCGATGGACCAGGCGCTGCGCTGCACCAGGCCCGGCGGCAGCCTCGGCTATGTGGGCGTACCCGCAGGCGGGCCGGAACTGCCGATCGGAGTGCTCTTCGCCAAGAACATCTCGGTCGCCGGCGGCATGGCTCCGGCCCGGACTTATATTCCGGAGCTGCTGGAGGATGTGCTGGGCGGAGCCATCGCCCCGGGCCGCGTCTTCGATGTCGAGATGCCGCTCGAGAATGCGCCTGAAGCATACCGGGCGATGGATGAGCGCCGCGCCATCAAAGTGCTGCTGAAGCCCTGACCCGCACGATTGTGCCCTTCTACCCATTGACTCCCGGTTTAAGCCCCGCCTAGACTCGCAGCCATCTAGCCAGTTCCATGTTCGTAACTTTTGTCTCCGTTATTGAATGAATGGTGCAAGATGACCCCGCCTCTCATGCGACGCCTGGCCGCAGAAGTGATCGGCACGGCAGTACTGGTAGTTTTCGGAGTCGGCTCCGTGCTTGCGGCGCTGACCGTGGGACAAGGAGAGCTGACGTATCCGGGCGTTGGATTCATAGCCCTGGCATTCGCGATCGCCGTCGCCGTTGCCATCTACGGTTTTTTGGCGGTCTCCGGCGCCCACATCAATCCGGCGGTAACGATCGCCCTGGCCGTGACGCGGCGCTTCCCCTGGGCTGAGTTGCTTCCTTACATCATCGCCCAACTCGTGGGCGCCGCCATCGGCAGCCTCCTGTTGGTGGCCTCCTTCGGGATGCGGGCTGTGGACTTCGGCGGCGGCGCCACCGTACTGGGGAACGGAGTCTCCTACGGCCAAGGCATCATGGCCGAGGCCCTGGGAACCTTCCTGCTCATGCTGGCCGTCATGGCTGTCGCGGTGGACAGGCGGGCGCCCAAGGGCTGGGCCGGGCTGATCATCGGGCTCGCCGTGGCCGGAGCCATCCTGGTCATCGGCCCCCTGACCGGCGGTTCGCTCAACCCCGCCCGTACGTTCGGCCCCTATCTCGTCCAGTCCCTCTTCGGCGGCCAGGTCGAGTGGTCGCAGTTCCCCATCTACATCATCGGCCCCTTCATCGGCAGCATCGTCGCCGCCCTGGTCTACGATCTGGTGGTCCGCCCGCGCGAGGTCCCCGAAGCTGAACCACGCGCGGACAAACCCTCAGTGGCACCGGAGGACACCAAGAAGCATTTTTCCGATAACGAATGATCAGGCACGTTCAATCGAGCCAACAGATTCGCGGGGCACTGCGGCCTCGTGCTTACTGAAAACGAGAGGAAAACACCATGACGGGAAACCGTGTTGTCGTTTATAAGGGGCCCGGGGAAGTAGCGGTCGAGACAATCGACTATCCGAAGCTTGAACTGCCGTCCGAGGTAGCCAACAAGATGGGCATCCAGCAGAAGGCCCCGCACGCAGCCATCCTCAAGCTGGTGACGACCAACATCTGCGGCAGCGACCAGCATATGGTCCGCGGGCGCACGACGGCGCCGGTCGGCCAGTCGCTCGGCCACGAGATCACCGGCGAGGTCGTCGAGACCGGCGATGACGTGCTCTTCGTCAAGGAAGGCGACATCTGCTCGGTCCCGTTCAACATCGCCTGCGGCCGCTGCCGGATGTGCAACGAAGGCAAGACCGGTGTCTGCCTCAACGTGAACCCGGCCCGGCCAGGTGCTGCCTACGGCTACGTTGACATGGGCGGATGGATCGGCGGGCAGGCCGAGTACGTGATGGTGCCTTATGCCGACTTCAACCTGCTTAAGTTCCCGGACCGGGACCAGGCGCTGGAGAAAATCCTGGACCTGACCATGCTCTCGGACATCTTCCCCACGGGCTACCACGGCGCATTCACCGCCGGCGTCACGACGGGTTCCACCGTCTACATCGCGGGTGCAGGCCCCGTCGGCCTGGCCGCGGCCTTCTCCGCCCAGGTGCTGGGCGCCTCGGCCGTGATCGTCGGCGATATGAAGGCCGACCGCCTTAGGCAGGCCGCAAGCTTCGGCTGCGAAACCATCGACCTGAGCCAGGAAGGGTCGCTGCCGGACAAGATCGAGCAGATCCTCGGAGTTCCCTTGGTCGACGCCGCCGTGGACGCGGTGGGGTTCGAGGCCCGCGGCCATGGCGCCAACGCCGGCGAGGCACCGGCCACCGTGCTGAACGACGTCATGTCGGTGACGCAGGTGGGCGGTGCGCTGGGCATTCCCGGTCTCTACGTCACGGGGGACCCGGGCGCCGTCGATGAAGCCGCCAAGGTCGGCCGGATCGGTGTGAGCCTGGGAACGGGTTGGGCGAAGTCGCTATCCTTCACCACCGGCCAGTGTCCGGTCAAGCGCTACAACCGCAAGCTGATGAACCTGATCCTCGCCGGCAAGGCGGACATCGGCAAGGCCGTGAATGCCACCACCATCGGCCTGGACGAGGCGCCCCAGGGCTACCGGGAATTCGACCAGGGAGCGGCGAAGAAGTACGTGATCGATCCGCACGGCATGGTCCCCGCGTAGGCCGGGTGCGGGCGGCCGGGCCGTAGGAGACCCGGCCGCGCAAACGAGGGGCACGGCCCGCAGCGAACGGCGGACCGTGCCCCTCCCTTTTGCCCTCATCGGCTGGGCCGGTATGGAATCAGCCTCGCAGCCGCTCCATGCCCGGATCGACCAGCGGCTCGGCAGTCACGGTGGCGGCGACCCGGCGGCCGAAGTACTCGATCTCCACCTTCTCGCCCTCCACGGCATCGGCCGGCAGCCAGGCATAAGCGATCGGCTTGCCGATCGTGTGGCCGAACGCGGCGCTCGTGACATAGCCGGCCGGCTTCGCCTGGAAGTACACCGGCTCCTTGCCAAGCACGACGGACCGGCCGTCGTCGATGGTCAGGCAGCGCAGCCGCCGGCCGGATTCCTGCGGGACCGCCAGCGCCTCGGAGCCGACGAAGGGCCCCTTGTCCGCCTTGACGGCAAAGCCCAGCCCGGCTTCCTCCGGCCGGTGCTCGGACGTCATCTCGTGGCCAAAGAGCCGGTAGCCCTTCTCCAGCCGCATGCTGTTGAACGCGGCCCGTCCGGCTGCGATGATGCCGTGCTCCTGTCCCGCCTCGAACAACGCGTCCCACAGCTTCAGGCCCTGGTCGGCGGTCGTGTAGAGCTCCCAGCCGAGCTCGCCCACGTAGGACAGCCGCATCGCGGTGACGCTCAGCCCGGCGATCCGGACCTGCGCGGTTCGGAAGTACTTCAGCGAGTTGTTGCTGAAGTCGTCGTCGCTGACCTTCGAGATGACCTCGCGCGCCAGCGGTCCCCAGAGGCCGATGCAGGCGGTGCCGGCAGTGATGTCGTGCACCTGGACCCAACGGGTGGCGTCCGCCGCGCTCTGCTCGGCCGCCTCGCGGCGGAGGTACTCGTAGTCGACGTTGTTGTTGATGCCGGCCTGGAACCGCTCGGCTTCCAGCCGCGCCACCGTGATATCGCTGCGCACCCCACCTGCCTCATCGAGCAGCAGGCAGTAGGTAACGGCACCGGGCTTCTTGTTGATCTGGCCCGTGCTCAGCCGCTGCAGCAGGTCCAGCGCGCCGGGACCGGACACCTCCACGCGCTTCAGCGGGGTCATGTCGTAAAGTGCGACGGCGGTGCGCGTCTTCCATGCCTCGGCGGCGGCAATGGGGGAGTGGAAGCGTGCGGACCAGCTGTCCCGCTGCGGCGGCTGCCAGGCCTCCGGCAGCTCCTCGAGCAGGCCGGCGTTGGCCTCGTACCAGTGCGGCCGCTCCCAGCCGCCGGACTCGAGGAAGAACGCGCCGAGTTCCTGCTGGCGCGGGAAGAACGGGCTGGTGCGCAGGTTGCGCGGCGACTCCTTCGGCTGGAGCGGATGCAGCACGTCGTAGATCTCCACGAAGTTCTGCTGCGAGGTCTCGCTGACGTAGGCCTCCGAGCGCTGAACGTCCTCGAAACGGGTTACCTCGCATTCGTGCAGGTCCGTGCGCGAGCGGCCCTCGACCAGCAGTTCGGCCACAGCCTTCGCCACGCCGGCCGAATGGGTAACCCAGACTGCCTCCGCGACGAAGAAGCCCTTCACATCGGGGGATTCGCCGACCAGCGGGCCGCCGTCGGGGGTAAAGGAGAAGATGCCGTTGAAGCCGTCCTCGATCCGAGCGCCGCGCAGCATCGGCAGCAGCCGCTGGCTCTCTTCCCATGAGGGATCGAAATCCTCCGGCGTGAAGTCCAGCCGCGAAGGCATCCGGTGGTCCGACATCTGCTCCGCCGTGAAGACCGGCAGCTCGTCCAGGTCCACGGGCATCGGCCGGTGGGCGTAGGAGCCGATGCCGATGCGCTCACCGTGTTCGCGGTAGTACAGGTCCGCGTCCTGGTGCCGGAGGATCGGCAGCCGGGCGCCGTTGGGCAGCTCGTTGCGTCCCTTGAGTTCCGGTACCGGTCCCGTCTTCACATACTGGTGAGCGAGCGGCAGCAGCGGAATGTCCATGCCCACCATGGCGCCGACCTTCGGGCCCCAGAAACCGGCGCAGGAGACAACGACGTCGGCCGGTACCTCGCCGTCGTTGGTTTCCACTGCGGTGACCCGGCCGCCTTCCTGCTTGACGCCGGTCACCGTGGTGGAACCCCGGAAGACGACGCCGGCTGCGGAGGCGCGCTCGATCAGCAGCTGGACCGCGCGGGCGGCCTGGGCCAATCCGTCCGAGGGGACGTAGAGTGCGCCGAGCACACGGTCGCGGTCCAGCAGCGGGTAATGCTTCTCGCACTCGTCCGGGTCGATCAGCCGGCCCTCCACGCCCCAGGACGTGGCGTAGCCGAGCTTGCGCTTGAGGTCCTCGAGCCGTTCCTCGGTGGTGGCTACCTCCAGGCCGCCCAGCTGCCAGAAGCAGGACTGGCCGTCCTTGCTCAGCGACAGCAGCTTGTCGACGGTGTAGCTGGCGAATTCGGTCATCGTCTTGGAAGCGTTGGTCTGGAAGACCAGGCCGGGGGCGTGCGAGGTGGAACCGCCTGCCAGGTGCAGCGGGCCCTGCTCGAGCACCGTGACATTGTTCCAGCCGCGGGTAGCCAGCTCGTCGGCGAGGTTGGCGCCGACGATGCCGGCTCCAATGATGACGACGCGAGGTGAGGTCATGGGTGTTCTCCTAAGTAACGTCTGGGTCGAAAGGCGGACGCGGGCGTCCGGGGTGTTAGTTGGTATTGGCCGGGCAGCGCTCGCCGTCCGGGCATTCGCCGTCGCACTCGTGCTTAGTGACAAGGTCGAAGCGCACGCCCCGGTGCTGGTCCACACCGGAGCGGATGGCGCGCTCCACCACCGAGTCGGCCAGCCGCTTGCGCAGGGCAAGCGGATCGCGGCGCAGGTCCTTGACCAGGGCGAAGCACATGAGTGACATCACCAGCACGAATGGCAGCGCCGACACGATGGTGACCCGTTGCAGGCCGCTGAGGGCCTCGGCCGGCTGGTCGCCGCCGGCCAGCAGCATAACCGCGGCGACGGCGCCGGTGAGGGCGCCCCAGAAGATCACCACGCCCCGGCGGGGTTCCTCCGTGCCATTGGAACTCAGCGAACCCATAACAATGGAGGCCGCGTCGGCGCCCGTGACGAAGAAGATGGCCACCAGGACCATGGCGAGAATCGAGACCGCGCCGGCGATGGCATTGGGCAGCGGCAGGTGGTGCAGCAGATCGAAGAGCGCGCCGTCGAAGGAAATGGTGGGCGTGCCGTCGGCAATGGTGGCGATTCCGTCATCCGGGGCCGGAGTCGCGTCGGCCGCGGACTGGATGTTGATAGCGGCGCCGCCGAAGACACCGAACCAGATCACGCTGACGATGCTGGGCACCAGCAGCACACCGGTGACGAACTGGCGGATGGTGCGGCCGCGGCTGATGCGGGCGATGAACATGCCGACGAAGGGCGTCCAGGACACCCACCAGGCCCAGTAGAAGATGGTCCAGCCGGACATCCAGGTCCGCAGCGCGTCGTCACCGACGGCCTCGGTGCGGGACGCCATCTCGGCCAGGTCCCGGGCATAGTCGCCCACAGCCGCCGGAATCAGGTTCAGGATGAAGAGCGTCGGCCCGGCCACGAAGACAATGATGGCCAGGACCACGGCAAGGACCATGTTGATGTTGGAGAGCCACTGGATGCCGCGGCTGATGCCCGACACGGCGGAGGCGATGAAGCAAGCGGTCAGGACCGCCACGATGACCACCAGCACCGGGGTCGCCAGTTGGCCGCCGATCCAGCCGTTGGAGGCCATGCCGCTGCCAATCTGCAGGGCGCCGAGTCCGAGGGATGCCGCAGTGCCGAAGAGCGTGGCGAAGATGGCCAGCATGTTGATGACCTTGCCCAGCGGACCTTCCACCCTCCGGATTCCGAAGATGGAGGTGAAAGTTGCCGAGATGAGCTGCCTGCGGCCGAGCCTGTAGGTGCCGTAGGCCATGGCAGCGCCCACTACCGCGTACATGGCCCATGGGTGCAGGGTCCAGTGGAAGATGGAAGTCGCCATGGCCGTTTGGACGGCCGCAGGCGTCTGGCCGTCGACAGTGCCCGGCGGCGGGGAGATGTAGTGGTAGAGCGGTTCGGCCACACCGTAGAACATCAGGCCGATCCCCATACCCGCGGCAAACATCATCGAGATCCAGGAGACCATGGAGTACTCGGGCTTTTCGCCGTCCCTGCCCAGCGGGACGTTTCCGAAGCGGCTCAGTGCCAGCCATAGCACGTAGACCACGAACAGCGAAGCCATCGCGACGAAAAGCCAGCCGGTATTTTCCATGACCCAGTCCAGCATTACCTGGGACGTGGCCGCGAAGTTTTCCTTGCCGGAAAAGCCCCAGACGACAAATGCCAGGGTCAGCAGACCCGTCACCCCGAAGGTGACCTTGTCGAGGCCCTCCCTGCCGAACAGCCGGCGACGCGTCGCCGCCTGCTCGGTTTTGCTCTCCCGCAGGGCCTGGAGGATCTGCCGGTCCTCTTCGACCGGAGTGAGCTCCGGTTCGGTATCCGGGCTAACGGGAGGTTCGTTGCTTTGGCCGACGGTGACGTCGCTGTTGATTGCCATGAACGGTTCCTTTGTATCGGGGGAGAGGACTCAGGCGTGGCCGTCGACGGTCAGGCCGGGCGGGAGGTTTGGAGCATCTGCGGATTCCTCCACCATGATGTCGCCGTCGACGACGGATACCTTGTGCACCCGTACCGGCAGCTTGGCAGGGGGCGCGTCGACCTGCCCGGTGCGCAGGTCGAACTTCGAGGCATGCAGCGGGCACTCGACTTCGCAGCCCTCCACCCAGCCGTCGGCCAGCGAGGCGTCCTGGTGCGTGCACGTATCGTCGATGGCGAAAAGCTCGCCCTCCTCCGTATGGAAGACGGCGATGGGCGGGGCGGTATCGAGGCGCAGGGCGTCTCCCGGGGCGAGGTCCTTGAGCGGACAAGCTTTGTGCATCGGCTGCGACCTTTCGTCTGCCATGATCTGCCGTGGCAGAAGTTCCGTTATGAACAACGTCGTTCACAATAGGCAACACCATGCGGTGTGGGACGGGTCACTGTCAAGGGTTTTGTGTTGCCGCGATGTAAACAATCTCTGCCGCCTACGACGGTGGTAACGATCACAAAAAGTCTTGACAGGACTTCCTGGCGGCTTCATGCTGTTTCACATGGCGACACAAGTTGCCAATAGCGCGATATCACGCCTCATCCCGCTCCGATTAAAGGGGGCACCCTTTTCCATCCGTCTGAAGGAGCAATCTATGCAGACTCTCGCAGTGGTCGGAGCCTCCCTCTCAGGGCTCTCCGCCGCACGCGCGGCCCGTGCCCAGGGGTTCACCGGCAGGCTCATCATGATCGGGGACGAGGAGCACCGCCCCTACGACCGTCCCCCGCTGTCCAAGGACTTCCTGGCCGGCAGGATCACCACGGATGACCTTTCCCTGGAGACCGCAGAGGAGGACCTGCAGGCAGAGTGGCTAGTAGGAAGCCGTGCGGTCCGCCTGGATGGCGATTCCCGCACCATCACCCTGGCCAACGGCGAAAGCCTGTCGGCGGACGGGATTGTCCTGGCTACCGGCGCGTCCGCCCGCACCCTGCCTGAGTTGGCCGGCCTGGCCAACGTCTTCAGCCTGCGCACCCTGGCTGACGCCCAGCTGCTGGGCGAGGAACTGCAGCCGGGCCGCCGGCTGGTCGTTGTAGGCGCCGGCTTCATTGGAGCCGAGGTAGCCTCCACGGCGAAGGGCCTTGGCCTGGAAGTCACTGTTGTCGAGGCCCAGCCGACTCCGCTCAAGGGTCCGTTGGGCGAAGAGATGGGCACCATCGTCGG
This sequence comes from Arthrobacter sp. USHLN218, assembly GCF_037144715.1. Classification (NCBI taxonomy): domain Bacteria; kingdom Bacillati; phylum Actinomycetota; class Actinomycetes; order Micrococcales; family Micrococcaceae; genus Arthrobacter; species Arthrobacter sp. USHLN218. The sequence continues at coordinate 104,142 of NZ_JBBCYT010000012.1, forward strand.
AGGGCTCCACGGCCTCAACGGCGTGGAACTGATCTGCGGTACGGGCATCGACCTCTTCTATAGCGGAGAAGGGACGGTCACCGGCCTGCGGCTGACCGACGGCCGCTACGTCCCGGCAGACCTCGTGCTGGTCGGCATCGGCGCCAGCCCGAACACCGGCTGGCTTGCGGGCTCCGGAGTGGAAACCGGCAACGGCATCGTCTGTGATGCCTCGGGCCGCACCAATGTGCCCGGCATCGTGGCCGTCGGCGACTGCGCAGCCTGGTTCGACTCGAGGCTGGGAGCCCACCGCCGGGTGGAGCATTGGACCACGGCCACGGAGCATCCCGAAGTAGCCGTGGCCGCCCTGCTGGACAGGCCGGCGGCCCGGCCCATCAAGGCTCCCTACTTCTGGTCCGACCAGTACGGAGTGAAACTGCAGTTCGCAGGCAACGCCGCCCAGGCCGAGCGTGTGTCCATCGAAGCCGGCGATCCCCGGGAGCACAACGTCCTGGCGCTCTACTACCGCGGCGAGGAGCCGGTGGCGGTCCTTGGCATGAATCAGCCGCGGCTCTTCACCAAGTGGCGCCGCACGCTCAGCACCTCGGCCGCGACCGATTCCGCCGCTGCCTGACCTCCATCCGGCAATCTTTTTTCACACCGACCGTCACATCGTCTTTCAACAGAGGAAGCAGGCATGACCACCGAAATCATTTCCGAGAGCCTGATTGCTACGCTGCCCGGGCACACGTATACGGATGCCGCGATTTTCCGTGCGGAGCAGGAGCGGATTTTCGAGCAGATGTGG
>NZ_JBBCYT010000013.1:0-53974 GCF_037144715.1 Arthrobacter sp. USHLN218
GTTGAAGTGGTCCAGGCGGACGAGTTCGCCGGCGGAGTAGAGGTCGTAGCGCATGTGCAGGCGCTCGACGTGCTCGGTCTCGTGGAAGAACTCGTAGGGGAAGCCCAGCGGGTCCTCGACGCGGAGCGAGTCGCCGATGCCCTTGACGAAGCCTTCCTTGCGGCGCTCGGTGCGGCAGCCGAGTTCCCGGTAGTAGGCCTCGGCCTTGTCCACGTCCTCGGGGCTGCGCACGCGGTAGGCGAAGGCGGCGACCGCGGCCACGGGGCCCTTGCGGAGCACCAGGTTGTGGTGGATGAATTCCTCGAAGGAGCGCAGGTAGATCGCGTTCTCGTCTTCCTCGGTCACGTGCAGGCCGAGCAGGTCGACGTAGAAGGCGCGGGACTTGGCGAGGTCGGTGACGACGATTTCCATGTACGCGCAGCGCAGGATGTCGGGCGCCGGGACGGAGGGCTTGGGAATTTCGATGCTCATGGATGATTCCTTGGATTTTTGACTTGGTGCGGGAGTGGGCTCGTGGACATGAACCCACTCCCGCGGGGCCGGCGTTGGCGAGGTAGGTCCAGACTCCGCGCCGGCCCGGCTAAGCGTCCGGGACAAGCCGGACAAGTAATCAGGCGTTGAAGGTCTACCGGCTGGACTTGACGCCAAATTTGGGGGTGTGGGCCTCGCTGAGGCTAATCTGCACCGACTGCTGCGTGGTGTAGAAGTCGATGGAGCGGTAGCCGCCCTCACGTCCGAGGCCGGAGGCTTTCACACCGCCGAACGGGGTACGCAGATCGCGCACGTTGTTCGAGTTCAGCCACACCATGCCCGACTCAATGGCATGTGCGAAGTTGTGGGCCCGCTTCAGGTCCGAGGTCCAGACGTAGGCGGCCAGGCCGTACTTGGTGTTGTTCGCGAGCTCCAGCGCCTCCTCGTCCGTGTCGAATGGGGTGATCGCCACGACGGGACCGAAGATCTCCTCCTGGAAGATCCGTGCCTCCGGGGCGACATCGGCGAACACGGTCGGTGCCACGTAGTTGCCGGTGGGGAAGCCGTCGGCACGGCCGCCGCCGGCGAGGAGGCGGCCCTCGGACTTGCCGATCTCGATGTAGCTCATGACCTTCTCGAAGTGGTTCGGGTGCACGAGTGAGCCGACCTCGGTTGCGGGATCGCTCGGAAGGCCGACCACGATGTTCTTCGCGCGCTCGGCGAAGCGGGCCACGAAGTCGTCGTAGATGTCGCGCTGCACGAGCACGCGGGACCCGGCCGTGCACCGCTCACCGTTCAGGCTGAACACACCGAAGACGGTGGCGTCGAGGGCGGCTTCGACGTCGGCGTCGGCGAAGACGACAGCCGGGCTCTTGCCGCCGAGCTCGAGTGAGAGGCCCTTGAACAGGGGTGCGGCCGCGGTCGAGATGACGGCACCGGTCGAGCTGTCACCGGTGAAGGAGACGAGGGGCACGTCCGGGTGCTTGACGAGGTAGTCGCCCGCGACACCGCCGGACCCGAAGACGAGGTTGAAGACGCCCGTGGGTAGACCTGCCTCCTCGAAGATCCCGGGCCACAGGGACGCGGAGAGCGGGGTGTAGCTGGCGGGCTTCATGACGACGGTGTTGCCTGTCGCGATGGCCGGGGCGAGCTTCCACGACTCCTGCATGAAAGGAACGTTCCACGGCGTGATCAGCGCGGCGACCCCGATCGGCTTGCGATTGACGTAGTTGAGCTGGCGGCCGGGCACCTTGAACGCATTGTCCTCCTGCGCAACGATCAGGTCGGCAAAGAAACGGAAGTTCTCGGCGGCACGGCGCGCCTGGCCCTTGGCCTGCTTGATGGGCAGGCCGGAATCGAAGCTCTCCAGGAGGGCGAGTTCGTCGTCGCGCGATTCGACGATGTCCGCGATCTTGTGCAGCACGCGTGATCGTTCGCGGGGCAGCATCCTCGACCAGGGGCCTTCCTTGAAGGCCCTTGTGGCGGCGGCTACGGCGACATTGACGTCCTCCGCCTGGGCCGCCGCGGCCGTGGCGTAGTTCGTATTGGACACCGGATCCTGCACATCGAAGGTCTCGCCGCTGATGGAATCAACAAACTTGCCGTCGATGTAGTGCTGAAGATGGGTGGGCAGGTTCTCGGGAACGTAGTGCTCGGCCACGGAATCAGTCCTTTCGCCCTTATTTCAAGGGGCTCGGTCACACAAACACGAACTTCGTATCTGAAATCGTATACGATAAATAGTGACCGAGCCCACCCGGGCTGTCAAGGGTCGCCGCATAGTTCCCATGAAGACGAGAAGGCCTAGGCAGCCGCCTTCCTCGGTAGCGATGCAGGGTCCTACGTCAACGGGCACGGGATGCGCGTTGACGGCGGCATCTCCGCCGCATACGTGACTGCAGAAGGCGAACCCGCCGCCGAAGGAGGCGGTGCCGAGAGCAGCGGTTATCAGGATGGAACCGGATGACCGCTGCTCTCATGTTTAGGCGTAAAGCCCAAAGAGACCAATGCGGGAGCGCTTCCCCGGTGGTATCGCACCACCTGGCGGATGTCCGCGGCTCACTGGCCTTCGGCCGGCACCTGCCTGACTTCCCCGAGATAGGCCACCAGCGCGCGCAGCTGTTCCACCGTCCACGGGAGCCGGTCGCTGAGTACGACGGCGTTCTCCTGCCACATCGTACGGGCGGCGGTTTTGGTTCCGTCTCCGCTGTGGAATGCGGCGCCGAGCCGGTCCCACCGGCCCACGAGGTCCTTGGCCCTTGCATCGCGTGCCGGAACATCCGCGTCCAGCAGGGCCAGGCCCTCCTCGACCAGCCCGGCCCACTGCTGCCTGGCCGCCTCGACAGCCTCCGGCCCCAGATCCGCCCGGCGTGCGGCCAGCTCGGTGCGCTGTTCCTCCGTGAAGTAGTTCTCGATCATGGTCATCCTCTCCAGAATGTTGATGAAATCGCCGTGCCCCGGCCTGTCCGGGGCATCAAGGTGGCGGAGCATCGCACGGAGCTGGTCCTGGAGCCGCTGCAGCTGCTCGGTCTGTTCCATGACGGCAGCCAGCTGGCGGGCAAGCGTCGAGCGCACCGGCCCGCCGCCGTCGTTAGGGTCTGCGAGGAGGGCACCGATCTCCCCCAAGGGCACACCAAGGCTGCGCAGGGCGCGGACCTGGTAGAGCCGCCGCACGTCGTCCCCGGTGTAGCGCCGGTGTCCGGCCGCGGTCCGCCCGCTCGCGGACAGGAGGCCGATCGCGTCGTAATGGTGCAGCGTCCGCACCGTCAGGCCGGTCGCCTTCGCCAGCTCGCCGATGCTCCACCGGAATCCGTTGTCCTCCGTCATGCCACCACCGTAAAACCTGACGCTGCGTTAGGTTCAAGCCCGGAGGAAACTTCGCGAACGTCGAAAATATGTTCTACCCTTGAGGCGTAGATGGGCGCCTCGGACGGCGGCCGATGATGACCCGCAGTCCGGCCCGGCTGCCGCTATGATGCGGCGGCGGACCGGTGACATGCGGAAGACAGCTTTGGCGAGAGGATCGTGAAGAGCAGTGGCGGCGATACTGGAGCAGGCGCAGCAGCGGACGCTGGACGAACCGGTGGAGGTCCGCTTCACCCCGCAGGGCAGGCCCCTGGCAGTCAGGTGGCGCGGACAGCTGTGGCCCGTCGTCGCGGAGCCGGTCCACGAGGTTCAGCGGCCGGACGGGACCGATCCGCTGGATGCGGACGCCGTCCATGACGGCGCCGTTGTCGAGATCGAATGCTGGCGGCTGCAGGTGCAGGCGAGCTCGACCTCTCCCCTGCACACCCTCTCGGTCCGGAGACAGCCGGGCCGGAACGGCTGGCTCCTCGGGGACGTCAGCGGGGACTAGCCCCGAGGTCAAGCCGCATCAGGACGCGCGGGAAGCCGTTCAGGACGGACTCGGTGTCGGCCGCCTTCGTGAAGCCGGCCCGCTCGAAAAGCGCACGGGTGCCGACATAGGCCATGGTGAGGTCTACTTTCTGCCCCTGGTTGTCCACGGGGTAGCCCTCGATTACCGGGGCTCCATTGGCGCGGGCGAAGTCGACGGCCCCGGCCAGCAGATGGTGGGAGATGCCCTTACCGCGGTGTCCCGGCTTCACCCGGATGCACCACACGGACCACACATCGGCGTCGTCCGCGTGCGGGATCTTACGGTTGCGCGCGAAGCTCGTGCCGGCGCGCGGGTGCACCGCAGCCCAGCCCACCACCTCGTCCCCGTCATACGCGAGCACGCCCGGCGGCGGATCCTCCCCGCACAGCTCCCGCACGCGCTTCCCGCGGTCCTCGCCCAGTAGCGTCCGGTTCTCCTTCGACGGCACCCGGTAGCTCAGGCACCAGCACACGTTCGCATCCGGACGCTTCGGCCCCAGGACCTGCTTCACGTCGTCGAATATGGTTGCTGCGCGCACCTCGATCGGCATGCCTCCACCTTGGCACCAGCGCCGCAACCGGGCAACGCCTGCAACGGCCGGAGACGGCGAAGGGCGGAGGCTTCGCCCAGTCGAAGCGGGTGCTATTAGAGAACCTGATGGCTAGCCGACCTGGGCTGGGACGGACTCCTTCTCCACACCTTCCTTATCCAACTTGCGGTGCCGCAGGTGCTGGATGCCGCTGACGGCCAGCCCAAGGGCGAGCACGATGTACAGCGTGACGGTGATCGGACTGCCGATCAGGATCCCGGGGTCGCCCTCGGAAACCGCGAGCGCCCGGCGCAGTTCGGTTTCCGCCATCGGGCCGAGGATCACCGCAATCAACACCGGTGCGAGCGGAATGTTGTAGCGGCGCATCATGAATCCGACCAGGCCGATCCCCACCAGCAGCCACAGATCCAGGATCGACGAGCTGATGGCATACACCCCGAGCATGGAGAAGACCGTAATTCCCGCATAGAGGTAGTGCTTCGGAATGGTCAGGAGCTTGGCCCACACGGCTGCGAACGGCATGTTGATTGTCACCAGAATGACAAGGCCGATGAACAGCGAGGCCAACAGCGCCCAGACGAGGTCGCCGCTTCGCTCGAACAGCAACGGTCCCGGCTGCATGCCGTACTGCTGGAAGGCCGCCAGCATGATCGCGGCCGTCGCGGAAGTCGGCAGCCCGAGTGCCAGCAATGCGCCCATAGCGGTGCCGGCAGTGGCGTTGGCTGCCGCCTCGGGTGCCGCCAGACCACGGATGGACCCCGTGGTACCAAATTCCCGGTCGCCGCGGCGCTTGGCGAGCTGCTTCTCTGTGCCGTAGGCCAGGAAGGTCGGTACTTCCGCGCCCCCGGCCGGAATCAGGCCGAACGGGGCGCCGAACGCCGTTCCCCTCAACCACGCCGGCAGCGCCCGCCTGATGTCGGCCAGGCCTAGGCGTGCCTTGCCTCCGGTGGAGATCTGGGTGGCTCTGGGGTCGCGGTGGATCCGCGCAGCGACGTGCAGCACCTCCCCGAGTGCCAGCAGGCCGACGGTGATAACGACGACGGAAATCCCATCGAACAGCTGCGGCATGCCGAGGGTGAAGCGGGCGGTGCCACTGGGACCGTCGATTCCGACCAGCGCCAGTGCAAGCCCGATGCCCAGGGCAGCAATGCCCCTAATGACCGATTCCGCCACGACGGCCGAGATGGCCAGGAACGCGAATACCGCCAGGGCGAAGTATTCGGCCGGACCGAAGACGGTCGCCATCTTCACCAGTGTGGGTGCAAAGAAGACGACGAGTGTCGTGGCAATGAGGCCACCGATAAAAGCGCCTAGGGCCGCCGTAGCCAACGCCTTCGCCGCTTGCCCGTTTTTGGCCATGCGGTGGCCCTCGAAGGTCGAGGCGATGGCCGATGAGTTGCCGGGAGTATTGAGCAGGATGCCCGAGGTGGAGTCACCGAAGAGGCCGCCGAAGTAGACGCCCGCAAACATGATGAAGGCCGCGGTCGGTTCGAGTGAGAAGGTTACGGGCAGCAGCAGGGCGACGGCCATGGCAGATCCGAGGCCGGGCAGGACACCGACCGCGGTGCCGAGAACGGCGCCGATCAGGACCCAGACCATATTCATTGGGGTCAGGGCGTGGGCGAACCCTTCGGCAAGAAGTGCGAGCTGATCCATCAGAGCATTCCTCCCAGGAATCCGGACGGCAGGTTGAGGCCCAGCCCTGCGTTGAAAGCAAGCTGGACGGCGGAAGCGAAGAGGATGGCCACGCCGAGGTCGAAGACGGGGCGCCTGCTGCCGAGCGCCCGGGAGACGACCCAGAACAGCAGCGCCGCACTGATGATCCAGCCAACCGGCTGCAGGATGAGGGTGAAACCGGCAACAGCTCCAATGACCTGGCCAACCGTTTTCCAGTCGGTGTATGTCTTGCCGGTGGCCGCAGCCACCGCTCCCGGCACTGCCGTCTGCCGTTCGCCCTCTGGCAAGTTGGCCAGGTCCCGGAGCATATCGGCGGAAAAATCTCCATGACCGGGATGCGGGTCCGCGTCCGGTACGTGCGGGTTGCGGAAGACATGGACGGCCAACAGGGCTGCGGTTGCATAGAGCACTACGCAGACGAGGACCGGGAAGAACTGCGGACCCGGAATGGAATTGCCCTGGACCTTCATGTTCGCGGTCCCGACGGTCATGAAGATAGCCAATGCAAGGAGCAGGGCGACGACGACGATTTCACTGCGTCCTGACCAAAGACTGCGGTGCGGCCGCTGCACTGCTTCCGTTCGGCCCGTCTTCTCTTGGGTCATGCTCATAGTCCGAGGTCCTTCACAATCTCTTGGGCAATGGTCACTTCTTCATCGAGGTAGCGCTCAAATTCCTCGCCGGTGGTGAAGCTGTCGGTCCAGCTGTTGCGTTCGAGCGCGTCCTGCCACTCATCGGACTCGCGTACTTCGCTGGCAATCTCGATGAATTCCTCCTTCGCCTCTGCGCTGATGCCCGGGGCCGCAACAAGGCCGCGCCAGTTCGACATCGAAACCTCGTAGCCCTGCTCACGGAAGGTCGGAATGTCGACTCCCTCTAGGCGAGCCGGGGACGAGATCGCCAAGGGCCGCAGCGTTCCCGACTCGATCTGGTCCGCGACTTCGTTATAGCCGGACATCCCTGCGGCGGTAGTGTGCGACAGCAACGAGGTCAGCGCTTCGCCCCCTCCCGAATAGGCGATGTAGTTGACCGACTTCGGGTCCACGCCGACCTCCTTGGCCAGCAAACCGCTCAGCAAGTGGTCAATGGAGCCGAGTGAACCACCACCGATCGACACCGCACCGGGGTTTTTCCTCCAGGCCTCGACGAAGTCGTCGAGGGTCTTGAATTCGGAGTCGGCGGGAACGACGAGTGCGGCGAAGTCGTCCGCCATCCGGGCAATAGGCACCACATCATCCATCGTCTCGGGATTGTCACCGAGCTCGATCGCCCCCACCATGACGCCGCCGGTAACCAGCAGAGCATCCTCGCGGCCGGGTGTCTGCACGAACTGGCTCAGACCTATGGTTCCGCCCGCCCCCGGCACGTTCACGACCTGGGGATTGTTGACGATCCCGTCGCTCCGCAATGCCTGCTGCGCTTCACGGGCGAAGCCGTCCCAGCCCCCTCCGGGCGCCGCGGGAGCGATCAGCGTGAGCTTGCTCCGCGCGGTGCTGGTGCTGGCTGTCGAGGCGGCGTTCGCGAAGGCAGGGGCCGCGACGGCAGCCACCAAGGCGGCGAAAAGGACAGTTCGGATTGGCTTTTTCATGTTCCCCGTTTCGTGGGCTCTGGTGGGTAAGACGGGCTGCCGGGGAGGCAGCCGCGAAACGGCTCGGACTTCATCCGCCCGAGATGAATACTTTTGTACACAATGAAATACAGTTATACATGGTGAGCTGAGTCACGACAACAGTAAGACGAAGGCCCCCGGGGCCCAACCGTGGAGAGCTTCCCTTTTTGGATTGCACATGGTTGTATACATTTGTGTACAAAAACGAGGAGGAACGCATGTCCCTGGAAACCCTTACTTCCGAAAGCGTCGAGTCAATACAGGTCGTCGTCGTGGGCGGGGGAAACGCCGGCTTCACTGCAGCTCATGCCGCCGCAGTGCGCGGCCGCTCGGTGGTGCTGCTCGAAAAAGCGGAGAAGGACGCGGCCGGAGGAAACAGCTTCTACACCGCCGGAGCCACACGGATTGCCCACGATGGCCTTGAGGATCTGGCTGGTCTGGTCGAACCGGACGAACGGCACGCCGTCACCGTCGTTCCGCCCTACTCCGAGGACGAATACGCAGCTGACCTGGCCAAAGTGACCGAGGGGCGCAACGATCCGGACCTGACCAAGGTCCTCGTTTCCGAGAGCCAGTCCACCCTTCGCTGGCTCAACAGCCTTGGCCTCAAGTACCGCCTGATGTACGAACGGCAGGCGTATGAGCGGCCTGACGGCAGCTACCTCTTCTGGGGCGGGCTTCATGTCGGCAACGTCGGCGGTGGGGAAGGCCTCATCGAGGACCACACCCGCGTAGCGGGCGAACTGGGCATCGATGTCCGCTACGGCCATGCGGCAAAGAGCCTCATCATGACCGATGGCCGGGTTACCGGCGTCGTTGTCGAAACACCGGAAGGGACGAAGAAGCTCCAGGCTGAATCCGTCATCATGACGGCGGGCGGGTTCGAATCGAACCCGCAATGGCGCCGGGAACACCTCGGTGAGGGCTGGCAGAACGCCAAGGTACGCGGCACGCCCTGCAACACCGGCGACATGATCGCCGCCGCGCTGCAGGTCGGTGCCGCCAGAGGCGGTGACTGGAACAGCTGCCACAGCGTCCAATGGGATGCCTTCACCGCCAAGAATGAAAGCAATCGGGAACTGACCAATCGGCTGACCCGTCAAAGCTATCCGCTGGGCATCATCGTGAATACGGAAGGCAAGCGCTTCCTGGACGAAGGCGCGGACTTCCGTAACTACACCTACGCAAAATACGGCAAGGAGATCCTCAAGCAGCCGGGTTCGGTGGCTTACCAGATCTTCGATGCCTCGCTGCGTCCGCTGCTCCGGAGCGAAGAGTACGAGATGCCGGGCGTGTCCGAGGTCGTCGCAGACACGCTGGAAGAACTGGCTGCAAAGCTCGGCATTGACGCCGAAAGCCTGGAAAAAACCGTGTCCGACTTCAACAACTCGATCGACCGGGGCATCCCGCTCGATCCGAACGTCAAGGACGGACGAGCCGCCAACACTGAACCGGTCAAGAGCAACTGGGCCTCCCCCATCGAATCCGGCCCCTTCTACGCCTACGGCGTCACCTGTGGCATCACCTTCACCTTCGGCGGCGTCAAGGCGGACACGCACGGACGGGTGCTGAACGAAGCCGGTGAGCACATCGGGGGGCTATATGCGGCAGGTGAGATGCTCGGCGGGTTGTTTAGTGCCAATTACCCCGGCGGCTCCGGCCTTGCCGCAGGCTGCGTCTTCGGGCGCCGCGCCGGGAGCTTGGCGTAGAGTTTGCTAGCGATAGGCCGGTAAAGCCGCCCAAGCACCCAAGGACGATCATCGTGGCTCAAACAGCGTCAGCAGCACGCGCAGACGGGGAAAGCATCTTCCTTACCCTGCGCAGCGAAATCCTGGCCGGGGTGCATCAGCCCGGCACGGCGATGCGCGAAGTCACCCTCGCCGACCGGTTCGGCGTCTCCCGGACACCCGTCCGGGAGGCGCTCTCCCGGCTCCAGCAGGAGCGGCTGCTGGAGCGCGTTGCGCGGGGCCTTCAGGTTCCCCAGATCGATCCCCAGCAGATCATCCAAATCTATGACATGAGGATCCTGCTGGAGGAAGAGGCCGCCGGACAGGCGGCCACGGCCCGGCGGTTCACCGACCTCATGAGGCTTGAGGCCCTCCTGAACCGCGACCGGGAACTCACCGATCCGGACGACCAGACCCGCATCACCACGAACCTGGAGTTCCACGCCGCCGTCTGGGAAAGCACCCACAACCCCATCCTGCAGGACTTGCTGGAGCGCCTCTCCACCCACCTGATCCATGCGCCCCGGTCAACCCTCTCGGTGTCCGACCGCTGGGCGGATGCGCTCGAGGAACACGCCGCGCTCATCAAGGCCATCGAGGAACAGGACGTCGGCACCGCTCGCAGAATCGCACGCGAACACATGGAGACGGCACGAAAGCTGCGGCTTCAGCTGCTGCGCGAGTCGGCCCTGGAACAGCCAAGCAGGACGGCCGGCCGGTCCCGCTAATGGCGGGGGCCAATGGCAGGGAAGGCGGGCGCCTCGTCGGAGAACGAAACACCCGCCCCTCCGGACCCGCGCTGATGGCGGGCTGCCGCTACACGGCCGTGTAGCCGCCGTCGACCAGGTAGTAGCCGCCGGTCATGAAGGAGGCGTCGTCCGAGAGCAGGAAGCTGACCAGATGGGCGACTTCCTCGGCCGTACCGAGGCGTCCGAGGGCGTGCTTGCCCTCGAGCGCCTTGCGGATGTCCTCGCTCAGGCTGTTCACCACCAGCGGCGTGTTGATGTAGCCGGGGCCAACGGAGTTGATGCGCAGGCCCTCGGGCCCGTACTCGGCGGCCGCGTTCTTGGTCAGGCCCACGACGCCGTGCTTCGCCGCGGTGTAGGCGCCGTTGCCGAGGGCGGCGACGGAGCCGTGGATGGAGGCCATGTTGACGATGGCCGAGTTCTTGCCGCCGGCCTTGAGCATCTCCGGGATCTGGTAGCGCATGCCGTAGAGCACGCCGTTGAGGTTGATGTCGATGACCTTGTCCCAGTCCTCCAGGTCCACCTCACCCGCCGGTGCGTTCTTGCCGCCGATGCCGGCGTTGTTCACCGCGTAGTGGAGGGCGCCGTAGGTATCGACGGCGTGGCGCACCGCCTTCTCGGAATCCTCCTTCCGCGCGGTGTCCTGCTGCACCGCCGAAGCCGTGCCTCCGCCGTCGGCAATCTCCTTGGCCACCCGCTCTGCCGCTTCCAGGTTGATGTCGGTGACCACCACGCTGGCGCCCTTGGCCGCGAGTTCCTTGCTGATCGCCTCGCCGATGCCGGAACCGCCGCCGGTCACCAACGCGACCTTGCCGTCGAACTGTGCCATGTAGATCAGTCCTTTCTGCCGCAGGCCGCAGGGTATCCGCGGCCGCCCAAGCCGAGTCAACCAGAAGCCGCGCCCGCCCGGCAGCGGCGCCGTGGAATCAGCGGAATTTTTCACCGGAACGACGCCGTTACTGGGGCAGAGCGCTTCGGCCCGCCGCCGCCGTGGCGCTCTGCCGCAGTAGCGGTCAGCGTTCAGCGGTTGAACTTGACCAGCCGGATGTCCTCAAGCTCGATCTGCACCCGACCGAGCTTGTTCTGGGCCCAAACGGGGCAGTTCCAGGTGTAGATGGGGTCCGTCAGCTCCTGCCCATTTAGCAGCGTCACCAGTCCGTCCGCGCTTGCACTGTCCGTGTAGATCGCATCGAACCGGATGGTGCGCACCTTTTCCAGGCTGATCTGCTGGCCGTTCTCGAACTGAAGACTCCCTGTCGTGCACGCGAGAGCGACCGTTGAGGCCTTGACGGTTGTGCTCGTGCCGTCCCGCCGCACCAGGTCCGCTTCCGCCCGGTCCCACGAGACGGGGCTCGTCCCGCCTTGCTCGGGTGCCGATTTAGCGTCCTCGGGCCGGTTTCCGTCTTCCCCGCCGGCAGCACCCGCCGGTTCCTGGGTTGCGCTGAGCTGCTGGCCGTCGTTTTCCCACCCGATCACGCCGTTCTGGACCAGGATGCCCAAGATCCCGCCGAGGGCGGTAATGAGCGCTGCGATGGCCGTGATCAGGCCCGGCGCCGTGTGCCAGAAGCCCTTATCCCCTTGTTCCCCCTTCGCCGTCTCGTCCATGGCGAATCACTCCCTATCAGGTAGTGGCATCCCCATATTCCCACTCGGCGGTGGTGCGGACTAGAGGGCAAATGCCTTCCCGGAGCCCGCACTTTGGCCGTGCGGTTTTCACGAAGGTGACCCGGACGGGACCGTGGAGGTTCGGATGAAACGGTTCGTCCCGGCGTCGTCCGCAACAGACCTTAACGTACGCAGTAAGGTTAGCCTTAGCTACTTATGCTTCACCGGTGACTATTGAGCTCGACTTAGCCCGCGTCCGTTTCGCCGCCGATCTGGCGCGCTACAGCGACCGACCCGCAGTCCTCACGGCGGACGGGGCGCTGACTTACCGCGATCTGGCTGACCGGGTGGAGGACGTTGCGGGGCGGCTCGGCCCGGTGCGGCGGCTGGCCGTGCTGGCGGCGGCGAACGACGTCGATTCCCTGACCGCATACCTGGCGGCACTGTCCGCGGGGCATCCGCTGATCCTCGTGCCGGCGGACAAGCCCGCGGCGCTCGAGTCGGTCCTCGCGGCGTACGATCCGGACGTCATTATGCGCTCCGGCAGCGGGGAGCCGGTGCTGCACGAACGCCGCGCTGGCACGCGGCACGAGCTGCATCCGGAGCTGGCGCTGCTGCTGAGCACGTCCGGTTCCACCGGCTCGCCCAAGCTGGTCCGGCTCTCGCAGGAGAACGTGCAGTCCAACGCGGAGGCGATTGCCCGCTACCTGGACATCCGGCCCGAGGACCGCGCCGCCACCACGCTGCCGATGTCCTACTGCTACGGCCTCTCGGTGATCAACAGCCACCTGCTGCGCGGTGCCGGCCTGGTCCTCACCGGCCTGTCCGTGGTGGACCCGTGCTTCTGGGAACTGTTCAGGGAGCAAAGAACGACGACGTTCGCCGGGGTTCCGTACACGTTTGAACTTCTGGAGCGGGTCGGGTTCGCGGACATGGACCTGCCCGGCCTGCGGTACGTCACGCAGGCCGGCGGCCGGCTGGATCCGGACACGGTGCGCCGCTACCGGGAGCTCGGCGAGCGCCGCGGGTGGGACCTGTTCGTGATGTACGGGCAGACCGAGGCCACCGCGCGGATGGCGTACCTGCCTCCGCGGCTGGCCGCCGACAATCCGGGGACGATCGGGGTTCCCGTCCCGGGCGGCGCGTTCCGGATCGAGCCGGTGCCCGGGCTGCCGGACGGCGAGCTGGTCTACTCCGGGCCGAACGTCATGCTGGGCTACGCCGAACGGCCGGAGGACCTGTCCCTGGGGCGGGTGGTCGACGAGCTGCACACCGGCGATCTGGCGCGGCTTCGCCCCTCCGGGGTGTACGAGGTGGTGGGGCGGCTCAGCCGGTTCGTGAAAATTGCGGGGCTGCGGATCGACCTCGGACAGGTGGAGAAGATCCTGGCCGAACTCGGCGTCGCCGCGGCCGCCGCCGGCTCGGACCGGAGCCTAGTGGTCGCCGTCGAGGGCGGACACGACCCGGGCCTGCTGGGCAAGGTGCTGGCCCAACGGCTCGGGCTGCCGCCCGCCGCGGTGGGGGTGCACGCCGTCGCCGGTATTCCCCGGCTCGGCAACGGCAAGGTGGACTACCCCGCGGTTGTGGCGCTGGCCGCCCCGGTGCCGGAGGTGGCGGAACCGGAGACGGAGCCCGCGGGGCACCAGGAGGATGTGCGGACGATCTTCGCCGAGGCGCTGGACTGCGGCGAGGTGCGGGACGGGGACACGTTCGTCTCGCTCGGCGGGGATTCGCTGTCCTACGTCGCGGCGTCGGTCCGGCTGGAGCGGGCGCTCGGACAGCTGCCGGCGGACTGGCACGTCACGCCGGTCGGCGAGCTGGCACCGGCAGACCCGCCTTCCGTACCGGGACGACGACGGTCCGGGCCGGCGGCAACATCGCGGTCCGGCCGCCGACGCGTGTTCGTCCGGCTGGAGACCGGGATCGTGCTGCGGGCGCTCGGCATTGTCGCGATCATCGGCACGCACGCGCAGCTCTTCCACTGGCCGGGCATGGCGCACGTGCTCTTCGCGGTGGCCGGGTTCAACTTCGCCCGCTTCCAGCTTGGCGGCGGGCGGGCCCAGCGGCTGAAGCGTCACGGGCGCAGCGTCGGGCGGATCATCGTGCCCAGCATGGCCTTCATCGCCGCCGCCTACCTGCTTACGGACCGGTACGGGCCGGAGAACATCGTGCTGCTCAACTCCTTCGTGGGCCCGGAGACGTGGTCCACGCGCTGGGACTTCTGGTTTGTCGAGATGCTGGTCTACCTGCTGGGCGCTGTGGCCGCGCTGCTCGCGGTTCCCCCGGTGGCCCGGGCAGAGCGCCGCTTCCCGTTCGCGTTCCCGCTGGCTCTGACCGCGCTCGGCCTGCTGACCAGGTTCGAGATCGTGGTCCTGCCGGCGCCGAACCCTGCCCCGGTCCTGTGGCTCTTCGCCCTCGGCTGGGCCGCCGCCAAGGCGCGGCCCGCAGCAGCCCGCCGCAGCGGCCCGCTCTCCCGGCCCACCCTCGTCTCCCGGCTGCGCGGCCTGGCTCCCCTGCTGACCGTCTCGGCGCTGGCCTCGGTGACCGTGCCCGGCTTCTTCGGCGAGCCCGACCGCGACGCCACCATCCTCGCCGGCATCGTCCTGCTGGCCTGGCTGCCCGCTCTCCCCGTGCCCGTCGGCCTGCACCGGTTGTTCGGCGTGCTCGCCGCGTCATCCCTCTACGCCTACCTCACGCACTGGCTCGTCTACCCCGGCCTAGCTTCCATCTCCCCCGCCCTGGCCGTCGCAGCCTCCCTCGCCTCCGGCGTCGCCTACTGGGCGCTGGTCACCGGTGTCACGGGCGCGGCCTCGCGCTGGCTCGCGGGGCTGCGGAGAGGACGCGGCCGCATTGGCCTCAGGAGGGCTTGACCGCTTACTTGGAAGATCCGGGGCCAGCCTGCACGATAATCGCCATCGGCTCGGCGATCAGTCCCTTTGCCTTGGAATCGGGTCCTCGTTACGTGCCGCCTCGCAGAGTCCGAAGGCAATGTCGGCCGCTTCTGAAACAGCTCCCTCCGCTGGCGCCTTATTACCCGCGCCTGCCGCCCCGGCTTCGTAGCCGGCCGAATATCCCACCAGGAAAGTGGTGATCGGGGCGGTCGCGTGAATCACGGACTCGGCTGACTTTCTTGCCAGCTCCAAGAGCAGTTCGACGTCCACATCCACGTCCCGGATCTGCAGTTCCTGAGTCAGCCGCCGGCTCCATTCGGTAAGGATCCGCAGTTCTTCATTATCGACGGCCATGGCTGCTCTCCTCGCTGGGTCAGCGGTCCGGTGGATCGGTTGCTGACGACCTTACATTTCTTCACCTCGTAAGTCAGCGGTCCAAGCGGAGCTAATTGATTGACATCCGGAGTGTCGTACGCCACGCTGTTTCAGATGGCGATGGCTGTTGCACATTACGCTGACAGGACCTGCCGGACAGCAGCTGCAATCCAGGCGGATAAACGCTGCCGCAATGATTCTTAGTGTTAGGAAGGACTGTCCGTCATGATTCACGAAGTCTGGGCCGTTGTTGCCGAGGAATATACTGCCGCGACCAGCGACGTCCCGGGTGCGGCGGTGGAGGCGGCATGAGCATCCGAATCGAGAACCTCGTCACCTCCGGCACCTTCTCGCTCGACGGCGGCACCTGGGACGTCGACAACAACGTCTGGATCATCGGCGACGACTCCGAAGCCATCGTGATCGACCCGGCCCACAACCCGGCCGCCGTCGCCGAGGCAGTAGGAAACCGGACCGTCAAGGCCATCCTGCTCACCCACGGCCACGACGACCACATCCGGGCCGTCGGCGAAACCCGCCGGCTGCTCGGCGCCGAGGTCTACCTGCACGACGCCGACCGCATGCTCTGGGACGCTGTCTTCCCCGACGCCGCCCCGGACCACACGATCAACGACGGCGACACCTTCGACGTCGCCGGAACCACCCTGACCGCCCTGCACACCCCGGGCCACTCCCCCGGCTCCGTGTGCTTCCACCTGCCCTCCGAGGGCGTCCTGTTCAGCGGCGACACCCTCTTCAACGGCGGCCCCGGCGCCACCGGCCGCAGCTACTCCAGCTTCGAAACCATCATCGACTCGATCAAGAGCCGCCTGCTCACCCTGCCCGCCGAGACCACCGTCAACACCGGCCACGGCGACGCCACCAGCATCGGAGCCGAGGCACCCCACCTCGACGAATGGATCGCCCGCGGCCACTAGGCCGGAGAGCAGGCACACGACTGCCCTTCGCCGGTAGGGCAACTTTCGGAAACAATTTGCAGGTCAAGCAGGAGATCATGATCAATCCCATCAAGCGCAGCGCTCCCGTCCAGGACATCGACGAGAACGAACTCGAAGTCCATGAGCCCAAAACGGCAGCGGCCGGGATCAAGGCTGTCACGGTGTCCCTGGACCGCGGCATTTCCCAGGCGGGCATCACTCGAACCGTCCGGTCCATGCTGCGGGTCAATCAGCGGGGCGGCTTCGATTGTCCGGGCTGCGCCTGGCCGGAGCCCATCTCCGGCGCGCGCAAGCCGGCCGAGTTCTGCGAAAACGGGGCGAAGGCCATCGCGGAGGAAAACACGCTCCGAACGGTGACCCCGGAGTTCTGGGCGGCGCACTCCATCGAGGAACTGGCCGGAAAGACCGAGTACTGGCTGGGCAACCAGGGCCGGATTACGGAACCGGTCGTCATCCGCGAGGGCGAGTCGCACTACTCCCCGATTTCCTGGACCGATGCGTTCGATCTGGTCGGCGAACACATCCGTGCAACGACGGCGGACCGCTGTGTTTTCTACACGTCCGGCCGGACGGCCAACGAGACTGCGTTTATGTACCAGCTGTTTGCGCGTTCGATCGGCACCAACAACCTGCCGGACTGCTCGAACATGTGCCACGAATCCTCCGGGTCGGCGCTCAACCCGACCATCGGCATCGGCAAGGGCACGGTCTCCTTGGATGACATGCACAACGCCGAGCTGATCATGGTCGTGGGCCAGAATCCGGGCACGAATCATCCACGCATGCTTTCCGCCCTGACGGAGTGCCGCCAGAACGGCGGCAAGGTTGTCGCCGTGAACCCGCTGCCCGAGGCCGGCCTGCTGAAATTCAAGGACCCGCAGAGCCCGGGCAACCTGATGCGCGGCGGCGACCAGGTCGCCGACGAGTTCCTGCAGATCAAAGTGGGCGGCGACCTCGCCCTGTTCCAGGCCCTGGGCCACCTGCTCCTGGAAGAGGAGAAGCGGGCCCCGGGAACCGTCGTCGATCATGACTTCATCGCTGCCCAGACGGACGGGTTCGAGGAATACCGTGAAGCCCGCAGCCACCTGGACTGGTCCGAGACCGAACGAGCCACGGGGCTGTCCCGCATGGAAATCACCAAGATTGCCGGCATGCTGGCCAAGTCGAAGGCAACCATCATCTGCTGGGCCCTGGGCGTGACCCAGCAGCCGCATTCGGTGAACACCCTGCGCGAAATCATCAATGTCCTCCTGACGCAGGGCAACTTCGGCAAGCCCGGCGCCGGAGCCTGCCCGGTCCGCGGCCACTCCAATGTCCAGGGTGACCGGACCATGGGCATCTGGGAGAAACCCAAGGAATGGCTGCTTGAAGCACTGGACAAGGAATTCGGCATCGCTTCCCCGCGGGAACACGGCGTCGACGCGACCGAAACCCTCGAGGCGTTCATGGACGATGACGTGGATGTCTTCGTCTCCATGGGCGGCAACTTCGCCCTGGCCTGCTCCGATACCGAAGCGCTGGAGGCCGGCATGAAACGCGCGGGACTGACCGTGCACGTGTCGACCAAGCCCAACCGCTCGCACATCGTCCACGGGCGGACCTCGCTGATCCTGCCGACCCTGGGCCGCACCGACAAAGACGACAAGCACCCCAAGGGGGCACAGTTCCTCTCCGTCGAGGACTCGATGTCCGTGGTCAAGTCCACGCAGGGCCGGCTGGCTCCCGTCTCCGAACACCTGCTGGCCGAGCCGGTGATCATCGCCCGCATGGCCCAGGCCACGCTTGGCGACGACCATCCGGTGGACTGGCGGGCCATGGCCGAGGATTATGACGTCATCCGCGACCACATCTCCCGGGTCCTGCCGGGCTTTGAGAACTTCAACCAGCGGGTCCGGAACAAGAACGGGTTTGTGCTGCCGAATCCGCCGCGGGACACCCGCTCCTTCGCCACGGATATCGGGAAGGGCCGGTTCACGGTCAGCCCGCTGGAGTACCTGGAGGCGCCGGAAGGCCACCTGATCCTGCAGACCCTGCGCAGCCACGACCAGTACAACACCACGTTCTACGGCCTCGATGACCGCTACCGCGGCATCTCGGGCGGCCGGCGCGTTGTCCTGGTCCATCCCGAAGATTTGAAGGACCTGGGCTTCGCCGACCGCGACCTCGTGGATGTCATCAGCACCTTCAAAGGCACCGAACGCAGAGCCGAAAAGTTCCGCCTGGTTGCCTACCCGACCTCGAGGGGCTGCGCGGCAGCCTACTTCCCCGAGGCCAACGTCCTGGTGCACCGTGACCTTGTCGCCCGGGAATCGAACACTCCCGGCTATAAGGCGATGACGGTCCGGTTCGTGCCCCGCGAGGAGCCGCAGCTCAGCTAGTTCACCGGGTTCAGCTAAACCGAGAAGTCAGGCAAGCAAACGATGACCATCAGCTTGGGCATGCCGCAGGTGCCGTCCGGTCGCGGCGGCACCGGGTCGGCCGTCCGTCCCGGAGACGTCGGACCGATGCTGGCGGACCGGTACGGACGGGTGGCCACGGACCTGCGGTTATCCGTGACCGACAAGTGCAATCTGCGGTGCACCTACTGCATGCCGGCCGAAGGCCTGGACTGGCTGCGCAACGACCAGGTCCTGCGGGATGAGGAAGTGGTGCGCCTGGTCCGCATTGCAGTGGAGCATCTGGGAATCCGTGAGCTCCGCCTAACCGGCGGGGAACCGCTGATACGGCCCGGGCTGGTCGATATCGTGGCAGCCGTCCGCCTCAACCATCCGCAGCTTCCGATTTCCCTGACCACCAATGGCCTCGGCCTGGACAGAAAAGCGGGTCAGCTTCGCGACGCCGGACTGACCCGGATCAATGTCTCGATGGATTCGCTGCATCCGGACACCTTTGCGCAGCTGACCCGCAGGCCGCTTCTTGACCGTGTCCTCAGGGGCATAGAAGAAGCAGACAGAGTCGGGCTGCGGCCCATCAAGATCAATGCCGTGCTCATCCGCGGCGTCAACGATCTCGAAGCAACGGCGCTGCTGGACTGGTCCCTGCGGCACGGATTCGAACTTCGCTTCATTGAACAAATGCCCCTGGACGCGGACCGCGCCTGGTCGCGTGACCAGATGATCACTGCGGCCCAGATCCGCAGCCTTCTGGAGCAGGAGTTCATGCTGTCTCCGGATCCGCGGCAACGGGACGGAGCCCCGGCTGATCGTTGGGAAGTACGACGCCGGTCCGAACCTGGCGCAGTTCTCGGAACCTTGGGAATCATCGCCTCGGTGACCGAACCGTTCTGCGCCGACTGCCGCAGAACCAGGGTCACGGCTGAAGGTAGCGTGCGCTCCTGCCTTTTCTCCCACGAAGAGACCGATCTGCGGAATCTGCTGCGCAGCGGCGCAAGTGATACCGAGATAGCGGACCGCTGGCGGGAAGCCATGTGGTCGAAGCCGGAGGGACATGGCATGGACAGTGCGCGGGCCGGTGACGCCGGCTTCGTCCAGCCGGAACGCACCATGAGTGCCATCTGCGGCTGATGGCCGGATGGGCCCGCTACTTCGCGAGCCCGTTCCCACGCCCTGTGCACCAATCCTGATGCCCGCGACCGGATAGAGCGGGCTCTCGTCGCCCCGGATAGTGCCCTCAAAGCTGTGCCGCCGCCCGCACCGGACTGCGCCGATTGCCGAACCGGATGATCCTTCCCTCGGTCCCCTCCCCAAAGACGTTGTCTGCCGGCGCAGGACGTAATGCTCCGGACGGAATGAGGACGCGCCTTCGTCAAAACCGCATGTCAAAGAAGTGCCTGACGGCCGGAGGAAGAATTCGCACCAAAAAGTATTGACACCAAATGTGAAGTGGGACACTCTGGACGAGTTGCACATGGTGATGCACGTTGCGCTATTCGAGCAAGAAACAATCTGAGGTGGGAAACGAATGCAGACCTTGGCCATCGTGGGTGCGTCCTTGGCAGGCCTGTCCGCCGCGCGGGCGGCCCGGACACTGGGTTTCGAGGGGAAACTGGTCATCATCGGCGATGAAGCCGAGCGCCCCTATGACCGTCCGCCTCTTTCCAAGGACTTCCTCCTGGGCCGCATTACGGCCGAGGACCTGGTGCTGGAAACATCGGACGAAGACCTGCAGGCCGAATGGCTCCTGGGCAGCCGGGCCGAAAACCTGGACAGCGCTACCAAGACCATCACCCTCGGCGACGGACGGTCCGTCGAAGCTGATGGAATCGTCCTCGCGACCGGCGCGTCGGCACGAAACCTGCCCGGGCTGTCCGGCTACGCCAACGTCTACACCCTTCGCACGCTTGCCGACAGCCGGGCACTGGCAGCCGAGTTGCGGCCGGGACGCCGGCTGGTGGTCATTGGCGCCGGCTTCATAGGGGCCGAAGTAGCGTCGACTGCCAAGGGCCTTGGCCTGGAAGTCACTGTCATCGAGGCCCAGCCCACTCCGCTCAGCGGTCCGCTGGGCGAAGAGATGGGTGCCGTTGTCTCCCGGCTTCACGAACATAACGGCGTGGAGCTGATCTGCGGCACCGGCATCGATTCCTTCGACAGCGAGGCAGGACTCGTCACCGGCGTCACCCTGGCCAGCGGCCGCTTCGTTCCGGCGGATGCCGTCGTCGTGGGCATCGGAGCCGCGCCCAATGTTGCGTGGCTGGAAGGTTCAGGAGTCGAGATTGCCGATTCGGCTCCCGGCGGCATTCTGTGCGATGCCCGCGGCCGGACCAACGTCCCGGGCATCGTGGCCGTCGGCGACTGCGCGGCCTGGCTCGACGAGCGCTCCGACCGCCATCACCGCGTGGAGCACTGGACCGGAGCGCAGGAACGCCCGGCACTGGCCGTCGCAGGACTGCTCGATCCCGACGCTGCGGCACGCCCGGTCAATCTCCCCTACTTCTGGTCGGACCAGTACGGGGTAAAGATCCAGTTCGCAGGCAACGCCCGCGAGGCCGACAGGGTCCAGTTCGAAATCGGGGTCCCGGAAGATCACAGCTTCCTGGCGGTCTACTACCGGGGCGAGGATCCTGTCGCCGTGATCGGCGCGAACCAGCCGCGCCTGTTTACGAAGTGGCGCCGCCAATTGAACGCTGCCCACACCGCGCCTTTAGCCGCACCAGCACTTTCCTGAATCCCACCGCAAACTTTCCAGGAGCGCCAATGACCACCGAAATCATTTCCGAGAGCCTGATTGCTACGCTGCCCGGGCACACGTATACGGATGCCGCGATTTTCCGTGCGGAGCAGGAGCGGATTTTCGAGCAGATGTGGTTCTGCGCGATCCGTTCGTCCGATCTGGACAAGGCGGGGGCGTGGAAGACGGTGCAGATCGGGCGGGAGTCCGTGCTGATCAGCCGGACGCGCAAGGGCGGGATCCGCGCGTTCTACAACATCTGCCGGCACCGCGGGGTGAAGCTGTGCATGGAGGAATCCGGCGAGGCCGCCCGTTCCTTCCAGTGCCCGTACCATGCCTGGACCTATGACTTCGAGGGCAAGCTCATCGCCGCGCCGAACCTGACCAAGATGCCGGACATCGACCGGAACGAGTACGGCCTGGCCAAGGTCCACATCCGCGAGTACCTGGGCTATGTCTGGGTCTGCCTGGCGGAGGAGCCGCCGTCCTTCGAAGAAGACGTCATGGGCGCGATCGAGGAGCGCCTGGGCGACGTCCACGCGGCCGACGGCTACGACGTGGCGAACCTGAAGGTCGGCCGGCGGATCAGGTACGACGTGAAGGCCAACTGGAAGCTCATCATCGAGAACTTCATGGAGTGCTACCACTGCGCGACCATCCACCCGGAGCTGACCGAGGTGCTGCCGGAGTTCGCCGACGGCCTGGCCGCGCAGTACTTCGTCGGGCACGGCGCGGAGTTCGGCGACGACGTCAAGGGCTTCACCATCGACGGGTCCGAGGGCCTGGACGTCATCCCCGGCGTCGGCGAGGACCAGGACCGGCGCTACTACGCGATCACGATCAAGCCCACCGTGTTCGTGAACCTGGTCCCGGACCACGTCATCATCCACCGGATGTTCCCGCTCGCGGCGGACCGCACCATCGTCGAGTGCGACTGGCTCTACCTGCCCAGCGTGGTCGAGTCCGGCAAGGACGTCACCGCCTCGGTGGAACTGTTCCACCGGGTGAACATGCAGGACTTCGACGCCTGCGAACGCTGCCAGCCGGCGATGGCCTCCAAGGTCTACTCCAAGGGCGGCGTGCTCGTCCCCAGCGAGCACCACATCAGCGCCTTCCACCAGTGGGTACACGGCAAGGTCGGCGACGTCCAGCGCACCGGCGAAGACCTGCTCGGCCTCACCCCGGACACCGCACCCCTGGAAGAACGCGCCCAGACCGTCAGAGGAGGTTCGGTCGAGCAGGACCAGACTGTATCCGAAGCAGGCGCCGCGGCTCCGTAGGTCCGCGACGACTCCCCAACTACTCCACCCGTCCGTAAAGACGTCATGCGTCTGCGGATTTCCGCACTGCAACCCTATTCACTCCACATGACCCTCAAGGAGGTCCGATGACTTTACTGAACCCGGCAGCTTCGGCTGACACGGCCCTTGCTACATCTGCCACCCCCCAGCCCGAGGCAGGGAAAACGTCGCCTCAATTCCTGCTGACAATCGCCTGTCCCGAGCGTCCGGGCATCGTCCATGCGGTGACGAGCTTCCTGGTCGAGCACGGATTCAACATCAATGAACACCAGCAGTTCGACGACTCGGTCCGCGGCAAGGTCTACCTCCGGACGGCCTTCTCGGGTGACGGCGCCGTGGACGCTGGACATCTGACGGAGGAATTCCAGGGAATCGCCGACCGGTTCGGCATGACGTACGAGTTCCATGACCAGACCCGGATGCGGCTGCTGGTCATGGTGTCGAAATTCGGACACTGCCTGAACGATCTGATCTTCCGCTGGCGGGCAGGGACGCTGGGCGGAGACATTGCGCTGGTCGTATCCAACCATGAGGACCTGCGCCCAATGGCGGAGGCCGCCGGGCTGCCCTTCGTGCACATCCCGATCTCTTCCGACAGCAAACCGGAAGCGGAAACGGAGCTTCTCCGGCTGGTCGACGAGCATGAGATCGACCTCGTCGTCCTTGCCCGCTACATGCAGATCCTGTCGAACGAACTCTGCACCGCCCTCGAGGGCCGGGCGATCAACATCCACCACTCCTTCCTGCCGGGCTTCAAGGGTGCGCGGCCCTACCACCAGGCCTACGCGCGTGGGGTCAAGCTGGTCGGGGCTACCGCCCACTACGTGACGGCCGACCTGGACGAAGGGCCCATCATCGAGCAGGAAGTCATCCGCGTGGACCACACCTACCATCCGACTGCCTTGTCGACGGTGGGACAGGACGCCGAGGCCCTGGCCCTTTCCCGTGCCGTTCGCTGGCACTGCGAACACCGCGTCCTGCTGGACGGGCACAGCACCATCGTTTTCCGCTGAGCAGGCAACGCGGCCCCGGTCCCGCCCAGCCTCCAGGGCCGGGGCCGCGACCCCCTATCCTGCCAGCCACGTCAGCACGGCCGATTGGACCACATCACCATGACCAGTTCCGAAACCATCAACAACTACCTCCAGCGCCTGGCTGCCCGGCAGCCGACACCCGGCGGAGGAGCCGCGGGTGCGCTGCATGCAGCCCAGGGTGCAGCCCTCATCGCCATGGTTGCCCGCTACACCACCGGCCCCAAATATGCAGACGACGCAGAAGACGTTGAACGCATCATCCTCGCCGCCGACGGGCTGATCCCCGCCGCCGTACGGATTGCGGACGACGACGAGGAAGCCTTCGCCGCCGTCATCGCAGCCTACGGGCTCCCGGGCGGATCCGACGAGGAACGGGCAAACCGCAGCCGGGCCGTCCAGGAAGCACTGGCGCGGGCAGCGGAGCCGCCCCGGGCGCTCATCGATGTGGGGGAACAGATCATCGCGCTCGGCCACGAGCTGGCCTACGTCGGCAATGCCAACGTCATCAGCGACGTCGCGGCAGCCGCGGAAGCAGCACGTGCGGCGATTGCAACGGCCCGGATCACCTTGGACATCAACATCAAGGCGATCAAGGACACCAGCCTGCAGGACGCCCTCCAATCCGATGTCCTGCGCGCGGAACGGGCGATTGAGTCCGCCGATGACCTCGCCGGCCGGGTGCGGAAGCGGGTGCTGGCATGAGCGCGGTCTCCCTGTCCGGTGCACCGGTAGCCAAGGAAGTCCGGGCACAGGTAGCGGACAACGTCGCACGATTGGCGTCCGAAGGGATCGTTCCCGCCCTCGCCGTTGTCGTAGCCACTGATAACGAATCGACGCACTGGTACGTCCGCTCCATTGCCAAGTCCGCCGCCAAGGCCGGAGTGGACTGCAGGATCATCGACCTGGGTCCGACGGCCTCCAGCGCGCAGCTCCAGGCCACGCTCACCCAGCTCAGTGAAGATCCTCAGACACACGGCATCATCCTGCAGACCCCGCTCCCGGACGGAGTCCAGGTCGACGAGCTCGTCCCCCACATTGCACCGGACAAAGACATCGACGGCGCCAACCCGCTGAGCCTCGGCCGCCTGGCCGTCGGGCTCCCGGCATTCGCTCCCGCTACGGCACGGGCCGTCGTGGAGATGCTCGTCCACCATGCGGTCCCCGTCGAAGGCCATCACGTCGCCGTCGTCGGAAGGTCTGCCGTCGTAGGCAAACCGCTGCTGCACCTGCTGCTCGAACGCAACGCATCGATCACGGTCTGCCACTCCCGCTCGCGCCCCTTGGAGGACTACACGCGTGCTGCCAGCGTCGTCGTCGTTGCCGCCGGAAGGCCCGGGCTGGTGACCGACCGCCACGTGGCCCCGGGCGCCGTCGTGGTCGATGTGGGAACCAATGTGCTCGAGGACGGCGCCCTGGTCGGCGACGTCGACGCCCAGTCGGTGGAGCAGGTCGCGTCGGCGCTCTCGCCGGTTCCCGGTGGCGTCGGCACCATCACCACCGCTCTCCTCTTGCTCCACACCTCCGTGGCTGCACGGGCCGCCGTGGAAGCGAAGGGCCCGCTGGTATCCAGCGGGACCGTTGGGTCACACGGGTGAGGCGCGCCATGTCGAAGCAAGCCACGTGGGTCCCCGACCGCCAGAACGTGCAGGACAGGCCGGGCCGCCTGTACCCGGGAGACTGGGTCGCCGTTGAACATGCCCGGCGGCTGAAGGAGACGGGTGTCGTCGATGACGTCACCGAAGACGGGCGGACGATCTGGGTGTATCTGGACCACGGCCGCGGCCGGCGAATGTACCTCGAAGACGACGGTTACCGGTTCTCCCTCGGCAGCTGCGCTTAGCTTCTTAGTGATCGGACGCTCGCCAGGTCATGCCTTGGCGGCTATCCGGACGCAGTTCCTGCGGATCGCATGGCTTGACAACCTACGTGAGCGGGGTCACACTGCTGCGCAACGCGAACTACGTTGGGCAATAGCCAACTGGTATCAGAGCCTTTGGCTAGCAGTGCCGAGGCAAGCTGGCCAAATCCGTACCCATCCGACGAAGAGCGGTTTTCCGCGAGAGAGAATCCCATGCCTTTGAACAAGGAACCTGCCGCTGGGGACGGCAATCTTGAAGAAAATGTACAGCTTGTGGTCCAGGAAGAAGCGGGGTCGGCTGACTCGGCAGCGGTAGTGGAGAGCGACACCCAGCTCCTCCACGAGCTGCGCGAAAGCGTCAGCGAACATGAGGCGGCGGACTTGAGCCGCGGTCCGGGCGGCCTGGACCGGACCGTCTTCGTCGTAGCCGGCGTTGCGGCCCTGGGCTTTGTGATTTGGGGTTTCGCCGGAAGGGACAATCTCGCGGGGA
This sequence comes from Arthrobacter sp. USHLN218, assembly GCF_037144715.1. Classification (NCBI taxonomy): domain Bacteria; kingdom Bacillati; phylum Actinomycetota; class Actinomycetes; order Micrococcales; family Micrococcaceae; genus Arthrobacter; species Arthrobacter sp. USHLN218. The sequence continues at coordinate 25,797 of NZ_JBBCYT010000013.1, forward strand.
CATCAACGGCGGTGCTGAATTGGGTCATGGCGAATACCGGCTGGCTGTTCATCCTGCTCGCCTCGCTCTTCGTGGTCTACGTCCTGTGGCTGGCCGTCGGCCGGTTCGGCAACATCCCGCTCGGCAAGGACGGTGAGAAGCCGGAGTTCCGCACGGTCTCCTGGATCTCCATGATGTTCGCCGCCGGCATGGGCATCGGCCTGATGTTCTACGGCGTGGCCGAACCGATGTACCACTACGTCGCACCGCCGCCCGGAACCGTCGACGGCCAGACCCCCGAAGCCATCCAGACCGCCATGGCCACCTCGCTCTTCCACTGGACGCTGCATCCGTGGGCGATGTACGCCGTCGTCGGTTGCGCGATCGCCTATGGAACCTACCGGCTGGGCCGCAGACAGCTGGTCTCCTCGATCTTCACCTCCATCTTTGGCCGCAAAACGGTGGAGGGGCCGGCGGGCAAGGTCATCAACATCCTGGCCATCTTCGCCACGCTGTTCGGCACTGCCGCGTCGCTCGGCCTCGGCGCCCTGCAGATCGGCAGCGGCCTGGCCGCCAACGGCTGGGTCGGCGATCTGGCCACGCCCGTCCTTGTCGTGATTGTGGCGGTCCTGACCGCCTGCTTCATTGCCTCGGCCGTCTCGGGGATCAGCCGCGGCATCCAGTGGCTCTCCAACATCAACATGGTCCTCGCCGTGGTCCTGGCCCTCATTGTCTTCGTGGCCGGGCCGACGCTCTTCATCCTGAACCTGATCCCGGCGGCTGTGGGCGACTATGCCCGGGACCTGGCCGAGATGGCGTCCCGCACCGAGGCCGTCGGCGACGAGGCGCTGCGGACCTGGATGTCCGGCTGGACCGTCTTCTACTGGGCCTGGTGGGTATCGTGGACGCCGTTCGTGGGCATGTTCATCGCCCGGATCAGCCGCGGCCGGACCATCCGCCAGTTCGTCACCGGCGTCCTGCTGGTGCCCAGCGTCGTCAGCGTCATCTGGTTCGCCATTTTCGGCGGCGCCGGCTTCGGCGTCCAGGCTGTCGCCGACGCCACCCCCGACCCCACCGACGGACTCGTTGAGACCACCAATGGCGTGCCAGGCATCTCCTTCGACGGCGCCCTCTTCGACCTGATCCAGAACCTGCCCCTGCCCAACGTCCTGGCCGGCGCGGTCGCAATCCTGGCCATGGTGCTGGTGGGCATCTTCTTCATCACCGGCGCCGACGCGGCCTCCATCGTGATGGGGACCCTCAGCTCCAACGGCAGCGAAGAGCCGGCACGCGGCGTCGTCATCTTTTGGGGTGCCCTGACCGGTGCCGTTGCCGCGGTGATGCTGCTCGCCGGCGGCGACGAACCCGCCGAAGCGCTCAACGGACTCAAGAACATCACCATCGTTACCGCGCTGCCGTTTGTCCTGGTCATGCTCCTGATGTGCATCGCCCTGACCAAAGACCTCCGCCGTGACCCGCTCTCCCTGCGCCGACGCCTCGCCGACTCGGTGGTGGAGCGCGCCATCCGCTCCGGAGTCGACCAGCACGGCGGCGCGAGATTCGACCTCGTCACCAAGCACGACTGTGATGAGACGTGTCCCCAGCCGGAGCCAGGCCGGCCGGCCCCCACGGAATCCTCGCGGGATTGAGTACAAACACGGCGGGCAGCTCGCCTCGGGTGGCCTCGCCTGCCAGCGGAAGGATGGGTTCAGGCCGGACTGTGCTCAGCAATCAGCAGGGCGGCCATCCGGCGGGCACGAGCTGCCGCCTCCCGGTCCCCTTCGGCTGCGGTGACGATCGACCCGGCCATCAGGATCCGCCATGACCGCGCGAATCCGTCCACGTCGTCCAGGCCGGCTTCCTCGGCCAGCAGGGCAATCTGGTTCCGGATCTCCATCAGGTAGTCAATGCTGGCCTGTCCGGCCGGATCCGAGGCGCCCATCTCAAACATCACGCGGATGAAGGAACACGCTTCGTAGTCCTCGCGTGCGAACCATTCGGCAAAGACGTCGAAGATGGCCAGCAAGCGCCCCTCGGGAGTGTCTGCCCGCTGCGCCACTTCGTCAAGGAGCCAGTTGATGCCGAAGACCTCGTGGCGCCGCTGCAGGAATGCCAGGACCAGAGCTTCCTTGGACGTAAAATGCCGGTAGAACGTCGCCTTGGCCACTCCGGCAGTGCGAATAATCTCGTCGATGCCCACGTCACGGACGCCGCGCTGCGCAAAGAGCGGATAGACGGCGGACAGCACGCGTTCCCGCGGATTCGCGGGTTCGGCTACTTCGGTGTGGGTCATGACAGTCACCTAGGATACGCCAGTAATCTGGGCACGGCCCGACATTCCACGGCCCGGAAAGAGGTTTGCCCTCGCGCTAAGCGGCGCGAGCACCCGACGCAGCCTGGAGCTTCAAGCAGCGACTTCCAGGATTCACGATTCAGCGGTGACCCCTATATGCTATGGGCCATGAGAAAGACCGGTCGGTCTTGCTCGGAGGCCTTTTTCCTCGCAGGGAAGGGAAGGCCCGCCCCTCGCGCGTGAAAGGGACCTCCATGGAGCCCATTGCTGAACCAAAGACTCTGCCCCTGTCCGTTGTGGCACTGGAGGCAGACGTATCGCTCGAGTCAGCACCTGAGATCCTCCCGTTGCCGGACGTGGAAACGGACGCTGTGGCCAGCCTCTCCCCCGAACAGAAGAAAGCGCTGGCGGCCGTCACGGTCCGGGCAGGGGCGGTCGAGGCAGCCGAATGGGCGCTGGACCAGGCGAAAGCCGCCTGCGATGAGGAGATCGGGGCTGCCGTCGCTGCCGGTATCCCACTGGAGATCGTGAGCGCAGCCGCCGGAGTGTGTGCCGCCGCCGTCGGCAGGCCGGCTAAGGACTCCGCGGCGGAACCCGAAGCCAGCTAGCCGTCCGTCACCTTCTTAGGACTCGGCCAAAATCGTCGACGAGTACCTCTTAGGTCTTAAGCGGCCGCAGCTTCGGCTGGTGTCCCCCGCCGCTGCCCGGCCTGCTGTCGCTACCGGCCGGCACAAACAATGCCTCGGGCTCGGCGAGCTTCACCAGTTTCCGCGCCGCCCGAGCGAGCTGTTGGTCGAGGGTCACGAAGGCGTCGGCCTGAAGCTGGGTCAGCGCCACGTATTCGGCCTCGAAGGTGTCCGGCCACCCCAGTTCGTTCGCGACCTTCCAGGCGGCCCGCTGCAAGGCCCGGTCTCCCAGCAGCCGGATCCGCAGGCCGCGCAGGTAGTCGAGCTGCCGTTCCGCCTCATGTGACTCCATCGCGCCGCTCTGCACTTCCCGGTACAGAACCGAGAGGACCTGCGAGCGCAGCAACGTGGGCGCGACGAGCTGGTGCGTCATCGCGATCCGGGCCCTGTCCCGGGCCAACTGCAGCGCAACATCGGGCCCGATCACAAACCTGGTCATCTCGACTCCACCCATACTCCCGCGGCCGCCCCCGCCGCCCCAAGGCTGTGCCCGAAACTGCTGCAGCGGCCGCGAACTCAGCCCCGCCCACTCCCTCATTGTCCCGCCGGCCGGCCTATCCGTCACTGGCCCTGGTTCAGGGAGGTGCGGCCACTCGGCCATTTCGAAAAAATCTGCATCCGCCTGCATCCAAACGGCGGTCCCGGCCGGTAGTAGGGGTGTCAGCAACATCCGCCCGGTCCCCGGGCCGTTGAAGGAGAGATGGCAATGCGCAGAATGATTCTTGCTACCGGAGCCGCAGGACTGATGGCCGCAGCCGGTTTTGCCGCGCCCGCCGATGCTGCGGACGGCGAAGCCCAGCTGTCGGTGCTGCACGGCGTGCCGGACCTCACCGTCGATGTATGGGTCGATGGTGCGCTCACCCTGGACGACTTCGCGCCGGGGTCCTTGGCCGGACCGCTGCCGGTTCCGGCCGGCGGCCACTCGCTGGCGATCACCGCCCCGGATGCTGCCAGCGCGGACGAAGCAGTCATCGGCCCGGTCGACGTCGACCTCGAAGACGGCGGCAACTACACTGCGGTGGCGAACCTCGACGCCGGGGGCAACCCCACGGCCAACCTCTACACCAACGACGTGTCGCCCATCGACGCCGGCAAGGGCAAGCTGACGGTCCGGCATACTGCCGCCGCCCCCGCGGTGGACGTCCTGGCCGGGGGCACCGCCGTGATCGAAGGCCTCGAAAATCCGGATGAGCAGACCCTCACACTGGATCCGGGCACCGTTCCCGCGGCCGTCGCGGCGGCGGGCACCACGGACCCGGTCCTTGGCCCGGCAGACGTGACGGTGGCCGAGGGCACCCACACGATTGTCTACGCCTGGGGCAGCCTGGACGACGGCAACCTGCAGCTGGCCGTCCAGAACATCGAGGGTCTGCACTCGAATCCTGGCGCCGTCCCGGGAGGCCGCTCGGGTGCGGCTGCCGATGACGGCGGCACCGCCGCGGCCATGGCCGGTGCCGCTGCGGGCGGCCTGCTCCTGCTCGGTGCCGGCGCGGTAGCCCTGCGGCGGCGCGCTGGGGCCCGCCGCGGCTGATTGAGCCGGCGGCGTCCACGTCTTTCCCGCACCGATGGGCGCCGCCTTCATCCGCCCGTCCGGTCCCCGGCACCTTGGGACCGGACGGGCCCCGCCCTGAGGAGAGCCATGAGCCGGCCAGCGAAAACGGCCACCCGCCGCAGGAGGGAACGCCCCGCCGTCGTTATGTCCCTGGCTGCAGCCCTGCTGCTGGCCGTGGCCTGCGGCACCCCGCCTCCCGGTATCTCGTCTCGCGGCGCCGGTCCGTCCGCGCCGGTTGCCAGCACGGCGGCCGCGGTCCCCTCCGCCGCCACCCCACAAGCGGCGCCGGAGCTGCCGGACATCCCCCTCCACGAGGCCACGCTCGTCCCGGCACCCCGCGAGCCTGCTCCGCCGCGGTTCCTGCGCGTCGAAGGCACCTCCATCGCCGTCGACGTGGTGGAGGTAGGCGTCGGAGCGAACAACGCGATGGTCATTCCCGACTCCTTCTACCAGGCCGGCTGGTACCGCTACGGAACGGTCCCCGGCGAGAAGGAGGGCAGCGCCGTGATCGCGGCCCATGTCGATACGCTGACCGATGTGGCGCCGTTCGCCGAACTGAAGCGGCTGGAACCGGACGCTCGGGTAACGGTGGAGCAGGCCGACGGCGGTGTCCTGGAGTACGAGGTTGCACGCGTGGAGTCAGTGAACAAGGGGGACCTCGACGGCGCGGCCCTGTTCCGCCGGGATGGTCCTCCCGAGCTGAAGCTCGTGACCTGCGGGGGCCGGTGGCTGGACGAGCGCCAGGACTACAGCGACAATGTCATAGTCACCGCAGTGCCGCGGTGAGCGGTCCAACCGGCCATGGAAGCGACGCGCTACGCCGCAGTTTGGAGGGAGCAACCGTTGGCTCCTCCCGCTGCCAGTGCCTGGACCGCGGAACTCGACGCGGCCTTCGCCGGAGGGGACGAAAACGCCCTCGCCGAGGCCTACCGGCAGTTCGCTCCGCTGGTCCACACCCTTGCGGCCCGCTCGCTCGGGAACCGCGCAGCGGCCGACGACGTAGCGCAGGAAGTCTTCATCCGCGCCTGGCGCTCGCGCACCACCTTCGACCCCTCGCGGGCACGGCTTCCCGCGTGGATCGTCGGCATCACCCGCAATGCCATCTCGGACGCCCAGTCCTCCTCGATCAAGGAGCTGCGCAGCGTCCAGGCGGCTCAGCTGGCCGCCGACCCCGATGGCACCGCCGGCGGTCCCGACGCCGACCTGCTCGCGGACCGGCTCCTGCTCCACGACGAACTGGAGCGGTTGGGGGAACCTCAGGGGTCCATCATGCGTTTGGCCTTCTTCGACGATCTGACGCACGACCAGATTTCCCGCCGGCTCGAACTGCCGTTGGGTACAGTCAAGAGCCACATCCGCCGCAGCCTGCAGCACCTGAGACGCCGATTGGAGGTAGACAGTGCCGCATATTGACCCGGACCTGCTCAGCCTCATGGCCCTCGGCGAGCCGGTGGCGAGCGAAGCCGACAACGAGCACCTGCGCACCTGCAGCGTGTGCGCCGCGGAGCACGCCGCCCTCCGCCGGGCGGTGGACGCAGCGCGCAGCCAGCCCGACCCGGGTCCCCTCACGCAGCCTTCCGCCGGCGTCTGGACAGCTATCCACCGGGAGCTCGCTTTGGACGAATCCCTCGCCGCCGATCCGCTCGAGCAGGAACCGCTGCGGGGATCCGAGAAGCGACAGGAACCGGCCAGCCTTGCCGACCGGCGCTCCGCTCGAGCTAGCCGAGGGGCCGGCGCGGCGCCCCGGCGGAACACCGCGCTCTGGCTGATCGCCGCGGCCGCCGCCGTCGTCGTCGCCGCCGCGGGCATTTCCTGGGTTGTCACGCAGCAGTCCCAGACCCCGCCGCTGGCCGAGGCCCGGCTCGAGCCGCTGGCCAACTTCGCCACCACCGGCACCGCCGAGGTCATCGAGCGCGGCGGCGAACGGGAGCTGAGCATCGAACTCAGCGACCAGGAAGGATCCGGCTACCAGGAGGTCTGGCTCATCAAGCCCGATCTCTCCGGCCTCGTCAGCCTCGGAGTCATGGACACGAAGTCGGCGACCTTCGCCATTCCCCAGGGACTCAACCTCGCCGAGTACCCGATCGTCGACGTGTCCGACGAGCCCTTGGACGGCAACCCCGCCCACTCCGGCGTCAGCATCGTCCGCGGCTCCCTCTCCTGATCATCCGGCCGCACGCCGGCACCACGGTCGGCGGCCGTGGGCCACGCCATTGCCTCTGTAGGAATAGCTGGGCACGGGCACCGGTTGCAGCCTTACGTGAGTATGCTTTTCGAACCCGCGACCCTGACCACCCCCGACGGCTCCGGCCTGCAGCTGCGCAACCGCACCGTGCTCGCGCCGATGTGCCAGTACTCGGTGACCGCACGCGACGGAGTTCCCACCGACTGGCACCTGGTGCACCTCGGCGCCCGGGCTGCCGGCGGCTTCGGACTCGTCGTCGCCGAGGCAACCGCCGTCGTGCCCGAGGGCCGGATCTCCGACCGCGACGCCGGGCTGTGGAACGATGCGCAGCGCGAGGCCTGGAAACCCATCGTGGACTTCGCCCACGAGCAGGGGGCAGCGATCGGCGTCCAGCTGGCACACGCCGGTGCCAAGGCCTCCACCTACCCCTGGCTGCCCGGGCAGGCCGAGGGCTCCATCCCCGTGGACGAGGGCGGCTGGGAAACGGTCGGCCCCTCGACCACCGACATCTTCGGCCTGGCGCAGCCGCACGCGATGGACGTCGACGAGATCAAGGCCTCGGTCCAGTCATGGGCAGACGCCGCACGCCGCGCGGACGAGGCAGGCTTCGACGTCGTGCAGATCCACGCCGCCCACGGCTACCTGATCCACCAGTTCCTCTCCCCGCTGACCAACCACCGCGACGATGCCTACGGTGGCAGCTACGAGAACCGCACGCGGTATGCGCGCGAGGTCATCGCGGCGATCCGGGCCGCCTGGCCGGACCACAAGCCGCTGGCGATCCGCCTCTCCGGAGACGACTGGGTCGAGGGCGGATGGCGGCTCTCCGACACCCTCCGGTTTGTCCGCGAAGCACGCGAACTCGGCGTGACTGCTTTCGACCTCTCCAGCGCGGGCATCGGCTCGTACCACGGCCCCTCCGGCCCTGGCTTCCAGGTGCCGCTCGCGGCTGCCGTCCGCGAAGCCCTGGAGGGCACCGATTCCTTTGTCACCGCCGTCGGGCTCCTCACGGACCCGGCGCAGGCGGAACACGTCGTGGTCACCGGCCAGGCCGACGGCGTGAGCGTCGGCCGCGCCGCCCTGAAGGACGCGCATTGGCCCGCGAACGCGGCGAAGGCCCTCGGCATCACCCGCGACGTCAACCCCCGCGCGGACCAGTACTGGCGCGCCGCCTGGTAAGCGCCTAGCTGGACCGGTTGTGGCCGGCCCCGTTTGGCCTGACTGAGCGGGGGCCGGTCACGAACCGGATCAGGTAAGGCGCTCTCCGGTGATGCGGGCCAGCCGGTTCAGCAGCTCGGTCTGCAGGCGCTCATCGTAGGCGGCCCGGTGGGCCTGCTGCCGGTGCTGGTGGTGCCAGTAGCCGCCGCTCGTGCAGGCCTCCGGGTCCTCGCTGACGGCGAGCCACTCCTGGGTGAGGTGGCCCAGCCGCAGGTCGTCCGGGGCCGTCGGGCCGCCCATTTTGGTGGGCACCCAGCCGGGATCGACGGCGTTGCTGAGGACATCCGGCCACAACCGGGCCACCGCCATGGCCAGGGCGGTGGCGTAGAGTTTGCTGTCCGAGTAGGACACATGGTGCGCGGAGCCGTCCCGAAGCATGCCGGCCAGATCGGCGCTGCCGCCCCGGTGCATGCCGCTGCTGAGGTAGATCAGCCGGCGCGGCCGCCGGATAAGCGCGGTCAGCAGGTACGGCGCGACGACGTTGACCTGGAAGACGTGGGCCCCGCCGAGCACGCCCGCGTTGTGGACCACGGCGTCCAGCGGGCCGGCCCGGTTCACCTGGTCGGCGACGTCGCGCGTTTCCTCCATGTCGGACAGATCGCCAACCACGCCGGCCGCGCCGCGGTCGAGGAGATCCTGGACCGCGGCCAGGCGTGCGCTGCTGCGCGCATGAACGACGACGTCGTGCCCCTCGTCCAACAGCGTCTGTGCCGTTGCCCGACCGAGCCCGTCGGTGGAGCCGGTGATGAAAATCCGCGCCATCAGTCCTCCTTCAGGAAATGCCGCCCACAGGTCCACGTTTCGCACTATTGTGGCGCCATGGCAATAGCACGGTTCCCGACCATAGTCCTTGACTGCCCTGATCCGGCCGTCCTCGCGGCCTTCTACGGCGCCATGCTCGAATGGCCCGCGGAAGTATCTGACGACTGGGCCGAGGTCCGCGCCGACTACGGCCAGTCGCTCTGCTTCCAGAAAGTCGAGTCGTATGCGCCGCCGGTCTGGCCCTCACAGGACCGGCCCCAGCAGATGCACCTCGATGTGGTCGTCGACGACCTCGATGGCGCCGAAGCCGCCGTGATCGGGCTCGGCGCCGTCAAGCACGATCACCAGCCCGGCTCCGCGTTCCGCGTTTTCCTCGACCCGGCAGGTCATCCGTTCTGTCTCTGCACGAGCTGAAGCATCGGTCCCGGCAGTAACCGGCGACTGACAACGGGCGGACCGGCCTGACCATTCGACGTTGCCGGGCGGTCCACCGCAGCAGGATGTCTAGGACAGGACACCGGTGCGCATAAAGGCTTCCAGGCGGCGGTGGTACGGCCCTATGTCGATGCCGTTCGCGGCCAGCCACTCGTCCGAGTAGTACTTGTCGAGGTACCGCTCGCCGCCGTCGCAAATCAGGGAGACCACACTGCCCTGCCTGCCGGCCCGGACCATTTCGGAAATGATCCGCAGCGCCGCCCAGAGGCCCGTGCCCGTTGATGCGCCGGTGCGGCGGCCCAGCAGCTGGGTGAGCAGGCGGATCGCGGCGATCGCCGCGGCGTCCGGCACGCGCATCATGCGGTCGATGCTGGATCCGATGAAGCTGGCTTCCACACGCTGCCGGCCGATGCCCTCGATCCGCGAACCGAGGTTCGTGGTGACGCTTGGATCCCGCTCGCGCCAGCCGGGGAAGAAGGCCGAGTTCTCCGGGTCGGCCACGCAGATCCCGGTGGCCCTCCCGGTGTAGCGGACATAGCGGGCGAGCGTGGCCGAGGTGCCGCCGGTGCCCGCGGTCGCGACAATCCAGTCCGGCTCTGGGTGCCGCTCCTGCGACATCTGCTCGAAGATCGACTCGGCGATGTTGTTGTTGCCCCGCCAGTCCGTAGCCCGCTCGGCGTAGGTGAACTGGTCCATGTAGTGGCCGCCGGTTTCCCGTGCGAGGTCCGCGGCGGCGTCGTAGACCTCGTCCGGGTTCTGCACGAAATGGCATCGGCCGCCATGGAACTCGATCAGCCTGACCTTTTCCAGGCTCGTCGACTCGGCCATCACCGCGATGAACGGGACTCCGATGAGGCGGGAGAAGTACGCCTCCGAGATCGCGGTGGAGCCGCTCGATGCTTCGACCACGGGCTTGCCCGGCCTGACCCAGCCGTTGCACAGGGCGTGCAGGAACAGGGACCTGGCCAGCCGGTGCTTGAGCGAGCCCGTCGGATGCGTGGACTCGTCCTTGAGGTAGAGCTCCACGCCCCACTCAAGCGGCAGCGGAACCGCGAGCAGATGCGTATCCGATGAGCGGTTCGCGTCCGCCTGCACCTTCGACAGCGCGGCCGCGAGCCAGCCGCGGTAATCGGGGTCGTACCGGTCGACATCTTCCTCGGCCTGCACCGGGGGCTTCGCTGGAGTCGGGACGGTCATGCGCTTCCTTCCGCTGGGCTTCACCGACCGGATTCTAGCGCTGCGGCCGTTCAGTTGTGGAGGCGCCTCGGTACTCAAGGCACGAGCAGGAGCTTGCCCTGGACGGAACGCGACTCCAGCAGCTCATGGGCTCGGACTGCCTGGGCCAGCGGGTAGGTTCCGGCCAGGCGGATTGTGAATGATCCGTCGAGCACGGCGTCGAAGAGTTCGGCGGCGCGCCATCTGCGCTCCTCCTCGTCGAGTAGGTAGTCGTCGATGGTCGGGCGCGTCACGTACAGGGAACCGTGGTGGTTCAGCTGCTGCAGGTCGAAGGGCGGGACCTGCCCGGAGGAGCCGCCGAAGAGCACGAGCGTTCCGCGCTTTCGCAGCGCCTTCAGGGATTCACCGAAGGTGTCCTTCCCGACCGAGTCGTAGACGACGTCGGCGCCCCGCCCATCGGTGAGCTTCCGGACCTGGGCGGCGAAGCCTTTGTAACCAACGATCACGACGTCGGCGCCCAGCGAGCGTGCAGCCTCGCCTTTCTCCTCTGAGCCGACGAGCGCCACGACGGTGGCACCCTGCCGCTTGAGCAGCTGCACGGTAAGCCCGCCGACCCCGCCGGCGGCGGCCGTGATCACGGCGACGTCGCCCTCCCGCACCGGGTAGGTCGAGCGGACCAGATAATGAGCCGTCAGCCCCTGACCGGGGATCGCAGCCGCGACCTCGTCGGAGATTCCGTCCGGCACGCGCATGGCCTTGTCGGCGTTGACGAGGAACGCGTCGGCGTACGTGCGGGAAGACTGGGTGGTCGTGATCCGGTCACCGGGCAGGAAGCTCCTGACCGCGGAGCCGACGGCGGCGACCACTCCCATGCCTTCGGTCCCGGGGATGAAGGGGTACTCGACCGGATAGACGCCCTCGCGCTGGTACGTCTCCATGAAGTTCACTCCCACCGCCCGCGTCTCAACCAGCAGCTCGTGCGGGCCCGGCTCCAGCCGGGAACTTTCGGCAATGGAGAGGACCTCGGGGCCGCCGGCCCTCTCGACGACGATGGATCGGACCATTTCATGTCTCCTGGATCTGTAGGTGACGCAGCAGTCGCGAAGCCTACACCGGACCCTCGGATCTCCGTGAGGAAAACTTCTCCGGCGCGGCGGAAGTGAAGTGTTCACTTCTTGAACGTTGTGTTCGAATTTATGTCATCCATCAGGGCGGATCAAGTGGCCTGCGTCACATTTTCGACGGCGGCCGGCTGGTTGGGTGGATTTCCCGAGGCCCGGCAGGTGCTAGCCCAAAGCCTTGGCGATCTCTCCGGCGGCTTGGCGCAATTCATCAAGCATGTCCGGGAGCCGGTCCGACTTGAGGCGCTGGGTGGGGCCGTTGATGGTGAGGATGCCAATGAGGACGCCGGCCGGGTCGCGCACCGGCCAGCCGGCTGCGAAGAGCCCTTCTTCGAGTTCGTCTTCGATGAGCGCGTAGCCCTGTTCCCGGACTTCCTGCAGCTCCCTGAGGAGCGCCTTCCGGCTCGTGAGCGTGTGCGAGGTGAACTTCTCGAGCCTGTCGGGCAGCACGGACGCGATTTTGCCGTCGCTCAGTTCGGCGAGAATGAGCTTTCCCGTAGCGCTGGCGTGGAGGGGGTAGGTTCCGCCGAGATACTGATTGGACGTCAGGAAGCGGGAACCCGAGGCCTCGGCCACGACCTCGTGCTCGGACTCGCCTCGCACCATGACGAAAGTCAGGGTCTCATTGAACCTGGCGGCGTAGTCATTGAGGATCGGCTGGATTCTGGCAACGGCCCCCGCGTAGGGATCGGCCAGCCTGCCCAGGCGGGCCACCTGCCAGCCGAGCATGTAGCGGTTGTCCACCCGGTCGACGAAACCGGTCTGCTCCAGGCTTAGCAGCAGGCGGAAGGCCGTGGGCCGGGTCATGCCTACGGCCTGGGCTATTTCGGTGGCGGTGATGCCTTGCCGGTGCCGGCCCAGTTCGCTGAGCAGCACCGTGGCCTTGACCACCGATTTATTGACCAGGTCCAGGGATTCCGAGGGGGCGGGGGCTTCACCCTCCGGAGCCGCCTCAGGCGCCGAGCGTCGTCCCGCTGCCATTTCCACTCCCGATTGTCGTCCGATCCAGGCCGCGGCGGGCCAACCGCCGATTGCCCCCTCCATCCTAGGCCCTTTGGCTCAGCGGACCACGGCAGACCCCAAAGGGTACGGGGCGGGCGTCTCCGGACGGCGCTCGGGGCCTTTCCGTCCGGAAAGGCCCCGAGCGGGACTTCGAATGACACGGCTCCCGGCTACGCCTCGCCGCCGGACCCCCTCTCCGACGGACGGATGCGGCCGCTTCCGAGGCCGGCAGCTGCTACCTGGACGCCACCTTGCCCAGCGGCGCGGACGCTTCGTTCAGGCTCAGGCCCTTGGTTTCGGGCGCCAGGTACTGGGAGATGACGGCACCCAAAACGCAGATACCCGCGGCGATCATCATCGTTGCACCGACGCCCAGGCCGTCCACCGACAGCGGGAGGATGAAGGTTCCGGCAGCGGCACCGATGCGGGAGAACGCCGTGGCGAAGCCGACTCCGGCCCCGCGGATTTCGGTGGGGAAGATCTCGCCCGGGTAGACCCCGGTCAGCGCGGTGGAGAGCGCGTTCGCGAAGGAGAAGGTGACGAAGCAGGCGAGGATCACGAGCGGGGACACGTGTGCGAGCAGGCCGATGGCGACAAGTGCGACGGCGCTGGTCCACATCGGGGGGATGGCCAGCATGCGGCGGCCGACGCGCTCGACAAGGAACATCGCGGCGACGGCGCCGGCAACGACGACGCCGTTGAGCAGCAGCGCTCCGCTCAGCCCGTCCTCGACGCCCAGGCTTTCGAGCACGATCGGGGCGAAGGTCGCGATGGCGAAGTATGGCGTGACGTTGCAGAACCAGAACATGCAGATGAAGATCGTGGAATTGCGGTACTCGCGCGAGAACAGCCTGCGGAAGCTGGTTGCCTGGCGCTTTTCGCTCTCCATGTCCCGGATCTCCGCCTCCTCCATGTACTCGCGGGCAACGGCCATGCCTTCGTCGACCCGCCCCTTGCTGATCAGCCAGCGCGGAGACTCGGGGGTCCCGAGGCGCAGCAGGAAAACGATGAGCGACGGGACGGTGCTCATGCCCAGGATGATCCGCCAGTCGGCGTCGATGGCCGAGGCCATGTAGTAGCCCAGCGCGTAGGAACCCAGGTAGCCGATATACCAGGCAACCTCCTGCGCGGCGAGGAGCTTGCCTCTGAGCTTTGCCGGCGAGAACTCGGCGAGCAGCGGCCAGCCGATGGCGTAGTCGGCTCCGATTGCCAGCCCCATCAGCAACCGGATGACAAACAAGTGCCAGGCCTCGGCCACGAAGAACTGGGCCGCCGAGCCCACGAGGAAGATGGCCAGGTCGACGACGAACATCGGCTTGCGGCCGATCTTGTCGGCCAGGTACCCGCCAAGGGGCCCGCCGAGGAAGATGCCGATCAGGGCGGAGGCACCGATGAGGCCCTGCCAGGTGAGGGACAGGCCTAGGTCCGCGGTCATCGTCGGCATGACCAGGCCAATGCCGCCGAGGATGAAGCCGTCGATGAACATGCCGCCGGAGATTACGGCCGTGAGTTTGTACAGGAACCGCCTCTTTTGCGGGTCCAGCACCGGCTGCGATTCCAGGGCAGGGGCTGGGGTGACTGGTGGATTCACGGTGAACTTCCTAGTTTTCATGCTTTCCAGCAGGGGTGAGGCGCCGGCGATCCAGTGCGCGGCGCCAGTGAGCGTGAAGGGAATGCGATCTCAAGAACGTTCATTTTGTGAACGTGACGCTCAAAATATGACACCGGCCACATTCCATGTCAAGGTCTCGGACCCCAAAGATTTGTGGCCGGCATCACGTCTTGACAGTGAGACGGCTAACACCTAAATTGAACGCATCGTTCATTTCTTGAACGTCACCGATCAGTTGTCGAGCTATCGGCACCAGTCCGTAGGGAGCCCTCGCTGCCATGAAAAATGAACCGCTGAGCCTGTTTGCCTTCGACGTCTTCGCCCCGGCCCACCTGACCTCCGGGTCCTGGCGGAACGACGGCGACCAGGGCTATCGCTACACCGACCTGCAGTATTGGACCGGGGTGGCACAGATGCTTGAGAAGGCCGGCTTCGACGGCATCTTCTTCGCCGACAACGTCGGCTACCACGATGTATTCCGCCGCAACGGCGATGCCGCACTGCGCGACGCTGCGCAGTTCCCCATTAACGACCCGACGGTGTTGATCAGCGGCATGGCGGCCGTGACCAAGCATCTGACTTTCGGCGTGACCTGCTCGGCGACCTATGAGCCGCCCTATCTACTGGCCCGGAAGTTCAGCAGCCTGGACCACCTCACCTCCGGCCGCGTCGGCTGGAACATCGTGACCTCCTATTCGGAGGCCGCCGCCCGCAACCTCGGCAAGCAGCAGCAGCTCAGCCCCGAGGAGCGCTACGACCTGGCGGACGAGTACATGGACGTTGTCTACAAGCTCTGGGAATCCTCCTTCGAGGAAGACGCCGTCGTCCGGGACCCGGAGTCGGCAACCTACGTGGATCCCGCCAAGGTCCACCCGATCGACCACGCAGGCACACACTTTACGGTGCCCGGATTCCACCTGTGCGAGCCGTCCCCGCAGCGCACGCCCGTGCTATTCCAGGCCGGTTCGTCCTCCCGGGGCATGGCATTCGGCGGCAAGCATGCGGAAGCCGTGTTCATCCAGAGCACGTCCGTCGAGGGCGCCAAGCGAACGGTAGCCAAGGTCCGCCAGTCGGTGGCAGACGCCGGCCGCGACCCCCGCGACGTCAAGGTGGTCATCCTGCTCACCGTTGTGGCGGCTCCCACTGACGAGGAGGCGCAGGCCAAGTACCGGAAGGCCGTGGGCGACGCGCCCGTCGAGGGCATCCTGGCCCGCTTCAGCGGCTGGACCGGCATCGACATGTCCGAGTACGAGCTGGACACGCCGTTGCGCTCGGTGGGAACCAAGGCCGGTCAGTCCATGGTGGACATGTTCTCCAAGGCGGACCCGGACCGGGACTGGACCCCGCGCCAAATCGCCGAGTTCCTCGCGGTCGGCGGCAGCGGCAGCACCATCGTCGGGTCGCCGCAGACGGTCGCCGCCGAGCTGCGCCGCTGGCGCGACGAGGCCGACGTCGACGGCATCAACCTCAGCTACATCAGCAAGCCCGGCAGCTGGGAGGAATTCATCGAACTCGCGCTGCCGGAGCTCCGGGCCCAGGGGATCGTCGCACCGGCACGTGCCGAGGACGAAGCGCCGGTCACCCTGCGCGAAAAGCTCTTCCCCGGCCATAAGTACACGCTGGACAACCACCCGGCCACGGGCCACCGCGCCCGGCACCTGACCGGCGTCGGAAACTGACACCGCTCACGCGAACAAAATCTACGGAGTTACAACATGCCTGAACAGACGGACGTCGTCGTCATCGGTGCCGGTCTTGCCGGCCTCATTACAGCCCGCGAGCTCGGTACCCGCGGCCACCACGTCGTCGTGCTCGAAGCCCGCGACCGCCTCGGCGGCCGCCTGTGGACCGACAACCGGCTGGGCCAGAAGCTGGAGATCGGCGGCAACTGGGTGCACTGGACCCAGCCCCATGTCTGGGCCGAGGTCACCCGCTACGGCCTCGAGATCTCCCGCGGCCCGCGGTCCGAGGAAACCTACTGGCTGGCGGGCAACGAGGTACGCCGCGGCAACCTCGACGATTTCATGGAACTGATCGATCCCGGGATGACCCGGCTACTCGAAGACACCATGAAGTGGCTCCCCCGCCCGGACGCGCCGCTGACCAACCCCGGCCTGGCGGAAGCGGACCAGTACAACCTGCAGGAGATGCTGGACAAGCTGGACCTCTCCGAAGACGAGCGCAACGCGAACGAGGCGGCCTGGGTCGGCCACTTCAATGCACCCCTGAACCAGTGCGCCTATGTCAACGCCCTGCGCTGGACCGCCGCATCCTCCGGGCACTGGCACCTGATGCACGAAGCCTCGGCGATCTACCGCATCAAGGACGGCAACGACACGCTGCCGAAGGCGATCGCCGCGGACTCAGGCGCCGACATCCGCCTCAATTCCCCGGTCACCGCCGTCCGCCATGACGGCCAGGGAGCCACCGTCTCCTACGGCGACGGCCGGGAAATCCAGGCCAAGAAGGTCGTCATCACCCTGCCGCAGAACATCCTGCACAAGCTCGATGTTCAGCCCGTACTGTCCGAGGGGAAGCTCGCGCCCAGCCGGGAAAAGACCGCGTCCCAGGGCGTCAAGGCCTGGATCCGGGTCAAGGGCCCGATCAAGCCCTTCTTCGCCTACTCGGCCCAGGACAAGCCGCTGTCCGTGATCCGCACCGAGTTTGTCGGCGATACCGACGCCGTGCTGGTCGGCTTCGGTGCCGACTCCAAGCGCATCGACGTCACGGACCGCGACCAGGTCCAGGAAGCCATCAAGGTCTGGCGCGACGACCTGGAAGTCCTCGAAGTCGCCGGCCACCAATGGATGGACGACGAATACGCCGGAGAGACCTGGCAGATCCAGCGTCCCGGCCAGCTGACCAAGTACCACGCCGCACAGCAGGCCAGCGAGGGCAACCTGCACTTCGCCAGCGGCGACATCGCCAACATCTGGGCCGGCTTCTTCGACGGAGCCATCGAATCCGGCCTCCGCACCGCCCGCAACATCAACTCGGAACTTCAGGAGGAATCATGACCGCCACGGCCTTAACCGCCCGCCCCATCGACTCGGACCGCTACCGCGCGGTCATGCGGCACCTGCCCACCGGCGTCGCCGCCATCTGCTCGACCGACCCGCTCACCGGGGCCCAGAACGGCATGATCGTCGGCACCTTCGCCTCCCTGTCCATGGACCCCGCCCTGGTGACGTTCAGCGTCACGCACACCTCCACAAGCTGGCCCAAGATCGCGGAGACCGGGCGCTTCGGCATCAGCCTGCTCGCCGAGGACCAGCAGCACGTCTGCAAGGCACTCTCCGCGAAGGGCGATGACAAGCTCGGCACCCTCGACTGGTCCGAATCCGACTGGGGGACCCCGCACATCCACGGGTCGCTGGCCTGGTTCGACTGCCACCTGGAGCAGCAGATCGTTGCCGGCGACCACCTGATCATCGTCGCCACCGTCCTGGAGATGTTTCCCGGCGAGGGCAACCCCCTCATCTTCCACGGCGGCCGGTTCGGCGGCGTCCGCGAAAGCGCACCGGCGCAGGCGGCATAGGGCTGAAGGGAACAGTCATGGACACCAACCTCGTCGCGGACATCACCCCCGCGTACTACCGCCAGGTCCTGGGCAAGCTGCCCACCGGCGTCGTGGCCATCACCGGAGTCAACGACGACGACGAAAAGCTCGGCCTCGTCGTCGGCACCTTCCAGTCGCTCTCGCTGGAGCCGCCCCTGGTCACGTTCTGCGTGGACAAGTCCTCCTCCACCTGGCCCAAGCTTCGCAAGCTCCAGAACTTCACCGCGAACATCCTCTCCGATGACCAGGTCGGCATCTGCCGTTCGCTCTCCCGCAAGGGGCCGCGGAAGTTCGAGAACCTGCCCTGCAGCCTCGGCCCGCTCGGCACGCCGCACCTTGACGGGGCAACCGCGTGGATCGACTGCGTGGTCACGGCGGAAGTCGCCGTCGGCGACCACTACATGGTGGTTGGAGCCGTCACCAGCATGACCGAAGGCAGCGGCGACGCCCTGCTGTTCAGGGGTGGAAAGTTCGGCCAGTACCAGCCGATCGAGATGCCCGTACCGGATGAAGCAAGGAGCGCATCATGAGCACGAAGCGGGAAGCCATCCTGCACGCGTGGAACCAAGCCTGGGGCCAGGGCGACACGGCGGCCTTCGAACAACTCCTTGCCCCGGGCTACGTGCGCCGCTCGAAGTCGGGCAGCGAAGACTACGCAAGCCTGCGCAAGACCATCGAGGCCACCCACGCAGCGTTCCCGGATACCACCACCGAGATCCTGCGCATCCTCGAAGACGGCGACACCGCCGCCATCCATTGGCAGACCCGGGCCACCCACCAGGGCACATTCATGGACGTCCCCGCCACCGGCCGCAGCGTAACCGTCAACGCCGCGTCATTCCTGAGGTTCGAAGACGGCAAACTCGCCGAGGAATGGGTCGTCTGGGACCCGCGGGAGCTTCTGTCCGCCCTCGGCATCTGGCACCTGGGCGCCGGGAACTGACCGGCAGCAGCCACCATCCACCAAGGCGGCGGCGGGCACCGCCCGCTGCCACCCGCACTTTCAACGCAGGAGACTCGACGATGACTCTGACCGGACACTCCCTGATCGCCAGGGAGACCATCGCCGGCACCGGGGGCCAAGCCTTCGGTATCAACCCGTCCACCAACGAACAGCTGGAACCGGCCTACGGGCTCATCAGCACGGAACAGCTCAGGGCCGCCACCGCCGCGGCCGCCGACGCCTTCGCATCCTTCAGCAGCCTCGAGCCGGAGCGGCACGCACGTTTCCTCGAAATCATCGCCGACAACATCGAAGCCATCGGCGACGAACTGATCGAGCGCGCTTCGGCGGAGACAGGGCTCGGCGCCGCGCGGCTGCGCGGCGAACGGGCACGTACCACCGACCAGCTCCGCTTGTTTGCCGACGTCGTACGCCGCGGCGACTTCCGCGGCGCACGAATCGATCCCGCCCTGCCGGAACGCACGCCGCTGCCGCGGGCGGACATCAGGCTGCGCCAGGTCCCGCTGGGACCGGTGGCCGTCTTCGGCGCCAGCAACTTTCCCCTGGCCTTCTCCGTGGCCGGCGGGGACACCGCATCGGCCTTCGCGGCCGGCTGCCCGGTGATCGTGAAGGCGCACAACGCCCACCCGGGAACCTCCGAGCTGGTCGGCCGGGCCGTCACCCAGGCCGTCCGCGACCTCGACCTGCACCCCGGCGTCTTCTCGCTCGTCTACGGCGCCGGAACGAGCATCGGCCAGGAACTGGTCGCCGACCCGGCCATCAAGGCCGTCGGCTTCACCGGCTCCCGCGCGGGCGGCACCGCCCTCATGCGCGCCGCCGCCGCCCGAACCGAGCCCATCCCGGTCTATGCGGAAATGTCCTCGATCAACCCGGTCTATGTGTTCCCGGGGGCCGTGCGCGGCGACGTCGACGCCCTGGCCGGCCAGTACGTAGCGTCGGTGACCGGAAGCTCCGGCCAGCTCTGCACCTCGCCGGGGCTTCTGTTCGTGCCCGTTGGCGAGGACGGAGACCGCCTGGCGGATGCGGTCGCCCGGACCGTCGCGGACCAGGCCGGCCAGACGATGCTGACCGAAGGCATCGCATCGTCCTGGCAGCGGGGCTTCGGTTCGGTGGTGTCCGCCGCCGACGTGGAGCTGCTCGCCAGGGGCCAGGCCGGCAGTACGGAGAACGCTCCGGCGCCGGCAATCTTCAGCGCCGACCTCGACGTCTTCACCGCCAACCGCGTCCTCCACGAAGAGATCTTCGGCTCGGCCAGCCTGATCGTCCGCTACAAGAACGTGGAAGACCTCGCGCAGGCCACGGACCTGCTCGAGGGGCAGCTGACGGCCTCGATCCAGGCCGCGGAGGAGGACTACGCCCCCGTTGCCTCCCTCATTCCCGCCCTGGAACGCAAGGTCGGCCGGATCGTCATCAACGGATGGCCCACGGGAGTAGAGGTCGGCCACGCCATGGTCCACGGCGGCCCCTACCCGGCGACCTCGGCCCCGAGCACGACGTCCGTCGGCACCCTCGCCATCCACCGGTTCCTGCGGCCGGTCTCCTACCAGAACTTCCCCGACCAGCTGCTTCCGGCACCTCTGCAGGATGCCAACCCGTGGCGGGTGAACCGGCTCGTCGACGGCGAAGCCGGGGTCCAGCCCCGCTAGGCGAGGGTACCCGCAGCCCCGAATTTTCCGGCCCCGGATGGACCTAAACAACCGACCCTCATCCGGGGCCGGAGCTTCACATCTGAAAGGAACCGCACCCATGTCCACCATCACTCTCGAGGACGTCGCCGGCACGCTCCGCACCGCCCGCCAGCAGGGCCGGCCCGTTGCCGCACCCACGGAAACCTGGCCCGCCCTGGACGCCGACGCCGCCTTCGCCGTCCAGAAGATAAACGTTGATATGGCCGTCTCAAACGGCGACCGGCTCGTGGGCTACAAGCTCGGAAACATCGCCAAGGTCATGCAGGATGCCTTCGGCCTCGACCAGCCGGACTACGGACACCTGCTCGCCAGCACCTTCGCCTACGAGGGGACCACCCTGGAGCGCGGCAGGTTCATCGAGCCCTTCGTGGAACTCGAGCCGGCCTTCGTGCTGCGGCGGCACCTACGCGGCCCGAACGCAACCGTCGCCGACGTCGTGAACGCCATCGAATTCGCCATGCCCGCGATCGAAATCATCGACTCCCGGGTCAAGGACTGGGCGATCGGGCTCCCGGACACGCTGGCCGACAACGGATCCACCGGCGCAGTCATTCTCGGCGGCACGCCCCGCCGGATCACCGACCTGGACCTGCGCGACACCCGCGGAGTCCTGCGCTTCAACGACCGGGAAGTCATCGCCGGCTCCACCCGGAACATCCTCGGCAACCCGCTGGCCGCCGTCGCCTGGCTGGTCAACCGCCTGGCCGAATACGGCGTCGAATTCCAGCCCGGACAGGTCATCCTGCCCGGCAGCTGCCTGCAGGCGGTGCCGATGAACGACGCCGGCCGCTGGTCGGGGACCTTCGAGGGCTGGGGCACCGTCGAATTCGACGTCTCTGCCTGACCTGCCGCACCATCCCGATCCATCCATCCATCCGGAGGACTCCTCATGCGCCTGGCCAATATCTCCGGCCGCCTCTCGCTGATCACCCCCGCAGGCGGCGTTGTCGACGTCGCGCAGGAAACCGACGGCCGCTTCAGCCCGCACATCCAGGACTGCTACGACCGTTGGGACGAACTGAGGGAGGCGGCCCCCGCCCTCGAGGGGTTACCCGGGAAGCCCCTCGCCGACGTCGGACTCCCTGAATTCGGCAATCCGGCGCCGTCCCCACGGCAGGTCTTCGCGATCGGACTGAACTACGCCGACCACGCGGCAGAGGCATCGCTGGCGGTGCCCGAGGACCTCACCGTGTTCACGAAGTTCCCCACCGCGCTGGCGGGACCGTACGGAACGGTGGTCCTGCCGCCGGGAACCGTGGACTGGGAGGTCGAGCTCGTCGCCGTGGTCGGGCGGGGCGGCCGGAACATCGCCGCGGACCAGGCCTGGAGCCACGTCGCCGGCGTCTCGGTGGGACAGGACCTCTCCGAGCGGACTCTGCAGTCGGCCGGGCCTGCCCCGCAGTACAGCCTGGCGAAATCCTTCCCTGGGTTCGGACCGGTCGGCCCGCTGCTGGCCACTCCGGACGAGTTCGAGGACCCGGACAAGATCGAACTGGGCTGCGCCATCAACGGCGAACAGGTCCAAAAGGGCAACACCTCGGACATGGTCTTCCCCCTTCCCGAGATCATCGCCCGCCTGTCCAGCATCACGCCGCTGCTCCCCGGAGACGTCATCTTCACCGGCACCCCTCCCGGGGTTGGAGTCGGCCGCTCGCCCCGGCGTTTCCTGGCCCCCGGCGACGAACTCGTCACCTACATGGCCGGCGTGGGCGAAATGCGCCACCGCATGCAGGCCGGCGGCTAGCGAGCCAACCACTACACAGACGAGGAAGGACCCCACATGGCATTACCCCCAGCGATGGCCGCAGCGGTGCTGACCGGCCACGGCGGCCTGGACAAGCTCGACTACCGCACCGATGTCCCCGTCCCCCGCCCCGGACCGGGCGAGGTGCTGATCCAGGTGGCGGCCGCCGCCATCAACAACACCGACATCAACACCCGCATCGGCTGGTACTCCAAGGCCGTGGCATCCGGAACCAACGACGGCGGCGCGGCGGGTTTCGCCGACATCACCGACTCCGACGCCGCCTGGTCCGGCCAGGCCTTGTCCTTCCCGCGCATCCAGGGCGCGGACGTCTGCGGGCGGATCGCGGCCGTCGGGGAAGGCGTCCCCGAGGACAGGATCGGCAAGCGCGTCCTCGTCCGCAACATGCTGCGCACCTACGTCGGCTACCGCCCGTACGAATGCTGGACCTTCGGCAGCGAGTGCGACGGCGGCTTCGCCCAGTTCACCCTCGCCCCGGCGCGCGAGACCCACGCCGTGGACTCCGACTGGAGCGACGCCGAACTGGCGGCCGTCCCGTGCGCCTACTCGACGGCGGAGAACATGCTGCACCGCGCCGGCGTCGGCGCCGAACGGGTCCTCGTCACCGGCGCGTCCGGAGGGGTGGGCCTGGCCGCCGTGCAGCTGGCCAAGCGGCGCGGCGCCCACGTGATTGCGGTCTGCTCCCCCGCCAAGGCCGAGCTGGTCCTGGCCCAGGGCGCGGACCGGACCGTGGACCGCGGCGCCGATCTCATCGAGGCCCTCGGCGCGGGCTCCGTCGACGCCGTGATCGACATCGTCGGCGGGCAGCAGGTCGCGCAGCTGCTGGAACTGCTGCGCCCCGGCGGCGCCTACGCCATCGCCGGAGCCATCGACGGCCCGCACACCGAGATCGACCTGCGCACGGTCTACCTCAAGGACCTGCGGCTGCTCGGCTGCACCTTCCAGGACGACGAGGTGTTCGAAAACCTCATCGGCTACATCGAACGCAACGAGATCCGCCCCGTCGTCTCGGGCACCTATCCCCTGGCCGACATCGCGCGGGCGCAGCAGGACTTCCTCGCCAAGAAACACACCGGAAAGCTCGTCCTCATCCCGCCGCCCGCCGCTCCCGGCGCCGGCACTGCGTCCGCCGCCGCATCCCGTACCGCCCGGCCGGAGGCCCACCTGTGAAAATCACCGGCATCGAGCTCTTCCACGTTGGTTTGCCCTACTCCGGCGGCACCTACCAGCTCTCCGGCGGCCGCACCTACGACTCCTTCGACGCCTCGATCGTGCGGATCACGTGCAACGACGGCACGCAGGGCTGGGGCGAAAGCACGCCTTTCGGCTCCACGTACGTCGCGGCACACGCGCTCGGCGCCCGGGCCGGCATCGCCGAACTCGCCCCGGCGCTCCTCGGCCGCGACCCGCGCCAGGTGGACCGGATCCACGACCTGATGGACGCCACGCTGGTCGGGCACAACCACGCCAAGACCCCGCTCGACATCGCCTGCTGGGACATCTTCGGCAAGTCCGTCGGCCTGCCGGTTTCCGAACTCCTTGGGGGATCCACCGGCATCCCGATGCCGATGATCTCCTCGATCTACGCGGGTGATCCCGAGGACATGCGGCACCGCGTCGCCGAGCACCGCGCCCGCGGCTACCTCGGCCATTCCATCAAGATCGGCGCCCTCGACAGCGAAGGCGGTCCGGCCCTCGACGCCGAACGCATTGCCGCCTGCCTCGCCGACAAGCAGCCCGGCGAATACTTCCTCGTGGATGCCAACGGCGGCCTGGTGCCCGAGACCGCCCTGCGGATGCTGCGCCTGCTGCCGCCGGGCCTCGACTTCGTCCTCGAGGCCCCGTGCGCCACCTGGCGGGAAACCCTGTCGCTGCGGCAGCGCTGCGCCTACCCGATCATCCTCGACGAACTCGCCCAGGAGGAAGAGGACATTTCGCGGGCCATCGCTGAGGATGCGGCGGACGGGATCGGCCTGAAGATCTCCAAGGCCGGCGGGCTCACCCCCGGCCGGCGCCAGCGCGATATCGCCCGCGCGGCCGGCCTCACGCTCAGCGTGCAGGATACCGTCGGCTCGGTGATCGCGTTCGCCGGAATCGTGCAGCTCGGCGCCACCGTCCCGGCCCAGCTGCTGCGCTGCGTGCTCAACTGCGCGGACATGGTCACGCTGGAGACCGCGAAGTTCGACTTCGTGCAGGCGGCCGGCGGGATCCTTCCCCCGGCCGCGCCGGGCCTCGGCATCACGGTCAACGAGGCGGTCCTCGGCGACCCGGTGGCCGCCTGGGCGGCCTGAGCTACCATCCCCATAACGACGGCGACGCTCCCCGCTTTCGGCGCGTGTCGCCGTCGTCAGCGGTCAGCAGGCTACGGCAGACAGGCCTCACGGCAGGAAGAAGGAACAGATGAAGGCATACAGCGAGAGCGGAGGGCATGCCGGCCTGCCCGTCCCGCGCCTGGCGCTCAACGAGGGCCGGACCACCTACGGAGCCTGGATCAACTTCCGCGACCCCGCGGTCGTGGACATCCTGGCCGCCGAGGGATTCGACTGGATTTGCATAGACGGCCAGCACGGCGGCGCCGAAATCCACGAGCTGCAGCCGATGGTCGAAGCGGCCCACCTGTTCTCCGTGCCATCGATCGTCCGGGTCCCGGGGCACGACGCCGGTACGCTCACCCGGGTCCTCGACACCGGCGCCGGGGGCATCATCTTCCCGACCGTGGAAGACGCCGCCACGGCGGAAACCCTCGTTGCGGCGTGCCGCTTCCCGCCGCACGGAAAGCGCAGCTACGGGCCGACCCGGCGCAGCCCGCGCTACCCGGCGCCGGTGCCCGGCAACCCGCAGGAGGACCCGCTGTGCATCCTGATGGTCGAGACCGCGGAGGGGCTGGCCAACCTGGACGCGATCCTCGCCGCGGGGCCGGACGCCGTCTTCGTGGGACCTTACGACCTTTCCCTCAGCCTCGGCATGACGTTCGAGGAGCTGACTGGCGAGGGGCCCGGCGGCGTCCTGGCCGGCATCGCGCGCCGGGTGGCCGCCGCCGGCGTCGTTCCGGGCATCTACACGGGAGAATCAGGGCTCTCCGAAACGATGACAGGCCTCGGCTTCCGCTTCATGCCCATCGCCACGGACAGCGGGCTCCTGGCGACGGCCGCCCGCGGCGCGGTTTCCGCCGGCGGCAACATAGGACCCCGGAAAGTCCAGGGCGCCGCAGCCACTTCGTGAGCACGCACCGGGGCTCCATGGAATGCCGTCGAGCCCCGGTGCTGCCCGCTAGCCTGCCCTGAAGACCGTCGCACCGTCAGCAGGGATGACGATGGCGCTGGCCGGCGTCAGGGCGACGCGGTAGGTGCCGCCCGCCTCGACCGACTCTAGGACGGATTCTGCCTCTTCGCGGCTGGGGAACCGCTGAGTGCGGAGGATCTCGGTCACTTCGGGGCGGATGGACTCGACCGGCCCCACACCGGGCAGGTAGCCGCCGTAGGAATCGAGCACGTCGAGCTCGAACTGCACGTACCAGCCGTCCGGGTCGTGCACGAAGCTGTCGATGAGGATGGTCGCCCCGTCTGCGAGCAGGGGGATCTGCGGGTTCTTGTTGAGGGCGCGGTCGTAGCCGTGCAGCACCTTGCCGCCGTCGACGAGCCGAACACGGACGTCGTCGACGCCGTTCTCGCGGCCGGGCTTGAACGGGCCAAAGGTCTCGATGCTCTGGTACCCCGGCTGGTCGTCAGCCACCGCGTTGGTCGCCACCGCATAACGCTTCTCGAGGTAGTTCGTCCACTCTCCGCGGTTCATCGCGTCCAGCATCGTCAGCTGCCGGCCGCTGTTCGCGGGGTCGTTGTTGTAGGCCTTCAGGGCCTGGTAGATCTCGATGAGCGGGAACTGGTTCGCGTGCTGGCCCGCAACGAAATCCGGTTCGAACCGCTGCTGCAGCCACGCGAGGTTGTAGGGGAAGCCCAGGCGCTGCCAGCCGTTGGTGGCCGATACCGTCTTGGGGCTCCAGCCATAGCCGCCCATGTAGCCGAAGGTGAGCCGTTCGCCGTCGTCCGGGTTCTGCACCTCGAAGATGAAGGAGGCCGAGCCCGGCGTGTGCCCGGGCGACCACAGCGGCAGCAGCCGCACGTTCCCGAAGTCCATCCATTCGTCGTAGGTGAAGAACTCGCTGCGCTCGCGGATGAGCGTCTCCCCGGCCGGCAGCGCGGGCGGCAGGTTCCACACGTTGCCGACGGCGTCCTGCGGGAGTCCGGCGATGTCTTCGCGCGGCGAAAGAAGCCGCACCTTTCCGCCCGAGTTCTCGATCATCGTCACGAGCTCGACGGTGGACCCGTAATGGTCAAGGTGGCCGTGCGCCATGATGATGTCGTCGATGTCGCGCGGATCGAAGCCCACGGCCTCGATGTTCTTCCAGTACTGGTATCCGCTGTTCGGCCATCCGGTGTCGACGAGGATCAGGCGGTCGTCCTGCGGGTTCCGAGTCCCCCCGTTCGTCTTGAACAGGTAGCAGGAGACCTCGTTGTCGCCGACGAAGAAGAAGGTGCCGGGGACGATTTCGAAGGGCTCGGTGCTTCGGGTGTAGGCCGCGGTCGTCGGCCGGGTCGCGACGATGTCCACGTAGCGCTGTCCCGACACGGGGTCGACTCCTTTGTCGCTGAGGAGGTCGCTCTGCGTGGGCACGTCCCAGACGGGCTTGCCGTCCGACTCGTCGTGCGGCGTGAAGAAGAAGATCTGACTGACCTTGGCCTGCTTCGCCTGCCGATGGTCGCGGTCGAACACGACGAAGGCGGCCTGGCGCCGGGTGGTCGCATAGGAGTAGTCCTTCGTGACCGGGATCGCGTCGAAGGTCGAGGAGCCGGAGGCACCCCAGTTGGTTATGTCGACGCGGTACACCTCTGCGTCCGCGGCCACACGATAGGTCTCTTCGTAGCGCTTGCTCGCCTGGGGCAGCGGACGGCCGGAGATATCCTCGGCGACGACGCGGCCGTCTCCGATGGTGATCGTTCCACGGGACTTGCCGTAAACCCAGCCAGCGGCGACCATCTCGCCGGGACGGCCGTTTCGAGGCGCCAGTTCCGGGCCGTACTTCTGCGTGGCGAAGATGGGCGTGCTGCTCTTGGCCAGCACGACGTGGAAAGGATCGCGGTGTTCGTCGTTGACGACGACCTCCCCCTTCTTCACGACGAAGTCCACGAGCATCCCGGCACTCAAACCCGCGGCGATCTCTTCTGCGGCGCTCGGCCGGACGGGCTGCGTCACCGCCAGGCGCGGTCCGCCCTCGCACAGCACCGGCACCTCGACGACGGCGTGGTTGGCTTGGTCCGAGATCTTGGGGGCGCCGATGATGAAGCCGGATGCCACCCCGTCCTTCTGCTGAAGCCGGACCGTGGGCGCCGCCTGCGTGGCTACTGCCGCTTGTGCGGCGGCTTGGCTCGAGGAAAGGGCGGCGGCTGCCAGGACCCCGCTGCCCGCGGCCGACGCCCCGGCCCTGAACAACGATCGGCGGTTGAACTCGATTCCCATACGTGACCCTTCGTTCCGGCGCCCCTCCTTGGACGCTTTGATGGAACGATAAAGCGGAAATGTGACGCACGTCCAAGTCCATGTGGGCATGGTTCCATGCGGTCGCGGCATAGCATGCTTGCCTAGGGAACCGGCGGCCGCGCCCGCGGATAGCCAGCCCGGAGACTCCCCCGACCGAAAGGAAGCCCGCCGCATCATGAGCGCCCTCGGATATCTTGCTGCGTCGGCGCCGCCGAGACTGGCCATTGCCGGCTCCGCCGTGGCGATCCCGATCCTCGCGGTGCAGCAAGCGGACGACGTCCTCCTCGGCGGCGCCCTGGTCTCGGTCTCCCTCGGTCCGAGCGTGGTGGCCGCCCCGCTGGTCGGCGCGGCCCTGGACCGCGCCCGCAGGCCGGGCCTCCTGATCGCGGCGTCCGGCGTGCTGACCGCCATCGCCTTCGCGATCACGGCGTTCCTCGGCCAGATCCCGCTGCCGGTCGTGTTCGCGGCGCTGGCCGTGGCCGGAGCGGTCGCCCCGTTCTTCATGGGCGGGCTCTCCAGCTTCGTCTCCGACGCGATTCCGGACAAGCGGCGGGCCTTCGCCTACGACGCGCTCTCCTACAACTCCTCGGCCGTCGGCGGGCCCGCCCTCGTCGCCATCATGGTGCTGTTCGTGCCGGCCCCGGCC
>NZ_JBBCYT010000014.1:0-46595 GCF_037144715.1 Arthrobacter sp. USHLN218
GGCTCCGGTGTGCAGCGCTTTCAGGTTCTTCTGGAACACAGGGTCATTGAAGACCCCGTTGTCCATGAGCTTGCGCATCATGTTCGGGATCAGGAACATGTCACGGACGCGATGGTCGGCGCCACGGTTGACGGGCGCTACCTGATCCAGTCACGCCTGGCCCGCGGGGGCATGTCGACGGTCTACCTGGCGACGGATATGCGGCTCGACCGGGAAGTCGCGCTGAAGATCATGTACCCGCATCTGGCCGAGGATCCAAGCTTCCTGGAACGCTTTGTCCGGGAAGCCAAGTCGGCCGCGCGGCTCTCGCATCCCCACGTCGTCGGCGTCCAGGACCAGGGATTCGACGGCAACGTCGCCTACCTGGCGATGGAATACGTGCCCGGCCACACCCTGCGGGACGTCCTCCGGGAGAAGGGGGCCCTGAAGCCCCGGCTGGCGTTGGCCCTGCTGGATCCGGTGGTGGAGGGTCTCGCCGCCGCCCACAGCGCCGGCCTGGTCCACCGCGACGTCAAGCCGGAGAACGTGCTGATGTCCTCCGACGGCCGGATCAAGATCGGCGACTTCGGCCTGGCCAAAGCGGCGTCAACCACCTCGAATACGGGCACACTGATCGGCACCGTTGCCTATCTTTCCCCCGAACTGGTCACCGGCTCCCCCGCCGACGCGCGCAGCGACGTCTACTCGGTCGGCATCATGCTGTTCGAAATGCTGACCGGCAGGCAGCCGTTCAGCGGCGATGTCCCCATCCATGTCGCGTTCCAGCACGTCAACTCCTCCGTCCCCGCACCGTCTTCCCTGGTGCCCGGGCTCGCGGCGGACTTGGACGAGCTGGTGCTGTGGTGCACCGCCCACGACCCGGAACAGCGGCCGATCGACGCCAACGCCCTGCTCGGCGAGCTGCGGCACGTGCGCACAACGTTGAGCGACGCGGACCTCGACGGCCATAGCGAGCCGGCTCCTCCCGCCGCTCCTGCCCTGACGGAGGCCGTACCCGCGCCGAACCCGACGGAAGTGCTCGGCAGGGACCAGAACCGCACGACCGTGATATCGCCGTCGTACCAGCACACCCAGGCCCTCACCCGGCCACCCGAGCCGGCCGCCGCGCCCGCCGCTCCCACGAAACGGCAGGTGCGCGCGCAGCAGCGGGACCTGGCCCGCCAGGCGCGCCGGCCGGAACACTCCCTGCGGCCGAACCCGGGGCGCCGAGGCCTGCTGTGGATCATCGTGCTCGCGCTGCTGGCCATCCTGGCTGCTGGCGCGGGATGGTTCTTCGGACTCGGGCCCGGAGCCGCCGTCGACATTCCCGCGGTGTCCGGCAAACCGGCCGGCGAGGCGCAGTCGCTGCTGGACGGCCAGGGCCTGCACTACCGGCTCGAGGAGTCTTTCCACGAGCAAATCGAAGAGGGCGTCGCCATCGGCACCGCACCTCCCGCAGGGGAACAGATCCGGCGATTCGAAACGCTGACGCTCATTGTTTCCAAGGGACCTGAACTGTTCGACGTTCCGGCCCTCGAGGGGCTGACGGTCCAAGAGGCGCAACGCCAGCTGGAGGGCGTAAACCTGGCGCTGGGCGAGCGCAAAGAGGCGTATGACGAGGAGATCCCCGCCGGCCAGGTACTGGTGCAGGATCCAGCCGCCGGGGAACAACTGCGCCGCGGGACGCCGGTGGACGTGACGCTGTCCAGGGGACCGCGGCCTTTCGACGTCCCGCAGGTCGTCGGGCTGGGCCAGGAAGAAGCCGTGGCCGCCCTTCAGGAGGCGGGGCTGGAGGCCGAGATCGCCCCGGAGGCGGTGTTCGACCGGGATGTGCCCGAGGGAGACGTCGCTGCGCAGAGCCCCGCCGAGGGCAGCGTGGTCCGCGGCGATACCGTCACGCTGACCCTCTCCAAGGGGCCCCGGATGGTCGAGGTGCCGGACTTCGTCGGCGAACAGGTCGACGATGCCCGCCAGGCTCTCGAAGACCTGGGGTTCAAGGTCGAGGTCAACAAGATCCTCGGTGGATTCTTCGGCACCGTCCGGGCGCAGGATCCGGCTGGAAAGGAAGCTCCGGAAGGCTCGGTCGTCACGCTGACCGTGGTGTAGCCGAGCCTCCCGGGGAGCCTCAGGAACGCTTGCCGAGCGCGCCTGCGACCAGGAAGGCCATTTCCAGCGACTGCATGTGGTTCAGCCGCGGATCGCAGACCGACTCGTAGCGCTCGAGGAACGCGTGCTGGTCTACCGGGTCGGCCCCGCCGAGGCATTCCGCGACGTCGTCGCCCGTCATCTCGACATGCAGGCCGCCCGGGAAGGTACCCAGGGAATGGTGCACCTCGAAGAATCCGCGGACCTCGTCGATCACGTCGTCGAAATTGCGGGTCTTGTAGCCGTTCGGCGAGGTCACCGTGTTGCCGTGCATCGGATCGGTCACCCAGAGCACCTTGGCGCCGCTGGCCGTGACCTTCTCCACCAGTGCCGGGAGCTTTTCGCGGATGTTGCCCGCGCCCATCCGCGTGATGAAGGTCAGGCGGCCGGGCTCACGCTGCGGATCCAGCTTGTCGATGAGCCGCAGTGCGTCGTCGGCGGTACTCGTGGGGCCGAGCTTCACGCCGATGGGATTGCGGACCCGGGACAGGAAGTCCACATGGGCGCCATCGAGCTGCCGGGTCCTCTCGCCGATCCAGAGGAAGTGGCCCGACGTGCCGTAGGGAAGGCCGGTGCGTGAATCGATGCGGGTCAGGGCGCGCTCGTAGTCGAGCACCAGCGCCTCGTGGCTCGCAAAGAATTCAACCCGCTTGAGGGCATCGAAGTCCGCCCCGCAGGCGTCCATGAACTTGACCGCGCGGTCGATCTCGCGGGCCAGCGATTCGTAGCGGGAGTGGGCCGGGTTGGCCGTGAAGCCCTTGTTCCAGTGGTGGACCAGCCGCAGGTCCGCGAAGCCGCCCTGGGTGAAGGCGCGGATCAGGTTCAGGGTCGATGCGGAGGTGTGGTACGCCTGCACCATGCGGTTGGCGTTGTGTGCGCGGGACTCCGGCGTGAACTCGTAGCCGTTCACCATGTCCCCGCGGTAGGCCGGCAGGGTCACGCCCTCGCGGGTCTCGTCATTGGACGAACGGGGCTTGGCGAACTGCCCGGCCATGCGGCCCATCTTGATGACCGGCAGGGACGCGCCGTACGTCAGGACGACAGCCATCTGCAGGATGGTGCGGACGCGGGCACTGATTTTGTCAGCCGTGGCGCCTTCGAAGGTCTCAGCGCAGTCACCGCCCTGCAGCAGGAATGCCTTGCCCTCGGCGGCATCGGCCAGGCGCTGGCGCAGGAGATCGACTTCGCCGGCGAAGACCAGCGGCGGCAGGCTCGACAGCTCGGAGACCGCGGCACGGTGGACCTCGCTATCGGCCCACGTCGGCTGCTGGACAACGGGCAAATCGCGCCACGCGTCAAGGCCGGGATATTCCGCGGCTCCGGGCTGCGGGCTGGCAATCGGGTGGGCTACAGGCAGTTCAGTCACGTATCCATGCTAGTCCGGTTCCGGCGTGGGTTCGGCGGCCCGGCGTAACGCTGAACACCGAAGCTGTCACATACCCGCGGAGGTTCAGGCTAACGGTGCTCCGGCTAGGCGGCAGGTCCGGCAGATGACGGGCCGCCCTCAGCCGGAGCTTCGCCGCTTGGAGCTTCCTGGGGCGCCGCCGCGGGGCGCGGCCCGCCCGGAAGTTCCCCGCCCGGCGCGGCTGACGACGCTGCGGCAGGCGGGAGATCGGAGGACCCGGCGGCACCGGCCGGCTTGCCGACAATGGTGACCGTCCCCGGCGCCTTGGCACCGGGCGTGCCGCCCGCGCCTGTTTCGGGAAGTCCGACGGCGGCGGCTGCCCGTGCGTCCGCTCCGCCTTTGCCCGACTTCCGGGCGGCCAGCCGCGCCTTGACGGAGCTGGCGTAGGTGTCCACGTATTCCTGTCCGGACAGGCGCATGATTTCGTACATGATCTCGTCCGTGACGGAGCGCTGGATGAAGCGGTCGTTCTCGAGGTCCTTGTAGCGGCTGAAATCGAGCGGCTTGCCGATGATCGTGCCGACCCGGCGGATATTGGGAATGCGCCGCCCGATGGGCTGGACCTTGTCCGTGCCGATCATGGCTACCGGAACCACGGGCACGCCGGTCGAGAGGACCAGCTTGGCCACGCCGGTCTTGCCACGGTACAGCCGGCCGTCCGGGCTGCGCGTGCCTTCGGGGTAGATCCCCAGCAGCCCGCCTTCGTTCAGCACGTCCACCCCGCCGGACAGCGAGGAGGCCGAGGCGGCGCCGCCGGAACGGTCCATCGGCAGCTGGTTGGTCATGCGGAAGAAGGCTGCCGTCAGACGCCCCTTGAGCCCCTTGCCCGTGAAGTATTCGGACTTGGCCAGGAACACCACGGGACGCGGCACCGCGACCGGGAGGAAGATCGAATCCGAGAAGGAAAGGTGGTTGCTGGCCAGGATGGCGGGCCCGTCAGGCAGATTGTCGAGTCCTTTGATCCAGGGGCGGAAAAGCAGCCGCACCACCGGTCCGACGAAGATGGTCTTCATCACCCAATAGAACACGTGAGCCCTTCCCGTCGAACGCCCGCGCCGGCCAGCTGCGGTCGGTCACCTCATCTACCTTGAGTGACTTTACTCTAGAGAGCGTGCCCGGCAGGCACACCAAGTGCCAGCGGCGAGCTGCCCGGCATGGGAAGAACGCGCCGCGGGTGTCACGATAGAGTCATGACCATGATGGAGCCAGTCCGTCCGTTCAGCAGCTGCGGCCACGGCCCGAATTCGCGCATTGGCATCGTCCTCAGCCACGGCTTCACGGGTTCGCCGCGAAGCCTGCAGGACTGGGCCGAGTACCTGTCCGCGCAGGGATATGCGGTGCGCCTGCCTCTGTTGCCCGGCCATGGCACGACCTGGCAGGAGCTGGCCCGCACTCCGTGGCGGCAGTGGTACGACGCCGTCGAACGGGCTTATGACGAACTCGCCCGCGAACGCACCGCCGTCTTCGCCGCCGGGCTGTCCATGGGCGGCGCCCTCGCTCTCCGGCTGGCCGCCAGCCGCCCCGTCGCCGGTGTCATTGCCGTCAATCCCGGCCTGACGTTCGCCAACCCGGCCGCCCGCTTCGCCGGCGTGCTGCGCTACATCGTCAGGTCGACCCCCTCCATAGCGAACGACATCCGCAAACCGGGGATGGACGAACAGGCCTACGCCCGCACGCCGACGGCCGCCGTACACCAGTTGGGGCTGCTCTTCGCCGACACGGCCAGCGCGCTGCCCCGCGTGACGGCACCCGCGCTCGTCTTCCGCTCCGCGGTCGACCACGTGGTGCCGCAGTCCAGCACGGAGCTGCTGCGCCGCCGGATCGGCTCCGCCGAGGTGGAGGTCGTCGAACTGGGCAACAGCTACCACGTGGCAACGATGGACCACGATGCCGACCTCATCTTCGAGCGCTCGGACGCGTTCATCGCCTCGGTAGCCGGCAGGAAGCACGCGCATGTCTGACCGTGAACCGTCCCAGGACGATGCAGTCTGGCAGGACCTCGTCGCCCGGCTCGAGTCCGCCGAGTCTGCCCCGGACCCGCAGTCTCCTGCCGCTGATCCGCAGCCGCCGGCTGCCGGGGAAACGCAGTCCGGCACCGGCACCCCCGCGGGGCCACGCGACTACAGCGAACCAGCGGACGACGACGAGGGGTTCGTTCCGCCGGAACCAGCGCCTTTGGGCACGGGCGATCCGTTGGTGGTGCTGGCTTGGTGCGGAGCCGCGGGCGCTCCGCTCGCGCTGCTGCTGATGGCGATGTTCTGGCGCAGCGCACCCTTTGCGGTCATCGCCGGGCTGGTCGTCCTGTTCATCGCCGGGGCCAGCTACCTGGTGTCCCGGCTTCCGGGCGACCGCGACCATGGTGACGACGGCGCCCGGGTCTGACGGCGTCCGGCCCACCCGGCCGTCCATCTCCGGCGTCCGCCCGGCCGGCGGGCTGCGCCAGCCGTTATCGTTTCGTAGGTTACCAGCGAGTATGCCGCTGTGATTTAGGTTATAGGCTTAGGTGGAACTCAGTGGGGGTAAGTGCCCGATACCTAAGGAGCCGTCGTGCGCGAATACAGCGTTCCTGCCATGGTCAATGTGCCCAGGCAGTCCAACATCACCGACCTCGTCGTCAAGCAGGCGGCGAAGGCCTCGGATCCAACGCTGTTCTCACGCCCTGACGGGTCCGGCGGCTGGCAGGACGTCCGCGCCACCGAATTCCTCGCCGACGTCACGGCCCTTGCCAAGGGCATGGTCGCGGCCGGCGCCGCTCCGGGAGACCGCATCGGCATCATGGCCAGAACCCGTTATGAGTGGTCCCTGGTGGACTTTGCCATTTGGTTCGCGGGCTGCGTCTCGGTGCCGATCTACGAGACGTCCTCGCCGAGCCAAGTCGCCTGGATCCTCGGTGATTCCGGAGCCATCGGCGTCTTCGTCGAGACCGACCGCCACGAGAACATCGTCCGGCAGGCGGCCAGGAACGAAGGCCTCGGCCACGTCGCCCATGTCTGGCAGCTCGACGGCCTCGACGCCCTCCGCCAGGGCGGTGCCGGCATCGATAACGGCGTCATCCAGGAGCGGCGCCAGGCCGCCTCCCTCGAGGACCTCGCGACCATTATCTATACCTCCGGCACCACCGGCCGGCCCAAGGGCTGCGAACTGACCCACGGGAACTTCGCGGAACTGGCGGAGAACGCGGCGGCGGCCCTTCCGGACGTCGCCCACGAGGGGGCCCGGACCATCATGTTCCTGCCGCTCGCCCACGTCTTCGCGAGATTCATCGAGGTGCTCTGCGTCGCCTGCGGGGCGACCGTGGCCCATACCCCGGACGTCAAGAACCTGCTGCCCGACCTGCAGAGCTACAGGCCGACCTTCATCCTGGCGGTCCCGCGGGTCTTCGAAAAGGTCTATAACAGCTCCATGCTCAAGGCCGAGGATGCCGGCAGGGGCAAAATCTTCCACGCCGCGGCGGAGACGGCCGTCGCATGGTCCCGTGCCGAGGCCGCGGGCAAGGTGCCGCTGCTGCTGGCGCTGAAGCACAAGCTCTTCGACAAACTCGTCTTCCACAAGATCCGGGAGGCAATGGGCGGCCGGGTCGAGCACGCGGTCTCCGGCGGCGGTCCCCTGGGCGAGCGGCTGGGGCATTTCTTCCACGGCGTCGGCCTGCTGGTGCTGGAAGGCTACGGGCTCACCGAGACCACCGCCCCCGTGTCGGTCAACACCCCGCAGCTGATCAAGATCGGCACCGTGGGCGCACCGCTGCCCGGCAATGCGGTGCGCATTGCCGACGACGGCGAAGTCCTCGCCAAAGGTGTGTGCGTCATGCGCGGCTACTACAACCGCCCGGACCTCACGGGGGAGGCTTTCGACGACGGTTGGTTCCGTACCGGGGACATCGGGGAGCTTGACGACGACGGCTTCCTGAAGATCACCGGCCGCAAGAAGGAAATCATCGTCACGGCGGGCGGCAAGAATGTCATCCCGGCCCTGCTGGAAGACCAGATCCGAGCGGACGCCCTGGTGTCCCAGTGCGTGGTGCTTGGCGACCAGCGCCCCTTCATCTCCGCACTGGTCACGTTGGACGAGGAGGCCCTGCCTGGCTGGCTGGAAAGGCACGGGCTTCCCGCAGGCACGAGCGCCGCGGAGGCAGCGGGGCACGAAAAGGTGCGCGAGGCGATCCAGGCCGTGATCGACGAGGCCAACCGGAGCGTCTCGCAGGCCGAGGCGATCAAGGAGTTCCGTGTCATCGCCGAGGACTTCACCGAGGCCTCGGGCCACCTGACCCCGTCCATGAAGATCAAGCGCGCCCAGGTCATGAAGGACTATGCGGAGATCGTCGAGGACATCTACGCGCCCGCGGCTTCCCGCCGCTAGCGGACGGCGCTACGCTGCGGGCGGGACCGGCCCTGTCCGGTCCCGCCGCACCCGGTCCGGCTAGGCCAGGTCAGGCCGGGCGTCGATGCCGAGGGACAGCAAAGCATTCTCGACGACTTCGGCCAGTGCCGGGTGGATCCAGTACTGCCCCCG
Source organism: Arthrobacter sp. USHLN218 (assembly GCF_037144715.1). Taxonomy (NCBI): domain Bacteria; kingdom Bacillati; phylum Actinomycetota; class Actinomycetes; order Micrococcales; family Micrococcaceae; genus Arthrobacter; species Arthrobacter sp. USHLN218. Next base: position 8,039 of record NZ_JBBCYT010000014.1, read on the forward strand.
GGCCATGGAGGCCACGTCCAGGCCGAAGGACAGCGCCTGGATCAGCGGCTGGATGAGCAGCGACGCTTCGTGGCCCATGATGTGGGCTCCGAGCAGCTGGCCGCTGCGCCTGTCGGCAACGAGCTTGACGAAGCCCGTGCTGTCCTCCATCGCCCAGCCGTAAGCCGTGGTGCCGTACTCCTGGACCGTCGTGACGACGTCGTACCCCTTCAGCTCGGCTTCCTGCCGCGCCTCGGCTTCCGTCAGGCCCACGCGGGCGATCTGCGGCTGCGTGAATACGGCCGAGGGGACGAACCGATGGTCGCTGCTGCGGAGGTCCTCCGGGCGCTCCAGGTTATGCGTGACGACCCGCGCCTCATGGTTGGCAACGTGCTTGAGCTGATACGGGTTGCTCACGTCGCCGAGCGCGAACACACCGTCCGCGGGCTCCCCCTGGCGCAGCACGCGCTGGCACGCATCGACCGCAATCCTGCCGTCTGGTTCCAGGTCGTAGCCGGCGGCCTGGACGTCAAGGGTGTCCGAGTTCGGCACCCGGCCCGTCGCCACGAGGATGATGTCCGCCTCGATTGTCTCCTGGCCGCCCTCCGCGCCCTTGATGACTGCCTTGACCCTGGCGCCGTCTTCGTGGACGGCCGCCAGCGTCCAGCCCAGCCGCACGTCCCAGCGGGAGGCGGCGGCCGCCGTGAAGCGTTCGGAGACCAGGGCATCCGCCGACTTCAGCAGCGGCGCCGAGCGGTTGATCTGGATGACCTGCGAGCCGAAGGAGGCGAACACGGCCGCGAATTCGGCCGCCACGAAGCCGCCGCCGACGATCAGCACCCGGCCCGGCAGCTCCGGAAGCCGCATCACGGTGTCCGAAGTGTGCACCTGCGTCAGGTCGATCCCCGGGACGTCGGGCAGCACCGCCCGGGAACCGGCGGCAATGACGATCTGTCCGGCCTCGATGGTCTCGCCGCTGTCCGTGACAAGCGTCTTCGGCCCGGTGAACCGCACGTGCTCGGGATAGAGCGTGACGTTGTCCAGCTCCTCGTCCCGGTAGCGCCGCCCGCCATCGGAAATCGCGTCGATCCGCCCGAAGATCCGGTCCCGGATGTCCCGCCAGTGCACCTTCCCCAGCGTCAGGTCCACGCCCAGCCCAGCGGCTTCCTTGGCAGCGGAAGCCAGCTGGGCCGGGTAGGCATACATCTTGGTCGGGATGCACCCGACGTTGAGGCAGGTACCGCCGAAAGTGCCGCCGTCGATGATGGCGACCTTCCGGTTGTCCCAGAAGGGGGTGATGAGCGAGTTGCCGGAGCCGGAGCCGATGATGGCCAGATCATAGTAGGTCACAGCCATGCAGTTTAGCCCTACTCGATGACCAGCAGCAGATCACCGCCCTGCACCTGCTCGACGCCAGAGAACGCCAGCCGCTTGACGGTGCCGGACACCGGGCTGGTGATGCCGGCTTCCATCTTCATCGCTTCGATCGTGGCTACGGTGTCGCCGGCCTTGACACTGTCGCCGGTCTTGGCGACGAGCGTGACGGCGCCGGCGAACGGTGCGGCAACCTGGCCCGCCACGGCAGGATCGGCCTTCTCGGCGACCTTGACCGACGACTCCACGCTGCGGTCACGCACCGAAACGTTGCGCTGCTGGCCGTTGAGTGTGCAGTGCACCGTGCGCATGCCGCGCTCGTCGGGCTCCGAGATGGCGCCGAGCATGGCGATCAGCTTCACGCCCTTGTCCAGCTCGATGATGTGTTCGGATCCGCGCTGCAGGCCGTAAAGGTAATCCCGGGTGTCCAGCACCGATACGTCGCCGTAGGTCTCCCGGACATGCTGGAACTCCTTTGTGGGCCCGGCGAACAGCAGCCGGTTCAGCGTGCTGCGCCGGGTCGTGGAGTCGGCCTGGAGCGCGGCCGAATCTTCAGCGCTCAGTTCGACGTCGCGGACCTTCACCTTCCGGCCCTGCAGGGCCTTGGTGCGGAACGGCTCCGGCCAGCCTCCGGGCGGATCGCCGAGCTCGCCGGAGAGGAATCCGATGACCGAGTCCGGGATGTCGTAGTTCTGCGGGTTCTCTGCGAAGTCCGCCGGCGACACGTTCGCGCCCACGAGCTGCAGGGCCAGGTCGCCGACCACCTTCGAGGAAGGCGTCACCTTGACCAGATGGCCGAGGATGCGGTCCGCCGCAGTGTACATGTCCTCGATGGCCTCGAACTTTTCGCCGAGACCCAGGGCAATCGCCTGCTGGCGCAGGTTGGACAGCTGGCCACCGGGGATTTCGTGCCGGTAGACGCGGCCCGTGGGGCCGGGCAGGCCCGATTCGAACGGCGCGTAGACCCGCCGCACGGCTTCCCAGTACGGCTCGAGGGAGCCGACCGCTTCGAGGCTGATTCCGGTGTCCCGTTCGGTGTTCGCCAGTGCCGCCACGAGGGCCGAGGACGACGGCTGGCTGGTCGTGCCCGCCATCGCTGCGCTGGCCACGTCGACGGCGTCCACGCCGGCGTCGACGGCGGCGAGCAGCGTTGCGAGCTGGCCGCCGGCCGTGTCATGCGTGTGCAGGTGGACCGGCAGGTCGAAGCGTTCGCGCAGCGCGGCCACCAGCTTGGCCGCGGCCGCCGGGCGCAGCAGGCCGGCCATGTCCTTGATGGCGAGGATGTGTGCGCCCGCGTCTACGATCCGCTGGGCCAGCTCGAGATAGTAGTCGAGCGTGTACAGCTTCTCGTTCGGATCGAGCAGGTTGCCGGTGTAGCAGAGTGCCACCTCGGCCACGGCGGTGCCGGTCTCGCGTACGGCCCGGATGGCCGGCTCCATCTGCGAGACATCGTTGAGCGCGTCGAAGATCCGGAAGATGTCGATGCCGGTGGCCGCCGCTTCCTTGACGAAAGCCTCGGTGACCTCCTCCGGGTACGGGGTGTAGCCCACGGTGTTGCGGCCGCGGAGGAGCATCTGCAGGCAGATGTTCGGGATGGCCTTGCGCAGCGCGGCCAGCCGCTCCCACGGATCCTCGCCCAGGAAGCGCAGCGCCACGTCGTAGGTGGCCCCGCCCCAGGCCTCCACGGAGAGCAGTTCCGGGGTCAGCGTAGAGATCGCCGGGCCCGCGGTGACCAGGTCCCGGGTGCGGACGCGGGTCGCCAGCAGCGACTGGTGCGCGTCCCGGAACGTCGTATCCGTAACGGCCACGGCCGTCTGTTCGCGCAGGGCCCGGGCGAACTTTTCCGGTCCGAGTTCCTGCAGCAGCTGCCGGCTGCCGCGCGAGGGGACCGCCTTCAGCACGCCGGTGGATTCGAGGGCCTCGCGGGCGGACTGGGGCAGTTTGTCGGCCGGAGCGGTTGCGGCGGCCAGCGGCCCGTTGGGCTGGTTGACGGTGACGTCGGCGAGCCAGGTCAGCAGCTTCGTGCCGCGGTCCGCGGAGACCCTGGCCTTGAGCAGTTCGGGCCGTTCGTCGATGAACGACGTGGCCACGTTGCCGGCGACGAATTCCGGATCGTCCAGCACGGCCTGCAGGAACGGGATGTTCGTGGAGACGCCGCGGATCCGGAATTCGGCCAGCGCGCGGCGGGCCCGTGCGACGGCGGTGGCATAGTCCCGCCCGCGGCAGGTCAGCTTCACCAGCATCGAGTCGAAGTGCGGGCTGATCTCGGCGCCCGCATACACCGTGCCGCCGTCCAGCCGGACCCCCGCGCCGCCGGCCGACCGGTAGGCGGTGATCTTGCCGACATCGGGGCGGAACCCGTTGCTCGGATCTTCCGTCGTGATGCGCGACTGCAGGGCGGCGCCCTTGATGGCGACGTTGTCCTGGCTCAGCCCGAGATCGGCCAGCGACTCCCCCGCGGCGATGCGCAGCTGCGCCTGGACAAGGTCCACGTCCGTGATTTCCTCGGTGACGGTGTGCTCCACCTGGATCCGCGGGTTCATTTCGATGAACACGTGTTCGCCGGCCCGCTCTCCGATGGTGTCCACGAGGAACTCCACGGTTCCGGCATTGGCGTACCCCAGCGCCTCGGCGAATTTCACCGCGTCCCGGTAGAGCGCCTGGCGGATGTTGTCGTCCAGGTTCGGCGCCGGCGCGATCTCAATGACCTTCTGGTGCCGGCGCTGCAGCGAACAGTCGCGTTCGAACAGGTGCATTACGTGGCCCTGCTGGTCCGCCAGGATCTGCACTTCGATGTGCCGCGGACGCAGCACGGCCTGCTCGAGGAAGACGGTCGGGTCACCGAAGGCGGTGTCAGCTTCGCGCATCGCCGCGGCCAGTGCCTCCGGCAGCGCTTCGCGGGTGTCGACGCGGCGCATCCCGCGCCCGCCGCCGCCGGCGACGGCCTTGACGAAGATGGGGAAGCCGATCTCATCGGCCTCGGCGATCAGCTTCTCCTGGTCGGAACTCGGTGCCGACGACTTCAGCGTCGGGATTCCGGCGGCCTTGGCCGCGTCGAGTGCGCGCACCTTGTGCCCGGCCAGCTCCAGCACGTCCGCCGGCGGACCGACGAACGCGATCCCCGCGCCCGCGGCTGCGCGGGCCAGATCCGGGTTTTCGGAGAGGAAGCCGTAGCCGGGATAGATCGCATCGCAGCCGGACTCCTTGGCCACGCGGATGATTTCGTTGACGTCGAGGTAGGCGCGGACGGGATGCCCCTCCTCGCCAATCAGGTACGCCTCATCGGCCTTCTGGCGATGGATAGAGTTGCGGTCCTCATGGGCAAAGACGGCCACCGTCTTGGCACCGAGTTCGTAGGCGGCACGGAAGGCACGGATGGCAATCTCGCCACGGTTGGCCACCAGGATTTTCGAGAACATAGCGCTCCTGCGTCATCGCGGTTAGTCGGGGGTTGTGGTGCAAGTCTCAAGTAACTGTCGAGGCAATAGCAAGCCGGTGTAGTGCAGGTCACCATTTTCCCACATGGAGGGCGTAATGAAGGGCCATAGGGAACGACGCCGGCCGCTGCCACGGGCGGTCGGCCGCCGGTGGCAGCGGGGCCGAATCAGGCTATGGCCGGGCGGCACCATATGATGGTGGGGGAACAATCGCGCCCGCAGGTCAGGGTCAGTGTTTCCGTCAAGCAACACGCAGCCGTCATGACTCGACATGTTAGGTTTTGGTTTTACACGTGCAAGTAGTGAGCATCAGCAGTCTCAAGGGCGGCGTCGGCAAGACTTCAGTGACACTGGGCCTGGCCTCGGCGGCATTGGCGGCAGGGATCCCCACGCTCGTCGTCGACCTTGACCCCCACGCCGATGCGACGACGGGCCTGGGCGTCCGGCCGAGCCGGCAGACGGACATCGGCCGGCTGCTCAAGAACGTGCGGCGCGCGGATCTTGGCGCGAACGTGATATCCAGCGGGTGGGTCGCGACCGCTGCCTCCAACGGCGGACACAACGTCGGGCGAAAGGTCCTCGACGTTGCCGTCGGTTCGGCCTACACCGGGATCTATGACCGCCCGGACCTTAGCCGCCGCGACCTGCGGCGCCTGGCGACCGTCCTCTCCCGGGTGGAGGGCTACTCCCTCGTCCTGATTGACTGCCCGCCCTCGCTGAACGGCCTGACCCGCATGGCCTGGTCCGCGAGCACCCATGTCCTGCTGGTCGCGGAGCCGAGCCTGTTCTCCGTTGCGGGCACGGAACGGACAATGCGCGCGCTCGACCTCTTCCGGGAGGAATTCGCCCCGGACCTGACGACGGCGGGCGTCGTCGCAAATCGGGTGCGCACAGGATCCAACGAGCATGCCTACCGGCTCGCGGAAATGAAAACCATGTTCGCGGACCTGCTGCTCTCCCCCACCATTTCCGAACAGGCCAACTGGCAGCAGATCCAGGGCGCGGCGCACCCCATCCATCATTGGCCGGGCGAGTCGGCCCGCCAGGCCGCCGGCCTCTTCGACGAGTTGCTCAAGAACCTCACGGATTCGGGCGGGCTCCGCAACCGTGTCCTCCGCCGCTAGAGGCCGCGGAGCTAGCTGCGGCCGTGCCGAATCCGGCACAAAGAAAGGGCACCCCGCGGGGTGCCCTTTGTGGTGGAATGCCGGCAGTGGCCGGCGGTCTAGTCAGCTGATTTTGCGCGCGGCCCGGCGGCGGCTGAGCTCGTCGTCGGGGAACTCCGGCTGGTCTCCGACGTGCTCGCTGGGCAGCTGGGCCAGGCTGCCTTCGACTTCGCGCCAGACCCGGCCGACGGCGATTCCGAAAACGCCCTGTCCGCCCTGGACGAGATCGATCACCTCGTCGGCGGAGGTGCATTCATACACGCTCGCGCCGTCGCTCATGAGCGTGATCTGGGCGAGGTCTTCGACGCCGCGCTCGCGCAGGTGGTCCACGGCGGTGCGGATCTGCTGCAGGGAAACGCCGGTGTCAAGCAGCCGCTTGACGACCTTCAGGACCAGGATGTCCCGGAAACTGTAGAGGCGCTGGGATCCGGAGCCGGAGGCGCCGCGTACGGCGGGTTCCACCAGGCCGGTCCGGGCCCAGTAGTCCAGCTGGCGGTAGGTAATGCCTGCCGCTTTGCAGGCCGTCGGGCCACGGTAGCCGGCGTCTTCGTCCAGCACCGGCAGATCCTCGGTGAACAGCAAACCCTGGGCGCTTGCGGGTAGGCCGGCACCCGGTTTCACCGCACGGGACTCGCCCGCATCACCTTTAGGACTCACGTGAACCCTCCTTGTCGAAAGTTCCCTAGTGGGAAGTCGGCGCCGCCGGCAACTCAGGGGTCAGATCTAAGTCTGCCCCGTGCCGCCCGCCGGTGCAATGGGAACTGTATTCTTCGACGTTAGAACCACGGGCGCCGGCGGTCAAAGATGCTGGCCTTTTCAAGTTCGGCGTGTCGGATGTCCCTGACCTCGGCGAACACGGCCCGGAGCTGCGTTTTAGGCCTCAGGTCCGGCCGTTGAACGCCGGGCCGTTTCCCTACTTCTCGAAGTCTTCGGGCTCTACGTCGGCCAGGAACTCCCTGAACTCGCGCATCTGGTTTTCCGCGTTTTCCTCCGGCGCCGCGGCGTCGTCATCCTCGGCAGCCTCGGCGATCTGCACCCCGGCCTCCTCCATTACTTCCTCGGCACAGAAGATCGGGCAGGGCACGCGCAGTGCCACGGCCAGCGCGTCCGACGCCCGGGAACTGACCGTAGTGCCGCCGTCGAACACGAGTTCCGCATAGAAGACGGTGTCCTGCACAGTCACCAGCCGTACTTCCGTGATGGTGCGGCCGAGCTCGGTGACCACGCTGCACAGCAGGTCGTGCGTCATGGGCCGCGGCGGCTTGATTCCCTGCTGGGCAAAGGCGATCGCGCTGGCCTCCGGGGCACCGATCCAAATGGGGATGTGCCGTTCTCCGGCCTTCTCCTTCAGCAGGACCAAGGGCTGGTTGGAGGGCAGTTCGATGCGGACTCCGACTACCTCGACTTCGAGCATGGTTCCTCCGATCAGCGATCCATTCGGGCAATATGCCCGTGGACGAGGGCGCTGTGCAGGTTCAGGCAGAGGTCGCTGATTTCCTTGGCAGCTTCGGCCGCCCGCGCTTTCGACGCTACGTCCTTTCGGGATGACAGCGGCGCGACGGCCCGTTCGACCAGACCCATTTCGCGGTCAGCCGCTGATCGGAACGGACGCAGGTGGCGGGGCTCAATGCCGTGCGTCCCGAGCTTCGCGCACGCCTTGACGACCTTCAGCGCGTTCTCGTCGTAGCGGGAGTCGGTCTCCTGGATCAGTCCGAAGCTCAGCAGCTCGCCGATCAGTTCCTCGGAGACGCCGGCAGCCTCCTGCAGCTGCGGAAGCGTGAAGGAGCGGGCACGCCCGGTGAGTTCCTCGGCCAGTCCGTCGGAGACCATCCGGGGGGACAGCGACATGCCGCCGGGCAGGGCCTCGGGCCGCTCGCCGCGGTCTATCGCGTCCACGTAGTCCTTGATGACCTTCAGCGGGAGGTACTGGTCCCGCTGGAGGGCCAGCACGAAGCGCAGGCGCTCGACGTCCTGGGCCGAGTACTTGCGGTAGCCCGCGGGGGTCCGCTGCGGGCTGATCAGCCCCTTCTCCTCGAGGAACCTGATCTTGGATGCGCTGATCCCCGGGAAGTCATTGCTCAGTTCCTGCAGGACTTCCCCGATGTTGAGGACTGTCCTGCGGAACGTGTCCCGTCCGGAGCCGAGACCGCGCCGTGCTGGCTGCGATGCGGGCACTGCCTAAGCCTGGCCCTTCGGCGCTGCTTCGCTGGCGTAGTAGGTCAGCCGGAACTTGCCGATCTGGACTTCGTTCCCCGAACGCAGGGCGAGGCTGTCGACCCGGTCGTTGTTGACGTAGGTGCCGTTCAGGCTTCCGGCGTCCACCAGCGTGAAGCCGGTTCCGGTGCGCCGGAACTCGACATGCTTGCGGGAAACGGTCACGTCGTCAAGGAAGATGTCCGCGTCCGGATGCCGGCCCGCGGAGGTCACGTCCTGGTCCAGCAGGAAGCGCGCGCCGTGGTTCGGCCCGCTGTGCGCAATCAGCAAAGCCGACCCGGCCGGCAGCGCGTCAACCGCGGCCTGCTCCTCGACGGTGAGCCGGGGCTGGGGCTGGAAAGTCGTGGCTGCGGGCGGCAGTCCGATGGAAGTGGTCTCGGCCGCAGGTTCCCGGGGGCCACCGGCCTGTCCGGAACCTGCTGCGTTGCGCTCGTCGCCCACCATGAAGAAACGTCCTCCCATGCACTGTTGCAGCAACCGGCCTGCCGCCGGTTGCTCGTTCAAAATCCCATTCCGGTAGGTCTAGCCTACCTGCTGTTCGTACTCCGAAGCACTGAGCAGCGATTCGACGGCCGAGGCGTCCTCGAGGCGGACTTCCAGCAGCCAACCGTCGCCGTACGGATCCGAATTGATCAGCGCGGGATCCGACTCCAGCGCGTCGTTGGCGGCGACGATTTCGCCCGACACCGGGGCATAGATGTCGCTCACGCTCTTCGTCGACTCGACCTCGCCGATCACGTCGTTGGCCGTGATTTTGGTACCGGCCTCCGGCACCTGAACGAAGACGACGTCGCCGAGCGCGTCCTGGGCAAAATCCGTAATGCCGATGCGGACGACGCCCTCGGCACCGGCCTTGGCGATCCATTCGTGCTCGGCGGTGTAGTGCAGTTCTGCGGGAACGTTGCTCATGAGTCGGGCCTTTCTCGCGTGGATCGGATGACAGCCGTGGTGCCGGCGGCCGGGGCCACCGCTGAAAGTATAGGCACAGACGTTCACCGTCCACACGTCGCTTTGCCGCTTCCGATATGCCGGGCCCGGACTCCGTCCGGACTCCCCCGCCGGCATGGAATCCGGGAGGCCTGAATCCCGCCGGCCCGGAATGCGGAAAGTCCCGGCCGCTCCGAAGAGCGGCCGGGACTTTCCCAGTGTCGGGTTGACAGGATTTGAACCTGCGACCCCTTGACCCCCAGTCAAGTGCGCTACCAAGCTGCGCCACAACCCGTTGTTCCTTCCGGACCTTCCCGGCGGAACCACCTCAAATACTGTACAGCATTTTTGGCGAAGGTCTGACCACCACCGCTGGCGCGTGTCCGGGTCAGCGTTTGCGCGCCCGCTTTTCGCGCACGCGCATGCTCACCTCGATGGGTGTTCCCTCGAAGCCGAAGGTTTCGCGCAGCCGGCGAGTAATAAAGCGGCGGTAACCGGGATCGAGGAATCCTGTGGTGAACAGCACGAACTTCGGCGGCCGGGTCGAGGCCTGGGTGCCGAAGAGGATTCGTGGCTGCTTGCCGCCGCGCAGCGGGTGCGGATGCGCCGCCACGAGCTCCCCCAGGAAGGCGTTGAGCCGCCCCGTGGGAATACGGCGGTCCCAGGATTCGAGCGCGCGGTCCAGCGCCGGCACGAGGCGGTCCTTGTGCCAGCCGGTACGGGCGGACAGGTTCACCCGGGGTGCCCAGTCCACGTGCGCGAGGTCCTGCTCGATCTCACGCTCCAGATAGCGGCGCCGGTCGTCATCGAGCAGATCCCACTTATTGAAGGCCAGCACCAGGGCGCGGCCCGAATCAATGGCCGTCTGCAAAATGCGCACGTCCTGTTCGCTGAGGACTTCGTCCACGGCCAGCAGGACCACAGCCACCTCGGCCCGCTCGAGTGCGGACTGGGTCCGCAGCGAGGCGTAGAAGTCCGCTCCGTGCTGCATGTGGACGCGGCGGCGGATGCCGGCGGTATCAACGAACCGCCACATCCGGCCGCCCAGTTCGATCATCTCGTCGACCGGGTCCCGGGTCGTGCCCGCCAGCGAGTCCACGACGACGCGTTCGCTGCCGGCCAGCTTGTTCAGCAGGGAAGACTTGCCGACGTTGGGGCGGCCGATCAGCGCGACCCTGCGCGGCCCGCCCGTCCGGGTGACGCCCCCGTGGGCGGAGAATTCGGGCAGCACGTCCATGACGGCATCCAGCATGTCCGCGGTGCCGCGTCCGTGCAGGGCCGAGACGGGGTAGGGCTGGCCGAAGCCGAGGCTCCAGAGCGCCGCGGCCTCCGCCTCCTGCGCCATGTCATCCACCTTGTTGGCGACGAGGATGACCGGCTTCTTCTTGCGCCGCAGCATGCGCACGACGGCCTCGTCCGTGGCCGTGGCACCGACGTTCGCGTCGACCACCAGCAGCACGGCGTCCGACATGTCCGCGGCGATCTCGGCCTGCTCGGCGACCCTGGCATGGATGCCCCTGGCGTCGTGCTCCCACCCGCCGGTGTCCACGAGGGTGAAGTTCCGGCCATTCCAGTGCGCCGAATAGGACACCCGGTCGCGGGTTACGCCCGGGGTGTCCTCGACGACGGCCTCGCGGCGGCCGAGGATGCGGTTGACCAGAGTGGACTTGCCGACGTTCGGACGTCCCACAATCGCCAGCACCGGATCGGGTTTGGGCGGGGCCTGCTGCTCGGGCTCCAGGTCCAGGCCTGCCAGCAGAGCGGCGTCCTCCTCGTCGAGCTCATAGTCCGCCAGGCCGGCCCGGAGCGACTCCGCGCGCAGGTCCGCCTCGTCGTCGTCGAGCTGTTCCAGGCGCTCCGCGATACTGTCCTCGCCGGCAGGCTCGTAGTCGCCGTCGGGGTAACCCTCGTCGCGGGGCCCGTTGCCGGTGGGTGTGGCACTCATGGTCAATATCCTTCGTCAAGCATGGGAGGTATGCTGGCGTGTCCATTCAAACACGCAGCGGTGTCGCGCGTACCGCCCGAGGGGCGGGCCGGCGCTAAGGAATGCGTCAGTGCGCCGCGCGGCGGACGACTTCGAGAACGGCGTCGATGGTCTCTTCGAAATCCAGTTCGGAGGAATCGACGGTGAAGACACCGTCGGCCGCTTCGCTGAAGTTCACCACGGTGGAGTCCTTCGCGTCGCGGGCAATCACCTGGTTGTGCAGCTCCTGCTCGGACTGGGTGCCGCCGAGCTGGAGCCCGCGGCGGCGGAGCCTGGCCTCCTCGCTCGCGGTCAGCAGGATGCGGACCTCTGCGTCCGGGGCGACCACGGTGGTGATATCGCGGCCCTCTGCCACGATCCGCCGGCCCGAGTCCGCGATGATCTGCTGCTGCCGCCGGATCAGCTCGGCGCGGGCGCCCAGCGTGGTGGCGACGGCGCTGACAGCCCCGGAGATCTCCGGCTCGCGGATGGCTTGGGTGACATCGGTTCCGCTGACCGTAACCTGCTCATGGTCCGGGTGGGTGCTGATCCGCAGGTCCACCTCGCGGGCGGCCTTTTCCACCTCTGCCGCCTCCTGCAGCGCGACGCCGGTCTTGAGGCAGTACCAAGTCACCGCCCGGTACATTGCGCCGGTATCGAGGTATGCGGCGTGCAGGCGACGGGCGGTTTCGCGGCTGACGCTCGACTTTCCCGAACCGGAGGGACCGTCGATGGCCACCACCAGCGGCTTGCCCAGCCGGTACGTCTTCATGTCAGTTGCGGCCTCAGTGGCAGCCGGGGTCATTGCAGCACCTTCCATCCGTGCGAATCCAAGTAGTCGATCAGTTCCTGGCGCCTGCTGGGCAGCACCGAGATTTCCACCATGCCCACGTCCTGTCCGGACGAGTGGTCGAGGCGGAGGTCCTCAAGGTTGATGCCAACCTCGCCGATTTCCGTCAGCAGCCGGGCGATCTGGCCCGGCCGGTCGTCCACGAGCACGGTCAGCCAGGCGAAGGACTGCGGCGGGGCGCCGTGCTTGCCCGGAATCCGGGCCTGGCCGGCGTTGCCTTCGCTCATCAGCTGAGCCAGGTCCAGCCGCGCCCCGGGTGCCTCCGGCTCCTCCAGCGTGCCGATCAGCCGGTTCAGGTCCTCGCGGACACCGTACAGGATCTTGACCAGCCGCGGAGCGTTGGCCCCGAGGATCTGGACCCACAGCGCCGGGTCGCTCGCGGCAATCCGGGTCACGTCGCGCAGCCCCTGGCCGGCCAGCGCCAGCGCATGCGGCTCCGTGTCCTGCAGCCGGCTGGCCAGCAGCGAGGACATCACCTGCGGGAGGTGGGAAATCAGGGCCACGCTCTGGTCATGTTCCTCGACCGACATTCGCGACACGACGGCGCCGAGGTCGATGGCGAGGGCCTGCGCGGTCTTCAACGCCTCGGCGCTGGTCGAATCGTGCGGGCACAGCACCCAGGGCATGGACGTGAACAGCTCGCCGCGCGCCGCGACCGGGCCGGACTTCTCGCGGCCGGCCATCGGGTGGGTTCCGACGTAGCGGGCCATCTCCTCCGGGCCCAGCTCGGGATCTGCCTGCAGCTCGGCCAGGACCGACGCCTTAACGCTGGCAATATCAATGACGACCGCGGACGGGTAGTCGCGCAGGGCCCGCGACACTATGCGGGCGGTGACGTCCGGAGGGGAAGCGACGACGACGAGCTGCGGCGCAGCCGGCTGTCCGGGTTCGAGCACGCGGCCGGCGCCGATGTCCTGGGCGACGGCCTGGGCGGAGGGCGAAAGATCGGAGAGCAGCACCTCGATACCGTGGGCACGCAGTCCCAGGCCGATGCTGGCGCCGAGCAGGCCGGTGCCGATCACCAGCACCGGCCCGGACAGATGGGTGGCTTTAAGGTGTGTGGGGTTCAACGCCTACATCCCCACCAGGGCCAGCAAATGTCCGGACTCGGTGCGGCCAAGCGCCCGGATGCTCCCCTGCCGCTGGTCGCCGAGCCGGATCGGCCCGACCTGAGTGCGCACCAGCCGCTCCACCGGGTGCCCGACGGCGTCGAACATGCGCCGCACGATCCGGTTCTTCCCCGAGTGCAGCACGACTTCCACCAGCACGTGGCCGGGGGTGGAATCGACCAGCCGGAAGGAGTCGACGCGCGAGACCCCGTCCTCCAGCTCGATCCCGTCCTTCATCTGCGCTCCGACACCCTGCGCCATCGGCCCCCGGACCTGCACGAGGTACGTCTTGGGAACCTCATACGAAGGATGCGTGAGGCGGTTGGCCAGTTCCCCGTCGTTGGTCAACAGCAGCAGGCCCTCCGTGGCCTGGTCGAGCCGGCCGACGTGGAAGAGCCGCTGGTCCTTGTTCTTCTTGAGGAAGTCGCTGATGCAGGGCCGGCCTTCCGGGTCCTCCATGGTGGAGACGACGCCCTTGGGCTTGTTGAAGACGTAATAGACGAGCGTCTCGTCCGTCTGGATCCGGATGCCGTCGACATGGATGACGGCAGTGGCTGGGTCCACGCGGACGCCGAGCTCGGTGACCACGGCGCCGTCAACTTCCACGCGGCCGGCCGCAATCATGTCCTCGCACACCCGGCGGGAGGCAACGCCGGCCTGGGCCAGCACCTTCTGCAGCCGCACGCCGTTCGGGTCGTGCAGGCCCTCGGTGCTGCCGCCGGCCTGGCCGCCTTCGGCGCGCTGGGGACGCGGACGGTTGCGGACCGGACCGAGGTTCTGCCCGAACCGTTCCCGGCCGAAGGGACGCGGGCCGGCCGGCTGGGCCTTGGCTCCCGGCTTGCGTCCGGTTGAAGGCTTGCCCGGGCGCGCCTTGCCCTGGCCTGCCTTGCCCTGGTCCGCTTTACCGCTTCCCGCGGCGCTGCCGGGGCGGCCGGCAGCGTCGCGACGCTGTCCGGGGGCCGGCTTTCCGCCGCGCTCGGAACCGAAGGCCGGCTTCCCGCCGCGGTCCGCGCCGGGGGCCGGCTTCCCGCCGCGGCCCTGTCCGCCGGCGGCACCCGGCTGGCGGGCCGGCTTGCCGCCAGGCTTCGGGCCCTTGCCGCCGCCGCGGGGGGTGTTGCGGCCGGAACCGGATCGGGGCGCCTGTGTCATTTGTGTCCTTAAATACTCGCGGAACGGTACATCTCAATAAACGGATTCGTCGATATCTGCCAAGTGTTCCAGCCCCGGCAGATGTGGTGCCAGTTCGGGGAGCTCGGAAAGACTTCCTATACCCAATCTTTCCAGAAAATACGAGGTGGTCCGGTACAGCACTGCTCCGGTCTCCGGATCGGCACCGGAATCCTCGATCAATCCGCGCTGCACGAGGGTCCGGACCACCGAGTCCACGTTGACGCCGCGGATGGCGGATACACGGGAGCGCGCCACCGGCTGGCGGTACGCGATCACGGCCAGCGTCTCGAGGGCGGCCTGGGTCAGGCGTGCCGTCTGGCCCTCCAGCACGAAGCCCGACACGATGTCCGCAAACTCGCTGCGGGAAAAGATGCGCCATCCCCCGGCCACCTTCCGCAGTTCGAAACCGCGCGGTGCCGCGCCGGGCGAGCCCCCGCCGTCGTAATCCTCCTGCAGTTCATGCAGCAGCGCGCTGACCCGCGCCACGGGCAGGTCGACGGCGGTGGCCAGTTCGATGTCCGTGGCGGGCTGGTCCAGGACCATCAGGACGGCTTCGAGAGCGGCCCGGGCACCGCCCGGCAGGCTCTCCACCCCGGCCTCCTCCCCGCCGGGCCCTTCGGCTCCGGCCGGGGCCTGCTGCACGTCCTCACTCATCGGTCTCCTGTACATCCTCGTATTCTTCGCTCAGCCGCTCCGGCGTCCAGTCCCGGTCTGTGCCGGCCCAGCGCACGGTCAGTTCCCCGAGCGGTGCGGCCTGGTCGAAGGCAATCACCGCATCGCGGAAGAGCTCCAGCAGCGCGAGGAACCGAGCGACCACCACGAGGGTGTCCGGCGCGTCGGCCGTCAGCGCGCGGAAGGAGAGCGGCGTGCCGGCCTGCAGCCGCCGGGCGATGATCCCGGCCTGTTCCTTCACGCTCACGGGCGGGGCGTGCAGGTGCGCCAGCCCCACCTCGGTGGGTTTGGGCTCCTTGGGCTCCAGGGCCTTGGCCGCGAGGGCTGCGAACTCGGCCGGCGGCGTGCGCCAGACGAGCTCGGGCAGCAGGGCCGCGAACTGCGGTTCCAGGCCGACCTGCCGCGGGTAGCGCAGGCCCTCCTCCTCCAGCCGCCGGCCCATCATCGCCGCGATCTGCTTGAAGGCGCGGTACTGCAGGAGCCTGGCGAAGAGCAGGTCGCGGGCCTCGAGGAGGGCGATGTCCTCGTCGTCCTCGACCTCGCCCGCGGGCAACAGCCGTGCCGCCTTGAGGTCCAGCAGCGTGGCAGCGATGACCAGGAACTCGCTGGCCTCATCCAGGGCGCGGTCCAGGCCCGCCTCCTGGAGCCGGCGGATGTAGCCGATGAACTCGTCGGTGACGCGCGCGAGGGCCACCTCGGTGATGTCCATCTCGTGCTTGGAAATCAGTCCCAGCAGCAGGTCGAAGGGCCCGGTGAAGTTGTCCAGCCGGACCTCGAATCCCGCGGTCCGGCTGCCTGTTTCGGGTTCCGGCAGCGGCGTCTCCGCCGGCACCGCAGGCGTCATTACGGGGCGCCGCCGCGGTAGATCAGTTCCCTAGCCAGCTGGCGGTAGGCCTCGGCGCCGGGATGGTTGCCGGCATAGGTGGTGATCGGCTCGGCGGCGACGGTGGCATCCGCGAACTTAATGGTCCGCTTGATCACGGTCTCGAACACCTTGTCGCCGAAGGCCTCCAGCAGGCGGCCGATGACCTCGCGGCTGTGCAGGGTCCGCGCGTCGTACATGGTGGCCAGGACGCCGTCGATCTGCAGCCGCGGGTTGAGCCGGTCCTGCACCTTTTCGATGGTCTCCACCAGCAGCGCTACGGCGCGCAGTGCGAAGAATTCGCAGATCAGCGGAATCACGACGCCGTGGGCAGCGGTCAGGGCGTTGACGGTCAGCAGGCCGAGCGAGGGCTGGCAGTCGATCAGGATGACATCGTAGTCATCGCTGACCTTGCGCAGCGCCCGGTCGAGGACCTGCTCGCGGGCCACCTCGTTGACCAGTTGGACTTCGGCGGCGGAAAGGTCGATGTTGGCCGGCAGCAAGTCGATGTTCTCGATCTCGGTGCTCTGGATCGCCTCGTAAATATCCGCCTTGCGGTCCATCAGGACGTTGTAGACGGTCAGGTCGAGCTCGTGCGGGTTCGTCCCGAGGCCGGCCGAGAGCGCGCCCTGCGGATCGAAGTCCACCAGAAGGACCCGGCGGCCGGCCTCCGCCAGCGCCGCTCCCAGGTTGATGGTCGAGGTCGTCTTGCCGACCCCGCCCTTCTGGTTGACCATGGCGACGATGCGGGCGGGGCCATGTGAAGTCAGCACTGGCGGTTCGGGGAAATCGGTCTGCGGCCGGCCGGTCGGCCCCAGGACGGCTTCTTCCTGCAGAGTCGTCGAACCCTGTTCGCTACTCACGTATCAATCCCAGCTTCCATGGTTGCTTGGCTGTCCATTTATCCCCCAAGGCTACAGTGACGGCGCAGCATTCCGCCGAATGTGGCGCACGGTACCGGCGAGCCTTTAGCTTCAAGTAGAGGTCTAAAGTTTAGACTTCGCCGTTTGGCCTCCCCTGCCACGGACGACGGCGGTGCACCCGTTCGAAAATCGGGTGCACCGCCGTCGTCGTGGCAGGCAGCTGCGGCTTGCCGGTCAGCGTGCGCCGGCCAGCTCCCGGTCGGCTTCCCGCTCCGGGGCAGCCGACACGGCCGGCTCCGGGGCGGGGCCGTGGCCAACCTCCATGGTCTGCTCGTCGAAGGGCAGCCGGCGCTCGAGCACCTCGTCCACCCGGCTCCGGTCGATCTCCTTGGTCCAGGTGCCGATCAGCACCGTAGCGACGGCGTTGCCGGTGAAGTTGGTCAGCGCGCGGGCTTCGGACATGAAGCGGTCGATGCCGACGATCAGCCCGACGCCGTCCACCAGGTCCGGACGGTGGGACTGCAAGCCGCCGGCGAGGGTGGCCAGGCCGGCGCCGGTGACGCCCGCCGCCCCCTTGGAAGCGATGACCATGAAGACCAGCAGGGAGATCTGCTCGCCCAGCTCCAGCGGCTTGCCCAGCGCGGTGGCGACGAACAAGGCGGCCATCGTCAGGTAGATCGCGGTGCCGTCCAGGTTGAAGGAGTAGCCGGTCGGCACGGTGACGCCGACCACGGGCTTGGACACGCCCAGGTGCTCCATCTTCGCGATCAGGCGGGGCAGCGCCGCCTCGGAGGAGGAGGTGGAGAAGATCAGCAGGTACTCGCGGCCCAGGTAGCGCATCAGCTTGAAGATGTTGACGCCGGTGACGACCTTCAGGATCAGGCCGAGGACCACCACGATGAACAGGACGCAGGTGATATAGAAGGCGATCATCAGGGTGGCCATGCTGATGATTGCCTGGACGCCGGTGGCCCCGACGACCGCGGCGATCGCACCGAAGGCGCCGACCGGAGCCAGCCACATCACCATGATGAGGATGCGGAACACCAAGGCCTGGATGTGGCCGATGCCGCGCAGGATCGGCTGGCCCGCCGGGCCCATCTTCTGCAGGGCGAAACCGACGATGAGGGCCACGAACAGCGTCTGGAGGATGTTGCCCTCGGTCAGCGAGGACAGCAGCGACGTGGGGATGATGCCCAGCAGGAAGTCCACGGTGCCGTGGCTCTCCGTCGGTTCGGTCTCGTAGCTGGTGCCCTGGATGTCCAGCCCGGCGCCCGGGTGGATCAGGTTGCCCACCAGGAGCCCGATGCCCAGGGCGAAGGTGGACATGACCATGAAGTAGAGCAGCGCGAGGCCGCCGACCTTGCCGACGGTGGCGGCCTTGGCGATCGAGCCGACGCCGAGGACGATCGTGCAGAAGATGATCGGGGCGATCATCATTTTGATCAGGCCGATGAACGCGGTGCCGACAGGCTTGAGGGACTGCGCGAACTCCGGTGCCACCAGGCCGACGATGGCGCCGAGCACCACGGCCACGATGACCGCGATGTAAAGGAAGTGGGTTCTGTCCTTCTTCGGCTTCGAATCAGCCTTGGGGACCTGCGTGGTCGCTGCCAATGATTTACTCCTTGAAGGTGTGATGCCGCTCTCCGGCGGCGGGCTGGAACCATCTTGCTCCGCGCAGTGACGCTGATCACCATTGCGTTCATACTGTTCGTGGCAGGGAAAAAGGAGACCGATGAAGCACTGGAGCCTTGCCTCCCGGATCCTGGTCAGCCAGCTGGCGTTCCTCATCCTCCTGACGGCGGCGGTCGCGACCTTCCTGTTCCTCGACGCGCGGCACCAGATCTATGACCGCGCCGGCCAGCGGATGACCTCGGTTGCCGTCGCCATCGCCGACAGCCCGTTTGTGCTCGACGCGGTCCAGTCGGCGGATCCCACCGCGCGCCTGCAGCCGTACACGGAGCGGGTCCGCCGGGACGCCGGCGTCGACTTCATCACGATCATGTCCCCCGACCGCACCCGCTTCACGCACCCGGACCCGGCCCGGATCGGCGCCGAATACATCGGCAGCGTGGATCAGGCCCTGGCAGGACGGCCGCAGACCGAGGTCTTCGCCGGGACGCTCGGACCGTCCATCCGCGCGATCGTGCCGGTCAAGGACGCCTCCGGGAAGGTCCAGGGGATGGTGGCCTCGGGTGTCACCGTTTCCAACGTGTCCGTGGCGGTGGCGGCCCGGCTCCCCTTCGTCATCCTCACGGCGCTGGCCGTGATGGCGGTTTCATCGCTGGCGTCTTGGCTACTCAGCCGCTACCTGGACCGGGTGACGCTGGGCTGGGGACCGGCCCAGCTCTCCCGCATCTTCGTCTTCTACGACACGGTGTTGCATTCCGTCAGGGAAGGCATGCTGCTGGTGGATACGGAGGGCCGGCTGGTGCTGTACAACGACCAGGCGGCGCGCATGCTCGACCTGCCCGTGCGCAGTCCCGGCGATCCGCCGGCCGACGTTGCCGCGCTCCAGCTGCCGCCGGCGCTGAAGCAGCTGCTGCTCCAGCGCCGGACCGTCCGCGATGAAGTCCTCGTCACGGACCAGCACGTGCTGCTGGTCAGCCAGGATCCCGCGGCGACGCCCGGCAGCGGAGCAAGGCGTTCGGCGGAGGCGTCCCTCGACGTGCCAGCGCTGGGCGTGGTGGCGACCCTGCGCGACCGCACCGAGGTCCAGTCCCTCGCCGGCGAGCTGGAGTCCATGCGCACCCTCCGCGATGCCCTCCGTGCGCAGACGCACGAGCACTCCAACCGCCTGCACACGATCGTGTCCCTGATTGAGCTCGGCCGGCACCAGGACGCCCTGGATTTCGCCTCCCGAGACCTGCAGCAGTCCCAGCAGCTGACCGACGAAGTCGTCGGCGCCATCGACGAGCCCTTCATCTCCGCCCTGCTGGTCGGCAAGGCGGCCCAGGCCAACGAGCGCGGCATCGAACTGCACATCGCGGCCAGCCCGGGCGCAGGTTCGGGGACGCCGCTGCCCGGCCGCCCGGGCCTGGACCCGGAAGCGTTGGTCACCATCGTGGGCAACCTGCTGGACAACGCCTTCGACGCCGTTTCCTCCTGCGAGCGCAAAGAGGTGTCCATCGACTTCCTCACTACCGAGGACCGGCTGTGGATCCAGGTCCACGACAGCGGGCCGGGGCTGCCTGACGGCGAGCGCGACGACATCTTCGCCCTGGGCTTCAGCTCAAAGAAGAGCGACGGCGCGCAGCGCGGCGTCGGCTTGTCCCTCGTCCGGCTGGCGGTCACTAGAATGGGCGGGGAACTGACCGTAGACAATGACGAAGGGGCGCTGTTCACCGTGTCGCTGCCGCTGGGCGGGCCTGTGTCTTCCGCCAACGGATTCGGGGACCCGCGGCATGGCTGAACCGATCCGCGTGCTCGTCGTCGAGGACGAGTCCGTCGCCGCTGCCGCGCACGCCGAGTACGTCCGGAGGCTTGCCGGCTTCGAACTGGCCGGCGTCGCCTCGACGGGTTCCGAGGCGCTTGCCCTGCTGGGGCTCTCCGGCGGATCTGCCGCCGCCAAGGCGCCCCGCATCGACTTGGTGCTGCTGGACATGAACCTGCCGGACCTGCACGGGTTGGACGTGCTCCGCCGCATCCGCGGCTCCGGCGCCCCGGTCGAGGTCATCGCGGTGACCGCCGTGCGCGAACTGCCGATCGTCCGCAAAGCCATTTCCTCCGGCATTGCGCTGTACCTGATCAAGCCGTTTACGTTCGCCGCCTTCAGCGACAAGCTCCACCACTACCGGCAGTTCCGCGACAGCCTGGCGCAGCACGGGAGTTCCACCACCCAGGCCGCCGTGGACCGTGCCTTCGCGCAGCTGCGAGCGCCCTCCCCGACGGCCCTTCCCAAGGGCCTTAGCGAAGAGACGCTGAACAGCGTCGTCGATCTGCTCAAGTCCCGCGAGTCGCCGGTCTCCGCCGTGGAGGTCACGGCCGAGACCGGCATGTCCCGCGTCACGGCGCGCCGCTACCTCGAGCACCTCGCGGACCAGAATTCGGCCGTCCGCACGCCCCGCTACGGGACCAGGGGCCGGCCGGAGTTCGAGTACAGCTGGCGCCGGGACTGACCCGGCCCGGCGTCAGGACCGGATCGTGCGCACCAGGTCGTCGATCACCGAGGGATCTTCGATGGTCGATGGCACCGTGTATTCTCCCCCGTCGGCGATCTGGCGCATCGTCTTGCGCAGGATTTTGCCCGAGCGGGTCTTCGGCAGCGCGGCCACGACGCGAACCTCCTTGAAGTCCGCCACCGGCCCGATCTGCTGGCGGACCAGGGAAACGAGCTCGCTCTGCAGCCGGGCCGGGTCCACCCCGGCGCCGGCCTTGAGGACCACGTAGCCGCTGGGCCGCTGGCCCTTGAGCTCGTCCGCCACGCCGACGACGGCGCATTCGGCCACCGCGGGATGCTGTGCCACGACCTGTTCCATCGCCCCCGTGGACAACCTGTGCCCCGAAACATTGATGACGTCGTCGGTACGGCCCATGACGAAGAGGTAGCCGTCCTCGTCGAGGTATCCCGAATCGCCCGTGGCGTAGTAGCCGTCGAAGGTGCGCAGGTAGGAATCCACGAAACGCTGGTCATTGCCCCACAAGGTGGCGAGCGTGCCCGGCGGCAGCGGCAGCTTGATCACGATGTTGCCCTCCGTGCCGGCCGGGACAAGCTCGCCCATCCCGTCGACGATGGCGACCTGGTACCCCGGCACCGGCACGGTGGGGGAACCCGCCTTGACCGGCAGCTGCTCGAGACCGCGCGGATTCGCGGCGATCGCCCAGCCGGTCTCCGTCTGCCACCAGTGGTCAATGACCGGCACGTTCAACGCGGCGGCAATCCATTCATAGGTCTCCGGATCCAGCCGCTCCCCCGCCGCGAACAGCGTCCGCAGGCTGGAACGGTCGTAGTCCGCGAGCAGCCGGGCCTGCGGATCGGCCTTGCGGATGGCCCGCAGGGCGGTCGGGGCTGTAAAGAGGACGTTGACGCCGTGGTCCTGGACCACCCGCCAGAAGGCCCCGGCGTCCGGGGTCCCCACCGGCTTTCCTTCGTAGAGCACCGTGGTCGCGCCGGCGAGCAGCGGCCCGTAGACGATGTAGGAGTGGCCGACCACCCAGCCGACATCCGAGGCCGTCCACATCACGTCGCCCGGGCCGACGTCGTAGATGTTCTTCATCGACCACGCCAGCGCCACGGCGTGCGAGCCGTTGTCCCGGACGACCCCCTTCGGGGCGCCGGTGGTGCCGGAGGTGTAGAGGATGTAGAGCGGATCGGTGGCTGCGACCGGCACGGCGGCGGCCGGCTCCGCCGAGGACTTCAGCTCATCCCAGTCGCGCCAGCGGGTGGTGTCATCTCCGAAGGCACCGACCTCGTGGGCAAAGCCCTCGCGGGCCTTGACGACGACGTGGGGCACCTGGTGCGACGCCATCCGGATGGCTTCGTCCACGGCGGGCAGGTACTCCACGCGGCGCGAAGGCTCGATGCCGCCCGTAGCCGTGACCACCGCCGCCGGCTTGGCGTCGTCGATCCGCGCCGCCAGCTCCCGCGGGGCAAAGCCGCCGAAGACCACCGAATGCACCGCACCCAGGCGGGCCGCGGCCAGCATGGCGATGGGCGCCTCGGGGATCATCGGCATGTAGATGATCACCCGGTCGCCCTTCCCGACGCCGAGCTCCCGCAGCGCCCCGGCGAAGGCCGCCACCTCGGACAGCAGCTCGTCGTAGGTGTACCGGCACTGGACGCCGAGCATTGCCGAATCGTAGACCAGCGCCGTGTGCGCTCCCCGTCCCGCGGCCACGTGCCGGTCCAGGGCATTGGCGCAGGTGTTGAGCTGGCCATCCGGAAACCAGCGGTAGATCGGAGCCCGGCTGCCGTCCAGCGCCTGCTCCGGGGGCTTCGACCATTCGATGGCGCCGGCTTCACCCAGCCAGAACTGCTCCGGATCATCCACACTGGCCTGGTAGGTGGCACGGTAGCTGGCTCCCATGGCTTCCCCTCAATACTCGGACGAAGGACTGTGACGCACATCATCCTAGCGGGGTCGGGCGGGGGTAGGTCAAGACTTCTGTATACACAACGTGGGCGAACTGTGCGGAATTCTCGGGAATAGCCTTGACCCGCCGTCGTTCGTGTATACAATCGAAGCATGAGGCACCAAGCGATCGAACCTGCAGCGAAGGAGGCCCGGATGCGTGCCAGCGAACGCGCCTACTGGGCGCTGCGCGAGGACATCGTGGAGTGGCGGCTGCCGCCCGGCACGGTCCTGGCCGAAGTGGAACAGGCCGAACGCCTCGGTGTATCGCGTACTCCGCTGCGGGAAGCGCTGGGCCGGCTGACCGCCGAGGGACTGGCGGCGCCGCATACCGGGCGCGGCGTCGTGGTCGCGGACATTTCGCTCGAGAACATCACCGAAATCTTCGAGCTGCGCGCTGCGCTCGAATGCCAGGCGGCCTCGCTGGCCGCCCGCCGGGGAGACCGGGCCGCGTTCGGGAAGCTGCAGCAGGAGTTTTCCTCGGCGGCCGAACTGCTGCGCCGGGACGACCCGGCCCTGCACGACTATTACCAGCTCGTCGCGCGCCTGGACTCCGCGATCGACGAGGCCATCCAAAACCCCTACCTGCTGCAGGCGCTGAGCAACCTGCGGGTCCATCTGGTCCGCATCCGCAGGCTGGCCAAAGACAACCCGCTGCGCCTGCTGGCCGCCGCCACCGAACACGCCAACATCGCCGGGGCGATCGCCGCCGGAGACAGCCAGCTGGCCGCCGCGGCGACCGCCGTCCATCTGCACCAAAGCCTCGAACACCTCAAATCCACCCAGCAGACAGCCGAGAGGACAGCTTCATGACCGTCAACCACAAAGTGCGCGTCTACCGCAGCGAAGAGAACCTTCCGCGGGAGGACCAGCTCGCCTACAAGATCGCCAAGGTCGCCGTCGACCCGGTGGAGGTCAGCGACGAAGTCACCGAAATGGTGATCAACCGAATCATCGACAACGCCTCGGTGGCCATCGCCTCGCTGAACCGCGGACCCATCGTCGCCGCGCGCGCCCAAGCGCTCAGCCACCCCGTATCGGCCAACGGCAAGGGCGCGGGCATCTTCGGCGTCACCGAAAAGTCCTCCCCGGAGTGGGCGGCCTGGGCCAACGGCGTCGCCGTCCGCGAACTGGACTACCACGACACCTTCCTGGCGGCCGAGTACTCGCATCCGGGCGACAACATCCCGCCGATCCTCGCCGTCGGCCAACACGTCGGCGCCAGCGGGCGCGACCTCATCCGCGGTATCGCCACCGGCTACGAGATCCAGGTCGACCTGGTCAAGGCCATCTGCCTGCACAAGCACAAGATCGACCACGTGGCCCACCTCGGCCCGTCCGCGGCGGCCGGCATCGGCACCCTGCTCGGGCTGGACGCGGAGACGATTTTCCAGGCCGTCGGGCAGGCCCTGCATACGACGACGGCGACCCGGCAGTCCCGCAAGGGCGAGATCTCCACGTGGAAGGCCCATGCCCCCGCGTTCGCCGGAAAGATGGCCGTCGAAGCCGTGGACCGCGCCATGCGCGGCCAGACCTCGCCGGTGCCGATCTACGAAGGCGAAGACGGGGTCATCGCGTGGCTGCTGGACGGGCCCGAGGCCTCCTATGAGGTGCCGCTGCCGGAGGTCGGCGAAGCCAAGCGCGCCATCCTCGACACCTACACCAAGGAGCACTCCGCCGAATACCAGGCACAGGCCTGGATCGACCTGGCCCGCAAGCTGCACCGCGAGCACCCCGAGGCGACGGATCCGAAGAACGTGGCCGCCGTCAAGATCAAGACATCCCACCACACCCACTACGTCATCGGCTCCGGGGCCAACGACCCGCAGAAGTACGATCCGACCGCGTCCCGCGAGACGCTGGACCACTCCATCCCCTACATCTTCACCGTCGCCCTGCAGGACGGCGCGTGGCACCATGTGGAGTCCTACGCGCCGGAGCGCGCGGGCAGGACGGACACGGTCGAGCTGTGGCATAAGGTCACCACCGAAGAGGATCCGGAATGGACCCGCCGCTACCACTCCCTGGACATCGCCGAGAAGGCCTTCGGCGGTTCCGTGGAAATCACGCTGGCCGACGGCACCGTCATCCGCGACGAAATCGCCGTCGCGGACGCCCACCCCCTCGGCGCCCGCCCGTTTGCCCGCGAGCAGTACGTCAACAAGCTCCGGACGCTGGCCGCCGGCCTCGTCGAGGACGCCGAAATCGACCGCTTCCTGGCCGCCGTCGAGCGCCTGCCCGAGCTGGCCGCCGGCGAACTGGACCAGCTCAACATCACCGCAGCGCCGGGCGTCATCGACCTCGCAGCCGGGCCGAAGGGACTGTTCTAGATGCTCTACTCACAGACCACTCCGGAGCAGAAAAGGGCTGCGCTGCGTGCCGCGCTGGGCTCCGGCACGATCCAGCAGTTCCCCGGGGCATTCAATCCGCTCTCGGCGCGGCTGATCCAGGAGAAGGGGTTCGGCGGCGTCTACATTTCAGGCGCCGTGCTGGCCAATGACCTGGGCCTGCCGGACATCGGTCTGACCACCTTGACCGAAGTGGCCACCCGCGCCGGACAGATCGCCCGGATGACGGACCTGCCCGCCCTGGTCGACGCGGACACCGGCTTCGGCGAACCCATGAACGTCGCGCGGACCATCCAGGAACTGGAAAACGCCGGCCTGGCCGGGTGCCACATCGAGGACCAGTTCAACCCGAAGCGGTGCGGCCACCTCGACGGCAAGAACGTCGTGGACCTGGACACGGCATCCAAGCGCATCCGCGCTGCCGCCGACGCCCGCCGCGACGCGAACTTCCTCATCATGGCCCGCACGGACATCCGCGCGGTCGACGGCCTGGAAGCCGCGCAGGACCGGGCCCGGGCCCTGGTGGATGCCGGAGCCGATGCGATCTTCCCGGAGGCCATGCGCACCCTCGAGGAGTTCCAGGCGATCCGCGACGCCGTGGACGTCCCGATCCTGGCCAACATGACCGAATTCGGGAAGAGCGACCTGTTCGGAGTGGACGAGCTGGCCTCCGTCGGCGTGAACCTGGTCATCTATCCCGTGACGCTGCTGCGCATCGCGATGGGCGCGGCCGAACGGACGCTGGACACCATCAAGGCCAGCGGGAGCCAGGAAAAGGAAGTCGGCAACATGCTCACGCGTGCACGATTGTACGAATTGGTGGATTATGAGGCTTATAACCACTTCGATACGTCTGTCTTCAATTTCCAAGTACCCGGACAGCACCAACCGCAGACGAAGGAGTCGCTATGACTACCCAAGCAGCAACCGAAGTCCCGGAGATCCACAAGGGTCTCGCCGGCGTCGTCGTTGATACCACGCGCATCTCCAAGGTGAATCCGGAAACCAATTCCCTGCTCTACCGCGGCTACCCGGTCCAGGACCTCGCGGCCCGGTGCAGCTTCGAAGAGGTGGCCTACCTGCTCTGGCACTCGGAGCTGCCCACCCCGGAGGAGCTGGCGGAATTCACCGCCCATGAGCGCGCCGGCCGCGCCCTGGATCCGGTCGTGAAGTCCGTCATCGACACCCTGCCGCTGAGCGCGCATCCGATGGACGTCTGCCGCACCGCGGCCAGCGTCATCGGCGCCCGGCACCCGCAGGCGGAGGACTCCTCGCCCGAAGCCAACCTGGCCAAGGCCAAGGACCTCTTCGCCGCGTTCCCGGCCGTGGTGGCCTACGACCAGCGCCGGCGCCGGGGGCAGGACCTCGTGGAGCCCCGTGAGGACCTGGGCTATTCGGCGAACTTCCTCTACATGACCTTCGGCGAGGAGGCCGCCCCGGACGTCGTCGACGCGTTCAACGTCTCGATGATCCTCTACGCGGAGCATTCGTTCAACGCCTCCACGTTCACCGCCCGCGTGATCACCTCGACGCTGGCTGACCTGCATTCGGCCGTCACCGGGGCCATCGGCGCGCTCAAGGGCCCGCTGCACGGCGGCGCCAACGAGGCGGTCATGCACACCTTCGAGGAGATCGGCTGGGAGGGCCCGGACATCACCGCGCGGGCCAAGGCCTGGCTGGACGACGCGCTGGCCAGCAAGAAGAAGATCATGGGGTTCGGCCACCGGGTCTACAAGAAGGGCGACTCCCGCGTCCCGACCATGAAGGCCGCTCTCGACAAGATGGTGGCGCACTATGACCGGCCGGACCTGGCGGAGCTGTACACCGCGCTGGAGTCCGCCATGGCGGAGAAGAAGAACATCAAGCCCAACCTGGACTACCCGGCCGGGCCCGCATACCACCTGATGGGCTTCGACACCCCGACGTTCACGCCGCTGTTCGTCTGTGCCCGGATCACAGGCTGGACCGCGCACATCATGGAGCAGCTGGAGGCCAACTCCCTGATCCGTCCGCTGAGCGAATACAACGGACCGGAGCAGCGGGCCCTGTAGCCCGGCCGCTCCCCGGACGTCAGAGCGGAACCGCGGCCCGGACCGTCGCGTTGTCCTCGTTGAGGATGATGCGCAGGTTCGGGCCGTGCCCGTCCAGCGCCAGCGGCAGCCAGGTGCCGGCGTCGTGCCACATCAGTTCCAGCGGCAGCCGCTCCACGTCGTACCACTCGGGGGCGATCTCGTCCGACTCCGCCGGCTCCCCTTCCCAGCTGCGCGTGACGTATAGCAGGGTGTCCATGTTCAGTTCGGGCCGGTAGGGGAAATCGAAGAAGATCCTGCCCGCCGGGACCAGCGCCTCCGGCCGGACCACGAGTCCGGTCTCTTCCAGGACCTCGCGGCAAACGGCCTCCACCGGCCCCTCGCCGGGCTCGAGCTTGCCGCCGACACCAACCACCTTGCCGGTGCCGAAGCCGGTCTTCTTGTGCCCCAGCAGCACGGAGCGCACCCCGTCCCGTTCGCGCAGCAGGAAACACAGGACGACGTTGAGCGGCTTCATGGCACCGAGTCTAGCCGCGCTCCCCCGCGGGCGTGTTCCGCGCGAATCCGCGCGTTGCCGCTAGCCGAGGGCCCGCGGGTGCGCCGCAGCATAGACCTCGCGCAGGGTATCCGCCGTCACCAGCGTGTAGACCTGCGTCGTGGTGACCGATGCGTGGCCTAGCAATTCCTGGACCACGCGGACATCGGCGCCGCCCTCCAGCAGGTGGGTGGCGAAGGAATGCCGCAGCGTGTGCGGCGAGACGTCGCGGTCGATCCCGGCCTTCTCGGCGGCGGTCTTCAGGATCGTCCACGCGCTCTGGCGGCTCAGCCGTCCGCCGCGCGCGTTCAGGAACAAGGCCGGCGTTCCGCGGCCCTTGGACGCCAGTAGCGGGCGGGCGCGCACCAGGTAGTCGTCGATCGCCTTCGCGCCGTAAGACCCGAGCGGCACCACGCGCTCCTTAGAGCCCTTGCCGAAAAGGCGGACGACGGCGGTGCCCTCCTCCGCGTCGATCGCGGCGACATCGTCCACGTCCAGTCCGACCGCCTCGCTGATCCGCGCCCCCGTGGAGTAGAGGAACTCGAGCAGCGCCCGGTCCCGCTGGCCGGTGGCGGACTCGGTATTGACGGACTCGAGGATCCGGGTCACCTCATCCACCGTGATGGCCTTCGGGAGCCGCTTCCCCGGCATCGGAGGATGCACGTCCGCGGCGGGATCGCCGGCCGTGATCCCTTCGAGCACCCAGAACCTGTGCAGGCCCCGCACCGCGACGATGGTCCGGGCCGCCGACCGCACGCTCAGCGCCGAGGCCCCGTCCGAACCGTCGGACAGGGCCTGGGCGAAGGCCGTAACATCATGCCGCGTCACCTGCTCAGGCGCCTCGATCTGCCGCTGCGACAGGAACTGCAGGTACCGCCGTAGGTCGCGCCGGTACGCGGCCAGCGTGTTGGCGGCGAGCCCGCGTTCAACGGCCATGTGCTGCAGGTAAGCGGCTACGGCGCGGCCAGCGGCGGTGGCGCTGAATTCGTCGGCGGCAGCGGCCGGCGCGATGGCAGCCATTGCTTCAGCGGTCTGCGTCCGCGCGGGCGGGCAACTCGTTCCGCTGGCTCGGATGCTCGGGCCAGGGCGCATCCGCCGGGCGCAGCCCGGTGAACCCGGTGCGTGCGGCCTGGGCCGCGGCCAGGATGCCAGCCACCGCCGAGGGGTTATGCACCCGGCCCGACAGGATCGCCGCGACTGCTTCCTCCAGGTCGACCCAGAGGTGCTCGATCTCCGCCTCTTCTTCCATGCGGGTATGCCGCTCGTCCTCGGGGACGTCGGCCAGGTCGCGCGCCAGGTAGATCCGGATCGCTTCGCTGGAGGAGCCCGGCGAGTTGAAGAAGTCCACCAGCACGTCCCAGCGGGCTGCCGTCAGGTCCGCTTCTTCCGCCAGTTCCCGTGCCGCCGCCGCGACGAAGTCTTCGCCCTCGACGTCCAGCAAGCCGGCCGGGACCTCCCACAGGGACATCCTGGCCGGCTGGCGGTACTGCTTGAGGAGCAGGACGCGGTCCTGGTCGTCCAGGGCCACGATGGCGACCGCCCCCGGATGGGAGATGTAGTCGCGGACCAGCACGTCGCCGTCGTCCCCGGACAGGGTGAACGTGTCGCTGACAACGTCCCAGATCCGCCCCTCGTAGAGCGTCTCCGACTTGACCACCCGGCGCGGGTCGTGCTCGTCGGCGAACCCCTGGCCCGAAACCATGCTAGGAGCCGGCCTTTTTGCCGTTGTTCAGGGCGGCGGCGACCAGTCCCGCGAAGAGCGGATGGGGCCGCGTCGGCCGGGAGCTCAGCTCCGGGTGCGCCTGGGTGGACACGTAGTACGGGTGGACCTTGCGCGGCAGCTCGACGAACTCCACGAGCTTGCCGTCCGGCGACGTGCCGGAGAAGACCAGGCCGGCCGCCTCGAGTTCGGGACGGTACTTGTTGTTGACCTCGTAGCGGTGGCGGTGCCTTTCGGCGACCTTGGTGGCGCCGTAGGTTTCAGCCACGACGGAGCCGCCCTTGAGCGCGGCGTCGTAGAGCCCAAGGCGCATGGTGCCGCCCAGGTCGCCCTTGCCCTCGACGATGTCGAGCTGCTCTTCCATCGTCGCGATGACGGGGTACTTGGTGTCCGGGTCGAACTCGGTGGACGAGGCGCCTTCCAGTCCGACGACGTTGCGGGCGTACTCCATGACCATGGACTGCAGGCCAAGGCAGAGGCCCAGGGTCGGCAGCTTCTTCTCGCGGGCGAACTTCAGGGCGCCAAGCTTGCCTTCGAGGCCGCGGATGCCGAAGCCGCCGGGCACGCAGACGGCGTGCACGCCTGCCAGCGAGCGGGCGGCGCCCTCTTCGGTGGCGCAGTCATCCGACGGGACCCAGCGGATGCGCACCTTGGTCTGGTTGGCGAAACCGCCGGCCCGCAGCGCCTCGGTCACGGAGAGGTAGGCGTCCGGAAGGTCGATGTACTTGCCAACCAGGGCGATCTCGATCTCGTGCTTGGGGTTGTGGACGGCATCGAGCAGCCGGTCCCACTTCGACCAGTTGACATCCTTGAACTTCAGGTCCAGGTGCTGCACGATGTAGGCGTCCAGCATCTGGGCGTGCAGGGTCTTCGGGATGTCGTAGATGCTCGGGGCGTCCGGGCAGCTGATCACGGCGTCCGGGTCCACGTCGCACATGCGGCCGATCTTGTCGCGCATGGCGGCGGGGATTTCCCGGTCCGAACGGATGACGATCGCGTCGGGCTGGATGCCGATGGACCGCAGGGCGGCCACGGAGTGCTGCGTCGGCTTGGTCTTCAGCTCCTGCGACGGGCCGATGTAGGGCACCAGGGAGACATGCAGGAAGAAGACGTTGTTGCGTCCCACGTCCTGGCGGACCTGGCGCGCCGCCTCGAGGAAGGGCTGGGACTCAATATCCCCGACCGTGCCGCCGATCTCCGTGATGATCACGTCCGGGGTCTTCTTGGCCTCGGCGGGGAGGCGCATCCGGCGCTTGATCTCGTCCGTGATGTGGGGAATGACCTGGACCGTGTCGCCGAGGTATTCGCCGCGGCGTTCCTTGGCGATCACGGTGGAGTACACCTGGCCGGTCGTGACGTTGGCCATGCCGTCGAGGTTCTCGTCCAGGAACCGCTCGTAGTGCCCGATATCAAGGTCCGTCTCCGCGCCGTCGTCGGTCACGAAGACCTCTCCGTGCTGGAACGGATTCATCGTGCCCGGATCCACGTTCAGGTAGGGATCGAGCTTTTGCATGGTCACTGAAAGACCACGAGCCCGGAGCAGGTGACCGAGGCTCGACGCCGTCAGCCCCTTCCCGAGAGAAGACGCCACGCCACCGGTGACGAAAATATGCTTGGTCGTCTTGGACGACTTGGAAAACCGGGAATTCGTTCGCTGCACCACGGAATTCGAGCCTATCACCTTTCCTGCGGCTTGGCCGCGTCGATCAGTTCCTGCGCATGCGCCCGGGCCAGCTCGGATTCTTCCTGGCCCGCCAGCATGCGCGCCAGCTCGGTGACCCGCTCCTCATCGGTGAGCAGACGCACATCGCTGGCGGTCACGCCGTCGTCCTTGGCCGTAGCCTTGGTCGAGGACTTGTAGACCCGGATGTGGTGGTCCGCGAACGCCGCTACCTGGGGCAGGTGCGTCACGACGATCACCTGCACGTAGCGGGCCAGCATGGCCAGCCTCCTGCCGATCTCGACAGCGGCCTTGCCGCCGACACCGGAGTCCACCTCGTCGAACACGAACGTCGGTACCGGATCCACGGCTGCCAGCACCACTTCGATGGCCAGCATGACGCGCGAGAGTTCACCGCCGGAAGCACCCTTGCCCAGAGGCCGGGCGGGCGCGCCGGGATGCGGTTTGAGGAGGAAGGCAATGTTGTCCGCGCCATGCGGCCCGAGCTCGCCCGCCGGCTCGACATCGATCTGCAGCTTGGCGTCCGGCATCGCCAGCGCCGTGAGTTCGTGGCCGACCTTCTTGGCGAGGTCGGCGGCGGCCTTGGCACGCACCGTCGTGATGCTGCCGGACAGCGACGCCAGCTCCGCATCCAGCGTGGCCAGCTCGGCCTCCAGTGCCTCGATCCGGCTCGAGTCGTCCGTGAGTTCGTCCAGCCGTGCGCGGGAGACCGCGGCCCATTCGAGGACCTCGTCGATGGACGGCGCGTATTTGCGCACCAGGACGGCAAGCTCGCCGCGGCGAGCCTCCAGCTCCGCGAGGCGTTCCGGGCCCTCGCTGTCCAGCGAGGCGCCGTAGCTGGCGAGCTCCGTGGCCACGTCCGCGATGATGTAGCCGACCTCGGCCAGCCGTGCCGCGGCCTTGCCGAGCTCAGGATCTTCCTCCTGCACCTGCTCCAGCGTCCGCTTGGCCGTGTCCACCAGCGACGTCGCGTCCCCGGTTTCCGTGAATTCCTCGGAGACCAGCGCCTGGTGCGCCAGCAGGGCCGCCGCGCGCAGCTGTTCGACGTTGGCGAGCTTGGTAGCCTCGGCCTTGAGCAGTTCGTCCTCGCCAGGCTGCGGGTCAACTCCGTCGATCTCTTCCAACGCCAGCTGCAGCCCCTCGGCCTCGCGGAGCCGCTCCCGCGCTTCGCTGCGCAGCGTCTGCAGCTCCCCCGAGGCCTCGCGCCAGCGTCCGTACGCCGTCCGGTAGGCCGTCAGGGGTTTGGCGAGCTTGGACCCGGCGAACTTGTCCAGGGCCTCGCGCTGGGCGCTCTGGCTCCTCAGCCGCAGCTGGTCCGACTGCCCGTGGACCGCCACGAGCTGCCCGCCGATTTCCGCGAGCGTGCCGACCGGGGCGGTCCGGCCGCCCACGTGGGCCCTGCTGCGGCCGTCCGCGTTGACGGTACGGACAAGCATAAGTTCCGCGTCGCCGTCGTACTCCTCGATGGACGCCCCCGCCTCCGCCGCCCTGGCCAGCGCGGGGCTGTCCGGGGACAAGCGGAGCACGGCCTCCGCGACCGCGGACCGGGCGCCGGTGCGGACCGCTCCGGCATCCGCCCGGGCGCCCAGGAGCATGCCCAGCGCGGTCACGACCATCGTCTTGCCGGCGCCGGTCTCGCCGGTAACCACCGACAGCCCCTTGCCCAGCGGCAGCGTGGCGTCGGTGATGACGCCCAGGTTGCTGATGCGGATTTCCTCGATCATGGCCTGGCCTCCCCTTCCGCCACAATATGGTGCGGCTCGACGGTCCTGACAGTCGGCAGGGGCGCGGTGGCCGGTTGCTCCTCGTCGGCCCGGACCGGTCCGCGCCAGCCCTGCGTCGGCAGTTCGAATTTGCGCACTAGGCGCTCGGAGAACGGCGTCCGGCTGGTCCTCGCCAGGCGGACCGGCTTGTCCGAGCGCGTCACTTCGACACGCGACCCGGGCGGCAGTTCGAGGCTCCGGCGGCCGTCGCACCAGAGCACCCCGTTGGCATCCGTGCGGTTCAGGACCTCCACCGCCATGATCGAATCAGGTGCCACCACCAGCGGCTTGGCGAACAGGGCGTGGGCGCTGATCGGGACCATGAGCAGCGCGGAGACCTCCGGCCAGACCACGGGACCGCCAGCCGAAAAGCCGTAGGCAGTAGAGCCGGTCGGCGTCGCCATCACCACGCCGTCGCAGCCGAAGGTGCTGATGGGCCGGGCGTCCACCTCGACGACAACCTCGATCATCCGCTGCCGGTCGGCCTTCTCCACCGTCGCCTCGTTCAGCGCCCACGTGTGCCCGATCTTCCGCTTGTCCAGCCAGACCTGCACATCAATGGTCATCCGCTCTTCGACCGTGTACTCGCGCTGCACGACCCAATGGACGGTCTGCGCAAGGTCGGCACGCTCGCTCTCGGCCAGGAACCCCACATGGCCCAGGTTGACGCCAAGCAGCGGGACGTCGGACTCGCGGACCAGTTCGGCAGAGCGCAGGATGGTTCCGTCACCGCCCAGCACCATCCCCAGGTCGATCTCGTCCAGGCCCACGTCCTCGCCGAGGATCTCGACCGGCGCGGCCAGCTCGCCGTACACCTGGCGGCAGTGTTCGGCGTCCGCGCGCCGCAGCACGGGCACCAGCCCGGACGAGTGCAGCTGAGCACAGGTCTCCTGGGAGGCAGCCATGGCGTCCTTGCGGCCGGTATGTGCCAGGACCAGTATCTTCCTGCTCATGCTGTGTCTCCCGATTGTTGGTGCGGTGGTTCCTGCCCGGCGGCCGGATAGAGGGCCAGTGCCCTTTTGACGGCCGCCTCAAGCTCATCTCCGATCCTAGGCTCCCGCACTGACAGGGGAACCTTGATCCACAGGAAGAACTCGACGTTGCCGTCCTGGCCGGGCAGCGGACTCCGTGCTATGCCCTCAATGTCGAGCCCCTCGGCGAGGGCGGAGCGCAGCACCCGTCCCACGGCACGGCGGCGTTCGTTTTCGGAACCAACGACGCCGGTGCTCGCCAGGGCTTCGCGTCCCACCTCGAATTGCGGCTTGACCATCAGGAGCATGTCGCCGCCGGGAATGGTGGCCCGGCTCAGCGGCTGCATCACCAGGGTCAGCGAGATGAAGGAGAGATCCGCCACGGTCAGGGCCGCCGGGCCGCCGATCTCCGCGGGATCCAGGTAGCGGACGTTCAGTCCCTCGAAAACGTGGACGCGGTCATCGTCGCGCAGCCGCTGGACCATCTGGTCGTGGCCGACGTCTACCGCTGCAACTTCGCGGGCACCCGCCCGCAGCAGGACATCGGTAAAACCGCCGGTGGAGGCCCCGGCGTCGAGGCAGCGCAGGCCGGACGGAGAAACCGCAGGGAAGGCCTGCAGCGCCCCCGCCAGTTTGTGTCCGGCACGGCTGACGTAGTCCGGGCCGGAGCCCGAGTCCACGGAAAGCTCGTCGGCTGGCGCCACTGTCGTGGAGGCCTTGGTCAGGACGGCGCCGCCGCGGCTGACCCGCCCCTCGGCGATCAGTTTGGCGGCGTGGGTGCGCGACCGCGCCAGCCCCCGCGCCACAAGTTCCTGGTCAAGTCGGGACATACGGAATCAGTCGGCTCCGGCTTCCAAGTCGGCCAGGAGTTCGTCGTGGATGCGCTCGAACACTGCCGCCTGTCCGGCCACGGGGACGTCAGGCAGCTGCGGCAGCACGGAGATGATCGCGTCGACGCCGTCGTCCGCCGTCGTCCCCACCGCCTGCGGCCAGTGGACCACTGCCGGCTCCCGATCGGCGTTCCCGCCTGTCTCCGGGCCGGTTTGATGCTGGTCCATGGTTGTGCGGGAACTCCTCAAGGGGATCGATGAGTAGCGGTCTGCTTCGTTCAGTCTAGCCGCGGGCCGTGTTCGATCGGAGGAACCGCAGGCCCCTCCGTGTCCGGAACGGCGGCCCACCACGCCGCGCACGCCGCGCGCCACGCATCCAGGCCCGGATCCCCGGCCAGGTGCAGGGTCCCGTCACGGACCTCGGCCGAGGCTCCTCCGCAGCGGAACACACCGCCAGCGCGCGCCGGCTCGACATACGGCCGGTACAGCTCGCCGAGGCCGGACAGCAGATAACGCGGGCGCTCCGCCGTACGCGCCGCCAGCACGTTTTCCACCGTATCGACGCCGGTCAGCACGACGGCGGTGTCCATCCCGGCCTTGTTGCCGCCCAGGATATCCGTGTCGAGCCGGTCACCCACCACCAATGGCCGTTCGGCTCCGAGCTGAGCCGCCGCCGTGCGGAACAGCGCGGCTTCGGGCTTGCCGGCCACCAGCGGCTGGGCGCCGGTCGCGGCGCTGACGGCTGCCACCAGGGAGCCGTTGCCAGGGGCGATGCCCTCCGCCCGCGGAATCGTCAGGTCGGTATTCGTTGCCACCCAGAAAGCACCGGCAGCGATGGCGTAGGACGCCTCGGCCAGGTCGGTCCAGCCGATCATCGGATCGAAGCCCTGGATCACCGCCGCCGGTTTGTCTTTCGCGGAGCCGACGGTCACGAAACCTCTGTCCTGTACCTCGCGGGCCAGGGTCTCGCTGCCTGCCACCAGGACTTTGGCTCCACGCTCCACGTGCTGAGCCAGCAGCTCCGCCCCCGCCCGCGCGGAGCCGAACACCTGCCCGGCCTCAGCCGGCGCCCCCAACTCCCGCAGGTGTGCCGCCACTTGCTCGGCCGAGCGTGAGGCGTTGTTGGTGATGTATCCCAAGGACACCCCGACAGCCGCCAGCCCCTCAAGGGCCTGGGTCGCCCCATCGATGGCCCCGGCTCCCGCGTAGACAACACCGTCCAGATCGCATAGCAGCGCGTCGTAACCGGCGATCAGGTTCGGTTCAGCCATCGGAACGCTTGGCACTCTCGCTTCGC
Organism: Arthrobacter sp. USHLN218; assembly: GCF_037144715.1. Classification (NCBI taxonomy): domain Bacteria; kingdom Bacillati; phylum Actinomycetota; class Actinomycetes; order Micrococcales; family Micrococcaceae; genus Arthrobacter; species Arthrobacter sp. USHLN218. The sequence goes on from NZ_JBBCYT010000014.1 coordinate 43,871, forward strand.
TCTGCCGCTTCATCCTCCGGCTCAGCGTCATCCACAGGCTCAACGTCGCCCTCGTCCGCCGCGAAATCCTCCGGCTCAATGCCGCCCTCGTCCGCCGCGATGTCCCCCGGAATGTCCTCCGACATTTCCTCACCCGCGGACTCGTCGGACGCCGCGAGGTCCTCCGGTTCGACCGCGGAGTCCTCGGATGCCTCGGATGCCGCAGCCTCCTCGCCGCCGATCGACGGCTCAGTTGTTTCATCGCGGTACGACCGAGAAGGCTTCACCGGTTCGTCGTCCCCGACCACGTCGAAGATCTCGGGTTCCTCGAACTCGCCGACGCCCAGCGCGCTCTCCGCCACGCGAGCCTGCCGGCGCCAGTCCTCGGCCTCCGCTCCGCGGCCGGCGCCTTCCAGGGCGTCGGCGTAAGCGCGGAACAACCGCGGGCTGAACGAGAACGCCCGGTTGCGGTCCAGCTGCGGAATCTCCAGTGCCGAGACCGCTGCCTCGGCTTGGCCCAGGTCGCTACGGGCCCCGGATACGACCATCGCCAGCTCAACCTTGCCGGCTGCATCGAGCTCGGCCGCATCCTCAGACCGCGCCATCTCCAATGCACGCTCCGGCCTGCCGAGGCCGCGTTCGCAGTCGGCCATGACCGGCAGATGCATGTTGGAACCGCTGATCCGGCGGAACGTCCGGAACTCCCGCAGGGCCTCCCCGTAGTGTCCGGCGGCATAGGCCGTCAGCCCGACGGCCTCCCGCACCGGCGCCATCCGGCCGCCGCGGCGGCTGGCCGCCAACGCATGCTGGAATGCCAACTCCGGCTCGTCGTCCATGAGTCGAGCAGCCATTACCAAATGCTTGGCGACCCACTCGGCACTCTTGGACTCCAGTGTCCTCAGCTGCGCCCGGATCGCCCGGTCCAGCTCCTGACCCGTCACGTCGTCGTCGATCTCCGGAGACCTTGGCCGATCCGGCCTGTTTGAGCTGCGCAGATCGTGCCGGGTCGGCTCTTCCCGACGTGCGGCGCCGCGCTCTTCACGGCCCGGCGCGCCCTCATTGTCCCAGCGGGGGCGGTGTTCGAAGCCGCCCCGGCGCGAATCGTCGCCACGCGTGTGTTCAGCCCGGTCGCGGAATTCCTCGCCGCCGCGCCGGTCACCCGAACCTTGCCCCTCGGCGCGACGCTCGTAGCGGCCGTCGGGACGGTCGTAACCACGTTCGCGTCGGTCGCCGCCGGAGCGCTCGTCTCGGCGCCCGTAACCGCCTTCACGACGGCGATCGGAACCGCCCTCGTCGCGACGCCCATAACCGCCTTCGCGACGCGGGCCGCGATCGGACTCCTGGTAGCGCGGCTTAAAGCCTTCGCCGCCACGGCTTCGGTCACCCGAGCCCTGCCCCTCGGCGCGACGCTCGTAGCGGCCGTCGGGACGGTCGTAACCACGTTCGCGTCGGTCACCGCCGGAGCGCTCGTCTCGGCGCCCGTAGCCCCCTTCACGACGGCGATCGGAACCGCCCTCGTCGCGACGCCCATAACCATCTTCGCGACGCGGGCCGCGATCGGACTCCTGGTAGCGCGGCTTAAAGCCTTCGCCGCCACGGCGCCGGTCACCCGAGCCCTGCCCCTCGGCGCGACGCTCGTAACCACCCTCGCGTCGGTCACCGCCGGAGCGCTCGTCTCGGCGCCCGTAACCGCCTTCACGACGGCGATCGGAACCGCCTTCATCGCGACGCCCATAACCGCCCTCACGACGCGGGCCGCGATCGGAGTCCTGGTAGCGCGGCTTAAAGCCTTCGCCGCCACGGCGCCGGTCACCCGAGCCCTGCCCCTCGGCGCGACGCTCGTAACCGCCTTCACGACGCCCACCGTCGGCGCTGTCGTTGTAACGCGGACGTTCGCCATACTCGCGGCGAGGTCCCCGCTGATTGAAGCCGCTGTCCTTGCGACCTTCACCATCATCGCGTGAACGGAAGCCACGAGGGTCTCCGCCGGAGTTGCTGGTACCGCGGTACGGACCGCCCTGGCCACTGCGGCTGCCACCCCCGCGCTTGCCGGAACCGGACCCCTGGCCCGAACGACCGGCCGAACCTCCACGGCTACTGAACCCGCCCCGGCCGGCATCGCCCTTATCGTTCCGTCCATCGTGAGCACGGAAATCAGCCATGCCGGAGCTCCTCTCAGTGCGGGCCGGAAATCTCTACTAGCCGGCGGCCGCCGTACGCTGTGTATTTTGTGGGTGGGGATGTGATCCGAAAGATCAGAATATGCGCAGTGCGCCACAGCCATTCTAGTCGAGTACGACGGCGTACCGGCGCCAAGGCCGCATTTGGCTTATGTGATGTGTGTGTTGTGTTGTGGTGGTTAAATGCGGTGAGGGGCGCCGCCGTCGTTGGCGGTGCCCCTCATCGTGGTGGTTGTGTCCGGCGGTGACCTACTCTCCCACACCCTCCCGGGTGCAGTACCATCGGCGCTGCGGGTCTTAGCTTCCGGGTTCGGAATGGGACCGGGCGTTTCCCCCGCGCTATGACCGCCGTAACTCGTTCTCACGCCCCCTGTACCCGTGGTGCGGGTGGGGTGTGAAGTTTTGTGGGTTACGGCCAGTTCCCTGCGTGGTGACTGGACGTTATTCAGTTGTTGTTGTGTTCCCTGGACGGTGGTTGTTGTCTGGGAACCACATAGCGGACGCGTAGCACAGTTTGTTTGTGGTGTAAGTTATCGGCCTATTAGTACCGGTCAGCTTCACAGGTC
>NZ_JBBCYT010000015.1:0-37908 GCF_037144715.1 Arthrobacter sp. USHLN218
CTCCGGCACCCAGCTGAAGAACCCGGACTTCGCCCTGATGGCGCAGGCCTTCGGCGGCTTCGGCGTCCGCGTCGAGCAGGATGCCGACGTCCCCGCCGCCGTCCAGGCCGCACTGAACGCCATCGACGAAGACAAGACCTTCGCCCTGATCCACCTGATCGTGGACCAGCGCGTCAAGGCCTACTAGGGCTGGGCCGGTAGCCTCTCAACTGGGTCTACCCGGATGTGTTGTCCGGCCGGCCGCTACAGTCATGTCCTTCGACGGCTGCCATCTCGGAATGCAGAGGGCAGCCAAAACGGATTCGAGGCGTTAGCGGGCACACCCTTTCGAATGGGATCTGCTGGAAACACTAAGCAGTTCATTTCGTTTTGAACACCGATAACCATGAATATGTCGAAGGTGCCGTGGGGGCCACTGAAGAGGAACCGCTGGTGAAGGTCAGCTAACGGCAGTTCGTGTCCTGTAGAGCAGGACGTCAGATTGGGAAATGGGAATCTTTCCTGACAGGATTCCGGCCACTCATCTGACCTCAGGATGAGGTTTGCCGTAGCCGGACACGTACTTGCTCTACAACCCAGCGAGCAGCCGGTCATTGATCCCTCCGGGTATGCGGCGTATTGAGATGCGCTACAAGAGGTCGAACGGGGCCGGTTCCAGCGGCTCAAGATTGGGCTGCGTCGGTGCACAGTTTCGTCACAGGTTCGGGACAGGAACGGACAATGTGCGCGGGGCAGAATTAGGGTTAACCCAGCGCCCGGCATCTGCCGCCCGATGCTTCCGTCGTGCAGCGAGAGTGTGCGGTCCGCGGGAATGCCGTCCGCCCAGGCCCCGATCCAGAGGATTTCTAGATGCCCGATTCCCCGCGCCAGTCCACGACCCGCGACCTGCCGCGCCTTGCGCACCCTGATGGCAGTCCGATCCGGGCGCTGGTGGTCGACGACGAGGCGAGCCTGGCGGAGCTGGTGAGCATGGGGCTGGGCATGATCGGCTGGGACGTCGTCACGGTGGGAGACGGGCAGGCGGCGGTCGGAGCCGCCCGCGACTTCCGCCCGGACGTGCTGGTCCTCGATGTGATGATGCCCGGCCTCGACGGGCTGGAGGCGCTCGAAAAGATCCGGGCGTTCGCCCCCGAGGTGCCGGCGCTGTTCCTCACTGCGAAGGACGCGGTGCAGGACCGGATCGAGGGTCTCGCGGCGGGCGGGGACGACTACGTGACCAAGCCGTTCAGCATGGAGGAGCTCGTGCTGCGGCTGCATCGGCTGGTCCAGCGCTCCGGCGTGGCCGCCTCCGACTCGGCGGATCTGGTGGTGGGCGATCTGGTGCTGAACCTGGACACCCGCGAGGTCACCCGCGGCGGCGAGGACATTTCGCTGACCTCGACCCAGTGGGAGCTGCTCCGCTACCTGATGGAGAACCCCAAGCACGTGCTGAGCAAGGCCCAGATCCTCGACAACGTCTGGAAATACGACTTCGGCGGCCAGGCGAACGTCGTCGAACTCTACATCTCCTACCTGCGCAAGAAGATCGACGCCGGCCGCGCGCCCATGATCCACACGGTCCGCGGCGTCGGCTATGTCCTGAAACCCGCCGCGTCGTGAGCGCGCGTACCGCCGCCCGGCCGCCGGGGCAGCCGCGCGTGCGCAACCGGCACCTGCGGACCCGGCTGATCCTCGCCACGCTGGCCCTGCTGACGGCCATCTGCGTGGCGATCGGCGTCTTCAGCCACCTGGCGATGAGCAGCTATCTGACGGGGGAGATCGACGGCGGCCTGACGCACGCCGCGGGGCGGGCCGGCTTCCCGGGCGGGCCGCGGCCGGGAGAGATCAAGCCGCCCGCCGGGGGAGTGAACCCGGAAAACGCCGCCGGGCAGCGGCCGGGCACCCTCAACGTGTTGTTCCGGGACGGACAAGTGCAGAACTCCGCCCTGGTACAGGACGACGGCAGCACCGAGCCGCTGTCCACGGATGACCTGGCGCTGCTCGCCGGCGTCGATCCGGCCAGCGGGCCGACCGACCTGGTCCTGTCCAGCGGACGCTACCGCGTGGTGGCGGCGGACCTGCCCGCCCAGGCCGGTTCGGAAGGCACCGTGCTGGTCACCGGCCTGTCGACGGCGGAGCGGGACAGCGCCCTGGCCTCGCTCGACATCACGATGGCCGGCCTGTCGCTGGCCGGCCTGCTGGCCACCGGGCTCGTCGGCACCATCATCATCCGCCGCTCGCTGCGCCCGCTGGAGGAGCTCGCCGCGGTCGCCAATGCCGTCTCGCAGCTGCCGCTGGAGTCGGGCGAGGTGGAGGTTCCCGTGCGGGTTCCGCCGGCCGTTTCGCACCCGGGATCCGAGGTGGGGACGGTCGGCCTGGCGCTGAACAAGATGATCGACCATGTCACGAACGCCCTGCTGGCCAGGCACGCGAGCGAGACGAAGGTGCGGCAGTTCGTCGCCGACGCCAGCCACGAACTGCGCACCCCGCTGACCGCCATCCGCGGCTACACCGAGCTGGTCCTTGACCGGGCGCAGGTCGACCCGACCGAGCGGGCCGCGCTGGAGCGCGTCGACAGCGAGTCCAAGCGCATGTCCGCGCTGGTGGAGGACCTCCTGCTGCTCGCGCGCCTGGACGAGGGACAGCGCGGGGAGCCGACCGACGTGGATCTGACCGAGCTGATCATCGAGGCCACCAGCGACGCCCAAGTCTCGGCACCGGACTACGAATGGAAGCTGGAGCTGCCGGAGGACCCCGTCGTCGTTCCCGGCGTGGAGGACGAGCTGCGGCAGGTCCTGATCAACCTGCTCTCCAACGCGCACAAGCACACACCGCCGGGGACCCGGGTGGTGACCGCGCTGCAGGTCGCCGATGGCAGGGCCCGGATGACGGTGACCGACAACGGCCCCGGCATCGATCCGGCTTTCCTCGACACCATCTTCTCCCGGTTCAGCCGGGCGGATACGGCCCGCACCGGCCCTGCCGGAAGCACCGCAGGAACAGGCAAGACCGGCAGCTCGGGGCTGGGACTGGCCATCGTCCAGGCCCTGCTCGAGGCGAACGGCGGGACCGTCAGCGTGGACAGCGAGCCCGGCTGCACCCGCTTCACGGTGGTGCTGCCGGTAGCCGTCCCGGACGAGCAGACCGTTTCACAGGAGCGGCATAAGAACGGTCAATTCCGGGCATAGGGTGCCTCCGTAAAACGGAGGTATGACATCCAAAAGCACCCGCCCGATGGGGCGCCTCCGCAAATCCGTCCTCGCCTCCGCCCTGGCCGTGACCCTCGCCACCGGCGGCACCGCCGTCTGGGCCGTCGACCGGTTCGTGGTCGAGAAGGTCGAAATCTCGAACGTCTCCGAGTACGAGGCGAGCCAGACGGCGGCGACCTCCGCCGGGTCGGCCTCCGGGGATACTCCCACCGACGATTCCGGCACCACCGACACAGATACGGCCAGCTCGACCGACATCGCCGCCACCACGGAAGACACACTCACCGACACCTCCTACCGGTCCGGCGGCGACAGCATCGACATCTCCACCGTGGTGACCGGCTCCGGAGCTGAGACGGTCACCTACTACGTTGCCGACGTCGTACTCTCCGACGCCACGACCCTGCGCTCCGCCTTCGCCCAGGACAGTTTCGGCGAAAACATCACCGAGACCACGTCCGGCATCGCCGAGGACAACAACGCCCTGTTCGCCATCAACGGCGACTACTACGGCTTCCGCAGCACCGGCATCGTGATCCGCAACGGCGTGGTCTACCGGGACGAGGGCGCTCGCGAGGGCCTCGCCTTCTACCAGGACGGCACCGTCAAGGTGTACGACGAGACCGCCACCACCGCCCAGCAGCTGGTGGACGACGGCGTCTGGAACACCCTCTCCTTCGGCCCCGCGCTGCTGGAGGACGGCCAGATCGTCGACGGCATCGAGGACGTCGAGGTGGACACCAACTTCGGCAATCACTCCATCCAGGGCGAACAGCCGCGCACCGCCGTCGGCGTGCTCGACGATAACCACCTGGTGTTCGTCGTCGTCGACGGCCGCGCCGAGGGCTACAGCGACGGCGCCACCATGACCGAGCTGGCCAGCATCATGCAGGACCTGGGCGCCGAGACCGCGTACAACATCGACGGCGGCGGCTCCTCCACCATGTACTTCAACGGCGCGCTGGTGAACAACCCGCTGGGCAAGGGCGAGGAACGCGGCACCTCCGACATCCTCTACATCGGGCAGTAGCCATGATCATCCTGATTCCCGCCTTTGAGCCGGACCTGAAGCTCATCACCCTCATCGCGGGCCTGCGCGCCGCGGACCGGCGGCTCGCCGTCCTGGTGGTCGACGACGGCAGCGGCCCGGACTTCGCCCCGGTGTTCGACGCCGCGCGCTCGGCCGGGGCCACCGTCATCGGCTACCCTCACAACCGGGGCAAGGGCCAGGCCCTGAAGACCGGCTTCGACTACGCGGCGCGGCACCATCCGGGCCGGGGCGTGGTCTGCGCGGACAGCGACGGCCAGCACGCCATTTCGGACATCCTTCGGGTCGCGGACCGGGTCCGGGGCGCCAATAACGACGGCGGGGTCCCCGGCCGGGTGCCGGACGGTTCCGTCATGGTGCTGGGGGAGCGGCGGTTCGACGGCGCCGTTCCCGCCCGCAGCCGGATCGGCAACTCGGTGACGCGGGCGCTGTTCCGGCTGGCCTCCGGCACTGCGCTGCACGACACCCAGACCGGGCTGCGCGGCTATCCGGCGGCGATGCTGCCGTGGCTGCAGAGCGTGCCCGGGGACCGCTACGAGTACGAGCTCAACCTGCTGCTCCGCGCCGGGCCGGCCGGGCACCGGATCGAGAGCATCGAGATCGCCACAATCTACCTGGCCGGGAACGAGTCCTCGCACTTCCGGCCGCTGGCCGACTCGGCCCGAATCTACCTGCCGCTGCTGAAGTTCGCGCTGTCCGGTTTCGCCGCCTTCGGGATCGACCTGGCCGCGTTCATCGTCCTCGCCCACGTCCTGGACTCGCTGCTGGCGGCCGTGGTCGGCGCGCGCATCATCAGCTCGACGGTCAACTTCCTCATCAACCGCAACCTGGTCTTCCCTGGCGGCCGGCAGACGCGGCTCGTTGCCGCTGGTGTCAGGTACTTCGGCCTCGTCGCCGCGCTGATGGGCTGCAATTACGCGCTGATCTTCCTGCTGACCCACGCCGGGCTGCCCGCGGTCCCCGCGAAGCTGCTGACCGAGGCGCTGCTCTTCGGCGTGAGCTTCGCCCTGCAGCGGCGGTTCCTGTCCGGCAAAGCCCGGCTGGCAGAAGCTCATAAGCCCGGTACGGGATCGACACAGGAACGGCATAGCAACGTGGCGGATCGTAGGAAACGAACCACAAGGCACCACCTGGAGAACATCGCATGAACATCCTCATCCTGATCGCAGCCGACCTGGCAGCGATCACCCTGCTCACCTTCGCCCTCTACCTGCGCCGGCACCGCCGCCGCGACCTCGCCGTCTCCTACCTCGGCATGAACGTCGGCGTCCTCGCCGTCGCCACGGCGCTCTCCGGATCGACTGCCGCCGTCGGACTTGGCCTGGGCCTGTTCGGGGTGCTGTCCATCATCCGGCTCCGCTCCACGGAGCTGGCCCAGCACGAGGTGGCCTACTACTTCTCCGCCCTGGCCCTCGGCCTGATCGCCGGCGTCGGCAGCGACCCGCTCTGGCTCCCGCTGCTGCTCATGGGTCTGATCCTCTCGGTCATGTTCGTCGGCGACCACTCCCGGGTGCTGCCCGGCTACCGGCACCAGATCGTGGTGCTGGACCAGGCCATCGGCGACGAAGCCCTCCTGCGGGAACGGCTCGCCCTGGTGCTCGGCGCCCGGATCCATTCCGCCACCGTCTCCGAGCTGGACCTGGTGAACGACAAGACCATCGTCGAGGTCCGCTACGAGGCCGCCCGGCAGCCCGGGCAGACCCGGTTCGCCGAGCACTCGCCGTTCGAGGCGCCCCAGCCGCTCCACCTGACCGATCCGGCCACGGCGAGGGCCTCGTGAACCCCGCGGCCACCGTGGCGGAGGACCTGTACGGCCGGCCCGCCATCGGACTCGAAGAACTCAATGCCGCCGCCGCCCTACAGACCAGGGTCGACCGGAAATACGTGATCGGCGAAGACGAGGCGGCGCTGGTCCTCGGCAGCTTCCACACCGAGGTCCGCGTGCTCGAGATGCACGGCAAGCGGTCCTTCGCCTACGACTCGGTCTACTTCGACACCCCGGACCTGGAGAGCTACCTGCTCGCGGCCCACGGGCGCCGCCGTCGCTACAAGATCCGGACCCGGACGTACGTGGACAGCCACCTCAGCTTCCTGGAAGTCAAGACCGAGGGGGCCCGCGCCGCCACCGTCAAGGAACGCATTCCCTACGGGCTCGGGGACAGCCACACCATCACCCCGGAAGGCTGGGCCTACATCAACGAAACCCTGCAGGAGACGGTCGGGAACCCGCCGTCGGACGCGCTCTCCCCGGTCCTCGAGACGGCCTACCACCGCTTCACCCTCTACCTGCCGACCTCCAGCAGCCGGGCAACCATCGACGTCGGCGTTACCTGGCGCCACCCCGGCGGGCCGGCCAAGGTCCTGCACCGGGCGGTCATCCTCGAGACGAAATCCGGCTCCGCGGCGAGCGGCCTGGACCGCCACCTGTGGGCCCACGGCATCCGCCCCAGCCGGATCTCCAAGTTCGCCACCGGCATGGCCGCCCTGAACCCCGAGCTGCCGGCCAACCGCTGGCACCGCACCCTCGCCAACAGCCTCACCCTGCGGCCCCTGGCCCGCGCCAGCTGACCCGCCCGGCTGATCCACCCTCAGACACCCACCTCTGGCGGCCGCCTCGCCGCCCAGCCAAGACCTGCAAAGGAACTCCCATGCCCAACTTTGCCTCTTTCCGCCGGCCCAACCCCACCACTTCCACTCCGTCCAACCCCGCCTCTGCCAGCCGGCCCGGCTCCGCCTCGTCGGGCCGCCGGACCACCGGCCGCGCCGCCGCGCTAAAGACCTCGGTAGCGGCCCTGGCGCTCGCCCTCTCGCTGGCCGGCTGCAGCGCCGCCGCGTCCACCACGACGACGTCGAGCAGCAACACCGCCCCGTCCGCCGCGGCCGCCGGGACCACGCAGGATTCCGGCACCACCGCCAGCGCGGACGCCATCACCGAGGACACGCACTACGACGCCGACGACCTCACCTGGGACGCCGCCGACGAAGTGCCCGTCACGCTCGCCGACGCGGCCAGCAGCGCCGACGGCGACGGCGTCACGGTCGACGGCGACACCGTCACCATCAGCGCGGCCGGCACCTACCGGCTCTCCGGCAGCCTGTCCGACGGCCAGGTCGTCATCGCCGCGGGGGAGGAGGACGTGGTCCGGGTCATCCTCGACGGCGTCGAGCTCACCAGCAGCTCCGGCTCTCCGTTCGTGGTCAACTCCGCCAACGAAGCCCTGGTCTTCCTCGAGGACGGCAGCACCAACAGCCTCACCGACGCCGCGACTTACTCCGACACGGGAACGGACGCCCCCAATGGCTCCCTATACTCGATGGCGGACCTGACCATTGCGGGTACCGGCTCGCTCACGGTCAACGGCAACGCGGCCGACGGCATCGTCTCCAAGGACGGCCTGGTCCTGGCCGACGGCGACGTCACGGTGAAGGCCGCCGACGACGGCATCGTGGGCAAGGACTACTTGGTCCTGCTCGGCGGCAGCTACAACGTCACCGCCGCCGGCGACGGCGTCAAGGCCACCAACGAGGAGGACGAAGGCCGCGGCTGGCTCACGGTCTACGGCGGCGAACTCACGGCGTCCTCCGGCGACGACGGCCTCAAGGCGGCCAACCTGCTCACCGTCAACGCCGGAACCGTGAACATCACCGAGTCGGTGGAGGGAATCGAAGCGCAGGACATCGTCATCAACGGCGGCACGGTGGACGTCACCTCCAGCGACGACGGCGTGAACGCGGCGGGCGGGTCCACGGCCACCACCGAGACGCAGGGCGGAGCGGGCGGCCCCGGCGGCGGGGGCGGCGGTTCGATGGAAGTCGGCGACTACTCGATCACCGTGACCGGCGGAGACCTCACCATCAACGCCGAAGGCGACGGGCTGGACTCCAACGGACACGCGAGCATCACCGGCGGCAACGTAGTGGTCAACGGGCCCACCAGCGACGGCAACGGCGCGCTGGACGTGAACGGCGAACTGACCGTTGACGGCGGAACGCTCGCCGCCGCCGGCAGCGCAGGCATGGCGGGCACGCCGTCGGACTCTTCGAAACAGTCGGGCGTCCAGGTGACCTTCGGATCCGCCGTTTCCGCGGGCACCCTCATCCAGGTAGCCGACGCCGACGGCAACATCGTCGCCTCCTTCACCCCCGCCAAGGACACCGCCTCGCTCGTCTACTCCAGCGCGGACATCGCGGCCGGGGATACCTACACCGTCTACACCGGCGGCACCGAAGGAAGCACCGACGCCGCCGAAAACGCCGGCGCCGTCGTCGCCGGCGAGTACACCCAGGAGCACTTCGGCGGCCCCGGCTTCTAGCCCACCACCCCCGCAACGCAGAGGCCGGCGCCGTCATCTAAGGACGGCGGCGGCCTTCCGTTTAGGTATGGGAGGATGAAGCCCTGCCCGCTCTCATCGCTCCAGCCCAGTCCATGCGCTGCGGCCCTCACAGTTATTAGGCAGGGTAGTGGGTTTCGTTTAGGACGGTGAACCTGCTGTCGAAGGGCAGGTGCATGGGGGCCAGGGTGGGGCCGTCCCAGCAGAACATGCGCCCGATGGACCGCTCGTTGGCGAGGTCGATAACCACGAATGACTCGACAGGCATGACCGTTTCGCTCCAGTAGAGGAGGACGACGCCGTCGGCGAGTTCGAATACCCGGATGGGGTCGACGTCGCCGAGGCCCCGTTCCGCGCCCTGGACGCAGTGCCAGACGAACGTGCCGGAGTTGAGGTAGATGTGCTCGTAACGCTCGGAGGGGCTGTAGCGGTAGAAGATGCGCTTGCCGGTGAGCTCGTTGCTTTCCGCGCGCGGTTCGATCTCGCCTGTGCCGGCCACGCGGCCGGAGAGAAAGTCGGTGTTCATGCGCACGTCTCCGTTGCGGTTCACGAAGAAGGAGTCCGCGACCGTGACCCGGCCGTCGGCGCGGTTGAAGATCATGGTGACGTCGCGGGTGCCGGTGCCTTCGCCCTTGAGGAAGTCGACGTAGAAAATCTCGTCGCGGACTTCGACCGCCCTGTAAGGGTGCGTGTCGGACATGCCGGCGTCTGCACCGCTCGTGATCGTCCAGGTGACTTCGCCGCGGTCGAAGGAGTGGTTGATGGTCCATCCGTTGTCGAAGGCGAGGTCGAGCGAGCTGCCCTCGAGCTTGTCGCTCGCCGGGAGGGTCGGGTCGCCGAAGCCTTCGAGCATCGCCGTTACGGCGGGCCATTCGTCCTGCGGGACGTAGCCTTGGGGTTCGGCGTGTGCGGTTGCGGTGTTGTTGCTCGACATAGCGTGTATGTCTCCGTTCTTTGTCGTGGAAGGGTTTTGCTGGGATCTGGGGGTGGAGCCGGCGACTCCTGTCACTGCTCTAGACGTCTGAGGAGTCGTAGTCGATGGCCGGCTTGCGGGCGGCGACGGTCAGTCCGGCGGCGAACACGGCCGGGATTAGGAGCAGCAGCCACTTGGCTACTCCGCCGGCGCCGCCGAGGAGGGCGTCATAGTTTGTGATCGTGAGGTACCCGATCAGGAGGAACGCGACGCAGGACAGGACCGGGGCGATCGTGGTCACCCAGAGGTTGTCGCCGGTCTTCTGCCGTGCGAAGTACACGATGATTGCCACCGAGGTGAGGACCAGGATAGTGATGAATCCGGCGGTTCCCAGGGCAACGAGCCAGGCGAAGACCGTGGCGATAGGGTCGGCACCGAACACCAGGAATGCGGTGATCACCAGGATGACGCCCAGACCGTTGACGAGCGCAGCGGTCGCCGGTGCCCCACGGCGGCTTGTAGCGGCCAGCCCGGACGGCAGGGTTCCGGCGCGGGCGAGAGCGAACAGGTAGCGGGCGAACATGTTCGACAGGCCCAGCAGCATCGCGATGAAGCTGGTGACCACCAGGATCTGCATGGTGGTGCTGAGCCATGGGCCCGCGCTGCTGGTGGCGAGTCCGAAGACGAGTCCGGCCGGGTCGTTCGCCGCTTCGGTCTGGATTCGGTCGGTGCCGGTGGCCCCGCTGATCGCCCAGGTGGAGATGGCGTAGAAGATGCCCACGAAGGCGATGACCAGGTAGAGCGCGCGGGGGATCGTGCGGCGGGGGTTGACGGCCTCTTCCGAGAAGACCACAGTCGCTTCGAAGCTCGTAAAGCAGGTGAAGGCAAACAGCAGCGAGATTCCCAGGCCCGGGCCGAAGACGTTCCCGGCGGTGAACCCGTCGAAGGTGAAGATGCCCCACCCCTGCTGCATGATCAGGGCAACGACCAGCGCACCGATGACCAGGGTTTCTCCGACGATCAGGACTCCCAGGACCTTGAGGCTGGCGTCGACGCCCCTCATGGTGAGGAGCGTGGTGAGGACGAGCGCCACCGCGATCCAGACGTAGACGGGGACCTCGGGCCCTCCAAGCCCGACCACCAGCTGCTGGGCGAAAACACCGAACTGGGACCAAAGGCCGGACTGCAGAGCCAGGTAGGTGAGGACCGCCACGCCTGCGGCGCCCGTCGCCCATCTGGTCCCGAGCCCCTTTGCGATATAGGCGACGAAGCCGGCGGCGCTGGTGATCTCCCGGCTCATCCGCAGGTATCCGACGGAGAAGAGTGCGATGAGTAGGGCCGCGATGCCGTAGATCGCGGGCGTTCCCGGGCCGCTGGCTGCGAAGAGCACGGGGCTCGCGCCGACCACGGCAGCAATGGGAGCCGCTGCCGCGATCACGAAGAACGCCACGGCGAGCACGCCGAGACGGTTGGCCCGCAGTCCCGAGGGCGCCGATCCTTGGCTCTCGGCGCGTGCCGGTGACTGCGGGGGTGACTGCTTCATGGGCGTGACCTTTCGGTACTGCATCGCCTTGCGGGCGACGCCCTTGCGGAGTGGTGGATTTCCGGGAGGTTCATGAGGCCAGGTCCGTCGACCCTCTCAGTGATCCGGAGCGTGCGGTGGATCACCTGTGAAACTGTACGTCTGTATAGTTTCAAGGTCAAGAGGCAATATCCAGCGCACAATGTGAGCCCACGGTCTCCGCCGAGGCCTCTAGACTCGTCCCATGAGCAACGGAACCGACCGCCCGTCCTACGGCGAGGGACGCGACGCCCTGATGTCCGCAGTAATGCGGATCGTCGCCAACAAGGGGCTGCGGGGTGTTACCTACCGGGCCGTTGCCTCTGAGGCCGGGGTCAACCACAACCTCATCGCCCACCACTTCGGCTCCCTCGAGGCCCTGTTGACCGCCACGATGGAGAGGGCAGTCGAGCGGGCCATCTCGAACACCGAGCTGGCGCTCTTCGCGGACCTTGACGAACGTTATGCGGACACCCTGATCGCGTCTGTCTCGTCCGAGCCGGAAGTGCACCTTTTCCAGTTCGAAATGCTCCTGGAAGCCCGGCGCCACCCGGAGCTGCGCGAATCCTCCCGTCGGCTGTACGACAACTATGTGGCCTCCGTGCAGGACGGGCTGCGCCGCCGAGGCCTGGAAGCCGATGACGAACTATGCAGTGCCGTCTTCGCAGCCCTAGACGGACTCATGCTCCAATTCCTTACCATCGGCGATCCGGAGAAGATCAAGGCCGCCGTTCTGCAGGTGGGAAATCTTGTCTCTTCCACCCTGAAAAAAACGCAGGACCCCAAGAACCATCACGTGCCCGCGGGCGCCTGAGAAGCTCTTAGGCGGCAGAACGCTCACCGCCGACGGCAGCGCAGGCATGCCGGAACGCCGTCGGATCCTCGGAACAGGTGGGTGTCCATGTGAGCTTCGGATCCGCCGTACCTGTGGATACCCTCATCCAGGTCGCTATGCCGACGTCAGCACGGTCGTCGCCGGCGAGTACACCCAGGAGCACTTCGGCGGCCCCGGCTTCTAGTCCACCGCCCTCGCACCGCAGAGGCCGCCGCCGTCCCTTAGAGACGGCGGCGGCCGTTGCGCTCAGTGGACGGGATGCGGCTCGCCGTCGTTCCCGGAATGTGAACGCGCGGCGCACGGCGTCGATGTCTAGGCTGGTGCGGTGCGTACCTTCGGGGCCGAAGCGGAACTCCTGCTGGTCGATGAGGAGACCCGGGCCGTGCCAAGGCTCGGCCCTCGTCCTGGCGCCGCAGATAGGTTCAGTCGTTCGGTCGGAGTATGTCGTTCCAAACGTGCACCGCATCGTTAAGGAAGAGATCCGTGCCCACAACGAACCAGTCCGCGCCCGCCTCTACTGCCCGCTCGACGTGGCGGCGCTGGACACCGCCGTCAAGCCCGATCCGACGTTCCGAGGAAGCGTTCCTCAGCGCCGAAACCTTGTTGAGGACGGCGTCGTTGAAAGCACTGCCCGCGGTACCGGGCGTGATGGACATGCACAGCACCGCCATGTCCGCAGGAACGACCGCTGCCGGGGTGTCCGGCGAGATTGCCAGACCAGGGATGCAGCCGCGTGCGCTGATCCGATCGACAGCCTGGGCCCATCGCGGGCTTTCAGCGTGCACGACGATGAGGTCGCAGAACTCGCTCCAGGCATCTATGTCTGACGTGGGGTCTTCAGCCATGATGTGTGCTTCCGCCGCTAGCCCGGTGGCTTGGGTGAGTGCCAACGCCTGTGAGGCGGTGAAGCCGCCAGGTTTGGCAAAGCGCCCGTCGGTCATGTCCCAATGGAGTCTGCGAAGCCCGGCGGCCTGCAATCGTTGGATCGCTTCGAGCTGCTGACCGGCAGCTACTGACCACAGGGAACCGGCGACCTCAGGCATCGCTTTCTCCCAAGACCTCCAAGGCGAGGGCGTGGTCGGTCACCAGTTCGGTGATCAGGCCGCCGCGGACGACCGCCCGGATTGCTTCTGCCTTCGCGGCGCCTCCGGCAACGGCGACGACGCGCGGCACGTTGCGCAGCTGGTCGTAGGAGATGTTGATGGATCGTTCCTGCAACGCGGCATAGGCGGGGGAGCCGTCTTCTTTGATGAGGATGCCGGCGATGTCCGCAACGCAGCCGCTGGTGACCGCTTTTTCCAAATCATCCGGGAGGAGCACATCACGGATCTGGGTATCAGGCGGGTTCCATGCGCCGACGGAGAGGAGCGCGGTGGTGATGGAGGGGAAGAGCTTCATGGCGCTGCGGATGTCGTGGTGGTTCCGCAGTCCGTCAGCCGTTTCGCGGTCTTGGACAAATAGCGGGGCGAAGATCGGGTAAACCTCCCCGCCCGACTGTCGGGACGCCTGGCGGGCAACCTCGATGGGCGATGAGCCGATGTCTCCGGCGATAAAGCCGGTGAGTTGGACGATGGACAGACGGGGCAGGTGATCCAGCCGTCCCGTTGTTGCCGTGAGTGTGCGTCCCCAGGCCACGCCGAGCACTTCGTCGGCTTTGAGGGTGGCGCTGAGGAGGCTAGCTGCCGCCGCGCCGATCTGCTGCCGGACGGAGTCCTCATCGCCATTGGTGCGAACGACGTGGCAGTCAACCAAACCAAGTTCGTCCTTGAGCCGTTCCCCAAGGGTCGGGTCCGGGAGCCCCCAATCGTTGATCTGGAAAGTGACGATGCCTTCCTCTCTTGCGCGAGTGAGGAGGCGGGAGACCTTGAACCGGGAGATGCCGAACGTTTCGGCTATCTCTACGCGAGAACGGTCTTCGATGTAATAGGCGCGAGCGACGGCCGCAACAAGTCCCCGCTCACTATGGAGACTTCGGTTCTCGGCGCTCATTTGAGCGCCAAGGTCGCGATCTTGTGACATCCGTGCTCCTTATGTGTTACCTTCATCACCATTCCCCTATGCTCAAACGTACACCGCATCCGCACATTTGAGCCAACGGGGAGCGGTTCGGTTTCATCACATCGAAGGAGTTGCGTGAGCGTCGACGACGAAATTCTGGCGGTGGCCCGCGAGCGGCTGAACGCCGAGGCCCGCGCCGTGCTGGCGCTCGCCGGCACGATCGACGGTAGCTTCATCAAGGCGGCGTCCATGATCCTCGCGTGCAGGGGCAAGCTTTTCATCGGAGGCTCGGGCACCTCCGGCACGGTCGCCCGGCGGATGGCCCACATCCTGTCGGTGACCGGCACTCCGTCCATTGCGTTTTCGCCGATGGATAGCCTGCACGGTTCGTCGGGCGCGATCACGGAGGCCGACCTGGTCTTCCTGATCTCCAATGGAGGAGCCTCGGATGAAGTGATCCAGGCGGCCCGGATCTCGCGCCAGCGCGGCGCCCGGGTCATTGCCTTGACGCGCAGCCATGAAACGCCGCTGGCGGGCATCGCAGACCACAGCGTCGTTGTGGCAGTCGACAGCCGCGCCGATCTGGGCGGCATCATTGCCACCGGAATCACGATCGCCCAGTCTGCGTGGGGGGATGCGCTCGCGGAGGTGCTCATGCGCGGCCGCGGCTACACATGGCGCGAATTCATGAGCACTCATCCCGCCGGCGCAGTGGGACAGCTTGAGGATCTTCCCCAGGATCCCGCACCGCTGCTCATCCCCGGCGGGTCCGTTGACAACGGGGCGGGCCGATGACCGACGTCGTGATCGGGGTCGATAGTTCGACGCAGTCGTGCACGGTGGAACTGCGTGACGTTGCGACGGGTGCGCTGGTATCCACCGGCCGCTCGCCGCACCCGGTCACCCATCCGCCGGTAAGCGAACAGCATCCGGATGCCTGGTGGTCCGCGCTGGTGGCGGCTGTCCGGGAGGCCAAGGCGGGCCTCAGCGTCCGTGTCGTTGGAATCAGCGTCGGCGCACAATGCCATGGCTTGGTTGCGATGGAAGCGGACGGCGCTGTGATCCGGCCTGCGAAGCTGTGGAATGACACCACGTCCGCGGAGGTCTCGGCTGACCTGATCGAACGGTACGGCACCTCATGGTGGACCCAGGAAGTCGGAGTCGTTCCGTCGGCAGCCGTGACCATTTCCAAACTGGGCTGGTTGAGGGACAACGAGCCGGAGGCCTTCGCGCGTGGCCGCCATCTGGCTGTCCCGCATGACTGGCTGACCTACCGGCTCACCGGGCAGCATGTCACCGACCGTTCGGACGCATCCGGTACGGGGTACTTCTCGGCCCACACGATGACCTGGCGTACCGACATTCTGAATAAGGCCATCGCCGAGCGCGATTGGGCGCCGCTGCTGCCCCGGGTTCTCGGGCCCGACGAGCCGGCGGGACTGGTCACCGCGCGGGCCGCGGCTGAGCTGGGCATCGATGAGGGCGCGGTAGTGGGCGCCGGCGGCGGTGACCAGCACTTGGCCGCGCAAGGCATCGGTCTGCAGGAAGGCGACGTCGCCTACAGCCTCGGCACCTCCGGCGTCGTGTTCGCGACCTCTCCCACGTCGGTGCACGACCCCACCGGAGCCATCGACGGCGTCGCCAACGTCACCGGCGGCTACCTGCCTCTGGTTTGCACACTCAATTCGACCAAGGTCACCGATACGATGGCGCGCTGGCTGGCTGTTGACCATGCAGAGCTGAGCCGGCTTGCCCTCTCGGCTCCGCTCGATGCCGACCGCCCCGTCCTCGCCGCCTACCTGGATGGGGAGCGCTCGCCGCGACTGCCATGGGCCCATGGGATGCTCTCCGGTCTCACGACCGCGACGACGAGGGAACAGCTCGCCTTGGCGGCGTTCGAGGGCGTCGCCTTGGGGCTGGTGCGCGGCGAACGGTTACTCGGCGCGCACGGGATCACGGCAGCGGGTCGCACCATCCTGATCGGAGGTGGCGCACGCTCGCAGGCGTACCGGCAAATCATTGCGGACTTCACCGGCCGGTCCGCCCTCACCGTCGACGCTCCCGAGGGCACCGCCCGCGGTGCCGCCATCCAGGCCGCCGCCGTCGTACGGGGCGAATCCGTCGCCGATGTTAGCCGTGAATGGGCGCCCGCAGTCACCTCAACGACTGCGCCCGCCGGTGACCGCAACAACATTTGGCAGCGCTATATGCATCTGGCAGACCTTCAGGCTGCAGGCGAAAGCTACTAGGAGGCACATACATGCTTTACCTCGACAGCGCAGACCGCGACCAGCTCGCCCCGCTCCTGGCCACCGGCCTGTTCGAGGGGGTCACTACGAACCCTCTCATCCTGCAGCGCGCGGGCCTTGGCCCGGCCGACCTGCCCGACCTCGTTCAGTGGTCGCGCGGCCAGGGGTGCCGCCGCTTCTTCGCGCAGGCCACGGGTGCCAGCCTGGCGGAGATCCGCGCATCGGCCGCCGCCGTCGCTGCGCTCGGTGACGACGTCGTCGTCAAGCTCGTCTGCACCCTGGAAGGGCTCACGGTCGCGAAGGAGCTCACCGCCGCGGGACGCAAGGTGCTCATCACCGCCGTCTACCACCCCGCGCAGATGCTGCCCGCGGTCGCCGCCGGAGCACACTTCATCGCCCCGTACATCGGACGAGCTACCGACGCGGGCCGTGACGGTCTGGCCCTGGTCCGCGCCATGGCGCAGGTCGCTGACGGCACTCCGCGGATCCTGGCGGCGAGCCTGCGATCAGTCGACCAGCTTGCCGAGGCCGCTGCAGCCGGCGCGCACGATGCGACCTTGTCCACCGAGATCGCGAATGCGCTGCTCGACGACGGCCTGACGCGATCGGCGGCCGCCGAGTTTGAAGCCGCTACCGCAACAACAGCCAGTGCCGTCTAGGCACCATCCGGCAGAAACAGACAGAAGGAAAGGGAAGAAAACACGATGAGCGAGATCCCGTCGAAAATGACAGCAAGCGTTCTCCGCGGCGTGGGGGACATCGTGCTGGAGCAGCGCGAAGTGCCCTCGCCGGCGCCGGACGAGGTGCTGGTCAAGGTGCGCAGTGTCGGTGTCTGCGGCTCCGACGTGCACTATTACCAGCACGGCCGGATCGGGGATTACGTGGTCAACGCACCGCTCGTTCTCGGACATGAAGTCAGCGGCGACATTGTGGCTGTAGGCTCCGCGGTCGACCCGGCCAGGGTAGGACAGCGCGTGGCGATCGAGCCGCAACGCCCCTGCCGCGTCTGCGAGTTCTGCCGGGAGGGCTCCTACAACCTGTGCCCGCGCATGGAGTTCTACGCCACCCCGCCGATCGACGGAGCGTTCTGCGAATACGTCCTGATCCAGGACGACTTCGCCTACGAGGTGCCGGACACGATCAGTGACCACGCGGCGGCCCTCATGGAGCCGCTGTCGGTCGGCATCGCCGCGGCGCAGAAGGGTGGCATTAAGGTCGGTGACACTGTGCTGATCGCCGGCGGCGGGCCCATCGGCGTGATCGCCGCGCAGGTGGCGCGCGCGTTCGGGGCAGCCGAGGTGGTTGTCGCCGACATCAACCCCGCCCGCCGCGAACTCGCCGCGGGCTACGGGGTGCGCGTCATTGATCCGGCCGCCGAGTCCACCGAGGATCTAGGCGCCCACGTTTTCATCGACGCTTCCGGCGCCACCCCGGCTATCCTCAACGGCATCCGGTCGGTACGCGCCGGCGGGACCGTCGTACTGGTCGGCAGCGCCGACCAGATCCCGCTCTCGGTGCCCGAGATCGCGATGCGCGAGGTCAATGTGACCGGCACGTTCCGGTACACGAACACCTGGCCGATTGCCCGGTCCCTGCTGACCACCGGCCAGGTCGAACTCGACTCCCTCGTCACGCACGAGTACGGGATCGAGCAGGTCGAAGAGGCGCTCACGGGCGAGGGTGCAGCCGATTCCCTCAAACGCATGGTCCTTCCCGGTGTCCAAAAGGTCGACGATCCCGTAGTACGAGGGCGTGCCTCATGAGCCCGACGTCGCTGTCCGTGCGGGGAATCTCGAAATCTTTCCCCGGCGTGAAAGCCCTCGACAATGTCTCCTTCGACGTCCGTCCCGGCACTGTCCACGCCCTATGCGGGGAGAACGGGGCCGGCAAGTCCACGCTGATGAAGATCATCAACGGCATCTACCAGCCCGATGCGGGAACGATCAGTATCCGCGGGGAGGAGGTGCGGATCAAGAATCCGATCGAGGCCCGTGCCCACGGCATCGCGATGATCGCCCAGGAACTGAACTACGTGCCCGAGATGACGATCGCCGAGAGCTTCTTCCTCGGCCGCCTGCCGATGAAGTTCGGCCGGGTCGACTGGCGGTACATGCGCAGCGAGGCCAGGCGGGTCGTGCGGGACGAGGGTCTGGACTGGTCCGTCAACCGGCCGCTGAGCACACTGACCGTCTCGGAGATCCAGACGCTGGAAATCCTGCGGGCGGTCTACCACAGTGCCGACGTGCTGATCATGGACGAGCCGACTTCAGCGATTGCGCACCGCGAAGTGGAGTCCCTCTTCGCCAAGATCCGCGCCCTGCGGGCCGAGGGCAAATCCATCATTTACATCTCGCACAAGATGGACGAGGTCTTTGAACTCGCAGACGACATCAGCGTGCTCCGCGACGGCACCGCGGTTAGCTCCCAGCCGGCGACGCAGATTACCCGCAGCCAGGTGATCGCCCAGATGGTCGGCCGCGACCTCGACCACCAGCAGTACCCGAAGGAACGGATCGAGATCGGCGAGACCGTGTTCAAGGCAACCGGCCTGTCGAGGGAGCATATGTTCGAGGACATCAGCTTCGAGATCAAAGCGGGGGAGATCGTGGGCCTGGCCGGACTGATCGGAGCGGGCCGAAGTGAGGTTATTCGCGCTGTGTTCGGCCTGGACCCGCTCGACACGGGCACGGTCGAAGTCGAAGGTCAGCCGGTCAAGCTCTCCAGCCCCAAGAAGGCGATCGCGCACGGCGTCGCGATGCTCTCGGAAGACCGCCGCCTGGTTGGCATCATCCCGAAATTGAGCATCAAGAAGAACGCCACGCTGGCCAGCCTCAAGCGCGTCGTGTACGGCGGATTCGCCCATGCACGCCAGGAGCAGAAGCTGGTGACCGAGTACTTCAAGAAAATGAATGTCAAGGCGCCCAGCACCGAGACACGCATCGAATCGCTCAGCGGCGGCAACCAGCAGAAGGTCCTCCTGGCGCGCTGGCTGATCGCCGACCCGAAGGTGATGCTGCTGGACGAACCCACGCGCGGGATCGACATCGGCGCGAAGTTCGAGATCTACAAGATCATGACCGAGCTAGCCCGGCAGGGCCGCGGGATCCTGATGATCTCCTCCGAACTGCCCGAACTGATCGGCATGTGCGACCGAATCTACGTCATGTCTGCCGGCCGGCTGACCGCAGAACTGACTCCCGACCGGTTCTCCCAAGAAACCATCCTCACGTACGCCATGAAGGAAGCCGAGGTGGCATGACCATGATGCCCAAACTAAAAACCCTGGATGTCAGCCGCTACTCCATCTTCATCATCCTCGCGGTGGTGTTCATCGTGGCGAGCTTCCTCAGCCCCAACTTCCTGAGCCCCTTCAACCTGCTCAACGTCGTCAGGCAGGTCGCGGTGATCACGATCCTCGCGTACGGCGCGATGACCCTGATCATCGGCGGCATGATCGACCTCTCGGCGGGGGCGGTGATGGCCTTCGCTGGAGTGTCCTCGGTGATGGTCTACAAACAGACCGACAACCTCCTGCTGGGCGTCTTGGCCGGGATCGGGGTAGGCGTGGCCTGCAACCTGGCCAGCGCGTTCGTCGTCGCGACGTTGAAGACGCCGGCGTTCATCGTCACGCTCGGCATGATGCTGATCGCCCGCGGCGCGGTCCTGGAGATCACGCAGGGACAAAACGTCCTGCAGCTGGGTGACTTCATCCTCATCGGCCAGGGCAACATGGGCTGGGTGCCGCTCTCGGCCCTGATCCTGATCGCGATCACCATCATCATCTGGTACTTCATGAACCAGACCCGCTACGGCCGGTCCGTCTACGCCGTCGGGGGCAATGAGGAAGCCGCCCGCGCAGCCGGCATCGCCGTCGAACGGGTGAAGTACCAAGCCTTCCTCGTCAACGGGGTCCTGGTCGGGATCGCAGGCATCATCTTCATGTCCCGCGTCAACGCCGGCCTCCCGAACGCAGGCGTCGGCTACGAACTGCAGGCGATCACCGCGCCGATCATCGGCGGCACCAGCTTCTCCGGCGGCGTCGGTACCGTCGCCGGCACACTTGCGGGCGCGCTAATCGTCGGCGTGCTCGGCAACATAATGAACCTCGTCGGCATCGGCTCCTACATCCAGCAGATTGTCATGGGCCTGATCATCGTTGTCGCCGTCGCCTATGACGTCTTCAGCAAGCGCGGCAAGGTCAAGACCACCATTCTGAAGTCCGACGCAAAGGGCGGGACCTTACCGCCGGCCCAACAACAATCACAGCAACCCGCGACCCCTACCCATCAATAGGAGAAACCAATGAAGGCTTTTACCCGCAGAGTATTCGCGTTCGGCGCCGCTGCCGCCGCGGCGGTCAGCCTGGCCGGCTGCGCCGTCACCACCGGTACACCCGGTGCCGACAACAACAGCGCGCCGGAACAGAAGGACGAATACCGCGTCGCGTATATCGCCCGCGCCCAGGTCGACTCGTTCGCCGCCTGGCTGGCCAACGAGATGAAGGCCGAGGCTGAGAAGTACGACAACATCAAGCTGGAGGTTTTCGACGGCCAGGCCGACAACGAGGTCGAGAACAAGATGATCGAGAACGCGATCGCCAACCAGTTCGACGCCATCATCGTCCAGGCCAACGACGGCGAAGCGCAGAAGCCGTACATCCAGCAGGCTGTCGATGCCGGCATCGTGACCATCACGACCAACCCGCGCGTCGAGGGCATCAACGGCGCCAACTCGGTGGACGCCAACCCCTACGACCAGGGCGGGGTTGTTGCCAAGCACGCGGTCGAGCTGATTCCCGATAACGCGAAGGTCGTAGTCCTCAACGGACCCGGCGGCAACTTCCACAGCACGGAGCGCCGCAAGGCCTGGCAGCAGGAGTTCTTCGACAAGCGCAAGGACGTCACCATCGTCGAAGAGAACATTGCCAACTGGAACAAGGACGAGGCCCTTCGCCTGATGGAGGACTGGTCGCTGGCCAACCCGGAGATCGACGCCATCATCTCGATGAACGACAACATGGCCACCGGCGCCCTTGAGGCGGTCAAGGGCAAGTCCGGGTTCGAGGATATCCTCGCGTTCGGCGTGGACGGCACGCCCGAGGCCACGCTTGCTATCGAAGGCGGGGAAATGACCGCCACGGCCTTGCAGAACGCCCGCGAACTCGCCCAGCTGAATATGAAGGCCGTGAACGACCTGCTCACCGGGGCCGAGGACGAAGTCAACGTCGACATCGGAAACCCGCTGATCAACAAGGACAACGTTAAGGAGTACGTTGACCTCTACCGCGAAGCCGGACTGATCAAGGAATAACTCCAACGGCGGGCGGGACGGGCAATAGATGCCCTCCCCGCCCGCTGAATTTTCGAATGACCGA
Organism: Arthrobacter sp. USHLN218; assembly: GCF_037144715.1. NCBI lineage: Bacteria > Bacillati > Actinomycetota > Actinomycetes > Micrococcales > Micrococcaceae > Arthrobacter > Arthrobacter sp. USHLN218. The sequence goes on from NZ_JBBCYT010000015.1 coordinate 21,498, forward strand.
TTGGTGTCCGCGCTTTGTACATCGGCGCAGACCAGCACGAAAGAGGTTCTAGGTGACCGTCCTGGAGAAATACACACTTAACGGCCGCACTGCCCTGGTAACCGGTGCTACGCGAGGCCTCGGCCGCGCGTTCGCGCGGGCGCTTGCAGAAGCGGGCGCAGACGTCGTTGTCCACGGTCGCGATGCCGCCGCCGCAACCGAGGTCAAGAACGAAATTGAATCGCTCGGCCGAACCGCCCACGTCGTACTCGGCGAGCTGACCGATCGCGCCGGAGTAGACGCTGTAGCAGCGCAGGCCGCGGAGCTCTCCGGAGGCGTGGACATCCTGATCAACAACGCGGGAGCTTGCGTCCACCGTCCCGCGCTGGAAGTCAGCGACGATGAATGGTCGCATGTCATCGACACCAATCTCACCGCGCTTTGGCAAATGTCGCAGGCCGTCGGCAAGGACATGGTTGATCGCGGCTCCGGCAGCATCGTCAACATCGGCTCGATCTCCGGCATGATCGTCAACCGCCCGCAGATGCAACCGGCCTACAACGCCTCCAAGGCCGCCGTGCATCAGCTGACGAAATCACTGGCCGCCGAGTGGGCCCCGCACGGCGTGCGCGTGAACGCCGTCGCCCCCGGTTACATCAAGACCGACATGTCTCCAGTCGACGAGCCCCGCTTCCGCCGCCACTGGATCGAAGATGCGCCCCAGCAGCGGTACGCGACCCCCGACGAGGTCAGTCCCGCCGTCGTCTTCCTTGCCTCCGAGGCAGCGAGCTTCATGTCCGGCACGGTCCTGGTCATCGACGGCGGGTACACCCTGTTCTAAACAACATTGGTTAGTCCGCATAGGACGGAGGCCGGCGGCTATGTGGAAGATTCCATGTGCCGCCGGCCTCGTCTTCTCGGCTTCCTATAAAAACCCTCCGCCTACCGCTTCACCTGTTTCTCCGGTGAAGCGCGACGCACCAGCGTCGATGTCTAAGCTGGTGCGGTGCGTACCTTCGGCGTCGAAGAGGAACTCCTGCTGGTCGATGACGAGACCGGGGAGGTCATGCCCCGGGTGGAGGAGGTTCTCCGCCAGGACCGGCATCCGGATTCCGGTATCCGGCTGGTGTCGGAGCTGCAGATGGAGCAGCTTGAGGTCATAAGTCCGGTGCATACGCGGCTCGAGGAGTTGGCTGCAGACATCGGCGCGGGCAGGTCGTTGGCTGACAGGCTGGCCAAAAGGGCGGGAGTGCGGGCAGCCGCGCTGGCGACGCCGGTTCTTCCGTTCACGCCGCATCTGTCTGCCGTGCCGCGGGTGGACGCGATGCGGGAGAGGTTCGGCCTGGTCACCCGTGAGCAGCTGACGGGTGCCTGCCATGTGCATGTCGGGGTGGGGTCGGACGAGGAGGGCGTGGCCGTACTGGACCGGATCCGCATCTGGTTGCCCGTGCTGAGCGCGCTGAGCGCGAACTCGCCGTTCTGGCAGGGCCGCGACACCGGATACGAGAGCTACCGGATCCAGTCTCTCGCACGGTGGCCGATGGCCGGGCCGGCCGAGATCTACGGCTGCGCCGACGCGTACCGCCAGCGTCTGCGGGCCATGCTGGATACGCAGGTGCCGCTCGATGAGGCCATGCTTTACCTGGATGCGCGGCTGTCCCGCAACTATCCCACCGTGGAGATCCGCGTTACCGACGTATGCCTCCAGCCCGATGACACGGTACTGATCGCGGGCCTGTGCCGGGCCCTAGTCGAGACGGCCGCCGGGCAATGGCGCGCCGGGGTGCCGCCGGTTCCCGTCCCCGCAGCCGTGCTGAAATTGGCGGGATGGCGGGCGAGCAGGTCAGGGATAAGCGGAGAACTTCTCGATCCGCAAAGCGGGGTTCCGCGCCCCGCCGGTCAGGTGCTCGAGGCGCTCATCGAACACCTGTCGCCGGCACTGGTCGATACCGGCGACGGCCAGCAGGTCAAGGAGCTGCTCAAACAAGCGATGAACAGGGGAACCGGCGCCCAGTACCAACGCCGGCATCTCCAGCAAACCGGAACCCTGGGCGGCGTCGTCAGCGCGGTTCTGAAAGCCACCCACAACCGCCCGTGAGCCGAACTGTTTCCGGACGGCGGGAAGCGGCCGCATCTTGAGTCGCGCGGCCGGCTTTTGAGGAAGCCTCGTTGATTTTCGAATGAAGACAGACTCAGTTACCGGAAATGATCCCTCAGGCATTGGGGGCCGGGGAGTAGATGGTCTCCCGCAGTTCCAGGATTGTCTGGTCGAGTTCCGTTATCAATTCCGCGATCCGCTGCCGGGAATTCTCATCAGGGGCCAAGCGGTTCAGGCCCTGCAGGCCGAGTCCGGCGGCGAACAGGCGCTGGATGGCCGTATCGGTGCGATCTCTGGCCACCCGTTCCCGTTCGTCGGCCAGTGCTTTGTGCTCATGGAGGCGGCGTTTCTCGGTCAGCTCGGTTCCGATCGTCGCCTGCCGCGAGAACATGGCGGCCATGTCGACGTCAACCGGCGAGAACCGCCCTGCCTCCGTGGTGCGGCACATCATCAGCACCGCAGGACCCTGCGCGAGATCCAGACGGATGGTCAGGCAGTGGTCAGGACAGGGGAATCCGGAGCCGAGCAGGTCGAGCGCGTCGAAGGCCAGCGGCCCGTCCGCGTGCATGAGCGTCTCGACCGTCTCCGGCGGGACGGTCAATTCATCACCAGGGAACGGCTCGCAGCCCGTGCCGGTGACCGCCTCGAAGCGCAGGCCGCTGGCAGCAGGCACGGCCGCCATCACCAGGTCGGCGGCGGCGGCCTCACGTGCCGCCGCCGCAATCAGCTCGAGGGCCTTTTCCGGGGCGTCGGAGATCTGTTTGGGGAGTTCCATCGACACGTCGAGCCAGTGCTTCCGGCGCCAGGCGTTGCCGATCGCAGCGCCGGCCAGCTCCGCCAGTGACTCTACTCGTTCCCGCTCCTGGCCGGTGAAGACGCCCCCGCCCGGCTTCCCGCCAAGAGACATCCGGACGATGGCATTTCCCGCCCTGATCGCTATGTGCAGGATCTGGCCGGTTCCCTCCGGCGGAACGACCGGCCACTCGGGGCAATTTCCGGAGGTGATAAACCGGTCTGAGGCTGTGCCGGCAGCAGCGCCGAAATCCAACAGACCATAGCCGGCATCGCAGAGGCTGCGGGCCAGACCGAGCAGCCGCTCCAGGATTTCGTTGAAACCTAGCTCCTCCACCTCGCCCTTGCCTGCAGCAGAAGGGGCGTCAATGCGCTCATATGCCGGGCGGGCATCGGTGAGACCGCATGTATTTTCAGCTGGTCCGTGATCAGTCATACCACTCTTCGAAGAGGCACTCCGCACCTAGGCCTTGCGTTCCTGGGTGCGTACATGGGCATTGAAAAATGCTGTCGACGGCATTCCGTCAGCAAGCTTAGTACAGGCCTCCGGCCTCTCCATGTGCAGGTCCGAGGCCTCGGAGCTGCACATGCGCCATTATTGGCGTTCTACTTCCTCCGACCGCGGCGTCCGCGCCTCTGCTGGGTGCTCCAGTTCGGATGCGGTCAGGCCAGTTGCGGCGGATACCTTCTCCGCCGGGATGCCGGCGCTCAGGGCGGCCATGATCTGCTCATTGCGTACCTGCAGGCTCTGATCCAGTGCCCATTCGGCCGATTCCACCTCGGCGGATCGAACACAGAGTGCGGCGAGCATGTGCGCCTGCCGGGAATCGGGGCAGGCGGCGGCGGGTCGGGTGCTGCGCGGTTCTCGATAGACGGTGGAGTCCAACTGCGCGAAGGATAAGGGGAAAGAGGTGTTGCTGAAGGGCTGCATAAGCGCCGCCTTGCCGGGGTGGTGAAGCGAAACTAACGGTCGCTAAGCGAAAGAAAGGCCTCGGCGTCGAGCAGGCCTGCTGGCCTACTCTCGAGTAACCAACTCTACGCTTACTCCGTAAGGCTGGCAATAGGCGCAAACGTAGCGGTGGCGGTCCATGGCGTCGACCCGCGTGCACGTGCAAGGCCGACAATCGGGACATCAGACGACACTGCCGGGCCCCCTCAAGCAGGGCCGGTAGGCAAACCTGAGCCTGCGGCCCTCGATGATACTAAGCATGCTTTGCAGAATGAAGGTAAGCATGCTTTGCTTGCTTCGTAAGCACCATTCGGCGGCCCGACCCCAACGGGGCCGCCGGCCCGGAACTCCACCGCATGCCGGCACTGCCCGCTACGGCGGCGACGGGGTGAACATTGAGGAGAGAGAGCATGCAGCAGGTCATTCGAGACAACTTCGGTGCGTCCCAGTACGATGCCTACGTTGACGGAGCGGTGGCGGGTTCGCTGCACTACCGCGTTGAGGGCGACCAGATGTGGCTTCTCCACACGGCAACAGGACAGGATCACAGGGGAATTGGCCTTGAGGATCGGTTGATCCGCTACGCGCTGGCCGATGCCCGCCGGCGCCGACTGATGGTCCTACCCTTCTGCCATCAGGTCCGTAAGCGGGTCTTCGCCCACCCGGTCTACCTGCAGTTGGTGCCGGCTGCCGACCGCGAGCGGTTCCGGGAGTCCTTCGAGGAGAACATGAAGGAAGAGGCATTGTGGGCGGCGAAGGCGAAGCGGGCTGCGGACAAGGCCGCGCGGATGGCGCCGGTGGAACAGGCGGCGGCTGCCTAGCCACTGACAGCGGCAGACCCGACGTCCGTCTCGGCATGGACGTCGGGTGCAGCCCTGCTAGAGGTTGAACCAGCCGCCGGGTCTGTTGCTTCAGCCGCGCGTCAGCCGGGGATGCCGGTGATTTCGTTGGGGGCGTGCGGCAGGTCGGCGGTGATGGTAATCCCGCCGGATTCCAGGTCGACAGCGTGGAGTTTCTGTTGGGCGGGGTCCGTGACGTAGGCGGTGTGGTCCTGCACGAATAGGGTGGGTCGCGGCTGCTGCCATTCGAGTGGCTCGGTCCATTTCTCGATCACGGGGATGCGTTTGGTGATGTCGCCTGTATCCGGGTCGATCACGTGCAGGGAGCCGTCGGTGCCAAGGACCAGTGCTTCGCCGTGGGGGCCGCGGCCGAGCGAGCGGAAGGAGTAACTGGTCCCGAGGTCGACTAGCCGAAGCCGCGCGGTGGCGGTGTCGATGAGGGCGATGCGTTCCGGGCGTTCCAGTTCCGCGTCCCGGTCGACTTTGTAGTCGCCCAGGACCACGGTGGAGTGTTCGGTGCCGGCCTGGTTGCCCATCCGCCCGTAGCCGTCCGGGCTGTCCACCTTGGTGATCCTGCCGTCGCGGTAGATCAGGATCCCGTCCTCGCAGCCGACGACGATTGCCCCGTTGGCGGCGGCTTCCCCGTGCACGCCGGGACAGTCCTCGTTCCGGACCAGTTCCTTGCCAGCGGCGTCCAGTACGGCGATTCCGGTGGCCGATTCTTCGGTTCCCAGGGTAACGAGCAGGCCGCCGTCCTCCAGCGGCACTGCCACGCCGTGGTGTGCGTGTTCCAGCAGGCGTTCCTTGACCTCGGGTTTCCCGTCGGCCAGTCCGGCCGGGTCGAAAACCCCTACCTGTCCCGTGCCGTCGCTGAAGAGCGCGGTCATGCCGGCGTGGTGGGTGGCGTGGCCAGGTTCCGCGGCGCCGAATTTCATGGGGGTCAGTCCCGGCCGGGTTCTGTAGTGGTGTGCGTGGTCACCGTGCTTGCTGGACCAGGCACCGGCGTCGTAGACCTGGAAGCTGTCACCGGTCGAGACCAGGACATGGCGCCCGTCGCCCGCCGGGTTGAGCCGGTTGAATCCGGCCAGAGGCTCTTTGGCAATCACTTCCAGGTTCCGGGCGTCGGCAGTCATGAGGCCGCCGTCGTAGGTCATCACCAGGCGCGGCGCCGCGGCGGCCGCCTCCTGCGGCGCGGGGGAAGCGGCCTCGGCTGTCTTGGTGGTGCCGGGGCCGGCCGAGGTGGGCTGGCCGCAGGACGTAAGGAGCAGGGCGGCGGCGAGCGAGGCGGCGGCGGGCAGCGCCCGGCGCCGGTTCGGGGTTTCGGGCGGGCGTGCCGTGCTGGCGGCACCTGGGTTGGGAATGGTCGTGTTCATGCGGATCAGCCCTGCCTCGCCTTCAGGCGCGGGTTCTTCTTGTTGATGACGAAGACACGGCCGCGGCGCCGGACGATCTGGGCGCCGGGCTGTTGTTTCAGGGCCTTCAGGGAATTTCGGACTTTCATGTGTTCCTCTTTTCGGTGCTCCTGCGGCTGCAGGGGATCGGGGGCTGCGCCGTCGTGCCGGCGCCCGGGGTCTCGGCGGCTCGGGGCCTTCAGGTGGCTGCGGGCAGGCCGAAGGGGTCCGGCAGCGGCGCCGGCACGCGTGCCATTTCGGCCCCGGTCAGTTCGCAGCGGCGCAGCAGCCGTGCGCCGTGCTCGGCGTCCACGTCGTCGCCGGTCACGGCGAGGACCGTACCGCGGTCGCCGTGCTCGGCGTCCACGTCGTCGTCGGTCACGGCGAGGACCGTACCGCGGTCGCCGTACTCGTCGTGCCAGTCCAGCGCCGCGTCGCTGCCCAGGGCCACGTGCGGCGCGCCGGTCGGCAACGTGTCGGCCAGCCAGGCCCCGGTGTCCTCCAGCCAAATGCGCGGGCCGGCGCCGCGCAGGGCAATACGGGAGGCGGGCGAGGAGGCGAGCCAAAGACGTCCGCGCAGCCAGCAGTTGCCTTCGGCGAGCTCGGCGAGGGCCAGCCGGAACCGCCCGGGGTGCAGCGGGCGGGCGGCGCGCAGCACGGACGTGCGGAAGGGCTTGTTGGAGCTGGCTGCGGGGATCCGCACGGATCCGGGACGCGAGCGGGCGAGAGCCTCACTGTGGTCGAAGTGCCCCGGCATCCCGGTTTCTCCGGGGATAACGACGGCGGCGTGCGGCGCGATTTCGGCCGCCAGCAGGGTGCCGCGCAGGTGCGCATCGGAGGCAGCCGGCGCAAAGGCGGGATCCGAGCAGTGCAGCGTGTCGCAATAGGCAAGCTCGCCGACCAGGAACTCTCCCGGCCTTCGGTCGTCCTCCGGGGTCGGGGAATACCCGGATTCGAAGAGCGTGTGGATGTCCCACAGCTGGTCCTCCAGGCTGGCCGGCGAGCAGGCCAGGATCACGGAAGCGATGTGCGGAACCGGGCCGGTACCGCGCCGGAACGCCTCGACCACCGTTCCGGCGGGGACCGAGGGAGGCAGGCCGAGCACCACATCCGCGGCATCGCCGAGCAGCCGCCGCACGGTCGGCACCACGTCGAGCCGGACCGTGCAGCTGAGGCAGCCGTGCTCCAGCGGTGTCTCCGCCCGTTCCACCAGCCGGCCACCGCGGAAGACCGTCCGCAGAACCGTGCCGTTCTCCAGCAGGTCGTGCAGCACGGTGACCGCGTCCGGGCGGAGGCTCCGGAGCGTACCGCAGGCGGCCTGGCGGCAGAAAGGATCGAGCGCGCTGATGAGGGTGACGGGCATGACCGGCAGCCTACATAAGAATCATTCTCATTAGCAAGAAGGCGTAACCCGTCCCTCCGCGGGGCTTCACAATTGACATCGGTTCTCAATAGGGTGAGGATCGTTCTCATGAAGCCCGCCCCTTGCAGAGCCTCCCCATGCCCGCGGCAGAAGGCTTGGCCCTTCCGCGAGGGGAGCGAGGTGAGGCCCGGCTTCCTGCCGGTCATGCCCTAGAGGCCGAGGCGATCGGGGGCTTGCCGGTGAACACCCCGAATGAGGATGCCTCGGGACGAGGCGATGGCGTCGCTGCGGTCTTGGGCTAGGCGGCGGCCGCGGCAGCGACGAATTCCTCGGTGATGCCGTAGGGCACCTGGTCGCTCAGTTCCACCGTGTACTGCCCGGGGCCCGTCTTGGTGACCAGGACCCCGTACAGCCTGTCAATGGCGGCTTCGCGCTGGAACTCTTCCACGGCTGCGTTCAGCAGGCGGTGTGCCTGGTCTACCGTGCTGACGGTGATCTTCTTCCTGGCGATGACGGTGTTCATGCGGGTAAATCTCATTTCAGTGTTGGAGGAGTGCCGCTTCCGGCGCAGGGGACAGCCGAAGGGCATTGCGGGAACCCCTGTCTCGAACCAGGGAACGGACGACGGCAGCGCGTCCCCGCAACGCACCGCCGTCGTGCATTCCTAATGAATTGGTCCGGAGAGGTGGAGGGACATGGACTTCGGGTCCTGCCGCCGGTCAGGAGAAGTTGATTCCGCCGTCAATCAGGACGGTCTGGCCGGTCATATGGTCCGAGTCCGGCCCCGACAGGTAGGAGACGAGCTTGGCCACGTCGGCCGGCTCCGACACTCGGCCGGCGAGGATGTTGTCTGCCTGGGCCTGCAGCGCACTGCCTCTGGGCTTGCCGTCCCGGGCAGTCAGGCGCTCGTCGATCAAGTCCCACATCGCTGTTCCGACGACGCCGGGAGCGTACGCATTGACGGTGATGTGGTGCTTTGCGAACTCCATGGCGGCGGCCTGGGTCAGGCCTCGCACCGCCCACTTCGTTGCCGAGTAGGAGGCGAGCACGGGGAAAGGGCGGAAGGCCACGATCGAAGCGGCGCCGATGATCTTGCCGCCCGTGCCCTGGGCGATGAACTGCCTGGCCGCCGACTGGTAGGAGTAGTAGACGCCCTTGATGTTGACATCGATGATCCGGTCCAGGTCGTCGGGCTTCACATCCAGGATCTCGTCCACTTGGGCGATCCCGGCATTCGCGATGAAGACGTTCAGCGGGCCGAGCGAGGCGGTTCCCTCTCTAATGGTCCGGTCGACATCTTCCGGATTGGAAACGTCTCCCGTGACGCCTACGGCCCGGCGGCCACGGGCTTCCACCGCGGCTACTACTTCATCGATGTTCTCCTGGGCGTCGGCCACATCGGCAACGATGATGTCCAAGCCGTCCTCGGCCAGCCTCTCGGCTATCGCCCGGCCGATGCCTCGGCCGGCTCCCGTGATCAATGCGACGCGCGATTCAGTTCCTGACATGGAGTCTCCTCTTGGTCGGTTCGGTCGTCCGGGCACATGCGGCTGCATCTTCGACGCTGCTGCCCGTGCCGCCCATTCTGGTGTCATGGGTCACGCGTCACACAGGTTCCTTATCGCGGGATGAGAATCGCGGCGTCCGGGCCCGCTCGGAAGGAGCTGCCCGGGAGGCCGAGGTCACCAACCGACGAACCTGCCGGCGGCGAGGGGGAGGCGCCGGCATCAATTTCATTCTCATCCCCCGATAAAGGGCATTGGCGCAGGCCTCGCGCACCGGACAGACTGCTGGCACCGGCTTGCGCCCTGGAGGTGGAGGACCTCCTGCGGCCTCCCGGCCGGCGAGCCAAGGCAGATACTCTCTCGACCCGAGGTGGCAACGATGGTGTTTCCCGCAAAATATTCAGAGCTCAACGCGCTTGAGCTGACTGAGGAGGCCCGGAAGGTCCTGACCCGGATCATCCGGGTAGCCTTTCCGCACCCCCAGATCCCCGACGGGCCGTACCAGCGGATGATGCAGAAGATCATTGAGGTTTCGGAGGAATCCCGCTGGTTCCGGATGGCGCTCACGCAGGGCCTGATGACCTTGGACTCCCTCACCGAGGAGCATTTCCTGGACCTCCCCGATGAGAGGGCGCTGGCGGTGCTCAAGCGAGTCGCAGACCTGGAGTTCTTCGGCTTCATCCGCCGGACGACGGTCCTGAACTTCTATGAGGACCCGGAGGTATGCGAACTCCTGGGCTACGAGGGGGAGTCGTTCTCCAAGGGCGGCTACATCAACCGTGGCTTCAATGATCTGGACTGGCTGCCCGAGCCCCGCATCGAGGAGAGCGAGGAGACCCTGACGGAGGTTGGTCCGCTGCCCTACCAGCTGGCAGCAAAGTCCCCGGGCGAGGGCATTGAAGCCGTGGAAGACCTCTTCAAGGGCACCGACAAGGTCGAAGGAGCACAGTCGCTGTGAGTATCCAGGATGAATCTGCACGTTTCGATTACGACGACGATTCCGTCGTCGTGATCGTAGGGTCAGGCGCCGGCGGCGGTACGCTCGCGCACGAGCTGGTGGAGAAGGGCATCAAGGTTGTCCTGCTGGAGGCCGGGCCGTACCTGACCAACGAGGACTACGAGAACGACGAGTGGCGTGCCTTCAACCAGATGGCCTGGCTGGACCCCCGCACAACGTCCGGCTCGTGGCGGATCGCCCGCGACTTCCCGAACCTGCCGGCGTGGCTCGTCAAGGCGGTCGGCGGCACGACGACGCACTGGTCCGGCGCGACCCCGCGGTTCAAGGCCCACGAGTTCAAGGCGCGGTCCGCCTACGGCCGGATCGACGGCGCGAACCTGCTGGACTGGCCCATCAGTCTGGAGGACCTGGCTCCCTACTACGACCGCGCAGAGCAGAAGATGGGCAGCACCCATCGGCACGGACGTCCGCCGCTGCCGGCCAACAACAACTACAAGGTGCTGGCCAACGGCGCCGAGCGCCTCGGCTACCGGCACTTCGCCACGGGCCCCTACGCCACCAACGCGGAGCCCTACGACGGCCGGCCTGCTTCCATCCAGGACGGCTTCAACTTCCAGGGCGACAAGAACAAGTCCAAGTGGTCCATCATGGTCTCCGAGATCCCGAAGGCGCTCAGGACCGGCAGGCTGGACCTCCGCCCGGACAGCCAGGCCGTCCAGATCACCCACACCCCGGAGGGCAAGGCGGACAGCGTCCTCTACATCGACGGCGAGGGCAACCTGCAGCGGCAGAAGGCGCGCCTGGTGGCCGTCGCCGGCAACGCCATCGAGACGCCGCGGCTGCTCATGCTCTCGGCCTCGCCGCTCTTCCCCGATGGGCTCGCCAACTCCTCCGGCCAGCTCGGCCGCAACTACATGCGCCACACCACCGGCTCCGTGTACGCGCAGTTCGACATGCCGGTCAACATGTACCGCGGAGAGACCATGGCGGGCCTGATCGCCGACGAATCCCGCCACGACGTGGACCGGGGCTTCGCCGGCGGCTACTACATGGAGACCATCTCGCTGGGTCCCGCGTTCCTGGCCAGTTTCGTGGATCCCGGCGCCTGGGGCCCGGGTTTCGCCGCGCTGCTGGACGGCTATGCCAACACGGCCGGCCTCTGGATCGTCGGCGAGGACATGCCGCAGCAGGACAACCGCGTGACCCTGAACAGCACCGTGCAGGACCGGCTGGGCCTGCCCGTGCCGAACGTCCACTTCGACGACCACCCGAACGACGTGGCCATGCGCGAGCACGGTTACCAGCAGGGCTCCCTGCTGTACGAAGCGGTCGGCGCCCGCTCCTCGCACCACACGCCGCCCTACCCGTCGACCCACAACCTGGGCACGGCCCGGATGAGCGAACGCGCGGAAGACGGCGTCGTGAATGCCTTCGGGCAGACGCATGACGTGGCGAACCTGTTCATCTCGGACGGCTCGCAGTTCACCACCGGCGCGGCGGCCAACCCGACGCTGACCATCGTGGCGCTGGCCATCCGGCAGGCCGAATACATCGCGGACCAGATGGCGTCCGCGGCCCTGTAGGACCAGCCACTGTAGGACCAGCGGCCGGAAACACCGGCGGGGGGGGGGCGGCCCCGCCCCCCCCCCCCCCGCCGCTTGTGCAGAGGTCAGAGCTGCAGCATCGGCGTGCCGCGCAGCGCCCGGCTCACCTTGTCCGCCGTATCGCGCAGCAGCGCTTCCGTCCGGGCGCACCGGCCGGCGAAGTCCTCGGGATCCATGGAAACGGCCACGGATCCAATGGTCTGGCCGGCGGGACTGGTGACCGGCGCGGCCATGCAGGAGGCGCCGCGGATGAACTCCTCCCGCTCCACCGCGATCCCGTCCTCGAGCACGCCCCGCAGCTCGGCCTCGAGCTCCTCGACGCTGCTGATCGTGCGGTCCGTCATCGCCGGCACGCCGTGGCGCTCCAGGTAGGCCGCCCGCTGCTCCGGATCCATCGCGGCCAGCAGCACCTTGCCGAAGGCCGTGGCATGGGCCGCATCGTTGAAACCGAATCCCATGGGCGTGATGCGCGGCCGCAGGGGGGAGTCGACCACGTGCGCGACCACGATGTCGTCGCCGCGGTGCACTGCGTAGTAGGCGGCGGCGTCCGCACGGACGTGCAGTTCGCGGATAAGCCGCGCCACCGCGGGCGGCGTGCCGATCTGGCGCCGCAGCGAGCTGTCCAGGGCGTGCAGTTTGTAGCCCAGCCCGTAGCGGCTCTCGTCCTTGAGGTGGACCAGGTGCTCGGACACCACCAGCGTCTTGAGCAGCCGGTAGACCGTGGGCAATGGCATGTCCAGTGCCGCCGCGATTTCCTTGGCGGACATCCCGCGGCTGTTGGACGCGACCACGTCAAGCAGCGCGAAAGCCTTCCGAACCGAGGCCATCCCCGTCAGCACATCATTGCGTCCCATGTCACATAGTCTGTCGCGCAGCGGCGGGGCAAACCAAATACTAAGAACGACGGCGATCCCTCGGGTTCCGCGCGGAGGGAACCTGGGGGATCGCCGTCGCCAGGGAGCGGAGCCGGCGGGCCGGGACGGGGCTACGCGACCGTGAGTTCGCCCATCCGGTCCCAGTCGCTGCCCTCGATTTGGCGGCTGATGATCTTCGGCGTCTCCGCCAGGGCCTCCGGCATTTCCTTCATGGCCTGCTTGAAATGCTCGCTGTTGACGTGGGCGCTCGCCGCATCGTCCTGGAACGCCTCCACGAGTACGAATTCATTCGGGTTGTCGACGCTGCGCGACCAGTCGAACCACAGGTTCCCGGGCTCGCGGCGGGTCGCCTCCGTGAACTCGCGCGTCAGGTCCAGCCAGCGGTCGGACCAGTCGGGCTTGACGTTGAACTTCACGACGATGAAAATCATGGGATTTGTCCTTCCGAGGTGGTGGATTCTCCTGCCCTTCCGAGTGTTGCCCGTCCGGCTGCCGGCCTCCAACGGGCTTTATCGCTTGGTGATAACAACGGCGGATATTCCGGTGCCGCCCCCATAGGCTGAGGGTAGTTTCCGAATGTTGTCTTGAGGAAGGCGGGTGGACAATGCTGAGCACGCTGCGCGCTGCCGTGGCCGATCCGGCCCAGGTGAAGACCCGCGCGATTGACCTGCACGCCAACGCGCATGATGCCTCCCATTTCCTGCTGGTCCCGCAGGCCGTCGTCGTGGCCGGCAACGCGGGGGAGGTTGGCGCGCTGATGAAGGCCAGCGCCGCCCAGGGCCTGCCGCTGACGTTCCGGTCCGGAGGCACCAGCCTCAGCGGACAGGCCGTGACCGACGGCGTCCTGGTTGACGTGCGCCGGAACTTCCGGGACATCGAGGTGCTTGACGGCGGCGACCGGGTCCGCGTGCAGCCCGGCGCCACGGTCCGGGCGCTGAATGCCCGGCTGGCCCGCTACGGCCGGAAATTCGGACCGGACCCGGCAAGCGAATCCGCCTGCACCATCGGCGGAGTGGTGGCCAACAACTCGTCGGGGATGAACTGCGGCACCACCGAGAACGCCTACCGGACGCTCGAATCGCTCACCGTCGTCCTGCCGTCCGGAACGGTCGTCGATACCGGCGCCCCGGATGCGGACGACCGGCTGCGGCAGCTGGAGCCGGGCCTCTACGAAGGGCTGGACCGGCTGGCCCGGAGGGTCCGGGAGAACCCTGCCTCGGCGGCGACGATCCGGCGGCAGTTCTCCATGAAGAACACGATGGGCTACGGGCTGAACTCGCTCCTGGACTTCGAACGGCCGGTGGACATGCTGGCGCATCTGATCGTCGGCAGCGAGGGCACTCTGGGCTTCGTCGCGGAGGCCGTCTTCCGCACGGTCCCGCGCCCCACGCACACTGCCACCGGCCTGCTGGTCTTCCCGGACCTGGAGGCCGCCAACGCCGGCCTGCCCGCCATCGTGGAGACCGGCGCGGCCACGGTCGAACTCCTGGACTCCCTGTCGCTGAAGGTGGGCCAGACGCTGAAGGGCGCCCCCGCCGTCGTTAGCGACCTGGCGGTGCGCGACCACACGGCCCTGCTGGTCGAGTATTCCGCCCGGACACCGGAGCAACTGGCGGACCTGCGGCACCGCGGCGCCGCCGCGCTCGCGGGACTGGGCCTCGCGTCGGCGCCCGACTTCACCACCGACGCGTCCACCCGGTCCGGGCTGTGGCACCTGCGCAAGGGGCTGTATGCCTCGGTCGCCGGGGCCCGGCCGCAGGGCACCACGGCGCTGCTGGAGGACATCGTGGTTCCGGTGCCGACCCTGGGCCGGACCTGCCGCGAACTGGTCAGGCTCTTCGACAAGTACGGCTACCGGAACAGCGTGATCTTCGGCCACGCGAAGGACGGCAATGTGCACTTCATGCTCACGGACGGCTTCGCCAGCGGGGCAGAGCTGGGGCGCTACAGCGCGTTCACCGAGGACATGGTGGACCTGGTGCTCGGCGAGGGCGGGTCGCTCAAGGCCGAGCATGGAACGGGCCGCGTCATGGCACCGTACGTGCGGCGCCAGTACGGCGACGAGCTCTACGACGTGATGCGCCAGCTCAAGCGGCTCTTCGACCCGGCCGGACTGCTCAACCCGGGAGTGCTGCTCGACGACGATCCCGAGGCGCACCTGCGGCACATCAAGACCGCGCCGCCGGTGGCCGAAGAGGTGGACCGCTGCGTCTCCTGCGGCTACTGCGAGCCGGTGTGCCCCAGCAAGGACCTGACGCTGACCCCGCGGCAGCGGATCGTCACGCTCCGCGCCATCGAGGCCGCCCGCCGGGCCGGGGACACGGTGCTGGCGGAGCAGCTGGAGGAGGACTACGACTACGAGTCGGTCCAGACCTGCGCCGTGGACGGCATGTGCCAGACGGCCTGCCCGGTGGACATCAACACGGGGCTGCTGGTGAAGCGGCTGCGGCGCGAGGACTCCGGTGCGGCCGAAAATGCCGCGTGGAACCTCGCGGCCAAGCACTGGGGGACTGTGACGCGCGGGGCAGGGCTTGCGCTCGACGCCATCGCCAAGGTCCCGGCGGCCGCGGTGCTGCCGGTCAACAAGGCAGCCCGGGCCGTCGCGGGCTCGGACCGGGTGCCGCTGTACTCGCCGGAACTGCCCGGCGGCGGGTCGAGGCGCCGGCGTCCTGCCCCCGCCGGCGAGCCGGCGGCCGTCTACTTTCCCGCGTGCGTGGGCACCATGTTCGGCCCGGCCGGAACCGGGAGGAACGACGGCGGCGCCGCGGATGGCGCGGGGGTCCAGGCCAGCTTCGAGCAGCTGGCGCAGCGTGCCGGCATCGAGCTGCTGGTTCCGGCCAGCATCGATGGCCTCTGCTGCGGCACGCCCTGGTCTTCCAAGGGTATGGCGGCCGGCCAGGACACCATGCGTGAGAAGACCCTCGCGGCGCTCCGGGAAGCCACCCGGGACGGCGAACTGCCCATTATCTGCGACGCATCCTCCTGCACCGAAGGCCTGCGGCAGGCGGTCGAATCGGATGAACCGCTGGTGGGACAGGCCCGGCTGCGGATCGTCGACGCGGTCGACTTCGCCGCCGAGCAGATCCTGCCCAAGCTTCCCGACCACCCGAAACTCGCCTCACTGGCCCTGCATCCGACCTGCTCCTCGACCCGCATGGGCCTGAACCCGGCGCTGACCGCGGTCGCCGAAGCCGTCGCCGACCGGGTGGAGGTTCCGGACAACTGGGGCTGCTGCGCCTTCGCCGGCGACCGCGGCATGCTCCACCCCGAGCTGACCGCCTCCGCAACCGGGAAGCAGGGCCAGGAGGCGGCCGCCCTCGGGGCCGCCGCCTACGCCTCCTGCAACCGCACCTGCGAACTCGGCATGACTCGGGCCACCGGGCAGGACTACCGGCACGTCCTCGAACTCCTGGAGGAGCTCACTAGGCCCTGACGGCCCTGCCGCCGCGGCCGCTCCGGGAGGAGTTCCCGGGTGCTAGGTCCCGTCTCCGGTGACGCGGGATCCGGGCCGAAGCCCAGGCCTGGTCAGTTCACTTCGGCGCCGACGGGCTCGGCGGGGGACCGGTCGGCCGCCGGGTACGCGAACATGATGGCGGCCGAGGCGGCCCAGGCGAGGCCGACGCCGGCCAGGGTGAGCCCGGCACCGAGTCCGGTGGCGGCTCCGGCGAGGGCGGCGCCGGCCGCGGAGGCGCTGGTGCGCAGGCCGGCTCCGACGGTGAAGACCTGGGCCTTGAGCTCGGGCTGGCTGAGGTGGCTGCGGAGGAAGAGCATGGTGGTGGTGCTGGGCGCGGTGAAGACGCCGGAGAGGCCGATCGCGATGATCGTCCAGGTGGTCCCGAGGTCGAAGGCCGCGGCGATGGTGCAGACGCCGGTGGCGAAGTAGCCGGCCATCATGACCAGGTGGGGGCGGGCGCGCGTCGGACGGATCGTCTCCCACACCGCGCCGACCAGGCTGCCGACGGCGAAGGCGGTGACGAGGACGGCGCCCTCGGCGGCCGAGCCGATGCGTTCGATCGAGAGCGCGACGGCGGCGATGGCCAGTCCGCCCTGGCCGAGCT
>NZ_JBBCYT010000016.1:0-19111 GCF_037144715.1 Arthrobacter sp. USHLN218
TCACCCCTCCTCCACCGAGGCCCTCAACGAGGTCCTCGGTGACCTCGCCTGACCCGCACGGGAACCGGCGATCCCGGGAACAGGCGTCAGCCCAGCCCCACGATGACCACGATGAAGGGCTGTTCATGCCGTTGACCTCACGGGTGGTCCCGGGAGCTCCGGCGGCCCTGCCGGCCCGAGGCTAAAAACCGGTCGCACCCGCAGAACACCGCCCCTTGCAGCAGGGACTGCGGACGCCCGCGCTGATGCCATCAACCACGCCGACCGTCTCATATATATAGATTTGCATCTAGTTTGTTGACATGTCACCATCATGTTATCCGTCAATGGCGTCCGGTGGCTACGAGCGTTCCGGCCGGAGGGACGGAACCCTGGTCACAGAAAGCAAAGGACACATCCGATGACTGGCATATCCCGTAAGTCGTTCCTGCAGGCTGTCGGCCTGACCGCCGGACTCGGCGCGATGACCCAAATCATGGGCACGATGGACGCGCAGGCCGCTCCGCCGCTGTTTCAGGCGCCGACGCTCAACGGGGCCGGCGGAGAGGGGCGCAAGGTCCTGATCCTCGGCGCCGGCATTGCCGGCATGATGGCCGCCTACGAAATGAGCAAGGCCGGGTACGAGGTGGAGGTCCTTGAGGCGACCGAGCGTTCCGGCGGCCGGATCATCACCCTGCGCGACGGCGACCGGGTCGAGGAGACCGGAAGCACGCAGACCGTGCGGATGGACCGCGGCCTGTATTTCAACCCCGGCCCATGGCGCATCCCCTACCACCACACAGGCCTGCTGCACTACGTGCGCGAATTCGGGATCCCGCTGGAGGTCTTCCCGATGATCAACCAGAACGCGCTGATCCACCGCCAGAGTGGCATCCGCGTCAGCCAGGGTGCGGCCCGGGCTGATCTGCAGGGCCGGATCGCCGAGGTCCTGGCCCAGGCCGCTGCCAGCGGCCGGCTCGATGCCGAACTCAGCGCTGAGGACCGCGAGAAAATCCTGGTTGCGATGCGCGAATGGGGTGTGCTGGACACCCGCAACCGTTACGTCCGCGGCCCCGCGACGAGCGCCTTCCGCGGCTGGGACGAGGACCCGGGCGCCCGACTGAACGCCGGCGTGCCGTCCGCACCGCTGACCCGGGACCAGGTCCTGGACGCCAGACTCTGGCAGTCCCTGGCCACAGAGCAGATGTACACCTTCCAGTCCACCATGTGGCAACCGGTCGGCGGCATGGACATGATCGCCAAAGCCTTCGAAAAGCACACCAAGCAGTTCATCCGCCACGGCGCCAAGGTCATCTCCCTGTCCCAGGACGATAACCAGGTCACCGCCGTTTGGGAGGACGCGAACGGCAACCGGAAACAGTCCACCGGCGACGTTTCCATCGTCACCATCCCGCTGCCGGTGCTCAAGAACATCGACCTGAGCATCTCCCCTGAACTCGAGCGCGTCATTCCGCAGGTTCCGTATGACACGGTGACCAAGGTCGGCATCCAGTACAAGCGCCGTTTCTGGGAGCAGGACGAGCACATCTACGGCGGCGTCAGCTACACCGACCAGGCGATGGGCCAGATGTCCTACCCGGCCGACCGGATGTTCTCCGCCGGCAAGGGCGTCGTCCTCGGCGCCTACACCTTCGGCGACTACGGCAAGAAGCTCGGCGACATGACCCCGGAGCAGCGGCTGCAGGAAATCCTGGCCCAGAACGACAAGATCCACCCTCAGGCCGCCAAGGAGTTCGACGGCGGCGTCTCCCTTTCGTGGCACAACATTCCCTGGGTCGGCGGCGGCTACTCCCTGTGGAACGACGAGCGCCGGAAGTCGATCTACCCGACAATCTCCGCGCGCCACAACCGAGTCATGCTCGCCGGCGAGCACACCTCGTACCTGCCCGGCTGGATGGAAGGCTCCGTCCGCTCGGCCCAAACCGCGATCGAGGAATTCGACCGCATGTTCGCCGCGCAGCGCTGATCCGCTTCCGCGGACGAAAGGAATCCTGCGATGGCTCGATTGTTCGATAACCCCATGGTGCTGGTCATCCTGCTGGTGGTCCTCCTGCTGCTGTTCGGCGCCCCCAAACTGCCAGGCATAGCCCGCAGCCTGGGCCAGTCGATGCGGATCTTCAAATCCGAGGTCACCGAGCTGAAGGGCGTGGACCCCGAGGCCGCTGACCCGAACCGTCAGGACTCCGCCACGAAGTCCGAGGATGAGCGCATGCGCAAGGGACGTGCCCTAAACTCTGACGGAGCATAGTCCCCCGGCTCACCCATGGCAGCGGAACCAATCGAGTTGGACGCCGGACAACCCCTCCGGCGTCCAACTCGCCCCGCAACCATCCCGGATGTCGATAGCCGGGACGTACATCGCTCACTGCACCTGGGCCAGATGCCTCCGCCGGGGTCCACAGTCAGATTGAGAGCTATCCGGCACCACCAACGCCGATAACGGCGCATATGACGGGTGCACCGCTCGGGCGCGTGGTCGTTCTAGCTGGTCTTCAACTAAGTCATCGAACCCGGGGCAGCAAGCATGTGATGGACCCCCGTCGCTGGTGCTTTGAGTGTCTCGGTGGCAAAACCTGCAGGACCGGCAATATTGCCGGTCCTGCAGCATGTCACACGTGGTCACCTTCGAGGCGCCCGCCAAGCGCCCCGTTCACGGACCGCGGCAGGAGCGCCGGAAGCCTCAGATCCGGGGGCTTGCTCAGCGCATCGATCTGCCGCTGGTCGATCGAGAGTGCGCGCAGCTTACGGTACAGCGTGGTCCGTCCGATGCCGAGGAGTTCGGCCGCATCGGATTTGATGCCTCCGGAATCGGTCAAGGCCTGCAGCAACGAGTCCCGCTCGGCCTGTTCCCACCTGGACAGCCTCCGGCGAGGAACGGAGGCCATGTGCGGCGGGAGCTCGGCCACGTCGATTATCCACGGTCCGGCCTCGGGATGGGGCAGCCGTGCCACCAGGTCGGCCAGTTCGGCGAGATCGCCGGGCCAGTACCAGGACAGCAGCGCACTCAGGGCTTCCCCGGTGAACCGCGGGCCGGGCCCCGGGCCCCGGTAGGCCTTCCGGGCCAGTTCGGCCAGCGCCGATCGCCGCAGCCGCAGCGGAGGGAACGTCGGGACGGCGCCACCCGGAGGGGAATCATCGGTCCCGGGTTCCTGATCGCGGCGACCCCGGCTGTCCACCCCCGGCGGGATGGCGACGGCCCGTGCAGCCCGGCCCGTGGCCGCCGACCAGGCGCGCACCCATGTCTCGGCGTCGGAGCCGCGGGGTGCAGTGATGACGAGCTCGTTGCCGAGGTGGGATTTCGCATAGTCTGTCAGGTCAGCCCACCAGGCGGCCACCGCCTCATCGGCTTCGGCCGGTGGAGGTGCCGACGCCCTCGGCAGCTCAGGCACGACGGAACGGGCAGCGCCTGCCCGCTTTTCCTCTCGCGTGTCGGCCGGGGACAGCAGGCGCAGTTCAAGCACGGGCTCCGAGGCCTGTCCCACGTTGGTGACGAGGGCGGACAGCCCGATGTCGGCCAGATTGAACGCGCGTTCCTCACCGGCCCCCAGCCGGGTGGCGAGCTGGTCCCAGATCTGCGCCTGGGTTTCTCCGTCCAGACGCGCGAGGGCCGGTAGGTCGGACATTATCGAATCCCGGTTCATGACCAGCACGCCGCGGCGCCCGGCCCGCGCCCGCCGGAAGGCCCGGGCCAAAGCCACGTCCCGGCTGTTTGCTCCCTCCAGCAGGGAATCAGCGATCTCCTGGCTGGCCTGGCGCGCGACGGAGACCATGTAGTCGTTGGCCTCCTGCGCGGCTACCGTGAGCGACACCGACCCGACGATCCGGCCGGTGAGCGGATGGATCACCGGCGCGGCGGCACAGGCGACGTCCCTGAGTGACTCGAGGAAATGCTGGCTGCCGCGAATCAGGATCGGTGAGCGCGCCTCGATGGAGGTACCCACACCGTTGGTCCCCGAAACACGCTCGGAAAAATCACCTCCCTCGACCGCTCCGACGACATCGAGCGTGCGGCGGTCCCGGGCGTCGACGGTGCGCCGCCACACGATCTGCCCTGCGGCGTTGCCGAGCAGCAGCGTAGTCCTGGTATTGGACAAGGATGCGTACCAGCGGTCCATGACACGGCCCGCGGCGGCCTGGATCAGATCCTCGCGGGCGCCGATGTCCTCGATCCGTGGCTGCCCTGCGGGGTCGACCTTCGAGGAAATCGACCGCCGCCAGCTGTTCTGGATCTCGCGGGGGACAATGTGGTCGATCTGGAGGTCCATGGTCAGGCCCTGGGCGATGAGGCGCCGGAGTGCGGCGCGCACAGGATCGCCAGCGTGATCCGCTGCACTGCCCATGAGGAACCTTTCTGGTGGATAGTCCATTATAATCCCCGGCGAATTTCCCCTGCAGTGAACAGCGATTGACGCTGCCCCTGCCTCCAGAGAGGTGATGCCGAAAGTGTCTGCGGTGACCGGGCCGTGTACCGAAGTGGAACACGGAGTGATCTTCCCCACTCCCTATCGTTGATTTCAAGATGGTCCGCATCACACATTCCGCGGCCACAGTCACAGGACACAGTAAACAGGAGGAAGCCATGGGTACTCAGCAGACCGTCGACGCCGTCGTCATCGGCGCAGGATTCGGTGGCATCTACGCCATGCACAGGCTCGCCAACGAGCAGGGACTTACGGTCCTCGGATTCGACCGCGCCATGGGCCCGGGCGGCACCTGGTACTGGAACCGCTATCCGGGTGCCCTCTCGGACTCCGAGAGTTACGTCTACCAGTATTTCTTCGACAAGGAGCTCTACCAGGACACGACCTGGGAGAACACCTACCTGACGCAGCCGGAGATCCTCTCCTACCTGGAGGGCGTCGTGGACCGGTTCGACCTGCGCAGGCACTTCCGCTTCGGAGTTGGCATCGCCGCGTCCCACTATGATGAAGCCGCCAACCAGTGGGAACTGACCACCGACGACGGTGGCCTCATCCGCGCGACCTACGTCATCAATGCGGTCGGCCTGCTGGCCGCCGTCAACCTGCCGGACATCCCGGGCCGGGACTCCTTCGAAGGCAAGCTGGTCCACACGGCGCGGTGGCCGGAGGGCCTGGACGTCACCGGCCAGCGTGTGGCGGTCATCGGCACCGGCTCGACTGGCCAGCAGGTGGTCACCGCGCTGGGCCCGACGGTGGCTAAGCTCGGCGTCTTCGTGCGGACCCCGCAGTACTCCGTGCCGGTCGGCCTGCGGCCGATGGACGAGGGAGAGGTCGAGCAGTATCACGCCGACTTCGACAAGACGCGGGACAAGGTCTTCGGTTCGGCCCTGGGTTTTGGTCTCGATGAAGTCGAGCGGTCCCTGTGGGACTACTCTGAGCAGCAGCGGGAGCAGATCTTCACGGACGCATGGAACGAGGGCGGGGGCTTCCGGTTCATGTTCTCGACGTTCGGCAACCTGGCCACCGACGAGGAGGCCAACATGATCGCCGGAGAGTTCGTCAAGGACCGCATCCGGGAGATCGTCAAGGACCCTGAAATCGCCGCCAAGATCATGCCGGCGGGCCTGCACGCCCGCCGCCCGCTGTGCGACAACGGCTACTACCGGACCTTCAACCTGCCTCAGGTCGAGGCTATCAACGTCTCCGACACGCCGATCGAGGAGATCACCCCGACCGGCATCCGAACCTCGGACGGCATCCACCGCGAGTACGACGTCATCGTTTTCGCCACCGGATTCGACGCCGTGGACGGCAACTACCGCCGCATGGACCTCACCGGCCGCAACGGCCTGCGCATCAACGAAGCCTGGAAGGACGACCCGACCAGCTACCTCGGCATGACCACCGCGGGCTTCCCGAACTGGTTCATGGTTCTCGGCCCGAAGGGACCGTTCTGCAACCTGCCCTCGGCCATCGAGGCCGAGGTGGAGTGGATCTCCGGCGCCATCGCGCACGCCCGGGAAAACGGCATCGCAACGATCGAGCCCACCGCCGAGGCCGAGGAGAAGTGGAGCAAAATCTGCAGCGATCTGGCCACCGGCTCCGTCTTCGGCCGCGTGGACTCCTGGATCTTCGGTGCCAACATCCCCGGCAAGACGCCCAGCGTGCTGTTCTACCTGGGCGGTCTCGCCGCCATGAAGGAACTCCTCGTCCGCGAGGCCGAGGCTGGCTACCCGAACCTGATGGCGGCTGCCGGCGGCACAGCCCAGGGCCGGGGCCGATCCGAGCTGGCCGAGCTGGCCCCGGCCAGCTGACCAGTGCACCCCACTGCCGAGAACGACGAAAGGAACAGGCCCTTGGGCGTCTACACCACCACAAATCCCGCCACCGGCGAGGTCATCGCGAACTACCCGGAGATCACCGAGGGGGAGCTCGACTCGATCATCGGGCGTGCCGCCACTGCGCAGGTGGAGTGGGCCGGGACTCCGACCGGGGAGCGCGCTGCGATCCTGCGCCGGGCCGCTGGGATCCACCGCGAACGTCTGGATGAACTGGCCGCGCTACTGACACTGGAGATGGGCAAGCCCATCACCCAGGCCCGCGCAGAGGTCAAGCTGGTGGCCTCGATCTACCAGTACTACGCCGACCACCTGGCCGGGTTCCTCGCGGACCAGCCGCTCTCAATCACTGGGGAGGGCACCGCCATCGTGCGCTCGGAGCCCATCGGCACACTGCTGGGCGTCATGCCGTGGAACTTCCCCTACTACCAGGTCGCCCGCTTCGCGGCACCGAACCTGGCGCTGGGAAACACTGTCCTTGTCAAGCACGCCCGCAACTGTCCGCAGTCAGCGATGGCGATCGAGGAAGTGCTGCGCGAGGCAGGAATTCCCGAGGGAGGGTACGCCAACGCGTTTATCTCCTCCGCCCAGGTGGAGAAGGTCATCGGGGACGAACGCATCGCCGGAGTCTCACTGACCGGGTCCGAGCTTGCCGGCCAGGCCATCGGTGCCGCTGCCGGGCGCCACCTCAAGCGCAGCGTACTGGAGTTGGGCGGGTCGGACCCGTTCATCGTCCTGGCTGACGCCGACATCGAACAGGCCGCAACCGTGGCCGCCGCCGGCCGGCTATACAACGCCGGGCAGGCCTGCACCGCCTCCAAGCGCTTCATCATCGACGAAAAGGTCTTCGACGAATTCCTCGCGCACTTCACGGACGCCATGAAGTCCTACTCCCCCTCCGACCCGACCCAGGACGACTGCACCATGGGTCCGTTGTCCTCCGCCGCCGCGGCCCGGGAACTCGACGGGTACGTCCGGGACGCCGTGGCCCACGGGGCCCGGATCGTCATCGGCGGCCGCGAAGAGGGCGCCGACAGCGCCTTCTACCCGCCGACCATCCTGGTGGACGTGCCCGAACAAGCCGCGGCCTACCGGGATGAGCTCTTCGGCCCGGTCGCCGTGGTCCACCCGGTGGCTGATGAGGACGCCGCCGTCCGGCTGGCCAACGATTCCCCCTTCGGTCTGGCCGGCACCGTGTTCTCTGGCAACCGGCAACGCGCCCGTGCGATCGCCGACCGGCTCGAGACAGGGATGGTCGGCATCAACAGCCTGATCCGCTCCGCCCCCGATCTGCCCTTCGGCGGCGTGAAGCGCTCCGGCGTGGGGCGCGAACTGGCCAGGGACGGGTTCATCGCCTTCGCGAACCAGAAGCTGGTCCGTGACCCGGCGGAAGAGGAAGCATGACATCATCAAGCAAGCATGTGAGGCCCGGTCTCCCGCCCACTCCGGACGAACACGCGGAAGGACCGCGCGAGCAGGACGCATTCGGCCGCCCGGTCAGCGGACCGCTGGCCGGCATCGTCGTTGCCGACTTCAGCCGGGTTCTGGCCGGACCGTACTGCACGATGCTCCTGGCCGACCTCGGGGCGACCGTCATCAAGGTCGAAAGCCCCTCCGGTGACGACACCCGCGCATGGATGCCGCCCGTCCGGGACGGCGAGTCGACGTACTACATGTCCATCAACCGGAACAAACGATCCATTGCCCTGGATTTCAACGACCCCAACGACCTTGAAACCGCCCAGCGGCTCGTGGCCGGTGCGGACGTCGTTATCGAAAATTTCAAGCCGGGCAAGCTCGAACGGTTCGGGCTCGACTACGCCTCCGTGGTGCCGGTGAATCCGGACGTCGTCTATGCCTCGGTCACCGGCTTCGGAGCTGCGGGCGGCGCAGACCTGCCGGGCTACGACCTGATGGTCCAGGCCATCTCGGGGCTCATGGACCTCACCGGGTCCCCGGATTCCGAACCGTACCGTTCCGGAGTGGCCATCTTCGACGTCATCACGGGACTGCACACCTGCATCGGCATTCTCGCCGCCCTCCGCGAACGCGACCGAAGCGGCAAAGGACAGCGCATCGAAACAAACCTGCTCTCCTCGGCACAGTCCGGGCTCGTCAACCAAACCGCCGGATACCTGCTCAGCGGAAGCGTGCCGCGCCGGATGGGCAACGAACACCCGAGCATCTACCCGTACGGGCCTTTTCCCACCGGGGCAGGCTCAATCATCATCGCCGTCGGCAACGACAGCCAGTTCCGTCGCTTCTGCGACACCATCGGACGGCCGGATCTGGCCGACGACGCCCGGTTCTCCACGGCCCCGAACCGAAGCAGGAACCGGCAAGATCTGCGGCCGCTTCTCGTCGCGGCACTACAGGCCAGGAGCGCCCAGGAATGGTACGAGTCCCTCATGGGCGGCAACATCCCGAGCGCACCTATCAACGACGTCGCCCAGGGCATCGACTTCGCCCGCAGCATCGGCCTGGATCCCGTGGTCTCCGTGGGACCCCACGGTGAACAGCCGGGAGTCCGGCATCCGATCAGCTTCTCCAGGACACGTCCAAGCTACGATCTGGTCCCGCCGGCGCTAGACGCCGACCGCGAAGACATACTCGCTTGGCTGGGTATCGGCGCGGCGCTGACGCCCGCCCAGCGCTAGCACCACACATCCATCACAAAGCATTTATCAGCGGGAGATTCACCGTGTCAGTAATTTCAGCATCCGAAGACATCAATTCCGACTTCCTGAACGTCGATCAATGGCTCACCGCTGACGACCGCGCCCTGGTCCGGCGCGTCCGTGCGTTCATTGACGACCAGGTCCTGCCAGTGATCAACGAGTACTGGGAGAAGGCGGACTTCCCCTACGAACTGGTCCCGGAACTCGGAAAGCTCGGGATCATCGGCACCTCCGTCAAGGGCTATGGCAGCGCCAACCTGACCCGCATGCAGGCAGGACTCGTAGCGATGGAACTCTCCCGCGGCGACGGGTCGCTCAACACCTTCAACGCTGTCCACTCGGGACTCGCCATGGGAACCATCAACCTCCATGGCTCCCAGGAACAAAAGGACCGCTGGTTGCCGGCCATGGCACGGCTCGAGAAAATCGGCGCATTCGCCCTTACCGAACCGGACCATGGGTCGGACACGGTGGCCCTGGAGACTTCGGCCCGGCGCGACGGCGAGGACTGGATCCTCAGCGGCGCCAAGCGCTGGATAGGTCTGGGCCACGTCGCCGACCTCGTCATCGTCTGGGCCCGCGACGTCGAGGATGCGAAGGTCAAGGCCTTCGTCGTCGAGAAGAAGGACGGCGCCTACCCGGCCGGATACCACGGTGAGGCAATCACGGGAAAGATCGCCAAGCGCGGAATCCAGCAGGCCGCGATCACCCTCGACGACGTGCGCGTCCCGGACACCAACCGTCTCCAGGGGGCCCACGGCTTCCGGGCCGTAACCGGTGTGCTGAACCTGACCCGCACCACGGTCGCGTGGGAAGCACTCGGGCACGCCCAAGCGTGCTACGAACTTGCGGTGAAGTACACACAACAGCGCCGGCAGTTCGGCAAACCGATCAGCCACAACCAGCTCGTCCAGAACACGCTCGCAAGGATGTTGGCGGACCTGACCGCGATGCAGCTCATGTGCTTCCGCTGCGGCCAGCTCCAGGACCAGGGCATCCTCTCCCAGCAGCAGGCTTCACTGCAGAAGATGTTCGTGGCAGACAAGGCCCGCACCCTATGCCGGGACGCGCGGGACCTCATGGGCGGCAACGGTCTATTGCTGGAGAACCACGTGGCCCGGCACCTCCTCGACATGGAAGTCGTCCACACCTATGAGGGCACGGATTTCATCCAGTCTCTCATCGTGGGACGCGAGATTACCGGACACAACGCCATTGCCTGAGCTCACCACCGCGCTACCCCAGGCGACTCACGCGCACAAGGAGATCCTGATGACTCACAAGCAATACGACACCGGTACGCACTCAAATACCGACGCTTTCACCACGCTCATGGTCGAGGACCGGACCGCAGAGTCGCCGTGCGACTGCACCGCCCGGACACACGGAACGCGATCGATCAGGTCATGGTCAACGAGCTGCTCGCAGTGTGTGCGTATCTCGAGACGGCACCCAAGGTCCTGATCCTGTTCGGCAGCCCGGCTGATCCGGCGAACGGAGTGAAGGGGATCTCTGCCTCGGGAGCCGACATTGGGGATGCCCTTCGAATCGCCGGCCAAGTTCAACCGCATGCAGGCATTTCTCAACAGAAAGAAGAAGTAGATGAGCATCTCGGTTCTACCCGCCGCACTGCCAAAGAAGGTCGGTGTCCTCGGTGGAGGCCGTATGGGAGCCGGCATCGCACACGGATTCCTCATCAAGGGTTCACACGTCGTGGTCGTCGAGCGCGACGAAGCTTCCGCGCTGGCAGCCCGTGAGCGCATCCAATCCTCGGCCGCGAAATCCGTCGAGCGCCGCGCGGTCGACTGCAACCTGGACGAGATTCTTTCCCGGCTGGAAGTGTCGGTGAACTACGGCGCCTTCGGCGGTCGCAAGCTGGTGGTCGAGGCCGTTCCGGAGATCTGGGATCTGAAGATCTCCTCCCTGCGTGCCGTCGAGGAACATCTGGACACGGACGCATTTCTGGCCTCGAACACCTCCTCGCTATCCGTTTCCCGGCTGGCCAGCGGACTGAAGCGGCCGGCCAATTTCCTGGGCCTGCACTTTTTCAATCCGGTACCCGCCTCGACACTGATCGAGGTCGTCATAGGCGGCCAGACCCGGCCGGAACTCGTCGACGCGGCCCGCCGTTGGGTAGAGGCGCTGGACAAGACCCCCGTAGTCGTCAACGATGCCCCCGGGTTCGCGAGCTCCCGGCTGGGCGTAGCGATCGCACTGGAGGCGATGCGCATGCTCGAGGAGGGCGTAGCCAGCGCCGACGACATCGATAATGCCATGGTACTCGGGTACAAACATCCAACCGGGCCGCTAAAAACCACCGACATCGTAGGCCTGGACGTACGGCTGGGGATCGCCGAGTACCTGCACTCCACGCTCGGGGACCGGTTCGCGCCCCCGCAGATCCTACGAGACAAAGTTGAAGGCGGGGAACTGGGCCGTAAATCCGGCACGGGCTTTTACAACTGGAGCTGACGCAGATTCGCACGGCGTTCGAGGACACCGACTCGGCGGAAGTAGGCCACATGAGCGCACCGCCGCAACAGGACCGACCTGGTTCTCCAAGCGTCGTCCGGGACACCCGTTTCGCACCCCTACTGCGTAACCGCCCAAAGGCCACCTGCCACAACGGAGCCTTACACTCGGGGGCACTCTATGATTCACCCCACCAGCAGATAGATGCAGTTGCATACATCTATTCGATGCCCTAGTCTCTCAATAGATGCAAACGCATCCATTGGCCGGCCTTCCGCACACCGGGACGGGCCGGCGGAGCAATGCAGAGCAATAAGGAGAAACATCATGGGTTACGAATACAAGCGCCTCAACCGTGACGATGCCGCCGTGCTGCTGGTCGACCACCAGGCCGGGCTGATGTCGCTGGTCAACGACCTGCAGGCCGACCAGTTCAAGAACAACGTGCTGGCCCTGGCCGACATCGCCGAGTACTTCAAGCTGCCCACCATCCTGAGCACGAGCTTCGAGGACGGACCCAACGGGCCGCTCATGCCGGAGCTGAAGGAAAAGTTCCCGGACGCCCCGTTCATCGCCCGCCCTGGCCAGATCAACGCCTGGGACAACGACGACTTCGTGGCCGCGGTCGAGGCCACCGGCAAGAAGCAGCTGATCATCGCCGGCGTGGTCACCGAAGTCTGCGTCGCCTTCCCGGCCCTGTCCGCAATCGAGGCCGGCTATGACGTCTTCGTCGTCACCGATGCTTCCGGCACCTTCAACCAGATCACCCGCGACGCGGCCTGGGACCGCATGTCCGCCGCCGGCGCCCAGCTGACCTCCTGGTTCGCCGTGGCCAGCGAACTCCACCGCGACTGGCGTAACGACGTCGCCGGCCTCGCCACCCTCTTCGGCAAGCACATCCCCGACTACAAGAACCTCATGGACGCCTACGCCTTCAACACCCAGGCTCGCGTCAGCTAGAAAAGCGGACACCTTCCCGCATCCCGCCCGGGCGACCGGATCCTGCGCTATCCGGACCGACCGCACCGGCTCCCCCAAACCCAAGCAGGAAAAGCACGAACAGGGCAACAGCCCAAGGAGGAACTCTTATGAACATCAACGGAAAGGTCGCATTCGTCACCGGAGCGGCCCAGGGCATCGGCCAGGCCATCGCCACCCGGCTGGCGAACGACGGGGCGGACCTCGCGCTCTTCGACCTGAAAGAAGAAGGCCTGCAGCACACGAAATCACTCGTGGAAGCGGCCGGCCGGCGCGCCATCACCATCGGCGGCGACGTGACCGACAAGGCCAGCCTCCAGGCCGCCGTGGACCGCACGGTCGAGGAGCTCGGCGGGTTCGACATCATGATCAACAACGCCGGCATCGCCGGTGTCGGCGCAGTCGAGACCATCACCGAGGCGGATTTCGACCGAACCTTCGGCATCAACGTCAAGGGCGTGCTGTTCGGCGTCCAGGTCGCGGCCGCAAAGCTGAAGGAACTCGGCCACGGCGGCAAGATCATCGCCGCCACCTCCATCGCCGCCCACGACTCCTTCCCCATGACCGGACTGTACTCCTCGACCAAGTTCGCCGTCCGCGGGCTGATCCAGGCCGCAGCCAAGGAACTCGGGGCGTTCGGCATCACCGTCAACGGCTACTCCCCGGGAATCGTCGGAACCGGCATGTGGGAACAGCTCGACCGCGAATTCGCCGCCCTCACCGGAGCAGAAGTCGGAGCCACGTTCAAGAAGTACGTCGAAGGGATCACCCTGGGCCGCGCCTCCACCCCCGAGGACGTCGCAGGCTTCGTCTCCTACCTCGCCGGCCCGGACTCGGACTACATGACCGGACAGACCCCACTCATCGACGGCGGCATCGTCTTCCGCTAAACACCCCCGAACTGGGCCACTGCCCAGGCATCGCTCGGTGACACCGTGGCGGGCCGGAACGGAAAACCTCCGCTCCGGCCCGCCACCCGGCAGCCCGTTTTTAACCTTCGGAAAGAAAGAAATCCCGTTATGGACCCACGATGGCAGCACACGGTGCGTGAATGGGCTACGGCCTGGGCCGCGGTGCGGGGGCTGGAAAGCGAAACGGACGGCGCCGCCGTCGTCACCTTCCCCGACGAGGATCATATTCGCCGCGAGTACCTGGCCGCCTGGCCGGGCGCCGACGCCGCCCGTATCGCCGTGCTGGCCGCACAGACTCCGGATTCCGCCCTTATCCTGGCGACAGCAGATCCTGACGGCACTCGAGCCTTCGCGAGTGAGCACGGGCTGTCCCCGGCCGCTTCGGCGGTGCTGCTCACCGCCACGACCGACAGCATGGACCAGGAACCGGCGCTGCCCGCGGACGGCAATCTCTCCTCCGCAGCCCTTGACCTGTACGACGTCGTGGAAATCTCCGTCTTCGACCGTCCCGTCGCGACCGGACGCCTCCGAGTCGAGGACAGCGCCGCCGTCATCGGCGGCATCACCGCGCCGGGCCCCGGCCCTGCCGGGGAACTTGAAGCGGCCGTCCTAGCCGCGCTGGCCGGCGAAGCCGCCATCCAAGGCATCGGGACCCTCTACACCATCGCCGGCCGGGAGCAGGCCTCCCGCTACACGGCCACCGGCTGGACGAAGACCGCGGACCTGATCACCTTCCAATCCCTCTGAACCGGCACGCGAACCTGCCGGGCAGCCGGTGGCGGCCGCCGCCGCAACCGGCCGCCGGGAATGGCACCGGCAACGTCGGGAGCAGGCCCCGCCCGGCCGGGACTCATGGTTGCCTCGGTTCCGCTGCACCTCCAGCGATAGGATTTATCCCGAACCAGGGCCGCCCACCTGAGACGGACCGCGGGCCGGACCGGAAAGAACGATCAGAATGGCACCCGACGTGACCGAACCAGACAACAAGGACTCTTCCCCCCTGCGCACCCGCGAAAAGGTGGAGATCTGGCGCTCGGTCATGGAAGTCCACGCGGCAGTCCTGCGGGAGATCGAGGCGGAACTGCACAAGAACCATAGCCTGACCGCCCGCGAGTTCGACACGCTGGTCAACATTCCCGACGACGGCGTGAAGATGAAGGACCTGGTCCACCGGGTGGTTCTGAGCCAAAGCGCGCTCAGCAGGCTCGTCGACCGGCTGCAGCAGCGGAATCTGATCATGAAGACCGACGTGCCCGGCGATTCTCGGGTCGCCCTGCTCCGCCTCACCGATGAGGGCCGCACCGTCCTGCGCGCCGCCGCCCGATCGAACGCTGCCGCCGTCGAACGGGCCCTGAGCAGCCGCCTGGACCAGGCCGAGATGCTGACCCTCGGACAGCTCATGGACAAAGTCCGAAACAGCTAAAGGAACCCCTCAGGACAGCCCCGGCCCCCGAACATGCCCGACCCCCGGCGACCGCCCTGCCACAGCCGTGAACGCGCGGCGCGGCGGCGCTCTTAGCCGATAACATCGCGGGGAAGATCCCGGATACCGCACCCGCTCATGGTGCCCCTCCTATTTGCCGGTTGGTCGACGCGACCCCGCCGCACTCCCCGGGCCACTGCGGGAACCGCTCCCGCCCGCAGGCTTTCGGCTCCCGTAGCCGGCAACCTGCACGGTAGGCGGTACCCGCCCCGTCGCCCTGCGGCTCCTTGGAATGCTCCTGGCCAGCGTGCGGGGGCCTTCAGCTGCTGTGATATCCGCCCAAACGAAAAGATGTATTTGCATACATCTACACCTCGGGCTAGGCTGGAATAGATGCAAATGCATTGAAGTCAGGCCGCCCCTCATTGGCCGGCGAAGCCATCAGCGCATTCAGGTGCTACGAAGGGATCAAGATCGTGCGAGCAGTCATCTACAAGGGCATCGGCGAACTAGCCATCGAGGATGTCCCCGTTCCGGGAATCGGGCCGAAGGATGTCCTGGTCAAGAACATGCGGGCCGGCATTTGCGGCACCGATATCAGCGCGTACCTGAAGGGCGGGACGATCTGGGGATCTTCCCCGGCGGACTGATCGGGCACGAGTTCGTATCCGAGATTGTCCAGGTCGGCGCGGAGGTCAAGGACCCGAGGATCGTTCCGGGCCTGCGCGTGTTCGTCAATGCATCCACCTCCAAGCGCGGCGACGATGGCCGTACCAAACTGGAGATCACCGACTCCGCCGGCGGCCTGAGCCAGTTCATTTCCGTCGAGGACGCGGAGATCGGCTACAACCTGCACCCGCTGCCGGAGAACGTCAGCTTCGACAAGGCCGTGGTGATCGAACCCTTCTCGGTGGCCAACCACGGCGTGAACCTGGGCCAGCCGAAGGCCGGCGAACGCGCCCTGGTGTTCGGCGCCGGCGCAGTGGGCCTGGGCGTGCTGGCCAATCTGAAAGCCAACGGCGTCGAGGAGGTCATCGTCTCCGACATCATCCCGGGCAAGCTTGAGGCGGTGAAGCAGATGGGCGGCATCCCCGTCAACGGCAAGGAGGTCGACCCGATCGAATTCGCCAAGGAAAGGTTCGGGACCGTGCCGAACTTCCTCGGCGAGGAGCGCCCCGACGTTGACATCTACTTCGACTCGGCAGGAGCCCCGAACGCGGTCCCGGACTACGTACGCGGCGGCAAGGCCGGCTCCCGCATGGTCGTGCTCGCGCTGACCCCGCGCCCGATCGAGGTCCCGCAGACCCAGTTCGTGCTCTCGGAGCTGACGATGATCGGCTCAACCGCCTACAACAACGACGACATCGCCCAGGTGATCTCCTACCTCGGAGACGAAAAGTACGACCCCTCGCCGGTGGTCACGCACCGCTTCGCACAGGAAGACGTGCTCGAGGCGTTCAGGACCGCGATCGAGAAAAAGGACGAAGCGATCAAGGTCGTCATCGACGTCCATCCCTAACCACATCATCGCCCCGACGCATACCCGCCATGACAGCCGGTCGCCCTGCGCGGCCGGCCGTCATGGCCGGGCGGATGCCATGGCGAAGGGGGCGGTGCAACATTCCATCGCCGGAAGCGGTGATGAACAGAAGATCCGGCGGCACCGACCGGAGGAACAGACACAGGAAGGAATCCACGGCATGACCCTGTCAATTGAACGCCCCGCTGCTTCATCGGCCGGCGAATACTTCGATCAACGGTTCCGCCTGGAAGACCTCCTTGGCAGGGGTGCCGAGGCGGAGGTGCACCGGGCCACGGATCTGCGGACCGGGAAGCAGGTGGCCCTCAAGATCTACCACGGGCCCGGCAACCGGAATGACCGGTGCCGTGAGGTCCTGATCCATGGCGGGCTCCGCCACCGCCACATTGTCGCCCTGTACGACCGCGGGCCCGCCGGGCACCCGTCGCTGCCGGCCTACGCGGTGCTGGAACTGGTGGAGGGGACAACGCTGCAGGGCATCCTGCGGGCAGGTCCCGTCGAGTCCGGGCTCGCGGCCTCGTGGTACCGGGGCCTGTTAAAGGCCCTGGCCCATGTCCATGCGCGGGGCATTGTTCATCACGACATCAAGCCCTCCAACATCCTGATCCCCCGCGGCCGTGACGGACGCCCGAGCGGAACCGCGAAGCTCGCCGATTTCGGCATCGCCAGCAGCCCCTGCCTGCCCTGTGATTCGCCCGGCTACGGAACGGCGCACTACATGAGTCCGGAACAGGCCGCCGGGGGCATACCCGGCACAGCCGGAGACGTTTACGCCCTGGGACTCGTAATCCTGGAATCCCTCACCGGAGCCAAGCCCTTTCCGGCCAGCCCCATCCCGTCCATGGTCGCCCGTACCCGGCACGTGCCCCGCATCCCGGACACCGTGCCACGGCAGTGGGCGGAGCTGATTGCGGCAATGACCACGATCGACCCTGCGCATCGCGCCACCGCCCGAGAGGCATTGCGGCTGCTGCGCCGCGTCCGGAGAGGAACGGCCCAGTGAGCCCGACCCGTCGGATGAGGATCGGCATACTGGGCAGCGTCGGGCTCGGTTCGGCCATGGCCCGCCTCGCGGTGAACGCCGGGCACGCGGTCCGGGTCGCGACAGGCAGCCCCGTCCGGGACGCCGGGGCCGTCCCCGGAACCGCCCTGGCGGACCCGGTCGGCCTGGCCGATGCCGACCTTATCCTCCTGGCGGTGCCGCTGCGCAAATACTGCAGTGTGGACCGCTCAGCCCTGGCTGGGAAGATCGTCATCGACGCCATGAACTACCGGCCTGCAACCGACGGGTTCCTAGCCGGTTTCGAGGTCCCGGGAATCACCAGCAGCGAAGTAGTGCAGGCCTCTTTGCCGACGTCGCACGTAGTGAAGTCCCTCAACCGCATGAGCCGCCGCGACCTCGACGAAGCCTGCCGGCTGCAAGGCACTGCCGGCCGGCGAGCAGTAGCGCTGGCCGGAGACGACCGCGCAGCCAAGGATGTCGTGGGCTGGTTCATCGACAGCCTCGGCTATGACCCGGTCGACGCAGGTCCGCTCACCGCCGGCAGACTCTTCCACCCCGGCACGGAAATCTTCAACGGATCCCATACCGCCGAGCAACTCCAGGCACTGCTCAGCAACCTCACCCAGCCAGCCAGCGCTTGAACCCAAACCACCCCTCCGGAACGCAGGGGTTCGTGCAGGCACGCGCGGCGGGGACCGGGACAGGGGTGTGCGGCACGAGGGATACGGTGGAAGGCAAGGGCACTGTCGGTCGAGCAGAGGAGTGGATGGCGATGCGCGAGGAACACACGGACCTGTTGGTCATCGGGTGGGGCAAGGGCGGCAAGACCCTGGCCGCCGCCGCGGGAGCAGCCGGCCGTCGGGTGGCCGTGGTCGAGCAGGACCCCGGGATGGCCGGGGGCTCGTGCATCAACATCGCGTGTGTACCCACCAAGGCGCTGATCCACGACGCCGATGCCCGCCGCCCAGGCGATGACCCACAACGCTACTTCAAGGCGGCCGTCTCCCGCCGCGACGCCATCGTCGGCGCCATGCGGAACACTAACTTCGAAAAGCTCAACACGCTGGGTTCGGTCCTGCTGGTCACCGGACATGCCCGCTTTGTCGGCCCCAGGACCGTCGAGGTCACGGCCGGCGAGGACGTCCTGCGGATTAGTGCCGCGACCGTTGTGATCAACACCGGCTCCGTCCCGACGGTGCCCCCGATCGAGGGCGCGCGGATCGGCGGACGGATCCACGACTCCGAAACCCTTCAGCACGTGCATTCGCTCCCGGAGCGGCTGGTCGTGGTGGGCGGGGGCTACGTCGGGCTGGAGTTCGCCTCGATGTTCGCCCACTACGGATCCGCGGTCACCGTCCTGGACCGCGGACCGCGGCCCCTGCGCCACGAGGACCCGGATGTGGCAGCCACCGCGGCCGCGGCCCTGAAAGCCGATGGGGTACGCCTGGTCACCGGCGCCTCGGTGACCAGGGTCGAGGACGGGGCCGACGCCGCCACCGTGAGCTATACCGTCGGGGGGACCGGGCACACGATTGAGGCCGACGCGGTGCTGATCGCCTTGGGCCGGACCCCTGCCACCGGGGACCTTGGTCTGGAGAAGGCCGGGGTGGACATCGACGGGCACGGTGCCGTCGTGGTCGACGCACGCCTGGCCACCACCGCCGAAGGCGTCTACGCGGTCGGAGACGTCAACGGCGGCCCGCAGTTCACCTACATCTCGCTGGATGACTACCGCGTCGTCGCGGACCAGCTGACCGACACCGGCACCGGTACCCGCACCACGACCGACCGGGTGGCCGTGCCGTACACGATCTTCCTCACCCCTCCCCTGGCCAGGGTCGGTCTCA
>NZ_JBBCYT010000017.1:0-3335 GCF_037144715.1 Arthrobacter sp. USHLN218
TGGTTTGTCCGGGGGTGACGGGGTTGTTGTTTGAGAACTACATAGTGGACGCGAGCATCTTATAAATGACGCAATTTTTGTGAACCCGGGTCCGGTTTGTCCGGATGCGTGGTTCTCTCGAGAATGCTGATTTGATCTTTTGTGGTCAAGTTTTTAAGAGCACACGGTGGATGCCTTGGCATCAGGAGCCGAAGAAGGACGTGGGAATCTGCGAAAAGCCTGGGGGAGTCGATAACCGGACCGTGATCCCAGGATGTCCGAATGGGGAAACCCCGCCCGGCGCGCGAGTGACCGGGTGACCCGCATCTGAACACATAGGGTGCGTGGAGGGAACGCGGGGAAGTGAAACATCTCAGTACCCGCAGGAAGAGAAAACAATAGTGATTCCGTTAGTAGTGGCGAGCGAACGCGGACGAGGCCAAACCGGTCCATGTGTGATAGCCGGCGGGCGTTGCATGGTCGGGGTTGCGGGACTTTCCGTTGCTGTTCTGCCGGACAGCTGGAGTGAGTGCGGATGCATAGGTGAACGGTCTTGAAAGGCCGGCCGGAGAAGGTGTTAGCCCTGTAACCGTAATGTGTGCCGCCGCTTGGAGAGGATCCCAAGTAGCACGGGGCCCGAGAAATCCCGTGCGAATCTGCCAGGACCACCTGGTAAGCCTGAATACTACCTGATGACCGATAGCGGACAAGTACCGTGAGGGAAAGGTGAAAAGTACCCCGGGAGGGGAGTGAAACAGTACCTGAAACCGTGTGCTTACAATCCGTCGGAGCGGGCTTTGTTCCCGTGACGGCGTGCCTTTTGAAGAATGAGCCTGCGAGTTAGTGTTACGTCGCGAGGTTAACCCGTGGGGGGAAGCCGTAGCGAAAGCGAGTCTGAACAGGGCGATGCAGTGGCGTGATCTAGACCCGAAGCGGAGTGATCTACCCATGGCCAGGTTGAAGCGACGGTAAGACGTCGTGGAGGACCGAACCCACTTCAGTTGAAAATGGAGGGGATGAGCTGTGGGTAGGGGTGAAAGGCCAATCAAACTCCGTGATAGCTGGTTCTCCCCGAAATGCATTTAGGTGCAGCGTTGCGTGTTTCTTGCCGGAGGTAGAGCTACTGGATGGCCGATGGGCCCTACAAGGTTACTGACGTCAGCCAAACTCCGAATGCCGGTAAGTCAGAGCGCAGCAGTGAGACTGTGGGGGATAAGCTTCATAGTCGAGAGGGAAACAGCCCAGACCACCAACTAAGGCCCCTAAGCGTGTGCTAAGTGGGAAAGGATGTGGAGTTGCCCAGACAACCAGGAGGTTGGCTTAGAAGCAGCCACCCTTGAAAGAGTGCGTAATAGCTCACTGGTCAAGTGATTCCGCGCCGACAATGTAGCGGGGCTCAAGTACACCGCCGAAGTTGTGGCATCCGCGTATTTTTCCAAGCCTTCGTGGTTCAGGAGCGTGGATGGGTAGGGGAGCGTCGTGTGGGCGGTGAAGCCGCGGTGTAAACCAGTGGTGGAGCCTACACGAGTGAGAATGCAGGCATGAGTAGCGAAAGACGGGTGGGAAACCCGTCCGCCGAATGATCAAGGGTTCCAGGGTCAAGCTAATCTGCCCTGGGTAAGTCGGGACCTAAGGCGAGGCCGACAGGCGTAGTCGATGGACAACGGGTTGATATTCCCGTACCGGCGAAAAACCGCCAATACCGAGCCGGTGATACTAACCGCCCAAACCGTGCATGTGTGCCCTTCGGGGCCGGTGTGTGCGGGGCGCGCGGGACCTGATCCGGGGAGGTAAGCGTATTAACAGGTGTGACGCAGGAAGGTAGCCAGGCCGGGCGATGGTTGTCCCGGTCCAAGGATGTAGGGCGAACGGTAGGCAAATCCGCCGTTCATAAGCCTGAGACCTGACGGGACCCCCGTACGGGGGGATCTGGTGATCCTATGCTGCCGAGAAAAGCATCGACGCGAGGTTTTAGCCGCCCGTACCCCAAACCGACACAGGTGATCAGGTAGAGAATACCAAGGCGATCGAGAGAATTATGGTTAAGGAACTCGGCAAAATGCCCCCGTAACTTCGGGAGAAGGGGGGCCCCAACCTTGAACCGCCCGCGCGGCGGGGAGGGGATCGGGGCCGCAGAGACCAGGGGGAAGCGACTGTTTACTAAAAACACAGGTCCGTGCGAAGTCGCAAGACGAGGTATACGGACTGACTCCTGCCCGGTGCTGGAAGGTTAAGAGGACCGGTTAGCCCGTTCGCGGGCGAAGCTGGGAATTTAAGCCCCAGTAAACGGCGGTGGTAACTATAACCATCCTAAGGTAGCGAAATTCCTTGTCGGGTAAGTTCCGACCTGCACGAATGGAGTAACGACTTCCCCGCTGTCTCAACCATAAACTCGGCGAAATTGCACTACGAGTAAAGATGCTCGTTACGCGCAGCAGGACGGAAAGACCCCGAGACCTTTACTATAGTTTGGTATTGGTGTTCGGTGTGGCTTGTGTAGGATAGGTGGGAGACTGTGAAACCCGGACGCCAGTTCGGGCGGAGTCATCGTTGAAATACCACTCTGGTCACTCTGGACATCTAACTTCGGCCCGTAATCCGGGTCAGGGACAGTGCCTGATGGGTAGTTTAACTGGGGCGGTTGCCTCCTAAAGAGTAACGGAGGCGCCCAAAGGTTCCCTCAGCCTGGTTGGCAATCAGGTGGCGAGTGTAAGTGCACAAGGGAGCTTGACTGTGAGAGAGACATCTCGAGCAGGGACGAAAGTCGGGACTAGTGATCCGGCGGCACATTGTGGAATGGCCGTCGCTCAACGGATAAAAGGTACCTCGGGGATAACAGGCTGATCTTGCCCAAGAGTCCATATCGACGGCATGGTTTGGCACCTCGATGTCGGCTCGTCGCATCCTGGGGCTGGAGTAGGTCCCAAGGGTTGGGCTGTTCGCCCATTAAAGCGGTACGCGAGCTGGGTTTAGAACGTCGTGAGACAGTTCGGTCCCTATCCGCTGCGCGCGCAGGAAATTTGAGAAGGTCTGTCCTTAGTACGAGAGGACCGGGACGGACGAACCTCTGGTGTGTCAGTTGTACTGCCAAGTGCACCGCTGATTAGCTACGTTCGGATTGGATAACCGCTGAAAGCATCTAAGCGGGAAGCCGGCTTCAAGATGAGATTTCCATCCCCGCAAGGGGGAGAGGCCCCCAGCCAGACCACTGGGTTGATAGGCCGGATGTGGAAGCAGGGACTAACGACCTGTGAAGCTGACCGGTACTAATAGGCCGATAACTTACACCACAAACAAACTGTGCTACGCGTCCGCTATGTGGTTCCCAGACAACAACCACCGTCCAGGGAACACAA
>NZ_JBBCYT010000018.1:0-2522 GCF_037144715.1 Arthrobacter sp. USHLN218
CTCCGTTAATGTTTCAAACAGACACACACCCGCCGGCCAAGGAAAATTAGCCGGCCAGGCATGCACAAAATTCAAATCCAGGCTGATAAAACATCGCAGCACACCACGGGGTGGCACACCACGACACAATCTCAACCAACAAAAAATTGGTATCAACAAACTTGGCACACTATTGAGTTCTCAAACAACAGGAGCACCCGGCACCAGCAGAACCCCCTCAAGGGCCCCGCATCGCTCCGGAGCAACTTTTCTAACTTACCCGATCCACCGGCACTTCGCAAACCGGCCGTTCCCGACCCGATCCACCCACCGGCATCACGCCCCACCCCCAACCCCAACACGACAGCACAAAACCATCAAAACCAGGGAAAGAAATGGAATTTCGCCGACCTGCACACCCACCGGAACAAAACCCGGCCCCGCGGCGGCGGCTCAGAAAACATTACACGCCCCCACCCCAAACCGCAAACCCACACCCCACACCCCCACAAACCACCCCAAGACCCCGCCACCACAACCAACAACCACCCCAAACCCACCCCCAACACCCCGACACCACCCACAACCCGCACTGTGACCCTCACCCCACCCAACCCACCACACAGCAACAACCGGCCCCCAACCCGCACACCCCCGGCCGGCACACCCCCCTGCCACACTCACCCGCGCATGTGACCAAAATCCTTCCGCCCGACGCCACGCCGTGGCAGGCCGTCCGGGATCAGCACCGACCACGGAAGTAGGACCGAAGATGCCCGGCCTCCATGGCTCGGCCGCGCTTCAGCACCCACGCTAGGATCAGTCACGCCCCGGCACCTACGCACTCCCGGAAGACCTACAGTGTCCGGTCGGCCCGAAAGCTGAAAAATATGGGCGCGATGGGCTCAAACGCAGCGGTCGCCTCCCCGGGCACCGGGCCGCTGCCCAGGACGCTGAGCCGACCGGCAGCATCCCGGTCCGAAGAGTCCCGGGCCCGGATGTTCGGCGCCAGTCGTCCATAAGCAATCCAGGGCCGATCAGTCCGTACGTCGGCGATGTCCGCTTAGAACGGTTGATCCCCTACACCCGGGAGAACTGCTTCCGGGCCCCTGGGGCCACTGGCGCGCAGGATTGTGCCGCGCCCTCTCGTTGAGGCATACGTCTGGCGCTGGCGGCTGCCCGGCTGCGCCCGACAGCCGACGCGCAGGCATCCGGCGATGATCTGTGCGGCTGCCGATTCCGCGTGCGGAGCCGTGCAGCAGTCAGCGCGACTCGCATCCTCGG
Source organism: Arthrobacter sp. USHLN218 (assembly GCF_037144715.1). Lineage (NCBI taxonomy): Bacteria > Bacillati > Actinomycetota > Actinomycetes > Micrococcales > Micrococcaceae > Arthrobacter > Arthrobacter sp. USHLN218. The sequence continues at coordinate 1,264 of NZ_JBBCYT010000018.1, forward strand.
TGGGAGGGTGCGCTCACCGCAGCGTCTCGTACCGGGTCAGGAGAACGCCTCCTGGGAACGCCGTCCTCTCCACGAGATCCAGGTTCACCCAGCTGTCCAGTGCGGCGAAAAAGGGAATGCCCGCGCCTACCAGAACGGGATGAGTAACTAGAAGGTACTCGTCGATCAACCCGGCTCGCATGGCCGTCCCGGCCAGGGTCGCGCCGCCAATCGCCATCGGTCCGCCGTCCTCGGCCTTGAGGCGGGTGATTTCGGCGACGGCATCGCCCGTGACCAGGCGGGTATTCCAGTCAACCTTGTGGGTCGTAGAGGAGAACACGACCTTCGGTGTGTCCCGCCAGTTGTGCGCGAACTCGATCTGGGCCGAGGTCGCGTTGGGTTGCGCGTCGCCGGTCGGCCAGTAGGAGCTCATCGTTTCCCACAGCTTGCGCCCGTACAGCGACAGGCTGTTCGCCCGCTCCCGGTCGAGCCACCACTGGAACAGCTCGTCGCTCGGCACGCTCCAGCCGATATCGCCGGATCCCGACGGTTGACCTGGAAGGTGCGCGGTGATACAGCCGTCCAGGGTCACGTTCATGCCGTAGCTCAGCTTCCGCATGGCGCAAGCTTCCATGGTTCGGCCTCAACCTGCAAGCAACCTCTCGATGATCGAGGATGTGCTTGCGGCCTGATCCCGCCGGCTGCCAGCAGGTGCCCGGTGATGTGCTTGGTGAGGTAACGGAGAGCCGGCGCACCGGCAGTGGCGGACCGTGACTTCCAAAGCGGTTTGACGCCGGCTCAGCAGCTCGTGCCCCAACCGATGCGCCGCGCCGTCCCCCGCGGTGTGCGCCTCAAGCCGCACAGGCGACGCCCCTGGTCAGGCAAGGTGGCCCGGCAAGCCAGCAGCAGACAATCGGATTCGACGCGCTGACGCGTCACTTCAAGCCCGAGTTCCTCGAGCCGGCAGAAAGTGGCCAGGTCAACGCGGCCAAAGGCAGCATCAGACAGGTCGAGGTCTCCTGAACAAGTCAGTCAGAGTTTCATACCCGGGGAGGCCCCAGGCACCCATCCCGACATCGAGGCGCCGGCCAGCGCCCCCTCCGCAACTCCGGTAGGGCCGGCTTTAACGGGGCGGGCTCCGGCCGCGGGGGTGCGGCGGAGCCCGGAAGTGTGTGTGTTGTGTTGTGGTGGTTAAATGCGGTGAGGGGCGCCGCCGTCGTTGGCGGTGCCCCTCATCGTGGTGGTTGTGTCCGGCGGTGACCTACTCTCCCACACCCTCC
>NZ_JBBCYT010000019.1:0-1976 GCF_037144715.1 Arthrobacter sp. USHLN218
CCCCGTGGTGTGCTGCGATGTTTTATCAGCCTGGATTTGAATTTTGTGCATGCCTGGCCGGCTAATTTTCCTTGGCCGGCGGGTGTGTGTCTGTTTGAAACATTAACGGAGAGTTTGATCCTGGCTCAGGACGAACGCTGGCGGCGTGCTTAACACATGCAAGTCGAACGATGATCCGGTGCTTGCACCGGGGATTAGTGGCGAACGGGTGAGTAACACGTGAGTAACCTGCCCTTGACTCTGGGATAAGCCTGGGAAACCGGGTCTAATACCGGATATGACTTCCTGCCGCATGGCGGGGGGTGGAAAGATTTTTTGGTTTTGGATGGACTCGCGGCCTATCAGCTTGTTGGTGGGGTAATGGCCTACCAAGGCGACGACGGGTAGCCGGCCTGAGAGGGTGACCGGCCACACTGGGACTGAGACACGGCCCAGACTCCTACGGGAGGCAGCAGTGGGGAATATTGCACAATGGGCGCAAGCCTGATGCAGCGACGCCGCGTGAGGGATGACGGCCTTCGGGTTGTAAACCTCTTTCAGCAGGGAAGAAGCGAAAGTGACGGTACCTGCAGAAGAAGCGCCGGCTAACTACGTGCCAGCAGCCGCGGTAATACGTAGGGCGCAAGCGTTGTCCGGAATTATTGGGCGTAAAGAGCTCGTAGGCGGTTTGTCGCGTCTGCTGTGAAAGCCCGGGGCTCAACCCCGGGTCTGCAGTGGGTACGGGCAGACTGGAGTGCAGTAGGGGAGACTGGAATTCCTGGTGTAGCGGTGAAATGCGCAGATATCAGGAGGAACACCGATGGCGAAGGCAGGTCTCTGGGCTGTAACTGACGCTGAGGAGCGAAAGCATGGGGAGCGAACAGGATTAGATACCCTGGTAGTCCATGCCGTAAACGTTGGGCACTAGGTGTGGGGGACATTCCACGTTTTCCGCGCCGTAGCTAACGCATTAAGTGCCCCGCCTGGGGAGTACGGCCGCAAGGCTAAAACTCAAAGGAATTGACGGGGGCCCGCACAAGCGGCGGAGCATGCGGATTAATTCGATGCAACGCGAAGAACCTTACCAAGGCTTGACATGGGCCGGATCGCCGCAGAAATGCGGTTTCCCTTCGGGGCCGGTTCACAGGTGGTGCATGGTTGTCGTCAGCTCGTGTCGTGAGATGTTGGGTTAAGTCCCGCAACGAGCGCAACCCTCGTTCTATGTTGCCAGCGGTTCGGCCGGGGACTCATAGGAGACTGCCGGGGTCAACTCGGAGGAAGGTGGGGACGACGTCAAATCATCATGCCCCTTATGTCTTGGGCTTCACGCATGCTACAATGGCCGGTACAAAGGGTTGCGATACTGTGAGGTGGAGCTAATCCCAAAAAGCCGGTCTCAGTTCGGATTGAGGTCTGCAACTCGACCTCATGAAGTCGGAGTCGCTAGTAATCGCAGATCAGCAACGCTGCGGTGAATACGTTCCCGGGCCTTGTACACACCGCCCGTCAAGTCACGAAAGTTGGTAACACCCGAAGCCGGTGGCCTAACCCGTTTGGGAGGGAGCCGTCGAAGGTGGGACCGGCGATTGGGACTAAGTCGTAACAAGGTAGCCGTACCGGAAGGTGCGGCTGGATCACCTCCTTTCTAAGGAGCGCCTCAAACCGTTTCGTGCCTTCCAGTGTGTTGGTTGCGGGGGTTTGCAGGAGAGCCCGTTGCGGATGCGTTTGTTATCCGGCGGGTGCTCGAGGGTGGAATATCAACGGATTCGGTGGCTTTTGCGGTTGTTTCATGCCAGTACGGTGCCCTTTTGGGGGTGCCTGGAACGTGTGGGGCGGTTCGCGGGGGTTCATCTTTTGGCACACTGTTGGGTCCTGAGGCAACAGGGACCTTATTTTCTGCGCAGTGCGTAGGGGAGCGGGGGCCTGTGGCTTCTGGTGTTCCCGCGCCGGCCGGGGATCATTGTTTGCGGGCGGGGCTTTCGGGTCTGGTCCGCGGG
>NZ_JBBCYT010000020.1:0-590 GCF_037144715.1 Arthrobacter sp. USHLN218
TCCTGGCCGTTCATGAGGAACTCGCCGTCACCGGCGATGGTCACGACGCGGCGGCCGGGATGGGCCAGCGAGGCGGCGACGGCGGAGGGGATCGAGTAGCCCATGGAGCCGTTGCGGGCGCTGATCATCGAGGCGTAGCGCTCGGTGGGGAAGTAGCGGTGGGCCCAGTTGGTGTGCTCGCCGGCACCGAGGGTGATCACGGCGTCCTCGGGCAGGGTGGGCACGAGGTTGGCGATCAGGGTGTCCATCCGGGCCTGTCCGCCGGTGGGCTCGGCCGGCGGCAGGGCGGCGAACTTCTCCTGCTCGGCGCGCATGCGCTGGGTCCAGGCCTTCCATTCCTCCTTGACCGGCATGTCCATCATGACCAGGTCGCGGACAAACACGTCCGGCTTGGCCACGATCTGCCAGGAGACCGGGCCGGAGCGGCCGCGCAGGGACGGGTCGATGGTGACCAGGAAGTTCTTCTTGTCCCAGTCCTGCCGGACCAGGAAGCCGTCGGTGATGACGTCGCCCGGGACGGTGCCGACGAAGACCAGCAGGTCCGTCTCTTCGAGCAGGTCGTAGGTGGGCTTGGGCCGGCCGTAGCCGAT
>NZ_JBBCYT010000021.1:0-531 GCF_037144715.1 Arthrobacter sp. USHLN218
GAAAGGAACTGCCCCCAGCATGGTTCATAAGGTCAAGGCCGTTGTTGCCAAAGAGAAGAATGCCCCGGTCAGCATCGAGACGATCCTCGTCCCGGACCCGGGCCCGGGCGAGGCCCTGGTCGACATCCTCACCTGCGGCGTCTGCCACACCGACCTGCACTACAAGCAGGGCGGCATCGGCGAGGACTTCCCCTACCTCCTCGGCCACGAAGCCACCGGCACCGTCGCCGCCATCGGCGACGGCGTCACCGAAGTCGCCGTCGGCGACCGCGTCATCCTGAACTGGCGCGCGGTCTGCGGCCAGTGCCGCGCCTGCGCCAAGGGCCAGCCGCAGTACTGCTTCAACACCCACAACGCCACCCAAAAAATGACCCTCGAAGACGGCACCGAACTCTCACCCGCCCTGGGCATCGGCGCGTTCGCCGAAAAGACCCTGGTCGCCGCCGGCCAGTGCACCAAGGTCGACGCCGACGCCGACCCCGCCGCCGTCGGCCTGCTCGGCTGCGGCGTCATGGCCGGCATCGGCGCCGC
>NZ_JBBCYT010000022.1:0-493 GCF_037144715.1 Arthrobacter sp. USHLN218
TCCACCGGCCCGTGCTCCACCAGCGCCGGCGGCTTCGGCTTGGCTGCTTCCCTGGCCTGCTCCCGCTTCGCCCGCTGCGCCGGCGACAACGCCCAATCCGGCACCCCATCCCCGCCCCCATCCGCCGGCGGCCCGAAGACAGCCTCGGGATCAGCGGAAACCGGCTCCGCCGCAGCGGAATCCGCCGCCGCGCCATCCGGCTCAGCAGGCGCGTCCTCCGGCGCGGGAACGACCGGGGCAGAGCCGGAAGCAGGGGAAGCCTCCGGGTGCTCCGGCGCGGCAGCGGGCCCAGGGACCTCAGACCCGGGAGCGGCAGACTCGGGGCTGGAGTCATTGCCGGCCCGGTCATCGGGATCGCCGGTCGGTGCCGTGACGCCGTCCTGATTCCTGCCGGCCGGGGACACCTTACCCGGTCGGGCAGGCCTGGGTGCACCGGCGGAACCATCCGGACCAGGAGAGGGCGGCGCCGAGGCAGACGGAGCAGCAGGAGGCG
>NZ_JBBCYT010000023.1:0-475 GCF_037144715.1 Arthrobacter sp. USHLN218
TCGTCGCGGACCAGCTGACCGACACCGGCACCGGTACCCGCACCACGACCGACCGGGTGGCCGTGCCGTACACGATCTTCCTCACCCCTCCCCTGGCCAGGGTCGGTCTCACCGAGAACGAGGCCAGGGAAGCCGGGCACGAGGTGAAGGTCGCGGCCAAGCAGGTCGCGAAGATCGCCGCGATGCCCCGGCCCAAAATCGAGAACGACCCGCGCGGGATCGTGAAGGTCGTCGTCGACGCGGTCACCGACCAGGTGCTCGGGGCGGCGCTGATGCACGTCGAATCCCAGGAGGTGATCAACCTCCTCGCCATGGCCATGCGCCACGGCATCACGGCCAGCCAGCTGCGCGACGGGATCTACACTCACCCCTCCTCCACCGAGGCCCTCAACGAGGTCCTCGGTGACCTCGCCTGACCCGCACGGGAACCGGCGATCCCGGGAACAGGCGTCAGCCCAGCCCCACGATGACCACG
>NZ_JBBCYT010000024.1:0-461 GCF_037144715.1 Arthrobacter sp. USHLN218
TCGCCCGGGCCCGGGTCCGGGACGAGGATCGTCTCGATGCTGACCGGGGCATTCTTCTCTTTGGCAACAACGGCCTTGACCTTATGAACCATGCTGGGGGCAGTTCCTTTCATACCCGGGGAAATTCTGTTGGCTGGCGGCTGCCCGGCCCGCCTGAAGTCATCAAGCGGGCCGGGCAGCCGGTGGGAATCGTTGGCGGTCCGCCGGATAGGTCTTAGCCCACGACGGTCCGGGCGCGTTCTTCCAGGGGTGCGGTGTCCGGGGTGAGGCCGAGCAGGTCTTCGCCGGTGCGCTGGACGTCGCCGACCTTGCCGTGTACCCACTGGTGGAAGGCACTGATGTGGTGCTCACTGGGGACGAGCACGCCGCCCTTGGAGTAGACCTTGGAGGCCATCGCCGGCTGGCAGCGTTCGCAGGCGTCGAAGTCCTGCATGTTCACCCGGTGGAACAGTTCCACCGAG
>NZ_JBBCYT010000025.1:0-424 GCF_037144715.1 Arthrobacter sp. USHLN218
TCACCCCTCCTCCACCGAGGCCCTCAACGAGGTCCTCGGTGACCTCGCCTGACCCGCACGGGAACCGGCGATCCCGGGAACAGGCGTCAGCCCAGCCCCACGATGACCACGGTGAAGGGCTGTTCATGCCGTTGACCTCAGGGGTGGTCCCGGGCACTGGATGGAAGGCTCCGTCCGCTCGGCCCAAACCGCGATCGAGGAATTCGACCGCATGTTCGCCGCGCAGCGCTGATCCGCTTCCGCGGACGAAAGGGATCCTGCGATGGCTCGATTGTTCGATAACCCCATGGTGCTGGTCATCCTGCTGGTAGTGCTCCTGCTGCTGTTCGGCGCCCCCAAACTGCCAGGCATAGCCCGCAGCCTGGGCCAGTCGATGCGGATCTTCAAATCCGAGGTCACCGAGCTGAAGGGCGTGGACCCCGAG
>NZ_JBBCYT010000026.1:0-400 GCF_037144715.1 Arthrobacter sp. USHLN218
GGATGGGGTGCCGGATTGGGCGTTGTCGCCGGCGCAGCGGGCGAAGCGGGAGCAGGCCAGGGAAGCAGCCAAGCCGAAGCCGCCGGCGCTGGTGGAGCACGGGCCGGTGGAGTGGTTCCAGGCCTGGCGGGACATCGCACCGGCGGACCTGGCCGCCGTGCTGGCCCGGCAGGACCCGGCGGGGTTGGCGGACGGGGTGCTGCTGGAGTACCTGGCCGCGGTGGAGAAGGTGACCGCGTCCTGGCAGGGGCTGCGTGTCCGGGGTTTGGGCGAGTTCGCGTCCCGCCGGACCGAGCCCGGGTCCCCGCTGATGGGTGCGGAGGGCTATGACCGGGGCACGGTGCGGGAACTGGCCGCGCACCTGCACCAGTCGCAGAAATCCCTGGTCCCGGAACTGGCC
>NZ_JBBCYT010000027.1:0-398 GCF_037144715.1 Arthrobacter sp. USHLN218
GCGTTGGAGACGCCGTGCCGGCCGGGGCCGCGCTCGATCCGGTCGGACATGCGCAGGGCGCCCATCTTGTCGCAGATCTGGATGATGTTGTGCTTCTCGTGGGTGGAGAAGGCGACGTGGTGCATGCGCGGGCCGTTGCCGCCGGTCAGGGCGGTGTCGTGGACGGTGCCCTTGCGGTGCATCCAGGCGGCGTAGGTGGTGCCCTCGGCGTCCTTGATGTCCTCGGTCACGCGGAAGCCGAGGTCTTCGAGGTACTTGCGGCCGCGCGGGACATCGGGGGTGACCTGGTTGAAGTGGTCCAGGCGGACGAGTTCGCCGGCGGAGTAGAGGTCGTAGCGCATGTGCAGGCGCTCGACGTGCTCGGTCTCGTGGAAGAACTCGTAGGGGAAGCCCAGCGG
>NZ_JBBCYT010000028.1:0-397 GCF_037144715.1 Arthrobacter sp. USHLN218
CCAGGCTGCCGACGGCGAAGGCGGTGACGAGGACGGCGCCCTCGGCGGCCGAGCCGATGCGTTCGATCGAGAGCGCGACGGCGGCGATGGCCAGTCCGCCCTGGCCGAGCTGGGTGAGGGTGGAGGCGCCGGTCACCACGGCCAGGCGCCGGTTGCCGACGATCTGCTGCAGGCCGGCCTTCACGGATTGCCAGACGGAACCGCCGGGGGCGGTGTGGGACGGGCGCCGGATCACGACCGCGCTCACCGCGCCGAGGGCCGCCGCGGCCGAGAGCATCCAGAGCGCGGCCGGGGCCGGCACGAACAGCACCATGATGGCGACGAGGGCGGGCCCGCCGACGGCCGAGGAGTTGTAGGAGAGCGCGTCGTAGGCGAAGGCCCGCCGCTTGTCCGGAAT
>NZ_JBBCYT010000029.1:0-292 GCF_037144715.1 Arthrobacter sp. USHLN218
GACGCGGACGCCGAAGCCGCCGAAGGCCTGCGCCATCAGGGCGAAGTCCGGGTTCTTCAGCTGGGTGCCGGAGATCCGCTCGGGGTAGTGGCGCTCCTGGTGCGTGCGGATGGTGCCGTATTCCTGGTTGTCCATCACGATGACCAGCGGGGTGGCGCCGTACTGGGCGGCGGTGGCCAGTTCCTGGCCGTTCATGAGGAACTCGCCGTCACCGGCGATGGTCACGACGCGGCGGCCGGGATGGGCCAGCGAGGCGGCGACGGCGGAGGGGATCGAGTAGCCCATGGAGCCG
>NZ_JBBCYT010000030.1:0-272 GCF_037144715.1 Arthrobacter sp. USHLN218
GACGCGGCCGGCGAGGTCGCGGGCGTAGAAGGCCTGCTTGTAGGTTTCGGGGCGGCCGACGGCCTCGATCACGACGTCGGCGCCGTTGCCGCCGGTCAGCGCCTGGATGGCGTCGACCGGGTCGGTCTGGCGGGAGTTGACGCCGTGGGTGGCGCCGAGCTGTTTGGCCATGTCGATCTTGTTGTCATCGATGTCGACGGCGATGATCGTGGTCGCTCCGGCGAGTTTGGCGCCGGCGATGGCGGCGATGCCGACGCCGCCGCAGCCGATCA
>NZ_JBBCYT010000031.1:0-267 GCF_037144715.1 Arthrobacter sp. USHLN218
CGTCGGCGAACTCCGGCAGCACCTCGGTCAGCTCCGGGTGGATGGTCGCGCAGTGGTAGCACTCCATGAAGTTCTCGATGATGAGCTTCCAGTTGGCCTTCACGTCGTACCGGATCCGCCGGCCGACCTTCAGGTTCGCCACGTCGTAGCCGTCGACCGCGTGGACGTCGCCCAGGCGCTCCTCGATCGCGCCCATGACGTCTTCTTCGAAGGACGGCGGCTCCTCCGCCAGGCAGACCCAGACATAGCCCAGGTACTCGCGGATGT
>NZ_JBBCYT010000032.1:0-251 GCF_037144715.1 Arthrobacter sp. USHLN218
GGGTTGGGGGTGGGGCGTGATGCCGGTGGGTGGATCGGGTCGGGAACGGCCGGTTTGCGAAGTGCCGGTGGATCGGGTAAGTTAGAAAAGTTGCTCCGGAGCGATGCGGGGGCCCTTGAGGGGTTTTTGCTGGTGCCGGGTGCTCCTGTTGTTTGAGAACTCAATAGTGTGCCAAGTTTGTTGATACCAATTTTTTTGTTGGTTGAGATTGTGTCGTGGTGTGCCACCCCCGTGGTGTGCTGCGATGTTTT
>NZ_JBBCYT010000033.1:0-236 GCF_037144715.1 Arthrobacter sp. USHLN218
CATCGCCCGGGCATGCCGCTCCTGAAGGGTCTGCGGGTGCAGCCGGTGCCGGGCCGCCCGGGCGCGGTCCTGCACGGTCTCGCGGACCACGTGCTCCGCCCCGGGCAGCACTGCCTGCTCATACTCGCCCAATACCGCGGCGGGCAGGTCGCGGGAGCCGCGCACGATCACGGTCGCCCGGCCCAGATCCACCCGCCCCTCACCCAACGCCGCCACCGTACCCGGGAAGTGCGCGC
>NZ_JBBCYT010000034.1:0-225 GCF_037144715.1 Arthrobacter sp. USHLN218
GATTCCTGCCGGCCGGGGACACCTTACCCGGTCGGGCAGGCCTGGGTGCACCGGCGGAACCATCCGGACCAGGAGAGGGCGGCGCCGAGGCAGACGGAGCAGCAGGAGGCGTATCGGAGACAGCCGGATCCAGGGAGAACGGGGCCGCGGGAGGCGTATCGGAGACATCCGGATGGGAGGCAGACGGGTTTTCCACGGGCGCGTCCGGAGCCGTGTCAGGGGCTT
>NZ_JBBCYT010000035.1:0-224 GCF_037144715.1 Arthrobacter sp. USHLN218
CACGCATCCGGACAAACCGGACCCGGGTTCACAAAAATTGCGTCATTTATAAGATGCTCGCGTCCACTATGTAGTTCTCAAACAACAACCCCGTCACCCCCGGACAAACCATGCCCGCGGACCAGACCCGAAAGCCCCGCCCGCAAACAATGATCCCCGGCCGGCGCGGGAACACCAGAAGCCACAGGCCCCCGCTCCCCTACGCACTGCGCAGAAAATAAGGT
>NZ_JBBCYT010000036.1:0-223 GCF_037144715.1 Arthrobacter sp. USHLN218
GGGGGGGGGGGGGGGGGGGGGGGGGGGGGGGGGGGGGGGGGGGGGGGGGGGGGGGGGGGGGGGGGGGGGGGGGGGGGGGGGGGGGGGGGGGGGGGGGGGGGGGGGGGGGGGTGGGGGGGGGGGGGGGGGGGGGGGGGGGGGGGGGGGGGGGGGGGGGGGGGGGGGGGGGGGGGGGGGGGGGGGGGGGGGGGGGGGGGGGGGGGGGGGGGGGGGGGGGGGGGGG
>NZ_JBBCYT010000037.1:0-223 GCF_037144715.1 Arthrobacter sp. USHLN218
CGTTGACCTGGCCACTTTCTGCCGGCTCGAGGAACTCGGGCTTGAAGTGACGCGTCAGCGCGTCGAATCCGATTGTCTGCTGCTGGCTTGCCGGGCCACCTTGCCTGACCAAGGGCGTCGCCTGTGCGGCTTGAGGCGCACACCGCGGGGGACGGCGCGGCGCATCGGTTGGGGCACGAGCTGCTGAGCCGGCGTCAAACCGCTTTGGAAGTCACGGTCCGCC
>NZ_JBBCYT010000038.1:0-223 GCF_037144715.1 Arthrobacter sp. USHLN218
ACCTTATTTTCTGCGCAGTGCGTAGGGGAGCGGGGGCCTGTGGCTTCTGGTGTTCCCGCGCCGGCCGGGGATCATTGTTTGCGGGCGGGGCTTTCGGGTCTGGTCCGCGGGGTGGTTTGTCCGGGGGTGACGGGGTTGTTGTTTGAGAACTACATAGTGGACGCGAGCATCTTATAAATGACGCAATTTTTGTGAACCCGGGTCCGGTTTGTCCGGATGCGTG
>NZ_JBBCYT010000039.1:0-223 GCF_037144715.1 Arthrobacter sp. USHLN218
GATTGCTACGCTGCCCGGGCACACGTATACGGATGCCGCGATTTTCCGTGCGGAGCAGGAGCGGATTTTCGAGCAGATGTGGTTCTGCGCGATCCGTTCGTCCGATCTGGATAAGGCGGGGGCGTGGAAGACGGTGCAGATCGGGCGGGAGTCCGTGCTGATCAGCCGGACGCGCAAGGGCGGGATCCGCGCGTTCTACAACATCTGCCGGCACCGCGGGGTG
>NZ_JBBCYT010000040.1:0-223 GCF_037144715.1 Arthrobacter sp. USHLN218
TTCCTTCCAGTGCCCGTACCATGCCTGGACCTATGACTTCGAGGGCAAGCTCATCGCCGCGCCGAACCTGACCAAGATGCCGGACATCGACCGGAACGAGTACGGCCTGGCTAAGGTCCACATCCGCGAGTACCTGGGCTATGTCTGGGTCTGCCTGGCGGAGGAGCCGCCGTCCTTCGAAGAAGACGTCATGGGCGCGATCGAGGAGCGCCTGGGCGACGTC
>NZ_JBBCYT010000041.1:0-223 GCF_037144715.1 Arthrobacter sp. USHLN218
GACCGGCGGCAACGGCGCCGACGTCGTGATCGAGGCCGTCGGCCGCCCCGAAACCTACAAGCAGGCCTTCTACGCCCGCGACCTCGCCGGCCGCGTCGTCCTCGTCGGCGTGCCCACCCCGGACATGACCCTCGAACTGCCCCTGCTCGACGTCTTCGGCCGCGGCGGCGCCCTGAAGTCCTCCTGGTACGGCGACTGCCTCCCCTCCCGGGACTTCCCCATG
>NZ_JBBCYT010000042.1:0-223 GCF_037144715.1 Arthrobacter sp. USHLN218
GATGATCGTGGTCGCTCCGGCGAGTTTGGCGCCGGCGATGGCGGCGATGCCGACGCCGCCGCAGCCGATCACGGCGACGGATTCGCCGCGTTTGACGTCGCCGGTGTTGATCGCGGCGCCGATGCCGGCCATGACGCCGCAGCCGAGCAGGCCGACGGCGGCGGGGTCGGCGTCGGCGTCGACCTTGGTGCACTGGCCGGCGGCGACCAGGGTCTTTTCGGCG
>NZ_JBBCYT010000043.1:0-223 GCF_037144715.1 Arthrobacter sp. USHLN218
CGGGTCCGAGGGCCTGGACGTCATCCCCGGCGTCGGCGAGGACCAGGACCGGCGCTACTACGCGATCACGATCAAGCCCACCGTGTTCGTGAACCTGGTCCCGGACCACGTGATCATCCACCGGATGTTCCCGCTCGCGGCGGACCGCACCATCGTCGAGTGCGACTGGCTCTACCTGCCCAGCGTGGTCGAGTCCGGCAAGGACGTCACCGCCTCGGTGGAA
>NZ_JBBCYT010000044.1:0-223 GCF_037144715.1 Arthrobacter sp. USHLN218
GTTGTCGTGGACGTCCCAGGTGATGACGGGGTTGTCCGGGTCGCCGGTGTAGTAGTCCTGGGTGTAGATCTCCACGCGGTGGCCGTCCGGGTCCAGGATGTACAGGTAGAATGCGTTGGAGACGCCGTGCCGGCCGGGGCCGCGCTCGATCCGGTCGGACATGCGCAGGGCGCCCATCTTGTCGCAGATCTGGATGATGTTGTGCTTCTCGTGGGTGGAGAAG
>NZ_JBBCYT010000045.1:0-220 GCF_037144715.1 Arthrobacter sp. USHLN218
GACCGCCGTAACTCGTTCTCACGCCCCCTGTACCCGTGGTGCGGGTGGGGTGTGAAGTGTGCGGGTTACGGCCAGTTCCCTGCGTGGTGACTGGACGTTATTCAGTTGTTTGTGTTCCCTGGACGGTGGTTGTTGTCTGGGAACCACATAGCGGACGCGTAGCACAGTTTGTTTGTGGTGTAAGTTATCGGCCTATTAGTACCGGTCAGCTTCACAGGTC